>JAQYWR010000053.1:18986-53785 GCA_029379225.1 Nostoc sp. S4 | reverse complement strand
CTCACGTCCGGTTTTGAAGACGAGCGGTTCCCGTGAGGAAATCGCTTAGTTTAACCAACTCACCGACAAAATTGCCCAAACTGGCGCCCAAGTCTGGGGAATTGATAGCGCACTTGCAATGATAGAAAAGGCAAGAGAAAACTATCCCCATATCCGCTTTGATATTGCAGATGCGACAAATTTTCAAGTTGAACAGCCTTTTGATGCTGTGTTTTCCAACGCTGTATTGCATTGGGTGAAACCAGCAGATCGGGCGATCGCTTGCATACACCAAGCCCTAAAACCCGGAGGTCGTTTTGTCGCAGAATTTGGTGGTAAGGGAAATATACAGGCGATCGCCACAGCTTTATCTAACGCCTTAGAAGCAATTAATATTTCCGCACAAGCACTCAATCCTTGGTATTATCCCAGCATTGGTGAGTACGCTACCCTATTAGAACAGCAAGGCTTTGATGTCATCTATAGCATCCTATTTGCTCGTCCAACTCCTTTAGCAGAGGGAGAAGCAGGGATAGCAAATTGGATTCGGATGTTCGCCAGCAGTTTTTTAGCAGGACTTTCTGATGAGCAACAAATACAAGTAATTCGCGTCGTGGAGGAATATCTGAAGCCAACTCTGTATCAACAGGGAACTTGGCAAGCAGACTATCGCAGAATTCGCATCGTTGCTATTAAAATTTAGATTGTGCGAATTTTAACAAGCACATTAATTACGAATTAGTATTAGTTATGGATATACCTAAATTCTGCACAGACGCATTGGCGTTTGCAAAGCGTCTTTGTCAGGAGAAGCCTCTCGTAGAGAAGCGGCTTGTCGTCAGACGTCGCCAGACATCGTTTTCATTACTATTAACTATTAGCCTGACTGCTTTACTAACCACACCTTCAGTAGCGCAAACACCTCCAATACCCTCGCCTTCTAGTGCGCCTTTAGAACTAGATTTATTAACCAATCCAAAAGACTATGTAATTACAGCTAACACCATTAACCCAGCACGATTAACTGTTCCTAGTTTATGGTGGGCACAACAAAATTCTGAGAAAAAGCTATTGGATAATTGGATTGCATATCCAGCTTTAGAAAAAGAACCTGCGCGAGTAGATTTGATAGTAAATCAGCAAATTTGGAGCTTATTAGACTATGTACAGCGCTATGATTTTGTGAATCGTTTAGGTAGCACTGCACGGAACTTTGATTACAATGTTCGGGTATTCAATTATCAAAAAGAATCTTTAGCAACCTACACTTGTAACTTTAGTATCAGTCCAGCTTTATGCAGTATCCAGATGGGTAATCAGAACAAGATAGGGTTAGGGGGTTCTTTGTAGAGAGTCAGGAGAAAAGTGTTACTAGCTTTGCGTCGACTCAGACGCCGACTAAGTACACTTTCTCCCCAGTTACAAGCATAAATCCAACAGCTTTCCAGTAGTTAAGTGAAAGCACTTGGTGAAGCTCTTTAGATTTTTCTACTACCTAAGATTTAAGATTTAATAGTTCGATTACAAGCGCATCAACAATTTATTTTTTAAAATATCTCAAGCCGTAACGGTCTTGATATTTGCTGATATAGTCTACATTCTGTTGCTCTAACTTTGAAAGCAATTTAGGTGAAAATTCTTTTGGTGAATATATGGGACGATACCAAGGTTGGTTATTAAAGTAATCTTGTAATTCAGGTGTATCAAAACGACGACCGTGGCTAGCAAATATCGAATTTCGCATAATATCTAATTCAAAACCGCTTTTACCGTCCAAATCTGCATCAGTTACAGGTCTTTGAGAAAGCCAAAAATAAGTATTAACAGTAGTATTATCAGCTGGCGTAATTAATGGAGTTGGAGAAGGTGTAGATTGAGTAGGAATAGATGGAGTCGTTGGTGTAAATGTCGGAGTTTCGACCGCCGGACTGGGAATAGTTGAGGGTGTTTGTGAAGGTAATATTGTTTTGTCTGCTATCGGTTGAGAAGATTTTGTCAGCATTTGACCAACAATTACAGCTGCACCAATTAATCCACCTGCAATTAAACTACCGATGAGGATATTATTCTGACTCTTATTTTGAGGGTTTGGCTGTGGCTGAACGTGGACTGTTTGAGGTGGCGGTGCAGATACTACAGTTGCTTGAGTCGAGAGGGGTTGCGTCGGGGGAATTGGATTTGCTATGCTCTGCAAAGCATCCAGCATTGCTCTAGCAGTGGGGTAGCGATCGCGTGGATGATAAGCGATGGCGCGATCGATTATTCCTGCCATCATTGGGCTAATATAACTAGCATACTGTCGCCAAACAATCTCACCTGTCTGGGAATCTGTCTCTAGTTGTTGTCCTACTCTCCCAGTTAGTAAATAAATTACTGTCATTCCTAAACTGTATAAATCACTCGAATAAACTGGTCTACCTGCGGCTTGTTCGCTGGGCATATACCCAGGTGTACCAATCACAATCGAACTGGTAGGATTGCCTTGGGAATTCACTACGGTTGCCATTGATTCCCGCACAGCACCAAAATCAATTAGTACCGATTTTCCGTCGCGATAACGCACGATGATGTTGTCGGGTTTGATATCGCGGTGAACGATATTTTTCGAGTGGACGTAATCCAGGACGGGTAAGATATTCATGAATAATTCCTGGATAGCTGCTTCACTAAATAGTCCTTGCTTTTGGACTTTTGCGGTTAGGGTATCACCTTCAACCCACTCCTGAACTAAGTAAAATTCCCCGCCTGAAGAAAAGTAAGCATACAATGCCGGAATCTGGTCATTTGCGCCACCAAGTTCTTCTAAAATAGCTGCTTCCCGTTGAAACCTCTCTTGGACTAGCTGATAAATCTGGGGGTTGTTATGAATTGGTCTTAGCCGTTTCACCACACAACGGCGCTTTGAGGGCATATAGGTATCTTCTGCTAGGTAGGTTTCACCAAACCCACCAGCACCCAATGTGCGGATAACTTGATAGCGATCGTTCAGTAGCTGTGTTGTCATGGGAGATTACCAGCAATATTCATAAGATAGTTTTCCCAAAACTACCTTCATTTCAAATCGAGTAACCCTTGTTCTTTTAATTTAGGATTAAACCGAACTTCTAGTTGCAAACCACGCGCTTCTAATTCTTTGGAAATTTCTGCTTCTACTCGCCGTGCCACATTTTTAAGAATTTTTATTTGTGCCAATTCATCATTAACTGGATTTTGATAATTTGTCTGTTCTTCGGATGTCATTACCATTTTCACATCAATAGGATTAGTCCATTTTTCCTTGTTATTTCCATTTCCATCTGGCACATTGCCATTTTCAGCAATCCAAGCATTTTCAATATTTTCTAAAACTGTACGGCTGGGGCGTTCAATAGTTTGAACTTTCACCCAATAACATTGGTGCGGTTGACGTACTAAATGCTGCTTCAGGCTAAGATAAACATCACGGGAATATCCCACAAATTGCAGCGTTTTTTCTCGGTCAAAGATAGCATATACGCCGATTTTACCTTGAAATTGTTCTGGGAGTTGACCGCGATCGTCAATGTAATGAGTGAATTCTAAACTTGTTAAAGCAGGAGTATTTGTTTCAGTATTCATAAACTAATTTGAAAAGTTGCTATTTTCTATGAATTTAAAATTACTAATTAAATAAAAATCTCTTTCAAATTAAGCATTAGCCAATTTTTGATAAATGGCACAAAGGCGACTGGGTTTAAAAATCTTAGCACTAAACATAAAGTTTGGTGGTACGTTGATGATGACGTATTCATCAGATTCATGATATTTTTCAAATTCTGCCGGCATTCCTTTAGTGGTAGTTAAGCTATAAGGAACTGGCTGGAAGAGTAATTCTGTAAATTCAAGTTTTTGACACTGTAATTGTTGGCATATTTGATTTAAAAAAGCTTCACTCGTTAATGATTTAAATAAAGTTTCTTTGGCTTGTGGTTCAAGAGTGAAACTGGCATCAAAGTTCTGGACGATTTTAAGACGCATTTTCTTTATAGATGCTTATTAATAACTCAGTGATGATAAAGGATAGGCAACATTTTGCACATGGTCATCCAAAAGTATTGAGCAACAAAACCTACTTTTTTCAGTAGTTGAGTTTTGTGAAAAATCACCACTTTAACATTAGCTTATTAGATTGTGGGACTTCTGTCAGCTAAAAAAGGAAGCTGAGATGATTAAGAATCATGAAGTGTAGAGGATTTTTGTATACTAAAAATTCCGAATAATTTAATAAAGCTATATTTTAAAATACTCCTACACAAATAGTTCTTTTACAATGTAAAAAAACTCCATAATTTTAGATTTAAAGCTAGAAATCAAAATTTTATAATCTGTTTTTTGAAAATAAACTAAAAAGGCAAAAGAAGATTTTCTTTTGCCTTTTTATTTTTGTACAGACAAGGGTTAATCGCGTCTGTAATTTTTACTCGTCGTCGAAATCGTCTTCGTCGTCTTCGTCGTCTTCTTCGTAATCGTCTTCGTCTGCTATTTCATCAGCGATTAAGTCATCATCGTCATCTAAGATTGACCTTTCTGCACGTCTGCTTCCATAGCTAGGCTCTCCCAGAGTCGGAGAATCTAAATTATAGGTACGAGCTGTGCGGTCATCTAAAACCATATCAAGGGGATCGTCAACTTCATCTAAAACACTACTGCTAATATCAACAGCATAGTCATCGATCGCACTGGTTTCTTCATAGGTATTGTAACCAGTACCAGCGGGAATCAATCGCCCGATAATCACGTTTTCCTTTAATCCCCGCAGCCAGTCAGATTTCCCTTCAATAGCTGCTTCAGTTAATACGCGTGTTGTCTCTTGGAAGGATGCAGCAGAAATAAAGCTATCAGTGTTCAACGATGCTTTGGTGATACCCAGCAATACTGGGGTATACTGTGCCCTAGCACCGCCTGTAATTGCCATTGCTTCGTTCACCTGCTCGACTTGGCGCAGTTCCACCAATTCGCCGGGAAGCATTGTGGTGTCTCCACCATCATCAATCCGGACTTTGTTGGTCATCTGGCGCACGATTACTTCAATATGCTTATCGGAAATATCAATCCCTTGAGACTGATACACCATTTGCACTTCATTCACTAAGAATGTCTGTACTTTCTGCAAAGCATGGCTAGCACAAGCATAAACTCCGTCTTCGGAACCCAAGCTAAAGAAGATTTCCAAAATTTCATGCGGGTTGGATGGACCATCAGTCAACGGTTGTCCGGCTGAAATATGAGATCCATCTGGGACAATTAAATTTTGTCCCGGCCCTAAAGGATAATCAGTAACTACGCCATTTGATTCTACGACCTTAATTGCGATCGCTTCATCACCATCACCGTAAACTACCTTGACTTCTCCGGCTCGCCGTGCTAGTATACACGCCTCTTTCGGTTTGCGAGCCTCGAGCAATTCTTCAATCCGGGGCAAACCTTGAATAATGTCTCCGGTTTTGGCGCGTTCAAACACCAGCAACACTAAGTTATCACCCCGTTGTACCAAATCACCATCTTCTATTTGCAACACAGCACCAGGGCTGACTCGGTAGGGGCGACCAAGGCGGATAGTAATAGCATAGTTTTGAGTGCTAAGTGCTGAGTCTTGAGTATTTCCTTGACTCGACACTTTAGATTCAGCACTTGTTACTTTTTTGACATTTATGACTTGCCCAGATTCATCAGCAAAAACCTCAGTGGCAACTTCTGTACCTGCTACAAGCAATTCACCCGCTTTTACTTTCGGCTGGCTACTGGTATTTACGGTAATCATGTCAGTTTCCCGCAACACCAAACAGCGACGCACATTTTCAGTTCCCTTTTGCACGCCCCGGACTATCCCGCCTTCTTTAGACAAGATTTGGGTACGTGCGACCACAGAACCAGGGGCGATGGTTAGTCCATCTTGGACTTCTAGTGTTGTCTGGGTGCTACCTTGGGTGGCGTCAGCAGTAATGTCTCGACGAATTACCAAAGACTCCAAAATCACCAACTGCAGCCGTTGAACTTCTTCATTTTCAATATCCTGTACCAATTCAATATCTGCTGCTAGGGGGGAGGCGTTGTGGTCTTGTTCGCCTTCTTGCTCGATTTCCAGCACTAGTTGGGTTCGCAACAGTTCTACACCTTCCACAGATTTCACGCGTTCGGAATCTTTGTAAGGCAAGCGCTGCACAGCACGCAACTGAATGGAACGCCCAGTTTGTTGACTTACCGATGTGGTCGATGGCACGTCGGGATTATTCGGTACGGCGAACTCGACTACTGGACGACTCAACAGGGCAGGGCCTTCTGGTGTCTCCACATACTGGATATAGCGTAATTCTGTGGCGACAGTGCCTTGAAATTCCTCACCTGGCTGGATGAAGGTGTTATCTCGTCCCATGACTGCTTCGGGGTCGTCCACCATTAGCAGTTCCCCTGGCTTCACCACCACTTCCCGCAGGATATCGTTTTTCTGGGTAACTTCAATCACACCGCTGTTTTGGCAGAAGATATCCTTGACAACTTCGCTGCCAGCTTCCACAAACTGACCGTCTTCTACCAACAGCAAGGAGATATCTTTATTAACTTCGTGGGTTTCTTCCGGAATCCACAACAGCGTACCGCCTTGGACAACTTCATAACCCAGTTTGGCTTTGCCTTTTTTCTGGACTTCTACGCCTGCGAATTTCAGGAATCCACCAGTGCTTGTGCGATAGCGGTCATCAATTAACTCAGCTACAACTTGACCATTTTGCACTTTTGTGCCCGGTGTCGCGCGGAGATTAAATACTTGGTTGTTGCCAGTGGATACGAGGTAGTTATTGCGACCTTGGGAGCTTTGGACTGTTACGGTTGCCTGGTCTAAGACTACAGAAGCGGTGATAATCTCAATTTCCCTGGTACTCTTACCTGGAGTAGCTTCGGGTAAGCGTACCACACCACCGTGCAGAGTAGTTAATTTGGTTTCTGCTAATACTCCATTAGAAGCGATCGCATCACCATTTTTCACCACTAATTCCGCACCAGGTGGCAAGTTGTAAACTTCCCCAGATAAAATCCAAATCAAACCACCCCGTGCGGCTGTAGTTGTAGTGTTACCTTGACGGTCGGTTTTTTGTTCTGGGACAACTTCGGCAAATTGCACTTCTCCTGCCAAGTCAGAAGCCACATCTTTAACCGCTTTTTCTGTATTAGTCCGAGTTGTACGTCCACCAAGGGCAACTTCTGCCAACAACTGACCTTGTTTTACTTGATTGCCGTCAAATACATATAATGTAGAACCTTGAGTCACCTGCACTTCTTGGTTAGCTGGGGTGGCATCACCTTCTTTTTTTGGTTCCAAAACGATTACGCCATTGGCCTCAACATACAAGGCATCT
This sequence comes from Nostoc sp. S4, assembly GCA_029379225.1. GTDB lineage: Bacteria > Cyanobacteriota > Cyanobacteriia > Cyanobacteriales > Nostocaceae > Nostoc. The sequence goes on along the minus strand of JAQYWR010000053.1, from coordinate 46,436 downwards.
TCACCGTGGCGGGTACGATATTGTCTTGTCCGCAATTTGCGAGGAATTTTTACAGTTCCATCAATTTTAGAGCGGACTTGTTGTGCCACTTCCCCGGTAAACACACCACCTGTGTGGAATGTCCGCATGGTTAGCTGAGTGCCTGGTTCGCCGATACTTTGGGCGGCGATGATCCCTACAGCTTCGCCCAAGTCTACCATTTTGGCGTGAGCTAAACTCCAGCCATAACAGTGTTGACACACAGAACGTGCAGCTTCACAAGTAAGGGGACTCCGCACTACTACTTCTGCTACTCCAGATTTGCCAATTTCCTTGGCCAAGTCGTCAGAAATTGGGGTGTTGCGTGGTGCAATTACTTCTTTTGTTGTTGGATGTATCACATCCTCGCCAACTACCCGTCCCATCAAGCGGGTTGCCAGAGGAATCAAAGTTTTGGCACCTTCTGTCATTGGGCGAATGGGAATGCCTCTGGTGGTGCCGCAGTCAAATTCCCGAATAATTACATCCTGGGATACGTCTACCAAACGTCGGGTGAGATAACCAGAGTCAGCCGTCCGCAAGGCGGTATCCACCAATCCTTTTCTCGCACCGTAAGACGAAATAATGTATTCCGTCACCGTCAGCCCTTCACGGAAGTTGGTTTTGATGGGTAAGTCGATAATTTCCCCTTGGGGATCTGCCATCAGTCCCCGCATTCCCACTAATTGCCGGACTTGGGAGATGTTACCCCGTGCCCCAGAGAATGCCATCATGTATACGGAGTTCAGGGGATTGGTCTTTCTGAAGTGGACAACTACTTCATCTTTGAGGGCTTCACTAGTACCGTTCCAGGTATCAATTACCTTTTGGAAGCGTTCTACTTCAGTGATTTCACCCCGTTGGTAACGAGCTTCGGTAGCACGAATTTCTTCTTCGGCTGCTTCTAGGAGCGATCGCTTAGTTGGAGGCACCATCAAGTCATCTACACTAATGGAAACCCCTGCTTTAGTGGCGTAGCGAAATCCTAAATCTTTGAGTTTGTCCGCCATCACTGCGGTTCGCGCCGTCCCATAATGCGTAAAGGCCCAAGAAATCAAATTTCTCAGTTGACCCTTATCCACCACCCGATTGCGAAAAATCATTTTTTCAGTCATTAGTCATTAGTCCTAAGTTATTGGGGATTGGGTATTGGGTATTGGGTATTGGGTACTGGGTATTTTTCCCAGTCCCCAGTCCCCAGTCCTCACTCCCTAACTTGCTAGTGCTTCCTGAATCGCTTTATTGTAAATAACCCGACCAGGTGTTGTCCGAATATACTGTGAAACCAGATTTCCCTTAGCGTCTTCTCTGACTCGGCGGAACTTATACTTTAATGTCCGGCTACCATCTTCGTTTTCTTGTACCTCAAGAGGTTCTGTATCCGGTTGGTCTGATTCGAGTTCGCCGTCAAACCGCACATAAATATAAGCGTGCAGGTCAATTTCCTCTTGCTGGAAAGCCATAATTACGTCATCTAAGGAAGCAAAGAACTTGCCTGCGCCTTTGGTAGCACCGGGATTTTCTGCTGTTAAGTAATATGCTCCCAATACCATATCTTGACTAGGTGTGATAATCGGTTTACCTGTGGCTGGTGACAAGATATTGTTAGAAGCCAACATTAATAACCGCGCCTCAGCCTGACTTTCTAATGACAGCGGTACGTGTACCGCCATTTGGTCGCCATCAAAGTCAGCGTTAAATGCCGGACACACCAAAGGATGCAGTTGAATTGCTCTCCCTTCTACTAAGATTGGTTCAAAAGACTGAATACCCAAGCGGTGCAACGTTGGTGCCCGGTTAAGTAGCACAGGGTGTCCTTCAATTACTTCTTCGAGTACATCCCAAACACTGGGATCGTTACGCGATATCAGCTTTTTCGCAGCTTTGATATTATTCACCATGCCACTGCGAATCAGGCGGTTAATCACAAATGGTTGAAATAGCTCAATTGCCATTTCTCTAGGCAAACCGCATTGGTGAATTTTCAGCTTCGGCCCGACCACAATTACCGAACGTCCAGAGTAGTCAACTCGTTTACCCAACAAGTTTTGTCTAAAACGTCCTTGCTTACCTTCAATAATGTCGGACAAAGATTTCAGGGGTCGGTTATTTGCCCCCACCACAGTCCGTCCGCGACGACCATTGTCAATCAAAGCATCCACTGCTTCTTGCAGCATCCGCTTTTCATTCCGCACAATAATCTCTGGCGCCAAAATTTCTTGTAAGCGTGCCAAACGATTATTTCGATTAATTACCCGCCGATATAAATCATTCAAATCGCTGGTGGCGAACCGTCCGCCATCTAGCTGCACCATTGGACGCAAGTCGGGGGGAATCACAGGAATAACTGCCATCACCATCCACTCTGGTTTAGAACCAGTAGCGATGAAGTTGTCAATTACTCGCAGCCGCTTGATTAACTTGGCTCTCTTTTGTCCCTTGGCGTTGCCAATTTCTTCCCGCAGGCTTTCGGCTTCTTGCTCTAAATTGATATCCGCAAGCAAGCGCAGCAGCGCTTCGGCCCCAATGCCTACTTCTACGCCTTGAAGCTGAGAATCTTCACTATAAATTTGGTCTTCAATTTCCAGCCACTGGTCTTCGCTTAGTAGCTGTTTGTAAGTTAAAGTTTCGGCATTGCCTGGACTTAAAACAACATAAGAGTTGAAATAGACAATCTGCTCCACATCCCGCAAGGGCATATCCAGCAGGATGGAAATATAGCTAGGAATGCCTTTGAGATACCAAACGTGAGCTACTGGCGCGGCGAGTTTAATATAGCCCATGCGGTGACGACGCACCCTTGACTCGGTAACTTCTACCCCACATCGCTCACAGACAATCCCTCTGTGACGCACTCTTTTATACTTGCCACAATGACATTCCCAATCTTTTGCAGGCCCAAAGATGCGCTCACAGAATAAGCCATCCATCTCTGGCTTGAGAGTTCGGTAATTAATCGTTTCTGGCTTGGTGACTTCACCAACTACCTGACCATTGGGCAAAGTTCTCTCGCCCCACTGGCGAATACGTTCTGGTGATGCTAAGCCGATTTTTACGTAGTCAAACTGATTAGTTTGGGCTGGTCTCATCTTTAGTAATTCGTAATTCGTAATTAACAATTTCTAATTCGTAATTAACAATTTTTGGTTCGTAATTCGCAATTGAAAAATTAATTGCGAATTACATAGCTTCCCTCTGGCTAAAGGCGAGTATTATCAATTACAAATTATTCGTCATCTTCGAGTGAATCGCGGGAAAGAGATTCATAGGTGGGTCGGGGAGGTGTACGACGGGCTGATTGGTCTGCCATCAAATCGACTTCCACATCTAAGGAACTACCGTCTGCTTGGGTTTCTACCTTATGTACGGCAATGTCTAATCCCAATGATTGTAGTTCGCGCATTAACACCTTAAAGGACTCTGGTGTTCCAGGTCGGGGAATTGCCTTACCTTTAACGATCGCATTTAACGCTTCATTCCGTCCTTGCATATCGTCGGATTTCACTGTCAGCAATTCCTGTAAGGTGTAAGCCGCACCAAACGCTTCCAATGCCCACACTTCCATTTCCCCAAACCGCTGACCGCCTTGTTGGGCTTTTCCACCCAAGGGTTGCTGAGTCACCAGTGAGTACGGGCCTGTGGAACGAGCGTGGATCTTATCATCTACTAAATGCACCAGCTTCAGCATATAAGCTACACCGATGGTAATTGGTCGGTCAAAGGGTTCGCCTGTACGACCATCAAACACCATGATTTTACCTGGGTCATCTGGGTTATATACCCAGTCTTTGCTGGTTTCATCCCGTGCTTCTTGCAATTTGCCATGCACGATTCTCCGGGATGACTCTTCACCATACATTTCGTCAAAGGGAGTAATCTTAAATCGCACTCCCAAGGTATGACCAGCCCAACCTAAGAGGCATTCAAATACTTGTCCGACATTCATCCGGCTGGGTACGCCCAAAGGATTGAGTACAATGTCCACTGGCGAACCATCGGGCAAATAAGGCATATCTTCTGCTGGCAAAATCCGAGAAATAATCCCTTTATTGCCGTGGCGTCCTGCCATTTTGTCGCCAACTTGGATTTTGCGTTTTTGGGCGACATACACCCGGACTACCATATTGGCTCCCGGTGGCAATTCATCGCCTTGTTCGCGGGTAAATAAGCGCACGTCAACTACGCGCCCTTTTTCACCGTTGGGTACTCGCAGGGAATTATCCCGCACATCCCGCGCTTTTTCACCGAAAATCGCCCGCAAGAGTTTTTCTTCTGGTGGTTGGTCGGATTCACCTTTGGGTGTTACTTTGCCCACCAAGATATCCCCAGCTTCTACCCATGCTCCAATGCGGATGATTCCTTGTTCATCTAACTGACGCAAGGCATCTTCCCCAACGTTAGGAATTTCTCTAGTGATTTCTTCTGGTCCCAATTTCGTCTGTCTAGCCTCAATTTCATATTTTTCAATGTGAATTGAGGTGTAGATGTCATCCTGCACCAGTCGCTCAGAAATTAAAATTGCGTCTTCGTAGTTGTAGCCTTCCCAAGGCATGTAAGCGACGACAATATTTTGTCCTAGTGCCAATTCACCGCCTTCAGTGGAGGAGCCATCAGCTAGTACCTGACCAGCCACCACTTTTTCGCCAATGCGGACGAGGGGCTTCTGGTTCAAACAGGTATCTTGGTTTGAGCGTTGGTACTTAGAAAGGATGTACTTAATTTCTGAGGTATTGGGTTTCGGACGCACGCGAATTTCTGTAGCATCCACATAAGTGACATCGCCATCGGTACGCGATACAATTACCATCCCGGAGTCTCTTGCACCTTGGGCTTCCAAACCTGTACCCACCAATGGACGCTCTGGCTTCAACAAGGGTACTGCTTGGCGTTGCATGTTAGACCCCATCAGCGCTCTGTTAGCGTCATCATGCTCCAAGAAGGGAATCATGCTGGTAGCTACCGACACGATTTGTACGGGAGACACAGCTACGTAGTCCACTTGCTCTGGTGTTGTCGTGGAGAATTCCTGACGATAGCGTACTGGTACTTGCGGCCCGATAATATGCCCTGTTTCATCTACAGGAATATCTCCAGGAGCAACCCGCAGGTCGTCTTCTTCATCAGCTGTCATGTAGGCTGGCGTCAAATCAAATCTGACGCGCCCATTTTCTACAGGTCTGAATGGTGTTTCCAAGAACCCGTATTGATTCACCCGTGCATGGGTCGCCAAGGAGCCAATCAACCCGGCATTAGGCCCTTCTGGTGTCTCGATAGGGCAAATACGTCCATAGTGACTAGGATGAATATCCCGCACAGCAAACCCCGCACGTTCGCGGGTTAAACCACCAGGGCCGAGGGCACTTAAACGGCGCTTGTGAGTCAGTTCTGCTAAGGGATTTGTTTGATCCATGAACTGACTTAACTGGCTGGAACCAAAGAATTCTTTAATTGCTGCTACCAGTGGTTTGGGGTTTACCAAGGAAGCTGGGGTCAGCACTTCGGCATCGGATACAGTCATCCGTTCCCGAATAATTCTCTCTAGGCGGTTTAAGCCTACGCGTACTTGGTTTTGCAGCAATTCACCAACGCTTCTCACACGACGATTACCTAAGTGGTCAATGTCATCGATATTGCCGATGTCATACTCTAGGTTGATTAAGTAATCTACCGCCGCCAAAATATCGCTGGAGGTCAGCACGCGCATGGTGTCAGGGACAGAAAGGCGCAATTTTTTGTTGAGCTTGTACCGCCCAACGCGACCCAAGTCATAACGCTTCGGGTCAAAGAAACGGGAGTCTAGTAGTTGTTGTCCGCCTAAGACTGTGGGCGGTTCGCCAGGACGCAGTTTGCGATATAACTCCATCAGGGCTTCTTCTTCCGAAAATTGCCCTTCTTTTTCGATGGTTTTTTGGAAATATTCTGGGTGGCGTAAGGCGTCAAAGATTTCGTTATCTGATAAGCCTAATGCTTTTAATAGTACTTGGGCTGAGAGTTTGCGGGTTTTGTCGATCCGTACCCACACCAGATCGTTACGGTCTGTTTCAAATTTCAGCCATGCCCCCCGATTGGGAATTAAGCTAGCTGAATAAGTGCGTCGCCCGTTTTTATCAATTTCTGATTTGTAGTAAACTCCTGGCGATCGCACTATTTGGTTGACAATCACCCGCTCGGCTCCATTGATAATGAAGGTGCCGCGATCGGTCATCAAAGGCAAATCTCCAATGAATACCTCTTGCTCTTTGATTTCCCCGGTTTCCTTATTAATCAAACGTGTGGGAACATACATTTGGACAGCGTAGGTACTATCCCGCCGTTTCGCTTCTTCAACGCTGTACTTTGGTTCTTTAAGTTTGTAGTTTTGACCCAAAAAGTGCAGTTCTAGTTTGCCCGTGTAATCTGTAATCGGACTAAAGGAGTTGAGTTCTTCTATCAACCCTTCTTCCAAAAACCAGCGGAAGCTAGAACGCTGGATTTCAATCAAGTCGGGCAACAGAAAGGCGGGTTCCATATATGTTTCTCTAATCATGCCTCTACCTTTGTCAACCTGGTTAAATTTTTCTTGGGACACTGTAATTTAATCTTTCCCACTGCTAGCCAGTGTCCGAGTTGGGAAACTCTTTATACACCTACTATTTACAAATGTGGGCAAACCCAGCAACAAAAGCTGGAATCAGCGATTTCGCCAAGGGGGTAATCGCTCCTAATCAGGAATGGGTGCTAGGCACTGGGTACTGAGAAAACTCTTCTCCAATTTCCATTGCCCAATCCCCACTTTCTGGGGACCCGAGTTCCCCAATCTCCAATTAAGATATTCTAGAATTCGATCTGCTTTCCTCACCTTTCCTCCAAAAAGCGCGTTAATTTGCTTACGCAGCTCTACACGGTGTGTCTTAAATCCACGCCTAATGTCTATCCTCTCAGTGATATCCTAGATATCCTAAGCTTGAGGAAACGATCCGTATATTGTTGGCTTTGAATCAGAATCACTTTATTTTGCTGGATTGTAATCACAAGGCAATTTCATTTAACGATTTTGTATAGATTAAATACACACCAAGCCGATGTTGTGCATAATTATGGCTCAACCTGAGTTGGCATGGTCAGTCATGTGTGGAGAGCATCCGCTTGTAGAGATTTTGAGGATGGCCAAGCCAAATAACAGCACGAAAAATTCAGATCAGAAGTTTTACGTTCCTTCCTTTATCATTATGGCGCTTTTCAAATGTTTTGGAGGGAACGATTTTAGCATATTTTTGTCCTCCTAAAGTTTTATTTCTTTGAACGCAATTGAATAAAATAGACTAAAGGACACTTTATATTGATAGACCGAATAATTTACAGGCATTTTCGGTGGTTTGCTGGGCGATAACCTCGACAGGTTCTTGACGCAGTTTAGCTACTTGCTCTGCTACATAACGAACGTAAGCAGGCTCGTTGCGCCTCTCGCCACGTTTGGGAACTGGTGCCAAAAAAGGACAATCTGTTTCAATAAGTAAGCGTTCGCTACTTACCATCGCCGCTGAGGATTGGATAGCTTTAGCGTTTTTGAACGTTACTGTTCCGCTAAAGCTAATGTAAAAGCCCAAATCGAGAAACCATTGAGTTTCTTCTGGCGTTCCTCCCCAACAATGCATGACGCCACGCACTCTTTCTCCTTTAAGTGAGCGCCATTTTTCTAACACTTCTCTGGTTTGGGCAGCAGCATCGCGACAGTGGATAATTACTGGTAAGTCGAGTTCAGATGCGATCGCTAACTGCGACTCAAATATCATGTACTGTTGCTGATAGTTATCAGCTTTGTAAAAATCCAGTCCCATTTCTCCAATTGCTACCACATTTGAGTTAGAACTCGCCAAATATTTAATTTTCTCGGCTGTGTCCTGATTCCATTTCTGGGCATCTAAGGGATGCAATCCTACAGCAAAACTGATTTCTGGAAACTCATGCGCTATAGCTTGAATGCTGGAAAACTCCTCTGGGTAAACACAGGAATGAACTAAACGTACTACACCTGCTTGTTGCCACCGGGATCGAACTGCTAGTAAATCTGGTTGAAAATTATCAAAGTTGAGATGGACGTGCGTGTCTATCAGTTGCATCATTTGTCCTTTGTCTTCTGTTACAAAGTTGAGCCACTCAGTTGGATGGGTTTCCCAGCTCCTTCAGTAGCGTCTGTACCCTGCGGATGGCAAAACCACCAAAAAAAACCTCCAAGTCGTAACTTTGCGCTTTGTTTTTTCTAGTTTGTGACAAAGTTCTGAATCTCACGAAGCCTTACCTCAACCCCAGTACTCTAGGATCGGCCACTCAACTAAGTGACTGGCTCTATTTGTCCTTAGTCCTTTGTGCCGATTGCAAAGGACTAAGGACAAATGATTGATGACTACTGAGCTGTTTGAGTGAGAGGTTTTAATCTCATTGCCAATTTTGATTTTTTCCTTGCCCCATTGTTTGGGTGAAGCACACCCCGTTTTACTGCTTTATCGATTTTGCTGTAAGCCTCAGCTAACCTAGACTGTACTTCTTGTTTTAATTCTGGGGTAGGATTAGCTGCATAAACAGTTACAGCATTAAGGTATTTCTTCATCAGCGTCTTGACTGCTGATTTGTAAGCTTTGTTACGCAGTCGATTACGTTCTGCGATTTGGGCACGCTTAAGAGCAGACTTTGTATTCGCCACTAGTCAATTCCAGAAAATATATTAATATGTACACACACTACTAGACTTACTAATATAGCATCCAAATTGCCAATGTTAGAATTTCCTAAAAAAATTATGTTAATAGGTAGTAGGGAGTGGGAACTAGGGAAGATGAAGCAGATCGAAGGGATAAGAGAAATTAGGGATCTATGAGGACGCAAAGACCAATAACAAATTCCTCATGCCCAATTGAGTATGTTGTTAGTTGAGAAAATGCGTTAAAATAAAATACATCAATAAAATATTCACCCTAACTCGCCACTAACCGAATCAGGCAGTTGGATTGTCAATATAATTAGTCCTGCAAATGGATGCGTTATTTAGAGGTAAAGAACTGTAAAAATCTAAATTTCAGGGACTTTATAGTATAGAGCGTATATTTCGTATCTGTACACATGTTAACTACTAAAACTTAGAAAAATAAGTAAAAGTTATACTCAGACTTTACCCCCTGTAAATCAGAGAAATCATATGTGCAAGCACATGATTTTTATTTCTGTAAAGAGTGAGGGTGAGGGCACAAAGATAGTGGGAAATGGCACGCCCCCTTCCTGCCGATGGCTAATTTAGGCTTATCGGATTAAGCAATTAAGTCGCCTTTTAAAAGAAAGCATGTGCTGGCAACCTTGGGAGTATCAAAAAAATCCAGGTTAAGCTAGAGAAGAGAATTAGGTCAGCTCTCACACCCAGATGGGTTAAGAGCAATACTAAATCTCAAGTGGGAATATTATAATTTTGGCATTGTCCTTACTCCATGCTGCGAATCATTACTCAGCAGGCAGACGTCAGAGCAGAACTACAACGGATCTGCGAGCGCACTCATGACGAACAGGTGCTTAACAAAGAAGCAACAGTGCGGGAAGTTTTGCAAGCAGTCAAGCGCCAAGGCGACAAAGCTGTACTGCATTACACCGCCGAATTTGATAAACAAACCCTCAAACCAGAAGAACTCCGTGTAACAGGCTCTCAACTCGATGCAGCCTATCAACAGGTATCCAAGGAGTTGATGGGCGCAATTCGGCTAGCTTGCCGCCAAATTGAAGCATTTCATCGTCAGCGAGTACCGAAAAGCTGGGTACACTTTGGCGACGATGAAGTTGTACTCGGCAAACGCTATACTCCGGTAGACCGAGCGGGATTGTATGTACCTGGTGGTCGCGCCTCTTATCCCAGTACAGTACTGATGAATGCAATTCCGGCAAAGGTAGCTGGTGTACCTCATCTAGTGATGGTAACACCACCAGGGCTAGGTGGAGCAGTTAATCCAGCAGTCCTGGTAGCTGCTCAAGAAGCAGGGGTGCAAGAAATTTATCGCATTGGGGGGGCACAAGCGATCGCTGCTTTAGCTTATGGCACAGAAACAATTCCCAAAGTGAATGTGATTACTGGGCCTGGTAACATTTATGTCACCTTAGCAAAAAAACTTGTTTACGGCACCGTCGGAATTGATTCTTTGGCGGGCCCTTCCGAAGTGCTGGTGATTGCCGATGAAACTGCCAACCCAGTGTACGTAGCTGCTGACTTATTAGCCCAAGCCGAACACGATCCGATGGCGGCAGCTATTTTGCTGACCACGGATGCTGCTTTAGCCAAGAACGTGCAAGTAGCTTTGGAAAGACAGCTAGTCGATCACCCGCGGCGAATAGACACAGAAAAAGCGATCGCTCATTACGGCTTGATTATCGTTGTGGAATCTTTGGCAGCAGCAGCAGAACTCTCCAACGAATTTGCTCCGGAACATTTAGAATTAGAAGTCAAAGACCCTTGGGCGTTATTACCACAGATTCGCCATGCTGGAGCAATCTTTTTGGGTTACTCGACACCAGAAGCAGTAGGAGACTATTTGGCAGGTCCTAACCATACCTTGCCGACTTCCGGTGCTGCTAGGTACGCTTCGGCATTAGGGGTAGAAACTTTCCTCAAACATTCTAGTATTATTCAATACTCCCAAACCGCTCTGCAAAATGTCGCTAGTGCCATTGATGTGCTAGCAACAGCGGAGGGCTTACCTTCTCATGCTGATTCAGTCCGACGCCGAATTAAGCAAGAAGAGTGATTGACAATGCTTAATTTTTTCTAATGGTTTTGGCAAAAGTCAATCGATACCTTCAAACTAAAACTTTAGACAGCGATACCTACGGTAATGCTTTGCATTGCCGATGGCAGTTGCGGCAGAAGTTGGGTGTTGCCAGATTCCAGTTCCGAAGAAAGAGGTTACGTTTTAAATTAATTGGTGAAAAGGTTTTCCACAACGCCATTTACTAGAACACGACTAGCAGTAAAGTGGTCTCAAACTAGCCTCTGGCTTAACTTTGATCGGTAAACTGAGTTGGCAGATAAAAAATTGGTTGAGTGTAACTACCAACAAATTTTGCTAGATACTTATTTTAAGGGGTCTACTCTTTAGGAGACGAGAGCGGTGCTAAAGAATGTTTTGGTAGCTCTGGACGGTTCGGAAATAGCAGAACAAGTAATCCAGACTTTAGATGATTTGGCATTTTCAAAAGATGCCAAGGTTATTCTTTGCCATGTATTTCCTACATCAGAGTCAGAGCTCGAATTACCCGCAGATCGTCCTCAGTCTGAGTCCCCAACATTCTCTTATTTTCATATAGAAAAACAGCTACAGTCCTATCAGGAAAACTTATCAGTTACCAGCGAGTTAGAATTGGTAACCGGGGATCCTGCTGAAGAGATTATTCGCCTTGCCAATATCTACAAAACTGACTTGATCGTAATTGGCAGTCGCGGATTGATGGGGATGAAACGAATAGTTCAGGGTTCTGTTAGCAGTCAAGTTGTGGAAGAAGCTCACTGTTCGGTATTAGTGGTAAAGCCGAATTAGAATCACATCAAAGCAAATAAGATAATGCGGCGATCGCAACTGGACAAACGAAGGGAGTATGGGGAGATTATAAAAACCTTCCCATCCCTCCCACACTCATACCTTCACATCTACTGCATTTAATGTTTTTAATTTGCGAGAAATTGACGCAAACTCAACAAATTCAGGGTTTGACCCAAATTCAACGGCAAAACTGAGATTCCTTCCAAGCGGGACTGTACCCAACCTTCTCCCCAGTACCATTCATGAAATCCGTCAATACCTCCCGACAGTAGTAAGCGGAGGCAATTGGATTTCACAACGTCCACTTGATGATGAATCGCAACTGGCCCAGTCCAGGTAGTAAACTCAAATCCAGGAAGCAATTCTTCTGGCATTCCTGGCGCCAAGCGCTGCCCTACAAGCCATTTTGCTAGTTGCGTTGGATGCAATAGACTGTCACGAATTGCATCTGTTGGTGCTTCAATTTCGATTCGCAGTTGGCTTTGTTGAAAATTACCCAGCATTTTCCAGGATTACCTAAAGGTGAGACATCACTATCTCTAATATTGCAAATAGTTTTTGTCATTAGTCATTGGTCATTGCTCATTTGCAAATAATTAATCACCTGGCGTCAAATTTCCCAACTTGTACTCTAACTCTACTAGACGCTACGCCCAGCCTTACTTCTCCGTAGGGGTACGGAGAAGGTGTAGGGTAACAAGTGGCATTTGAGCAACGAAACCCAACACCAAGAATCCCTAGTTTTGTTGAGTTTCACTACGTTCAACCTAACCTACAAATATTTTTATTTTTTCGGAGTCATAAATATAGCGTTAATGACTAATGACTAATAACAGCCGTTTATTTGCGTAACACCCTACTAGATTACTTATCTACCAATAGAGAACTTAGAATAGAAAGGTGGACTTGTTAAGAAATGTAAGGTTATTCATGGCGGATCAGTTAATTCGTGCAACAGCAGCCGAAGGTGGGATTCGTGCGGTAGGCGTAATTACCACACGTTTAACAGAAGAAGCACGAGGGCGACACAAACTTTCCTATGTAGCAACAGCAGCACTAGGGCGGACGATGGCGGCGGGCTTGTTGATGGCTTCTAGCATGAAGCGTACTGGGTCGAGGGTCAACGTCCGAGTCAAGGGCAATGGGCCTTTGGGTGGCATATTGGTAGATGCGGGTCTAGATGGCACGGTGCGTGGATATGTGGCGAATCCATCTGTGGAATTGCCTCCTAATGCTAAAGGTAAGCTAGACGTTGGTGGTGCAGTCGGTAGCGGTTTCCTTTACGTTGTCCGGGATATCGGTTATGGTTTTCCTTACTCTAGTACTGTAGAACTAGTTTCTGGGGAAATTGGCGATGATGTCGCTCATTATCTGGTGAATTCTGAACAAACTCCTTCAGCTTTAGTTTTAGGCGTGTTTGTGGGAGCAGAAGGAGTAACGGCTGCTGGAGGATTACTGGTACAAGTGTTACCCAAAGCTGCAACAGATGAAGCTTTAGTAGAAAAACTAGAATCACGGGTAGCTGGTCTGGCAGGATTTACGCCGTTGTTGCAAGCTGGGAAAACTTTACCTGAAATATTTGACGACTTGCTAGGAGATATGGGGCTAGCAATCTTTCCCGAAAGGCAAATGCTGCGCTTCCACTGCGGTTGTTCTTTCGATCGCGCTTTGGGGGCACTGAAAATTTTGGGAGAAGCCGAACTGCAAGATATGATTATTAAAGATGATGGTGCTGAAGCAACTTGCGATTTTTGCGGCAACGTTTATCACGCAAGTAGCGAGCGCTTAGCTCAGCTGATTGCCGATTTGCAAGCCGAATCTACTATTTGAGGAGAAAGTATAAAACAAGACTAAAGTTTTAGAGTTTTAATGGTATCTGTGGGGGTAGATAATCAAAAAAGTAGCTTTATAATCGTGAGAAAGCTACTATGGCAACAATGGAATTATCGACCTAAAACAGAAAGCTATTCAATTATTTTGGTGTGAGAAATGACAGAGCGGGATATTCCAGACGGTTGGTCAGGAGGCAGAGCAAGAGACCCAGATCAAGATACCAGATTATCCCGAATAGAGCAATTCGGTGAAACTCAACCATTTGATGTGCCAGCTACTGGTTCTAACTCCAAGTCAGTGAAGCGGCGAAAGCAAAATAATTCTGTTGGCAAAGATAGTCACTCACAAGAAACTACCCAAGCCAGTAAAAGTTATCGGAAATGGCCACGCTGGACGAAAAGTTGGATATTGTGGTCATTTTTGTTAATTTCGATTCCTGGGAGTATAGCATTCTTAGCAACGGCAATGCTGCTGAAGTTGCCAGCTGCCCCTAATTGCCCATCGATTTTCTGGCCTCTAGCTAGTGCTTCGGTACGGTTGCACTGCGCTCAATTGGCGGCTTCTAAAGATACAGTGAATGACTTGCTACAAGCGATCGCTCTGGTGAAGGAATTACCAAAAAATCACCCGTTACATGCAGAAATTAATCGTTTCATCGAAGAATGGTCGCGGGATATTTTAAAGTTAGCCGATCAAAGTTTCCAAACAGGGAATTTAGAGGAAGCGATCGCCACTGCTCGCAAAATACCAGAAGAAGTTGCAGCCTATAAACTAGTAAACGAGCAAATTGATAAATGGCAAACAATTTGGTCGAAGGCAGATGGCATTTACAACAGTGCGCTCGCCGAAGTACGCCAACTACACTGGCAATCGGCCTTTATGTTGTCCGCGAGAATGCTACGTGTAGATAATCAATATTGGGCGGGTACTAAATACGACCAATTGAATCACATCATTGCCACAGCCCGCGAAGATGGCGATAAGTTAGGAAAAGCCGAAAGTTTAGCTTCCAGCAAAGTTGTTGATAATTTACTGGAAGCGATTAAGCTTGCCGAGTCCATTGGGCAAGAAAGTTACCTTTACCAAAAAGCTCAAGAAGCGATTCCGGCATTTGGACATAAAATGCTGGCGTTGGCACAGACAAAACTAGACCAGCGAGATGCAGATGAAGCGCTGAATATTGCTAGACAAATTCCCGAAAGTACGAAACTCCAAGCCGAAACAGATGACTTTATCGCCATAGCCGATGCCAAAAGAAGTGCTTGGCTAGGTAACGTTTCTGGTTTAGAAGCAGCGATCGCCCAAGCACAACAAATCGATCCTTCAAGACCAGTATATGAGGAAGCGCAGCAGTTAATCGCTCGTTGGCAGTTAGAAATCGAAGATGTTGCCCATCTAGAAAAAGCCAGAGTATTGGCTAGTCAAGGAACAGTCAATAATTTAACAGCAGCGATCGCTCAAGCGCAACTCATCCCTGCTAGTAACCCCAGAGGAACAGAAGCTAGGCAAGAAATGAGTCGCTGGCGTGCCCAAATAGAGACAATCGAAGACCAACCTTATTTAGAACGTGCCGAACAGATAGCAATATTTGAGGATATTAACTCATTACAAGCTGCGATCGCCCAAGCTAGCCAAATCGGTAGCGGTCGTGCATTATATCCAGAAGCACGCCGAAAAATTCGCGCTTGGACAGCAAAAATTCAGCAAATTGAAGACCAACCCTACTTAGATCGGGCACGAGAACTGGCTCAAAGTGGAAATCTCACTGCTGCCATTAGTGCAGCTCAACAAATCGCATCTTCAGGAAGGTCGCTTTCTGGCGAAGCACAAACTGCTATCGATGATTGGCAAGGGCAAATCCGCACCAGAGAAAACTGGAGAAAAGCCCAGGAGACGGCGACTGTTGGCACGCCAGAAGCCTTAGCTGAAGCAATACGATTAGCAGATCGGGTTTCAAATAATAGCATCCTACGCATGGACGCCAATCTCGCCATTGACCAATGGAGTCAGCAATTATTAGACATAGCCCGTTCTCAAGGTCAGTCTGATATTGCTAAAGGAATTGGGATTGCCAAGTCTATTCCCCGCGGTAGTGCTGCTTATAATGCAGCACAAGACCAAATAAAGACTTGGCAGGAATTTCTCAATCCTCAACCACAACCTTCGCCTACAGTTGAGTCTCCCGAATCGTCGCCATCAACAACTACTATTGGTCAGTGATCGTTTATATTTAGAAGTTGCGTATAAAATATTATGCTTGTGTTCAGAAAACTTGTCGGGTGTGTTATTGCCCAGGGTAGGGCATCATCCCAAATTTTTAGTGCGTTATGGATGTTAGTCATAACGCACCCTACCAAATTAAAGCTGATAATGCCCAACCCTCAATCACCGATCGCTTCTCCCCATTCTTTAATCACAGCAAATAGTGATGAATAATCATCTTCAGCAAATGACATTTTCATAGCTGTTTGCAAAATTTGTCGTACTCCTTTAATACTACTGAGATCTAAACTCAGAGACTTTGCTTCGCAGATAAACAATTCCGTATCTTTGAGCAAGTGTTTTGTGGGAAAATTAGGATCGGCATAATTACCATCCAACATCCGTTGTAATTTTTTGTCAAAGGTAGGTGCATAAAGTGAACTGTCGCGCAAGATTTGCATAAACATATCCACATTCACACCTTGACGTTGGACAAAAGCCAGACTCAGAGCGAAGCTACTTGTTAGGGAAGCTATTAGTTGATTGAGTGCCAATTTTAACCCCGCCGCAGTCCCTACAGGCCCGACAAATAAAGGTTCTGCACCAAAATTTTGCAGTAAGTTCAAGTGGCGTTGATATTGTTCTGGTTCGGCGCCTACCATAACAATCAACTTGCCTGCTTTTGCTTCCGGAATACTTCCTAATACAGGTGCTTCTAAATACTCACCACCGCCTGCAACAACAGCATCTCTAATTTCCTGGCTTTGCGTGGGAGTAATTGTTCCCATTTGGATAATAGTGCGCCCTTTGAGAGTTTGTGAAGCTCTATCTGAAAGCAAGACATTATAAATGGCTGGGGCATTAGTAAGCATCAGGATTACATACTCAGCAGCACGAATAGCGTAGCGGGGGTGTGTGACAATTTCAGCCCCAGCAGCTTCTAGTGGTGCTAATTTTTCTGGGGTACGATTGTAGGCAACTAGCTCTATATCTGCGGCTAATAACCTTTGAGCCATTGGTAGTCCCATCAGTCCAGTTCCCAGAAATGCTACCTTCATTTTTACGTTCCTCTGGTACAGCGTAGGCGTAGTCTTTGTAGATATTGCGTTTTCAGAATAATTATCAGTTACTATTGATACAACATAATTTAGAAGAAAATAGGCTTTCTACCTGTCTACCAAACCTAGTTTGTAGACTGTATCTTCCTTGAAATCGGCTGTAACTGATAACTGATAAGTGATTACTTTAGCCACCTGCGGCAAAAGTCAGCATAATCAAAACTGAAAGCAAAATACCTGGAGTAAGTAGTGTTACTAACATTAATAGGTCATGAGCAGACATAATTATTACTTACCAATTGTGTTTAAGTTTACAGTAATTACTGTTATGCTAGTCTAAATAAAACTAATACTGCATTCTTAAATAGAGTTTTAACTTTTTAATTTTTTAAAATTTAAGTTTCCTCTGGCAGAGTTAATCCTTTTAGTGGTTGAGAAATTTCTGTTTTGCCAAGATTTTTGCTCTGAATTAAGACTCCAAAACCACCTAGTCCTGTAGGGTCTAAAAGCTGATGTAGGGCGTCCCGTCGCTGTAGTAATTGCGAGAGGGGTTGGTTTTGAGAGGAAATAGCAGCAATTCGTTCCCCTAATCCTAAGGCCATCAAAAATAGTCCTTGCTGGATAAAACCAACGTTCTCTAAACCGCAGCGATCGCCCCAGCGTTCTAAAGCTGTAAAGTCAACATGGGCAGTGATATCTTGTCGTCCGATATTGATATATGGGTTGTCATGGAAACGATGGTGGTAGTAACACTGTAACGTTCCTTGCGATCGCCTGGGATTGTAGTAGCGGGTAGCGGGGTAGCCATAATCAATTGTTAACACATAGCCACGCTCTAAGCGGTCTGCTACTATACTCAACCAGTTTAGAGCAGCTAAATTAATTTCACTGCGATAACCATCTGAATATGCACCTGAGGTTAAATCGATTCCTACTAAGTCGAAATATTTTTCCAATTCAGGTGTAGAGGGTTTGTCTGTGACTTCCAGAAATGATGGACATGGGGCATTGGTTGCTTTTTCATCCTTATCTGTTGTGAGATAAATTTCTTGCAGTTGCCCTGTTTCTAGGGTGAATTGATGCACTGGGAAGGCATCGACTAACTCATTAGAAAAAAAGCAGCCAGCGATCGCCCCAGTTGGGATATCCTCTAAATTGCACCAACGCACGGGCAAATCTTGCAAGCGTTGCTGCTGTTGTTGCTTTAAAGTTGGCGACTTTTCCACAATCACATATTCCAGCGAGGTAAAAAAATCTGGGTAGTGTAGCTGGTAATACTTGAAAATATGCAATGCCAGCAGTCCTTGACCTGCTCCCATTTCTACCAGAGAAAACGGTACAGGTCGCCCTAAAATTTCCCACATTTGCAAAAATTGTTCTGCAAGCAATTCGCCAAAGTCAGCGCTGAGGTTGGGAGAAGTGAAAAAATCACTATTTTGAAAGCCAATTTTGACTGCATCACTGGAATAATAGCCGTGTTCGGGGTGATATAGCGCCATGTCCATGAATTCGGCGAAAGTAATTCGCTGCTCAGGACTGGTGGTAATATGATGAGCGATCGCAGCACACAATGCTGGATTTGAATCCATAAAATTTGAGATTGGGAAGAAAAGAAAATAAATGAATTATCAATGATGCAAAACAAAATTCATAATTTCCCTGTTCAGCATCTATGCCCATTAACCCGGACGAGAAGGATCGACTTGATTGAGAACAATTTTTACAGCATCTACGATCGCATCAGGTTGATCTACCCAGATAAAATGACCGCTCTTAGTTGCTTGAAGTTGAGTACAGTTAGTTGATAACTTAAGTAACTCTACGTGCATCTGCTTCCGCAGTTGGTTAGCACCTCGCAGAGGAATAAAAAGAGTCCAAAAAGAAGGTTTGAAAAAAGAATTTGCTTTGATATTAACTATAGGCATATTACCAAACTGGTTAGCTATTCTAACCTCACGTCCACTAGCACTTAGATTTAACATCTCTCGGCTCATTGTAATCCAGTGTTTAGGACGGCAAAAGGAACGTTTGATGGAATTAAGTAAGTGTTTAGGAAATTTACTTAATTCCGGCTTCAGCACTTCAAATACTTTGCATATCCTCATTAATCGAATAATGCCAAGTATCGAGCCTAGAATAGACATCACAAAGCCGGATATAAAAAAGAGTTTCAAAGCTTGTAACTGAAAAGACATTTTGAGCATTTCAGTTTCATGCAGTCCGTCTGTAAGTATCATTCCAATAACCTTCTCAGGAAAGCGATGGGCATATAGACGGACATTGTAGCTACCAAAGGAATCTCCTATCAAAATGTTGGGTGGTTTAATTCCTGCTTTGGTAAGCAGTGTATCTAATTCTGTGACAATTTGATTGCTGGTTCGGGGATGTGGGCTGTGATTGCTCCATCCATAACCTGCTCGGTCATAGATACATACTTGTCGTAACTTCGCCAATTCTTCAACTAAAAGATAGCCCTCAATTCCTCCTAAACTGTGGTCTAAAACAATTGTTGGACTAGCTTCTCCTGCAATGTATAGATGTAGACAATATCCACCTACATCAAACATTTGACCAGGGGGCAGTTTTCGATCTTCATGCCAGCACGCGATCGCTTGATAAAGTGTTGTAGCAACTAGCAGAAAAACTCTGGTTAAAATCAACATAGTTAAGTTTTCATACCAGTCAAAAGGGCGCTTAGAAACCGCGTCTACACGAGACTATACCCACCTGCGTAGGTTTCAAAGCCTTAATTTTTCTTAGTTTGCAAAGGCGGACTGTGCCTGTTTAGCTGTAAATTGCATTTCCTTGAGCTTAAATTGGCTTGCTACTTAGGCATTCACCAACGACACTAGCACGCCATTGAGATCGCGGACACGAGCAATAGTGTGTCCCCCATGAGTTTTAGGTGCATCTAGTGTTTTTGCACCTGCTCCGATCGCTCTCATGTAAGCGCTACCAACATCAGGAGTGATAAATGATATCTGAATTAATGGCGGTGGTTGTGTAGCGTCGTTGGAATGGAAGCCTCCAGGAAATAATTTCTGTGCTTCGCTACTGGAAGAGAAAGCTAGTGTGGTGTTTCCAGTTTCAATTTCCGCCCACATAGATTGTCCTTTATCCTGGAGAGTACGACGAACTAAACCAAAGGCTTTTTCGTAAAACTCAACTGTTTTAACTACATCGTCTACCCAAATGACCGTGTAACCAAATTTCACAGTTTTTTCTCCTTATCTAGAAAAATCAGTGCTGGTGAGAATTTCTGCTACTTAACTGTATGCGATTTGAATACACTGTGACTTAACTCTCCAGAATATTACGATCTGTTGCTATTTGTGCCTTTGTTTGTATCATTTCTATATCTGATAGCGACCAATAAAGTCACTTGTCCTTGCCACTGACTGTAAAAATAATACAACACTACCCGACCAACCTGAAGTGATTCTCTAAGTTGATTGGTTGTTTGCTGCACTAACTTATCGCACTGTATTCTTTTAACAAGGCAAGCGAGCAATTTTTGCAAACCCTGTTCATGGCGATCGCAACTCTAGTGTAATTCGGAGTGAGAATGAATTTGCATGGTTCTATAATTACGACTAAGTAAATCCTATTAAATTTATATAGTAATTTATTATATTTAATATAAATATAGGATTCCTATTTGATTTTTGAAAAACCCCGTACATCGCAAGAGCGGTAAAATCAAAGGTAGTGTGTCGAATAAACCACTTCTTCCATCCATTTCAAATGTGAGAAGGAAGGAATCAAGGCACAAAAACGTCGAACCCATGTTTTAGCTTGTAACCAGATATCTTCAATAGGATTTTGCTGTGGACAATTAGGAGCAAAACGAACGCAGTGAATTTTCCATTGTTCTGGTGGTAAACCTTGGTTAAATTTGTCTAAAAAGCTTTGGATTTCTTTGGAACGGTGGTAAGTAGCACCATCCCAGAAAATCAGCAATCGTTGGTCGCCAGACTCAGTTATTAGATATTGGAGGTAATCAATAGTATTTTCTGAATTTCCCCTTTCGTAAGCTTTAAGTAGTAATTTTCGTTCCAGGTAGTCAACTGCTCCGTAACACGTTTGTTTCTCTCGCTCATTTACCACTGGAACTGTTATTTCCTGGTCGGTTCTCCCCCATATATAGCCACTTAAGTCTCCCCACATTAAATGACACTCATCAATTAACAATACTCTCAATTTTCCAGCTTCGATTTCGCAACGCTTGCTTGCCAACAATGTTTCAATCTCTTTTTTTTTGCGGCAACAGCATCTGGATTGGCTTTGAGATTTAGCTTTGTGGTTTTTTTCCAATTGATGCAAGCTGCATCGAATAAATCATAGTAACTTTGTTTTGACTGATAAACCACGTCATAATCGAAGGCTAGTTTATATTCCAGTTCCCCAAGCTCCCAATAACCCTTGGTTTGTAACCAACTCAACACTTCTTCTGGCTGTTCGTTACTCAGGTAGCTTTTTCGTCCTTTGTGGTTTAACCTTAGTCCGTTGATTCCATCCTGCTCATAAGCTTGCTTCCAACCAGTAATCGAGCCTAAAGACACATCTAAAATTCTTTGGATTTCCTCGTACAAGTAATCTTGGTAAACCAATTTGACCGCTAAGGCTTTTGTTGCCTCACGCGCATCGTGACAAGCTGCAATAAATTCTTGTAGTTGTGCGATCGCACTTGCTACTCTCATCGGCAGTGATGCAGTTTGCAGATGCTGATTTCTCATTGTCTACTCTTACACTTATACACATAACCGTATTTTCTCGTAAACTTTTTCAAAAATCAAATAGGATTCCTATATGACAAGAGTAGAAGGAGAAAACAGTCGTTTAAGACATTACCTTGCTCGCTTACATCGTAAAACGTTCTGCTATTCTAAGTCAGAAGAAATGCTTAAATTCTCAATTCGATTAGTAATACATTATCTCAAATATGGTTACGTGGCGCTGCGGGCGTGTAGCGCCGGCAAGCTTGAAGCGATCGCCTGATTCATACTTCAATTATGCAACGCCAGTTAAAGACTTATCATTAAGTCCGCAGGAGGCAGGGAGCAGGAGGAAAGAGGGTTTCCTGGTTTTTGCACAGATGCACGAATTATAACTAATTAGGCGGACATGATATTGGACCCTTAGAAAACAAGGGTTTCACTCTTTTACCAAAGCGTTGGGTTGTGGAAAGACTTTCAGATGGCTTAACTGGTGCAGACGTTTAAGTAATTACCCTGCAAGGGGATACAATACCGGAACTAATTGAGGACTAGCATTCTTTTGTTGACCCCGCCAAACCCTGCAATTGTCTCCAACTTCAGCTATTCGCCATAACACCAACACGGAGACCAATCCGCTTATATTTGTTTGCATTGTAGGGCATACCTGTATGCATAACTTGGGAGTTATCCCAAAACACAATATCTCCAGCTTGCCAAATATGGGCATAAACTGGCGTACAGGAAAGAATCTCCCGAAACAATTCCTGCCAATACTGTTTAGCAGCTTCTGGTTTGTTTTCTAGCCCTTTGAGAATCGAAGTGTCTGAACCCAAATATAAACAATAGCGCCCAGTTACTTTGTGACTTGAGACAATTGGATGTAATTTCCGAGGAATCTCTACCCCTGGTTGTGGGGAGATAGGTGACAGGTGATACATCGACAGTAGTCCTAATTGCTGCTGATGTTGGGGAGCGAGATTGTGGTAGGCTTCCACCATGTCGAGAAAATTAGTGGTGTGAGGCTGTCCATCCGTTCCTTCATCCGGGATGGACACCCCATAAAGCATCACGACATAGAGGGCATTCATATCCAGTCCCTGTGTTTTAGGGAGATGGTCTTTATCGTGATGCCATTGCCAAGCAACTTTGCCGACCACCTCACCAGAAAGCCCCTTGGGATTACCTAAAATAGAGACTCCAGGACTTTGTAAGTCTGGAGCGATTTCGGGATCTAGAGGCTTGGGGCGACGACCGAGGGTTGAGTCACCAAACGTCTGGATGGCAAAGTCTTTCAACTGGGATGCAGTCAGTTTTTGCTTTCTGACAACAATAACCCCATGTTCCCAGAGAGATTGCTTCAATTCCTCAACTTGTTGGTCTGTTATGGATGCAAGATTACAATTTTGTAGAACTTCCTTGCCCAGTCTTGAATGCTGCTGTAGGGTCAACAATTTATTCATCTTAAGTAAATACCGTTTGATAATATTATTCACCTAAAGTTTCGTGCTTTACGTAAAAAACGAATCATCTTGAAGTCGGCATTACGAATTTTAAAGGTCAGCATCAGCCAACGTATTCATAGACGGCATCCGCGACTTTTAGCTTCTTCCCTGGCAGCCGACAGACATGGTTGCTGGTGATGGTGTGTTGAGTAAGGAAATCTGGAGATGGAGAAAGTAGCGATCGCTCTTAAAGCAAAGCGTAGCCAATCGATTTCCCCAAGGCTGCCGAAAGTTCTGCTGATGTAGGCTAGTGCAGTGATGGGGTAGGGTGTTGGTGGTAAATTTAGCGTTACAGAATAACGGTATCACCCAGATTTTTTCTCACCAATTAGAAGCTTTAACAAAGTTACGTGCTGGGTTTGACTTGAGTATCACTACGCCTACAGCAAGCGGAAAGACGCTGTGCTACAAGCTGGTTACGGATACAGCACTTTCCCCCCTCTTCATCGTAGCTTTTGGTTTGTCTCCAACTTTGCTCCTAAATTTAGAAGTACTGAATTCTTCTTCAAGACTATTTTCTAGTAGTTACGGTTGAGGGAATCAAGTATTTATCATACCAAGCTAAATAACGCTCTAGGACATCACGTTGATAACTCGGTTTGCTGATTCCGTGGGACTGTCCGGGATAAACTACTAACTGAGTATCAATTCCGAGACTTTTCAGGGCTTGATACATCTGCTCAGAGTTGTGCAGTGGTACAGAACCATCTTTGTCACCTCCCAGAAATATTGTCGGTGTCACAATTCGGTCAGCGTGAAGAAATGGGAAAGAAATTCGCAGCCATGTATTAAGGCTCTTCCACGGTACGCCTAACTCTTGTTCTTCGTCATAAATATACTCATCCGTACCGTAGGTCGCAAGAATATTTGATTCACTAGCCCCACTGACTGCGGCTTTGAAGCGAGTATCTTGAGCAATAGTATAGTTGGTCAACATTCCCCCATAACTCCACCCACCAATTCCTAAACGCGATGGCGAAGCAATTCCGGTAGCTATGGCATAATCAGCACCAGCAATAATATCTTGAGCATCTTTGTTTCCCCAGTCTGCATAAATCGCTTTGGAGAAGGCTTCACCTCTTCCTGAACTTCCACGTGGGTTAACACCGACAACGACATAACCTTTGGCCGCAAACAATTGCCAATTAAACATAAACTGATTTGTGAACTGCCCCACAGGTCCGCCGTGCAGCATCAGCAGTGTCGGGTATCTCTTCCCTGACTGAAAGTTAGGTGGCTTGACGAGAAAACCGTGAATTTCTGTTCCATCTTTACTATGAAAGGTGATTTCATTTGTAGTTGCTAAATTTAGTTGAACTAGCAACCGATCATTTTGGTGCGACAATGGACGCAAATCTTTACCTTTGAAGGCGAAGACTTCATTTGGTTGTTGTGGCATTGAAGAAAGTAAAGCGATTTTGTCATCGCCTTCTAAATCAAAGTTACTAACATTTCGCCTTCCTGCTAACAAGCGCTCAATTTTGCCACCAGCTACGGGTATCTTTGCAAGGTGAACGTTGCCATCGTCTTCGATTAAAAACAGTATTGATTTCCCATCTTTTGTAAAATGCGGTTTGACAACATTGCGGTCTAGGCTTTTAGTCAGTAGACGCGGAGTACCGCCAAGGGCAGGAATCACCGCTAGATGGTAAACTGCGTATTCAATCAGTTTGGGTGAACCTCCTTGAAGATAGGCAATTGACTTCCCATCTGGACTCCAAGCTGGACGGCTACCCCAATCAGGATCGCAGTCAGGACCAGAAAAAGTGGTTAGCTGGCGGGCTTTTGCTCCTCTTTGGGCAGCGATGACATAAAGATCCCAATTATTGTTGCGCTCGCTATCTTCACCGCGTTTGCTCACAAAAGCAATATTTTTGCTATCAGGTGACCAAGCAGGTAAAGACTCATTAAATGAACCTGGGGTGAGAATATCTGTTTTGCGAGTTGCTAAGTCCAATACATAAAGATGTTCTCGACTTTTGTCGATAAAACCGACACCATCTTCAAGGAAGTGAAAGACATCGATAACAATCGGTGGTGGGGTTTTGCCATTAAAGGGAGTTTCTGGAGTTGGTTGAGAGGCAATTACGGCTAGTCGTTTACTGTCACCAGACCAGACAAAATCGCTAACATCACCAGCAAAGTCAGATATTTTCTCGGCTTCACCGCCTGCTAGATTGAGCAACCAAATTTGTTGTTTTCCAGATTCACGGCTGGAGATGAAAGCTAGATACTTCCCGTCTGGGCTGAACCGAGGGTTATATTCACTATCCTTACCGTTAGTTAAATGTAATCCTCGGGAAGCATCCCAAGAAGTCATGTAAATATGGTTATCTTGTGTATCATTTTTCAAGTCGGTATTAGTTACTGTATAAGCAATCCAGTCTCCAGTGGGAGATAGTTGGGGATCGCTAATTTGGCGAAAGGCAAACTGATCCTCAAGCGTCAGCAGACGTTTTTCTTGGGCTTGAGCCGGAATATTTATACCGAGTGTCATCGTTAAAACAGCACTTATGAAAGCGATTTTTATTAGCTTTTTCATAACTAGATATCATCACTTGGGGTTAGCACATTTTTTTTGAAGGTAGAGAAATTGGTAAATAACTTGGTCATAAAGCTTTGCCCCAGCATTGCGGCTAGCCTTGGTGGGATGTCCACAATCTGGGTTTATGCTAACCTTTGATGGTAGACTTGCTCAAAGTAGATAGCACAACATTTGATATCAGTCGTCTGGAGTGCTAGTGCTTCTGATACTTGACAACCAGTAAACAGGCAAATTCCTTTCCAGAGCGCAATAGCGTAACTGCCTGCCTTAAGAGCGATCGCTCTTAGTAATAAATCCTGACGTGAATAATCGCTTTAGTTGCTCTTGGGTTAAAATCTTGCCTTGTCCGTTGCCGTCTACTTTCATTTTTCCGTTCTCATAGCGATTACACGTTTTGTGTTAATCGTGCAGAATCGGGTTTAGGAGAAAAGTTTCTTCTAAATTAATTTCCATATGATGGTACTAAAGTTAATAGTGATAATCAAGCTTGGCTTAATCCTTTTCATCCAGAAGTACGGAGGATTACTATCTTCATCCCAAATAATAATCGCATTGTTGCCAGACTCAGCCCACAGCTTAGAAGTGGTAATTTGATTAACAACTTTTCCAATCATCATGTCACCAGTTTGAATCAGTTTTTGCAATTGGGGACACTTTGCTAAACCATGCATTTCATGACATTGTTGAAGATGATGTGGCTGTAATTAATCCCCTACTCCTGCACCATCAACTTCCAATTCTGACAGCAGCGCCTCAATGATGCGCTACACCTGTTCACGTGTGACTGAAGTTTTTGTCAGACATCGTTTATTAGTGAAACCGGGCTTAGTCATCTCCATCCATTAAGCGACAACGGCCTTGGGTCTTGCAAGCTTGTCGAGAAGAACGCTCTCGTACAATAGTCGCTAAATCTGGTCGTCGTGTTAGGAAAAGTCGCCAATCAGCCCAAATCCCATATAGGAAGTCGGCAATAGCACCGATAACTGGTAAGGAAGTTGCAGCATAGACCCAACCCATCCCCAGAATTTTGTAAATGCGCCGGAAAACCTCAACATTTTTAACTAGCGTTCCGGATGGCAACACAGCATGAATACGCCCCATATCCGAAAGCGATAGATGCACTCAAAGCTAAAAAAGAACTGTTAGTGAAAGTTGAACTGCGGCAGAATAAGTCTCTCAATCAGAGAATCGAGCAGGATCACAGATTTATCAGATGGTTAGTCAAACCGGGAATAGGGTTCAAATCATTTAACACAGCAAGACGAACGATAAAGAGTTACGAAATTATGCACATGGTCAAGAAAGGGCAAATTGAAACAGTCAACAAAGGAGCCGTCAAGGAACGGATCAATTTATATCTAAAATTTTTGGAGTGGTAGCATAATCCATCTCCTTGCAAAGGAGTTTTTGTCCTTAATTAGTTTTTGCAAGCTTCGATTTCGCAACGCTTGCTTGCCAACAATGTTTCAATCTCTTTTTTTTGCGGCAACAGCATCTGGATTGGCTTTGAGATTTAGCTTTGTGGTTTTTTTCCAATTGATGCAAGCTGCATCGAATAAATCATAGTAACTTTGTTTTGACTGATAAACCACGTCATAATCGAAGGCTAGTTTATATTCCAGTTCCCCAAGCTCCCAATAACCCTTGGTTTGTAACCAACTCAACACTTCTTCTGGCTGTTCGTTACTCAGGTAGCTTTTTCGTCCTTTGTGGTTTAACCTTAGTCCGTTGATTCCATCCTGCTCATAAGCTTGCTTCCAACCAGTAATCGAGCCTAAAGACACATCTAAAATTCTTTGGATTTCCTCGTACAAGTAATCTTGGTAAACCAATTTGACCGCTAAGGCTTTTGTTGCCTCACGCGCATCGTGACAAGCTGCAATAAATTCTTGTAGTTGTGCGATCGCACTTGCTACTCTCATCGGCAGTGATGCAGTTTGCAGATGCTGATTTCTCATTGTCTACTCTTACACTTATACACATAACCGTATTTTCTCGTAAACTTTTTCAAAAATCAAATAGGAT
>JAQYWR010000053.1:0-18886 GCA_029379225.1 Nostoc sp. S4 | reverse complement strand
CACTTATACACATAACCGTATTTTCTCGTAAACTTTTTCAAAAATCAAATAGGATCCTCATCAACTATAGAAATCTGATATTTTTCTTCAATATGATGTTTGAGAAATAGTCCACCATTCAGGTATTTAACCTTTCCTACCAATTGTTGTACAGATAAATCGCGTTCAATCTCAGGTTTAGCAAAGCTTTCAAAAAACAAAGCCTTGAGAAATTCATCATAAAAATGATTTTCACCTTTTTGCTTGCTTTGCTCAAGCTTATTTTGCAGATAATTTAAATCCTTATTATCAATAAAACCTTGACGTTGAAGAAAATAAACAAACATCAGGCGATTGAGAATTACTGATGTATACCAACGTCTATCTGTCTCATTATCAATTCCTTGAACAAACAGCAAAAACTTCTGGTGTTGCTCTTGAAATTATTTATAAAACTTCTTAGTTACTGGCTCAACATCAAACCCATGTTGTAGCTTATAGGCAATTTCAACAACAGTCGGTTCACCATGTTCTAATTCGGTAATATCAATAACTAAAGAACCAAGCTTACTTAAAAATAAGTCTTTTGGTTGACCTTTAACATATAAATGGTCACGAACGTAGCTTTTACTTCCTTCTCGTTTCACCCAATACCAAAGACTACGTGTGCGTTCTTCAGTAATAAAAATTAGAAGATTTTCAGCTATCAGTTTAGTAATTTATTGATGAATAGCAATTCTAACTTTCGCCTCTGGTATTTTTCCATCTGCTGCGATGATTTCAAAGATGGCAACACCTGAAAGTTCAGCAATCCTCTGATATTGATAGGTTTTGTTATCAATTTCTAAGGTAACAGCTTTTTGCCTTGAGGGTTGAGACCAACCTAATTCCTCTATAAATAAATTACTGAATTGAAAGTTAGAGAGTAAATCGCGTGTTTGTTGAAAATTAAGTGGCATAATTTATCATGCTTTAAAAATAAAAAACAGCATGGCAAATTTGCCACTCAGAAAATAAATCTGTGGCTATAAAATTAAGTCTGCACTAGAGACTTAAAAAAACTCTTTTAATAAAAGTTAAATTATTACCATGCTTTTTATACTTTATAAATCCTTTATCTTTAATTAGGTTCAGGGATATTACCTGAGTTATCTAAATGCCGACTTAGCTTTATACAATTATGATTTTTTAATTGTCAGGTATATTTGCTGATTACTTTATCAAAATGTCTAATTGCTTTATAAAAATACCTGTTGACTTTCTCAAAATACTGAAATACTTTCTCAAAATGACCTTTGACTTACTCAAAAGCAACTTTTACTTATTCATTTTGGTGTTTTCCGCAAGCAAAATTAGCTTTTACTTATTCAAACCCCAGTTTGCTTACTCATTTTGGTGTTTTCCGCAAGTAAAAGCAGCTTTGACTTACTCAAAAGCAACTTTTACTTATTCAAACCCCAGTTTGCTTTCTAATTTAAGTGTTTTCCGCAAGCAAAAAGCGAGGTGAAGGTCAATTTACCCCTCTTAATTCCCCCGATATATTATGGGGAAACAGAAAAAACGTTGTTCCCTCCCCTTTATAAGGGGAGGGTTAGGGTGGGGTAAAATCGATATTTATTAACTACTTCAGACTTGTCTATACACGGTAGCCCTTATAAGGGAGGTCTATTCAACTTATGCAAGAGGTCTACAGTACTGTTTGGATATTAATTTACTATTTAACCTTTAACCATCTAAATATATCTGCTGGCTTAATTTGCCAGTCTGCTAATTCATTAAGAACAGTCAATTTATCATTATTATATTTTACTTCTGGCAATTTATTAGGTTGAAATACCATTACTGATTTATCGTTAGAGTCAATAAACCAACCTAATTTTGTACCATGATTAATACAAAAAATAATTTTATTAATCACACGATTAGGAAATTGGTCAGGTGATAAAATTTCAATTACCCAATCTGGATAAGTTTCAAATTTATTAGCAATTTCTCCATATTCATCAACAATAAGCCGTGACCATTCAAATACAGCAATATCAGGGACTAAAGAACGTCCTCCAAATGTGCAGCGTAATTCAGTTAATGCTAAAGCTTTTTGTTTAGGTTCGCTTACTTGGTTAATCTCAGTTGATAAGCGGGTTTGAATTCTGCTATGTTTTCCCTGGGGCATTGGTTTTTGGTAGATATTTGTATCAATATATTCACTGGCTGGTTGAGTTTCCGGTAATTGCAGAAATTCTGTTAAAGAAAGATTAGATGATAATATAACCATAAAAATTACTCCTAAAATGATTGAATTATATCTTGAAAGTGTGTTATCGCGTAACTAATGAATAACAAAGACGCGATGAATCGCCGTCTCTAGAAAGGACTAATTATTGTAAATACAGCGATTAATTACCTTTCTTACCTTAATTACAAATTACAAAATAATCCTAAAGAACAAATAATTTGAGGTTCTCGCTTCTCCAGTTCTTCTGTGACAATGCACAAACGGTCATCCATTCGTAGCGCCACAACTAACTCAGCCAACTGTTGATTATTAATACCGCTTCTCAGTTGGCGGTTGAGAGTATCAATGGCTGACTGTCGCAAAGGATAACGGTAAATTTCATCAATTGCTTTTAAAAGTTCTTCGCTAACAAATAGTGTTCCCTTCATTTCTTGAACATAACTTTTCAGTCGTTCATAAGTGCGAAACCTTGCACCTGATGGTCGTCCTAATTGACCCCCTGCATTTTTCTCATCTTCAGCAATCAGTTCAGTACCCTTTTTCACTAACTCGTGATGCTGTTTATCTCTGGGTATCGCTGGGGTAGATTCTTCACACGCCGCCACCCGCAGAACTGCTAATTATGATTGAGTAACGCTATTTCCATCGCGGTCAACATAAATCAAAGAATCATTTCCCTCAGTGGTTTTCATATAAAGCAGTACTCCCTCCGGTTGGACAGGTTGCGGAGTATGGGCGCGGGTAGAATAAACCACATTTTGCATTTCCTCAATCGTCTTTTTCAAGCCGGGATTTCCATCAGTGGCTTTCTTCCAGATTTGAAATGCTTCTGATGTCAAATCAACTTCTGTATCTTCTTCACCATCTAAAATTCCAGACTTCTCATTGTAGAGGTCGAGAATTACTCGTGCATCATCATCTTCAAAAAAAGCTTCATCAGTTCCCACTACTTCCGCATTTTCTTGCAGTCGTTTACGCAGTCGTCCCCGCAAATTAATAATCCGTTCTACTCCCTCGGCTGGTAAAAAAGAATAACAGAGAATTTTATCAGCATTTTGTCCAATGCGGTCTACTCTTCCGGCGCGTTGAATTAAGCGAATAATCGCCCAAGGTAAATCCCAATTGATGATAATTGCACAGTCTTGTAAATTATGACCTTCACTCAAAACATCGGTGGCGATTAAAATCCGCAACTCATCTGATGATGAAATTTGCTCGCGTTTTCTATTACTTACAGGGCTAAATCTTCCCGTGATTAATGTCGGGTCTTTAGATTGACCTGTGACCCCAGCGACATTAGAAATATGACTCGATTGTAAATTGTCTGCAAGGTAACGGACTGTATCAGCAAACTGGGTAAAAATTAGTACTTTATCTTGGGGGTGAGTTTCTGTTAGCACTTTGATTAAAGCTGTAAGTTTTTCATCGTTTTGGGGATTCCACTCGCCACAGTGTTGCAGTATATTAATGAGTGCTTTGGCATCTTCTAGCAAATCTCGTTTGAGTTTTTTAATATCAAAAAGTGTAGAACGCAGCCATTTAAATCTTCGTTGATATCGAGTTGTATATTCTTGGTAAATTGATTCTGCTCTTTGATGCAAAACTTTTTCTGTTTTAGATGCTTTCGCATCCTTGTTGTCAAAATAAGTTACTTCTCCTTCTCTCTCGACTTGCAGCAAAGTAGTAGAATCATCTTCTTCTGTTTCTGTATCAAACAAAGCTGCTACCACAGAATCGCTATCTTCATCATTATTACTTGTATCTAATAATTCAGCTTCTTGAGTTCCAATCGGAATATCAAGTCCCTGCTCTAAGGCATACAAATAGATAAAGTTCCGTAAAATGTGGCGCTCAATTGATTAAATAAAAGCAACACCACTACTTTCCAATCGTTTAAATAAATTAGTGCGAGAAAAACCCATTAACCTCCTCCCACCCCGAAATAAGCTATTAATAAAACGTTGCTCTGTATCTGTAGGCGGCTATTTGTGTTTGGTAATAACGTAATTTCCTAGCCCATAACGAGGTAAGTTCAGGTGATTAATAACTTCTACTACCGATTCAGAGTGAAGACGAGCATAAAAGTCTGTGTTAGAAACTTCTAAAGGAAACTTGAGACTACGAGGTAAACGCTGAGGAAAATAAGAACGTCTGCCATCAGCAAATTCTAAATATTTCTGCCCAGTTTCATCTGTTTGGGCATAATTATCTTTAATAAAAGAGCGAGTACGTCGCACCATGTAACGCTTCATCAATTCTCGCCAGTCATCAGGGTGTTCGCTTTTCTCAAAAACCGCTAAAGAACGTACAGAACATTGATGTTTTCTAATAAATTCTAATTCTCCTAGAGAACTGCCACCAAGTTCATTAATTAAAGCTTCTGGTCTTAAGCCTAAATCTTGGTCTTCTGGCACAAATAGCCGCAGTTGAGCAGAAAGGTCAAGATAACTTTTATTGTAAGGAGTAGCTGATAATAAAATACATTTACTTTCATTGGCAGCAATATATTCTGTAATTGCTCGATAACGTTTGCCTTCGCGGTTACGTAAATTATGACTTTCATCAATCAATACAACTCGATAACGGCGGAGTTTTGGTAATTTATTTTGTACTTGACTAATTGGCATAACTTCGGCAAGTAGCCGATAGTTATTTACATATTCTTGCCACATTGGCACTAAGTTTTTCGGGCAAATAATTAGTGTTTCTAAAAAGCAATCTTCTTGTAATATTTTGGCAAGGGCGGTTCCAACTAAAGTTTTACCCAAACCAACCACATCGCCGACTAATACGCCACCACGCTTAGTTACATGACGTGCTGCTAGCTGCACGGCGGCTTTTTGGAAATCAAATAAGTTGTTAAATTCGCGAGGGATGCGAAATTCAGAAAGTCCAGCGATCGCTTCATGGGATAAGTGGTAAGCTATCTTCAGGTAGATGTAGTAAGGTGAGACTAACTCATCTTTCGCCCAGCTTTGATCGATAATTTCTGCCAATTCTGGGGAAATATCTACACAACCGTAATCTTGCCAGCGATCGCTAAACCACTTTTGCAGTTTATTACAAGCATCGTGGTCTAAAATATCAACATTCAACTCCCCTTGTTTTGCCAGTCCGGGAAGGGTTAAATTACTGCTACCCAAAAATCCCACTGTGGGAGTGTTAGGGTCATAACGATGCACAAGATATAACTTGGCGTGGAGAGAATGACGGAGAAACAGTTTAATAATTAGTTTCTGAGTTTTTAACTGATGACTTAACCGCCGCAACCCCGCTTCATCTTGGTTAGTCGGCGCACCGATAGTCAACTGCTGGCGAAATTCTGCCGCCATGCGTTTTTTAAACCGCACAATGCTACTGTTGTCAATCCGTCCATCACTACTACTAAGGGAAAATGCCGCATGAACTTCATCACTAGGCAAGCTTTGCATCCCAATTAGCAAACGACAACAAGCATTTTCACTACCAACATACTGTTCGATTAAATCATCAATTCTTCGCCAACCTCTAAGGTTGAAGTAGCCAACGCAAAAATCTGCCCGATAAGAGATTTTGAGGGTTTCTCGTAAAATCGGTAGCAATTGTAAATCAATATTGTCAAAAATGCGGGGCATTATTTAAAACGTTTAAAAAGAGATCATTTATGTTATATAAGTAAAAAACTTTTCCAGCCACAGAAGTGGTGAAGCGTGGTTAGTGAAAAGTGCGATCGCGCCACGAATGTCAAAATAAGTGAAGATTATTATTGTATTAACTTGTCCGGTGAGTTAAGCCAAAGTCTAAACCCACCGGACAAACTTACTATATATTCCTGCTTTAACTGTAGAGAAATTTGCTATTTGATACTTGCAATACTTCTGACTGCTTTTTGATTGTACTTCAGTAATGAACTGACACTGAAAACGCTAAAAGCTAGCAGGCCTAGTATAGTATCACATTCAGGAACGGTAGCAGTAGCAGTGTCAATTTTCCATTTAAAAGTGCCATCCATAAAAGCTTCTCGTGTACCTAAACCGCCACCAATATTGGCTTGATTTCTGATAGTAACAATGTAGCTTTCTCCTGCTGTAATTGCTCGCTGGAGTGTACCAGATGTGTCAGATATGTCAAGTCCAAAAAAATCACCGCCTTCTACGCCAGACCAATCGAAGTTAAATCCATTCAGACCAAACTTATCCGTACCAGAGCCACTGATATCATAGTTTAGGGTGAAAAACCCTGTTGCATCAGAGATAAATTGATAGCTCCAGTCCAATCCGTTAAATAGCGCAGCACTACCAGAGTTGACTGCAACAGTCTTCCAACCTATATCTGTCAAATTAACCACACCCTGGGAACTATCTATCCATGTAGCTGTTCCTTTTGCTTGAGAGAGAACGCTGGCTTCACCTGAGGTTGCGAAGGCACTGACTGAGGCACTTAATGGGTTTACAGTGCTGAGTTGACCGTCGCTATCAATATCCGTAATCAGTCCACTACCAGCATCTGATTCAGCTTGTAGCCTTAAAGATGAGCTAATGGGAGTAGGAAGAGCATACACAGATGAGTTAATTCCGACAGCAACGATTGCTGCTCCTACAGTACTCATTGATAGTCTTTGGATGGCAGTTGAAATCTTCATTTCTAATTAATACCTCTTATCAAAAGATTTTCAGCATCACTTATTAAATTTGACGCAAAAAGTAGTATTAAAAATAATACATTGGGTATCTTTACTTAAATTCAATGAAATCTTCACATGATTTATTTTTATTTTTATAAAGTAAATTAACAGTGTTTCATATGGTCTGAATACAGCACAATTGTGAATTGATGAATTCTGAAGTAAAACAGCCTTGGTGTCTGGCTAGTAAACCCAGCTTGCATAAATAACAAAGTTGAAATTCACTGTGTAGAACGCTATTTTATTACTCTCATTAAAGAATATTTAAAACCTTGTTTCTTCATAGTTGTTCCAAACACGCATTTTTTAGTTTTTCAACCGTGGCTTTGAAAAAAATTCAAGGTCAGCATTTTATTTTTCTATCTTCAGGGCAATTAAAAAGTGATACAAAATAGAGCAGTTGCATGACGATGCAACTGCTCTAAAAAAGTACTTTGATAGATATTTTCTACCTATCCACAGAACCCATAATCACGTCAATACTGCCGAGAATCACTACAATATCTGCAACTTTCATCCCACGTAGTAAAGTTGGGAGAATCTGAAGATTGTTGAAGTCTGCTGCACGAATCTTCCAGCGCAAAGGAAAGACGTTATCATCGCCTACCAGATAAATTCCCAATTCACCTTTACCACTTTCGACACGAGAGTAGATTTCACCTTTGGGAATTTTGAAAGTGGGAGAAACTTTTTTACCGATGTACTGGTAATCAAATGCGTCCCACTCAGATTTTTTACCTGCGGCTAGGCGCTTGGCTTCGAGATTTTCGTAAGGGCCGCCAGGAAGTCCTTTGATTGCTTGACGAAGAATCTTCACAGATTCGCGCATTTCCCGCATCCGCACCACGTAACGGGCAAAGCAATCACCGGCTGTTTCCCACTGCACGTCCCAGTCGAAATCGTCGTAGCATTCGTAATGATCGACTTTCCGCAAATCCCATTTCACGCCAGATGCGCGTAACATAGGGCCAGAAAGTCCCCAGTTAAGTGCTTCTTCACGGGTAATAGTACCAATACCTTCAACGCGTCGCCGGAAGATGGGGTTATCAGTTACTAAGCGTTCGTACTCATCAATTTTGGGTACTAAGTAATCGCAGAATTCTAGACACTTATCTACCCAACCATAAGGTAAATCAACTGCCACGCCACCGACGCGGAAGTAATTATTGTTCACCATCCGGTAACCTGTGGCGGCTTCCCACAAATCGTAAATCATCTCCCGTTCCCGAAATTGATAAAAGAAGGGAGTTTGAGCGCCAACGTCAGCGAGGAAGGGGCCAAACCACAGCAAGTGATTAGCGATGCGGTTCAACTCCAGCATGATGACGCGGATGTAGCTAGCGCGTTTGGGAACAGCAACACCTGCTAACTTTTCTGGTGCGTTGACGGTGACGGCTTCGTTGAACATTCCCGCAGCGTAATCCCAGCGACTAACATAGGGGACGTACATGACGTTAGTGCGGTTCTCAGCAATTTTTTCCATTCCCCGGTGGAGGTAGCCAATGACTGGTTCACAGTCAACGACATCTTCGCCATCCAGAGTCATGATTAACCGCAGAACCCCGTGCATTGAGGGGTGGTGTGGCCCCATATTTAGCACCATCGGTTCAGTGCGGGTTTCTATTCTGGTCATAGATCTTGTGTTCTCCCGTTGTAAAAATTTTAAATTGAACCGCCAAGATGCCAACTAGTGTCAATTTCAATTTGACAGACTATTAGAGGCAATACTTTTAAAATCTATTGCCCATACAGGGGTATGTTTGAGAGGGGGTGACAGACGAGGGGTTTTACTTGATGTTTCATTTTGTTGCACTTCTTCAACTATTATATGGAAGCTGGATATCAGGGACTTGAGGCGCAGGAATTTTTTCATGTGCCAGTTTTGGGTAGGGAGATAATTGAAAATCTGCTGGTACGTCCTGGCGGGCATTATTTAGATGTTACGGTAGGCGGTGGTGGTCACAGTCGCTTGATTTTAGAAACTACACCAGATATACAATTAACAGCGATTGACCAAGATGAGGATGCTTTAGCAGCGGCACAGAACAACTTAGCTGAATTTGGAGAACGCGTACAATTTATTCATAGTAATTTTGCTGCCTACGAGTTTACCCCTAACACTTTCGATGGTATCGTCGCGGATTTGGGGGTGAGTTCTTACCATTTAGATCAGCCAGAGAGGGGTTTTAGCTTTCGCCACGCCGCGAGTTTGGATATGCGAATGGATAGACGAGCCTCGCTAACTGCTGCTGATGTGATTAATAATTGGCATGAAGCGGAATTAGCAGA
The DNA here is from genome assembly GCA_029379225.1 of Nostoc sp. S4. Classification (GTDB taxonomy): domain Bacteria; phylum Cyanobacteriota; class Cyanobacteriia; order Cyanobacteriales; family Nostocaceae; genus Nostoc. The sequence goes on along the minus strand of JAQYWR010000053.1, from coordinate 9,719 downwards.
CATTTTCTTTAACTACGGTGAAGAGAGATTATCGCGACGCATTGCTAGGCGGATCGTTGAACGGCGACCGTTTCACACGACTGTTGAATTGGCTGAGGCGATCGCACTTTGTGTTCCCCCTAAATACCGTTATGGTAGAATTCACCCTGCTACTCGTGTTTTTCAAGCTCTGCGAATTGTCGTCAACGATGAGCTAAAATCCTTAGAAACTTTTTTGGATAAAGCACCAAATGCCCTTGTCCCTGGCGGCAAAATTGCGATTATCAGTTTTCACAGTCTAGAAGACCGTTTGGTGAAACATAGTTTGAGAAATTCACCTTTATTAAAGGTATTGACAAAAAAACCAATTATTGCTGATGAAGAGGAAATTGGTAAGAATCCGCGATCGCGTTCTGCAAAGTTGAGGATTGCCGAGAGGGTAGAGTGATACTAATTCATAATTTGCAATGACGCTCGTTCGTCTTTGGCGTCTCCCCTTGAGAGAGGAGTCGCTAACGTAATTTGTAATTAAGACTTGTCAGATTTTATCTCAACAGTAGTAAGATTACCATTACCAACTCAACTATTAGTTATTTGAGATATTGAAAAAATGATTTTGAAGTTGTGCATAGTTACGTCTCTGACTCAGAATATGTTATGTCATCAGCGGTGCCTATAACCAGTATTTTAAAATGCGATCGCAATTCTTCAAAAATATTGGGTTTCCTTTCTTAACCCAACGTCCGATTGTCTGCGGTTAGTTGAAAAAATAATTTACACAATTTATTTAAAATTGTTATATATAGCAATCGAATTAAAGGTTAGGACATCTTGAAATCCTGGATATTAGGAATAGTAACGTTTTACCTCCTGCCTCCTGCCCCCTGCCTTCTGCCTTCTGCCTCCTGCTATATCTCGGTTTTTTAGAAAAAATTAACCAACTAAAAAAACCGCCACTATGGTAACTAGGACGGTTTGGTTAAGCAATCGGAGGGTAATTACAGGTTACTTTGCTAATAAATGAAATTGCTGTAACGAAGTTTGCACTTTTAAATTAGGAATTGGGGATTAGGTATTGAGAAAGTATTTTGAAGTATTTATTTTCTAGTCCTTAGTCCCCAGTTCCTAATTCTTTGCGTAAACACTCATTGGTTCCTTGATAAATCGGGTGTAAAGATGCTTAAAGGTAGATTTAATCACGCGGGGCATCCCAAAATCAATGGGCATTAACTTGTCTGGTAACCGCCAATCTTCTATTTTTAATAAGTCAGGATTTAAATGTGGAAACTCTATAGCAGCAAGTTCTGGACAAACTCTTAATTTTTGGGAAGCTGCAACTGTAGGCACTTGTTCGGGAGGAACATTCAGGATTTCTATCATTACCCTATCGAGGGCAAATATATCTGATGCAGCGGCTAAAATGCCGAGTTGGCGAGGTTCACCATTACTAGGCCCGTTACCTTCATGACCGATAATGCCGTCTAATATAGTTAAGTTAGGGTTAATTGCCCTGGCAGTTTCTACTAACATTTGGGCAAATCTGTTGGCGTCTTTTCCGGCTTCCATGTGCCACCAAGCTTTCATTTTGCCGGGGACGCAACCAAACAAGTTTTTGACGCCTAGCGTTAATGTCAACTGGACATGGGATTTGACTTTGGGTAGGTTAATCACCACATCTGCTTCCATTGCTTCTTTAGACAGCCGCAGGTGATTAAAATTCTCGCTCACAGTTTGGTAACGCTGACCGTGAAAATCGATAATCGGAACATTAAGTTCTTCTAAAATAGGTAGATAGCCATTTGCCACCGCTACTCCTTTGGCGCTACCAAAAGCCGGACTATCACCCAAAAATGGCTTACCGCCAACTTCAATTACCATTTGGGCAACTGCGTAAACTAGTTCTGCACGGGTGATACACTCTTTACCAGGACGCGCACCTGTGAGCAGATTGGGTTTGAGTAAAACGCGATCGCCTTTTTTCACAAATGCTGCCATTCCTCCAAAAGGTTCCAGCAGTGTCACTAAAGATTCTCGTAAAGCTTCTCGTTCGTAGGAAGTAGCCTGGATAAGACTAACAGATGGTTTTTGAGTTTGCATGGTAGATAGGGGCGAGTGGGGATGAGAGAGATGAGGAGAATAACTCCTCACCGGAAGCAAAGCCAAAGACGCTCCGCTTATCAGTCAACAGTTCCTAATACCCTATTATTCTGTCTTAAGCGGTAAGATAGCACTCATTTGTTCTAGATTTAAGACTGTGGCTAAGTCTGCTTCACTCATTAATCCTCGTTCTAGGACGATTTGTCGTAGGGATTTACCAGTTTCTAAAGATTCTTTAGCAACAGCTGCGGCATTTAAATAACCGATGTGGGTGTTGAGTGCGGTTACCAAAGCTAAACTGCCTTCGGCGGATGCTAAACAACGTTCTTTGTTAGCTGTAATTCCCTGGATGCAACGTTTGGTAAGTGCGGTGATGGTATTGCCCAGAATTTCGATGCTGTGAATTAAGTTATAGGCAATCAGGGGCATCATCACATTTAGTTCTAATTGTCCTGCTTGGGCAGCAAGAGCGATCGCATTGTCGTAACCCATCACCTGAAAACACACCATTGATGTCATCTCTGCCATCACTGGGTTATATTTCCCTGGCATAATTGAAGAACCTGGTTGCACTGGGGGTAGTTGAATTTCTTTCAAACCAGTTTTTGGCCCGGAATCCATCAACCGCAAGTCATGAGATATTTTGGCTAAATCCTGCGCTAAGTTCCGCAAAGCACCGGAAACGTTGACAAATGGTGCCATACTTTGCATAGCTGCCATCAAATGCGGTGCAGGTTCTAATGGAGTGTCAATTAATTCGGAGAGAACTTCCACGACACGGGCGCGATACAAAGGATGAGTATTTAACCCCGTTCCGGCTGCACTACCCCCCAAACCCAGCACCATCAAATCTCCAGAGGCGGTGTAAATCCGGTTTTGATGTTCTGTGAGGATTTGCGCCCAAGCCCGAAAATTTTCACCCAAACGCACTGGTACAGCATCTTGTAAGTGAGTTCTGCCAGATTTGACGATATCTTGAAATTCTTCAGCTTTGTTTTCTAAGGAAGCGATCGCTTCTTCTAAAGCTGGGTGTAATGTATGAGCAAGTGCCAATAAACCGCCAATCCTAATTGCTGTGGGAATCACATCATTGGTAGACTGCCCATAGTTAACGTGGTCATTAGGACTAACACGTTTATAATTGCCTTTTTCTTCGCCGAGAATTTCTAAGGCGCGATTCGCTAGAACTTCGTTGACATTCATGTGGTGAGAAGTTCCAGCACCCGCTTGATAAACATCTACAACAAATTGTTCGCGCAACTTCCCAGCTAAGATTTCATCAGTTGCTTGGACTATTGCCTGACTAATATCTTGGGCAATGCAAGTTAGTTCTCCATTTACAATTGCCGTAGCTTTTTTTATTAAAAGACAAGCATCTACGTAAGTAGGCAAAGGTTTGATGCCACTGATTGGGAAATTTTCAACTGCCCGCAGTGTTTGAATGCCGTAATAAACGCTACTAGCAATTTGGCGATCGCCCATTGAATCCCGTTCGATGCGAAATTCTGAGTCTGTGTGTTGAGTCATAGTATTGTTTTAGAGAGCTTCAGAAAACAGATTTTCCCACGCTTAGCGGGAAACTGACGATTAGGGACTGAAGAAGAGTTTTCCTAACCCAATGTCTCATGCCCTATGCCCCATACCTTATGACTTTACCCAACTGGATTACTTTCTCTCGCCTCCTGGGTGTACCATTGTTACTTTACGGCTTATATAATCCCACGCCTGAAGCTAAGTGGATATGCTTAATAATTTTTCTCATTGCTGCATTGACTGATTGGTTAGATGGTTACTTAGCGCGGAAACTCAACCAAATTAGTGATTTAGGAAAGTTTCTCGACCCCCTGGTGGATAAATTTTTAGTACTTGCACCGTTAATGGTGTTGATTGAACTGGGAAAAGTCCCAGCTTGGGGAGTGTTTTTGATTTTAGCGAGGGAATTGGCGATCGCTGGTTGGCGGGTAAATCAAACGACGATTACGGGGGCAAATATTTGGGGTAAACTCAAAACTATTAGTCAAATAGTAGCGATCGCACTGCTGATTGCACCCCTACCTGAAGTCTGGAAAATTGTATCTTTGATTGCCTTTTGGATTTCTGTTGCTTTGACGTTAATATCTGGAGCAATTTACCTTATACCACAAAAAACTGCCTCTGCTGATTGAAAACATCTACTGTATCGTCAGTTTATAGCATCCTCCTCGTAATTTTTATTAGTTGTAACTAACATTATCCTCTTATTAAGAAATACTCTTTAATAAGTCAATCAAACGACAATTACCGGGGCGAATATTTGGGGTAAACTCAAAACTTTTAGTCAAATAGTTGCGAGCGGCTAAAAAATCTCTCAATTGCACAATCATCGGAACTCGACATTTGAGGTTCAGAATTTCAAAATTCCGAGTTTTTAAAATTCACAAACATCTTAAGAGAAGAATTTAATCAATAATTTCAAATTAAATCTGACTTTCTAAATTGCCAATCCTCAATTCCTAAAAATCATAGCTAGGTAATCCGGTAACATCAGTTTCTAAAGCAAACAAATCACCAGAGTAGAAACTTTTGTCAATCTCGACTTGGCTAAGTCCAACTGAAGCGGTAGTGATGTAGAGTGTTTGCAAATCTTCTCCACCAAAGGTACAACTCGTTACCAGTGGAACGGGTAGATTAATCCGCAATATCTCTTCACCTTTGGGATTGAAACGAATCACACACCATCCACTCCACATGGCTGACCAAATATTTCCTTGAGCGTCTATTGTTAACCCATCTGGGTGGAAAGATTCATGAGTTAAATCAACAAAAATCCGGCGGTTAGTAATATTGCCTGTTCTGAAATTAAAGTCATAAGCATATATTTTCTGGTTAGGAGAATCAGCTAAGTAAAATGTCCTTTTATCGGGACTCCAACCCAAACCATTAGAGATAGTCAATCCTGTTTCCATTACATGTAATGAACCGTCAGCATCATAACGATAGAGGCTAGCGTGAGGTTTTTCTATAGAAGACATTGAGCCAAACCAAAAGCGACCTTGGGGGTCACATTTGCCATCGTTGAGACGATTATTTGGGGGGTTCCCTTCAATTTCTAAGATTGGGGTAACTTCACCTGTTAGGGTGTTGAGAAATGCCAGGTGATGACGGAGTGTGATAATTAATCTATCTCTACCAGCTGTTGCGATCGCACCTACCACATCTCCCACATCAAAAAAGCTATTTTTCCTTGTTACCGGGTCGAATTGATGCACTTTATGGTTATAAGTATCTATCCAGTAAAGTTGCTTTTTAGTCGAATCCCAAATTGGGCCTTCACCCAAGCGGGCACGGGCTTCTAAAACATTGTGGAGTGGATATTGCAAAACCTGGCTCATTTTATCAACCAAAAAGAGTATTGACAGAAACTAATTTCACTAACTTCAGGTAATTCTCAAAAAGGTTTACCTGACTTATAGAGAAAATTTTCATTTCTGTTCCAGTAAAAACTAAAAGCGCAATTTCTCGCGTCTTTCTCAGGTAGAAGAAAGTATTTTTATTTTGATAGCCAAACCTTTATTGCAATCAGTTAACTTAAAATTAGTCGCTCAGAATTCCTTATGTACCAGACAGACCCTCCGCGCCCTCCAAAAGAAACCCTACCCACAATATACGATCTTCCCAGTGAATACCCTGAGGACTCTGGTTTGCCTGACGAATTTCACCTTTTTCAACCCCAACTTTTGCGGGAAACGTTCTTTCCACCCAACTATCCAGTAGATGAGGTATTAGCGGCGAAGTTGCGACAATTAGGCATTAACCCTGATGAAGAGTAGTAGGTAATTGGTTTATTCCCATTACCTATAACTGAGTAGGCTCTAATGCTTGTGTTGGTTGTTGAGTGTTGACTCTCAGCAGTCAACAAACCTTACAATTAAATAGCTTGTAAAATCTCCTCATCCACAGAGAAATCAATATCAGCTCGATCTCGACCAGAAGCCAAATAATCATTATCGAAAGAATCTTGTAATCCAGAAATTAAATCATATTCCGGATACCAGTTTAATTCTGTTTGCGCTTTATTCACAGAAGCAAAGAAATGCTGCATTCGCATCGGAAAAGCTTTGCGCTTGCCAAAATTAAACTTCTTCGGGTCGTAATGGACAATTTTCACAGCATCAGGTGATTTGCCAGCCGCTACAGCACTAGCACGAGCTAAACCATCAAAAGTAACAAAGCGATCGCCAGAAATGTTATAAATCTGTCCTACTGCTTGTTTATTGTCCAAAACTTGGGTCATTGCCTTTGCTAAATCTTTAACATGGCCTAATTGGGTGATATGCAATCCATTTCCGGGGATAGGAATCGGGCGATCGCGCACAATTCGATCAAAAAACCAGCTTTCTAAGTCATTATAATTACGTGGGCCGTAAATATAAGTAGGACGAATGGAAGTAAAAGGTAATCCCAATTTGGTGAGGTAAGCTTCGGTTTCATGCTTACCCAAGTGACGACTTTTCGGATCTACTGCATCACCTTCAACATGGGGGAGTTGGTCAGATTTGAGATACACTCCTGCCGAACTCATATATACAAAATGTTGCACCTGGTTTTGAAAAATCTCCGCTAATGGTTGAGTATCGCTGAGTTCTCGTCCATTATTATCAAAAATGGCATCAAAATTTTCTTGTGATAATTTTGCTTTTAATTGGGTAGTATCAGTGCGATCGCCTATAATTTGTCCTACTCCCTGTAAAGAAGGTGCTGGTCGATTTCCACGATTAAACAGCACCACCTCATGTCCTTGTTCTACTAGTAGTTGAGTCAAATAGATCCCAATGAACCGAGTACCACCCATGATTAGAATTCGCATACCTTTTTCATTCCTACGTCAGTTTTCTTTTAGGGACTGGAGACTGGTAATTATGCAAGAGTTTTCCCACTACTTAATACACAATACCCAGTACCCAGTACCCAATCCCCAATTCCTAGTACCCCATCTGAGGTTATCAGGTTGCAGTATCCATCTGGAACCTCTAAGGTAAAGATTGCGTCTAGCCCTTAATCTGGGGCGCTTCCCATTAGTTAATCACAACGGGAAACTTTTCAGTCAACCTCATAAGTTGCCTAAGTATTTTCCATTCATTACAAGTTAGCTGTGCCCTTGAAATACGCTCTGGTTCATGAGTGGTTGACACCCAAAGCCACAGGTGGTTCAGAACTCGTTGTACGGGAAATTTTGAATCACATTGACGCTGATTTGTATGCCCTCATCGATTTTGAATCTAGTAATCCTGAAAGTTATTTATACAAACGTCAGATTGGCAACACGTTTCTACAGCACTTTCCTTATGCCCGTAAAGGTATACAACAGTATTTGCCTTTGTGGCCTTTGGCAATTGAACAACTGGATTTGCGCTACTATGACGTAATTCTGTCTTCATCCCATGCTGTTGCCAAGGGAATCCTCACTACTCCAGAACAGTTGCATATTTGCTACTGTCACAGCCCTATGCGCTATGCCTGGGACTTAACCTTTGATTATCTGCGCCAGAGTAAGCTCGGTAATGGTTTACCTGGCTGGGTGGCGCGATATTTATTACATCGCTTGCGCCAGTGGGATGTATTAAGTGCCAATCGCGTTGATTACTTTATTGCTAATTCGCAGCACACAGCACGGCGGATTTGGCGTTGTTATCGGCGAGAAGCAACAGTCATTTACCCACCTGTAAATATTGAGGAATTTCCATTTTTTCAGAAAAAAGAGGATTTTTATCTGACAGTTTCCCGGCTAGTAAGTTACAAGCAAGTATCGTTGATTGTCAAAGCTTTTAATCAACTAAAACGACCATTAGTAGTAATTGGTACAGGAAATGAAATGAAAAAGATTTGTGAAATAGCAAACTCAAATATAGAAATACTCGGTTGGCAACCCGATAATGTGGTAAAAAAATATATGGCTAGGGCTAAAGCGTTTGTGTATGCAGCTTGTGAAGATTTTGGTATTGCCTTAGTGGAGGCACAAGCCTGTGGCACGCCAGTAATTGCTTATGGTGCTGGGGGCGCTCTAGAAACAGTGCGAGACATTCGCTCTAGTGTGGATACAGGGACAGGAATATTCTTCAGGACACAAACACAAGCAGCTTTAGTGGAGGCAGTAGAAAAGTTTGAAGTATATCAGGGTTCGTTTAATTCCGAGTATATGCGATCGCACGCCGCGCAGTTTTCGCCGCAAGTCTTTGCAGCTCGTTATCTAGATTTTGTAAACAAGTGCAACGAAAAAAGACCTTTTTGGAACAATGGTCTTGGTTAAAATACTTGTTTTTTAGGCTTTTGGCAATTTACCCCCAGAAGCATCTCATTTTGGCTTTAAGATTGGGACTATGTGTGGTGTGGATTATTAAGGAGTATGATGACTGCCCAGAGCTCACTCCTCTCCGGCAAGCGAGGTGTACGGCAAGACACTAGAGCGTCTAGGCGTACTCTTCTAAAACGCGGTCAAAAAACAAAGACGCCTAGAATTAAACCTATTAAACCTATTAAATCTAAAGGTTTATCTTTTCAGGGTTTAAACGGAGAGTTTGCTAAACGACTGTTCGATATAGTTTTTTCACTGTCAGTGTTGATTTTATTTTTTCCTGTCTACTTAATTTTGGCCTTGCTGATTGCTTTGAGTTCACAAGGTCCGATTTTTTATGTTCAGGAACGGGTGGGAAAAAACTACAAACCTTTTAACTGTATTAAATTCCGAACAATGGTCAGCAATGCGGACGAAATCCTAGTGCAAATGATGGAAACATCGCCTGAGTTGCGGCAAGAATTTGAGAACAGTTTTAAGCTCAAGCAAGACCCACGGATTACTAAAATTGGTCGATTTTTGCGAATTACTAGCTTGGACGAATTTCCCCAGTTTTGGAATGTTTTAAAAGGGGATATGAGTGTAGTTGGTCCTCGCCCATTAGTAGCAGAAGAACTGCCAAAATACGGTTATCACATTGATGAAATTTTAACAATCCGTCCAGGAATTACTGGTTTGTGGCAGGTGTCTGGGCGTAATGACATTCCCTACCCTCGGCGAGTCCAAATAGACCTGCATTATGTCAAATTTAGGAATTTTTGGCTTGACTTATGGATCATCTTGAAAACTGTTAATGTGGTTATTTTGCCTAAAAATAACGGGGCATACTAAAGTAGTTGCTGAGGATGATTCTCTGGGGCAGTAAATGCCCCTAAGTAATAATTATTGCTTTAAAATCTACAAATATGCTGTTATTTGCTATTTTCTATAGAAAATACAGTATAAATTTTTATTGAAATATATTTACTATCTCCTTTTTCAAAATATAAAAATCCTAAGTAGCAAAAGTTTATCGTACTCAAATTACTTTATTGAGTCTTAACAAAAATCAGAAATAATAAAATAACTCTAAATAATGACAAATAAATTTTCACATTCTCAACTTAAGTTAAGAGTGTAAAAAAATTTTAAATAAGTATATTTACTTAAAATTTTGCAGAAGAACTAGAACTCGTAGGTTTACCGTTAGGCAATTCAGCAATTACCTGCTAGGTTGTATCAGATCGTCTGTAACATTTTAATCAAATACAATAAGGCATAAAAAAGCATGACGCAAAAAAAGCGAGCGTTAATCACAGGTATAACCGGTCAA
>JAQYWR010000052.1 GCA_029379225.1 Nostoc sp. S4 | reverse complement strand
CTCCTTTTCCTCCCACACCTCCTTTTCCTCCCACACCTCCTTTTCCTCCCACACCGTGCCCTGACGAGGTTTCACATGAGTCTTAGTGCCATTCCCCCATGCCCAATGTTAAAATATCTGCTCAAAAGCTTCAATTAGCTTATTAACTTCCTCAAGGGTGTTGTAATGCACCATACTCACTCTGACTATTCCCCCTTGGGATGCTAACCCCAAATATTCAATTAACCGTTTAGCATAAAAGTCTCCGTAGCGAATTCCAATATAGTGTTGGTCAACTTTTGGCGGAATTGTTGAGCTATGCATTCCATCTACAACAAAAGATATAGTTGGCACACGCGATTTGTGGTCAGCTTTTGATTGACCAATGATTTTGACATTAGACTTGCTGTTGAGGTAATTTAGTAGGCGATCGCTAATTTTCTCTTCGTGGATGCTAATTAAATCAAATGCCTGCACCATCTGATTTCTCAAATCAGGCGCGGTTTGATTGTCGTAGTGCAGTTGTGCTAATTCACTCAGATAATCACATAAACCCAACATTCCATAACTTAATTCAAAATTGACATTTCCTAACTGGAACTTATAAGGAATATCTGTTTGGGCAATAAAATAATGGTTTAATCCAGGCAATCTTAATAAATGTTCTTCTTTGCCATAAAGTAAAGCATGATGCGGCCCATAGGCTTTATAAAAACTCAAAGCATAAAAATCAACATCTAAATCTTGGACATCAATCAATCTATGTGGTGCATAAGCGACGCCATCGACACAAATCATAGCACCGCGATCGCGGACAAATGCCGCAATTTTTTTAATTGGGTTGATAGTTCCCAAAATATTAGAAGCATGAGTCAAGGCTACTAGCTTTGTCCGCTGATTCATCAATGGTTCTAAATCTGCTAAATCAAGTTCCAAGGTATCTGGGCGAATTTGCCACACTTTAACCTTCATTCCTTGTTTTTCAAGAGCAACCCAAGCACCAATATTTGCCTCATGGTCACAATTAGTAACAATAATCTCATCACCAGGTGTGAAGATTTGACCCAAACAAATTGAGAGAACTTTTAACATCATTGTAGTAGATGGGCCCATCACTACTTCTTTGGAAGAATTGGCATTAATCAAAGTAGCCATTCCTCTAGTTGCTAGAGCTAATCGTTCTCCTGCAAGTTGGGAAACGCTGTAAGATGCTCCTAATTGCACATCAGAAGTTAAAAGAAATTCGCTAATTCTATCTACTACTTTTTTTAGGGTTTGTGACCCGCCAGCATTATCAAAAAAAATCCATTCACCAGCTAAAGCGGGAAAATATTGACGAACTTTATCAAGATTCAGCAGCATGGTAAAAATCCTCTAAAGAATGTTCTTTACCCTAGCCTAACTTTTGGCAAGTCGCCCAGAAAGCATCTGTATCGTTTTTTATTTACAGTTTGTCATCCCAGCCTTTGTATTTATAAAAAATCTCTGTCTGGAGGGGGTATATTTAGAAGACCGAAGAGTATCTTACTGACATATTTAGTTTGCAGCAAACATTAATGTCTTGATTCTTTACAATTTTGGCGAATTTTTTTGATAAGTTTGAGATAAAGTCAAAGCAGCGTCAGAATTCAGGAGCTTCGCTAAAGAAACTGCACGGCTTGGCGTCAGAATTTAACACCCAAGTAAGAGCATCGACTTTTGGCATCGGTGAAACCCACTGTGGGCATTCAGATTTGGCAAAGTCAGAATAGTTGAATAATTGAAAGAAAATTTGATAATTCAATATATCAATCATCTTAAATTCCTTTTCAATTCTGACTTGTGACTGCTCAATCCTGAATTCTTACCTTAATTCCTTGATTTAAAATAAAGGAACGACCATGAACACTACAGTTAAATATGATATTGAGGTTATCAAGGAAGAAGCACTTAAACTTGTTAAAAAGAGAATTGTTAATCGTCAGCAGCCAATCTATACCCTTTGTAAATATATTCCCCATCGTGACTGGATTAATTTTGAACTTGAGCTAGAAAAAAATGAATTTCTACTCAGAGATAGAATTATTGACCTCCTAGAAGATGAATCTTGGGAAGACGATTGAATCTGTAAGTAGGTCGGTGTAAATATTTATCATTAAAATAAGGTAGGAGGCACATTTCGGCAACTCTTAGAGACGCACTCGCGTTCGCTCAGCGACCACGAGGCAGAAGGTAGAAGGAAAGAGAGTTTTAGCCTATTTGATTTTTATTTACATAGTTTGATTTTTTTACGTTATTCTACTTATCTAGAAGCTGAAACTATTAGCAACATCTCAATCAAACCGAAATTACATATTATTTTATAAAACAGAAAGCCTCAAACTATTGAGGCTTATAAATAAAAGATTATTAAAGTCAGGACTTACGCACTGACTACGATTTTACGTCATTACGAGCCAAGCAAAGTAATCGCCAAAAACTCTGGGATTGCTTCCCTACAACACGTTCCAGTCGCAATGACATTGGGAGTGCTTGCGTAAGTCTTAAAAGTAGACAGTCAATCTTGTTGGTTAAAAGGGTGTAGGCTAAATACGGAGTTTGACAACAACAGGCAAGATAGGAGGACAAGGCAGTCAATTGACAACCTTATAGTTACTTAAAATAACTCGTCTATATTTTGACTATAGTCTTAGAATCTAAAAAAGTTGCGATCGAATTTAAAATACTTATTATTTTGAGAATATAGCCGTAGTCACACCCTTTAGGACAAAATGACAAGTGTGAATGCTAGGAATAGTAATAGTTATACCTCCTGCGTCCAGCAAGAACTGCCTTCTACCTCCTGCTATATTTATACACATTGATTGAGTAATGACCCAAGGTTAGGGACTTCCAGAAAATAAATTATCCAATTTAATCAGGTAATATTTTCTGTCTCCCCCCGAAGTTTGGATGCCTAACGGCAAGCCCCTTCGGGTCTACGGAGTCAGCCTGCGCTCCAACTTCTCTTCTTGCTAAGAACTCTTTGCCTACCCATCGATGGGATATTTTTTTAATTGGAAGTCCCTTATTTAAATATTTCCTCATAACACCTGTGAAGAAACACCCTTAGTCATGAGTAGGAGTGGAAAATGGGGAAAGAAAGTGTTTCTTTTAGTGATAGCGGGTGGTACGCCTCAAATGTGCGACTTTTAAGAAATATTTTTTATTTATATCCATTGGAAATCCGCTCCTGAAATATTTTTGTCACTCTCAGTAGAGAAAAATCAAAAACTCAGATTTTTTAAATACTTTTATGAATTTAGATTGAGGTAGCCTTGCAGTTTCTGGATTTCAGGTAAGTGGTGTTTGATAAACCGAACTCAACTCCAGATATTCTGAATTTTTTTGGGTTTTCACACGATAAGCCTAACCTGCGATTATTTTTTCTCTAAAGTAATACAAGAGAAATAAGATCCTCATATTTTACTGATATAACTACAACAGAAAAATATAATAGCTTTCCTTTAAATACACTATAAAGTAGGAGTATACAGCTTTATTTTGATAAAATATTCATATTTGCTAAAAGTGAGCCATTTTTTGGGTAATTCCTGCTTTAAGCAACCTTTAACACCACTAAGCTAACACCACACCACTAATTTTTGTATTCCTCCTAATTTACTATTGCTATGGTGTTTCATCCCTCCAATCCAGTCATGAATTTTCAAAATTTTATACTACAATACCGTTAATTAAGGTAATCTGTTTAAATAGCAACTCATCTATCTCAAATTTGACAATAGAATGAGTTCGTCTACTTTTACATTCTATCTATTTATTGTTCCTGGCTTGGTTACTAAATTGTACTGTTTTCCCTGTATTGTCTACTAAAATTTACAGGGTGTATTTATCCATATACCTGATTAATCGCTTCTTTACGGATAAAAATCTCGATTCAGAACAGTTTCCTTGCCCTCAGTTTTGCTAGCTGATGCTAGTTTCTCTTGATATCAACAAGATAATTAGAATTGACTAATTAACTATGCGATTCAACGATCGGCTAATTAATTTACCTACTTTATATCATGTTATTAATCGTACTCCATTAACGATTACTCCTGATAGTTATGTAGTCCAAGCTATTGTCTTAATGAGTCAGGAAAGATGTAATAAATATGCACCAACCAACTTAGATATGTCATTGGATTTAACCCTTGGAGGTCAATCATCAACTGATTATGTCTTGGTTATAGAGGGAGGAGATTTATTAAGTATTTTTACCGAACAAGATGTAGTTAGACTTGTAGCTTCTGAAGTTGACTTATGCACAGTGACAATGGCCCAGGTGATGAGGCAGCCAGTTGTTACCCTAAGAGAATCAGATTGTCAGGATATTTTTATCGCCTTATCGTTATTGTGTCAGCATCAAATTCGCTATCTACCGATTTTGGATGATAGTGGACAAGTGGTAGGAGTCATTACTGAGGCTAGCTTGCTACAAGCGTTTGACTTGGTGAAAATAGTTGGAGTTGTTGAAGGACTACAGCAATCTTTACAAAAACCCACAGATGAATTCACCCAGGTCGCTCGGCAAATTGAAATAGACCAACTACGCTGCCAAACTCAAAATTACTTAAGACTTTGGTTTGAGGCACAATCTACTGAAATCATGGAAGTTAATCACGAACTTGAGCAGGCCCTGGAGGAATTTCGGACGGCACAAGAGGAACTGCGCCAACAAAATGAAGAACTGCTCGCAGCTCGCGAGCTAGTAGAATTAGAGCGTCAGCGTTACCAGGATTTGTTTGAGTTCGCTCCAGATGGTTATTTGGTAACTGATGCAGCAGGTATTATCCAAGAGGTTAACCATGCAGCAGCGATGTTGCTTGCTATGCGCGAAGAATTTTTGGTAAACAAACCATTAATTGTGTTTATTGCTCGGGAAGACCGCCAGACCTTCACCATCCGACTGAATAATTTGCAGCAGGTGCAGGAGTGGGAAACTTACCTGAAACCACAAAAAAAGAAGCGTTTTCCGGCTAGCATCAAAATGGCTGCCATGTACGACTCACAGGGTGAGCAGGTTGGCTGGCGCTGGTTAATTTGCAATATTAGCGAACGACAACAAGCAAAAGAAGCACTACGCCAAGCTAACGATGAGTTAGAAAGACGAGTAGCACAAAGGACAGCAGAATTTGTCTTGGCTAACACGCTGTTGCAACAAGAAATTAGCCAACGCCAACGCGCCGAGGAGGCATTACGACAAAGCGAAAACCTTTATCGCCAACTTGTGGAAAGCCAAACAGACATCATTATCCGCATTGATTTGCAAGGACGAATTACCTTTGCCAATTTGGCTGCTTGTGAAACCTTTGGCTGGAGCCAAGATGAATTTCGTGGTCAATCATCTTTCGAGTTTCTTCATCCAGATGACTTGCCGCAAGTAATGAAAAATATAACAAATCTAATATCTTTATCTTGTTCGTTGACAACTGGTGAGCGACGTGCATTGACTGTCAATGGTATCCGGTGGTTTCAATGGAAGAGTATCCCAATCAAAGATGAAAAAGGAGAGATTATTGAAATACAAGGAGTAGGAAGAGATATTACCGAACAGCAAGCTGCACTGCGCGATCGCAAACTTGCTGAAGAATCACTACGCGAAAGTGAAGCGCGATTGAATTTAGCTTTGGAAACTGCCCACATGGGCATCTGGGACAGGAATCTAATCACCAATACTGGTATTTGGTCTGCCAATATGGGACTACTTTATGGTTTGTCCAGGGGTAGTCCATGTCCACCCTTTGAAGAGTACCTCAATTTAATCCATCCAGAAGACCGCGAATCTATAGTTGCGAGTACAATTGGCATTCTTAAACAAGGAATAGGAACCGTAGAGTATCGGGTTATCTGGCCTGATGGCAGCATACACTGGCTAAACTGCACATGTCAGGTCTATTATAACGAATTCGGCAAGCCGATACGGATGCTCGGTACAAACACAGATATCACCGATCGCAAACTCAACGAACAAAAAATCTCCGAACAAGCTGCTCTACTTGATATTGCCACCGACGCTATATTAGTTCGAGATTTCCAGTTCCAAATTTTATTCTGGAATAAAGGTGCAGAGCGGATCTACGGTTGGCTTGACACAGAGGTTATGGGAAAAGACTCTCGAGAGATTTTGTTCCCAGCAGTAACTCAACCGCAATTAGAAGCACCCCTCAAAAGCGTAATTGAAACTGGTTCTTGGCAAGGTGAGTTAGATAAAGTTACCAAATCCGGCAAGAAAATTGTCGTTGAAAGCCGCTGGACATTAATGCAGGATGCAAACGGCGAACCAAAATCTATCCTTTGTGTTGACACAGATATTACAGAAAAGAAACAACTCCAAGAGCAGTTTTTTCGCACCCAGCGATTGGAAAGCGTTGGTACCCTCGCAGGTGGTATTGCCCATGACTTGAATAATATATTGACGCCGATTTTAGCCGCTGCTCAATTGTTACAAGACAAATTTTTTCAAAATGAGGAGCATTCTAAGCAGCTAATGGCACTTGTAGAAAGCAATGCCAAACGCGGAGCAACTTTAGTCAAGCAAGTTTTGTCCTTCGCGCGAGGATTTAAAGGAGAGCATACAATTATCCAAGTCGGATACTTGATTTCAGAAATTATCCAAATTGCTAAGCAAACATTCCCCAAATCTATTGAATTTTCCACCGTGATTTCAGAAGATATTTTGGCTATGACTGGAGATGCCACACAAGTACATCAAGTACTGATGAATCTAATAGTCAATGCCCGCGATGCTTTGCCAGATGGCGGCAATATCCAAATTTCTGCAACAAATCAGTTCATTGATGAAGCTTATACCAAAATGAATCTTGATGCCAAAGTTGGGAATTACATTGTGATTACTGTTGCTGATAATGGAATTGGGATACCATTGGAAATATTAGATAAAATTTTTGAACCATTTTTCACCACAAAAGATATAAATAGAGGTACTGGACTAGGACTTACAACTGCACTTGGCATCATTAAAAGCCACGGCGGCTTTATCAAAGTATCCAGCCAAATTCGTAAAGGCAGCACATTTCAAGTTTTCTTACCAGCAGTGAAAGCAACCCAAATACTCAATATAGAAGATTCACAAGCTTACGCAGGACAGGGAGAATTAGTTTTAGTTGTAGATGATGAAGCTGAAATTCGTGACATTGCAAAAATCATTCTCGAAAATCACAATTACCAGATGCTCGCAGCCAGTAATGGTATTGAGGCGATCGCACTTTATGCCCAGTACAAGCATCAAATTCAAGCTGTATTAATGGATATCATGATGCCAGAAATGGACGGAATCACCGCTATTCGCACCTTGCAAAAAATGAACAATCAGGTTCAAATCATTGCCTGTACTGGACTTGACTCAATTGAAATTGTAACTCAAGCTGCTGATGCTAATGTGCGAACAGTTTTATCGAAACCCTATACAGCCAGAGAATTATTAAAAAGTTTATACCAGCTACTCAACTGACAATTGAACCATATAGCAGTCCTAAATTATTTGTGAAAAACTACAAATAACTAATGATTAATGACAACTATAATAAAAATTACAATTTCATTTAGGATTGCTATACGGTCAACATTGAAAAGCGTAAGATAGAATCTTTACGATTACTTCGCTACTCTTCTCTACCTTGGGCTGCCCCAACAAGACGCACTCGCGTTCGGGAAGCCGCTTCTCTACGAGACGTTAAGCAAAGGCGTCTACGCTCCTTTAAGTTCGTAATGACATGTCACGTTTAATTAGGTTGAGCTACTTATATTGCCTTAAAACAGGACATATAATTTGAAAAAGCACTGCAAAAATTTATTTTAGACTTTATTTAGCTAGAAAATCAGTATATAGTAATCCTAAATGAGATCTAAACAAATCTGTTCCCTGTTTGCTATTGCCTGTTAAGAGCCTCTATGAGTAGTTTGTAAATCAAATAGGATTGCTATATTTCCTTGCCTAAAGATAATTAGGAATTACGAATTTTGCCTAGTAGATATAGGTGAGTTTGAAACATCACTATTTTCTTTGATTAAACGACTGTAAGTTCTTTGGGGAATAAAATGTAGAGGATTATAACCCACAAAGCGTAAAATCAGCACACAAGCCCAGGAATATCGACCATCGGTAATAGCTTCAATTACCTGCTCAAATTGTTCTGGACTAATGGCTTTTTGAAAATTTTTATGAGAAGAAATTTGGTAGTTCATAGCTAACCCTGATGTGACTTACCGAAACAGTGTTGTTTGATACTGATGATTCAGCAACTTAGTCTGGATAGAGTGACTCGGCCGTAAAGAAAAAGTAATTTTTACTTTTGATTTAAATCCCACAACGTCGTCTTGGCTAAGTCAACTCATTGAACTAAGAATATGCCCGATTTCAACCCGCAAAGTCTTAAATCAGTCCTCAACTATTAAAGAAACCTATTGTGTATTATGCCTGACTGAGAACTTATACACATCTAGAATAATCTGTCTTTTCAGCTAATTTAGCCAAATTGGCAGGTTTTTGCAAAAAAAGACTTGTATTTCTAGATTCTATAAGTTTGAGTTTCATCTGAATATTTCAGCCCACAGCTAGAAGCAAGGATTTTTGCCTTTATTTACCATCAAAATAAGAATGTACCTCACAGAACACTCGTTAAGTAAAATTACAGATGTTGAGGAGAAAAGAATGAGGTTCTGAACTAATTAGATATCTGGAATTAGTCATGTATGAATTATTTGAAGGTGTCTTGAACAGTGATGAAAAAACTGTTCTACGTAAGTTGATTGATGTATTAAATCTCTCAGGTAAACGTTACTTTCTGAGAAATGAAATTTTGCAGACTTTTGCCGACTGCTGTCAGCAATTCCAAAAGCCAGCTTACTTTTATCACTCTTCTTCTATTGGGAAACTCATACATTATACCCATGAAATAATTCTGGAGGAGGAGTGTAGTTGGTTTGTTGTTCGGCCCAGGATTGCTAGCCAGGAAGTTTGGCAATTGAGAGCCGATCGTAGCTTTGAGCAGATGACGCCCCAAGCATTGCTAGATGCGAGAGATCGCTTAGTGAACCGCTACCAAAATCACATCTTGGAAATCGACCTCCACCCCTTTTACGAAAGTTCCCCCAGAATCGACGACCCCAGAAATATTGGTCAAGGTTTAGCTTTCCTCAACCGTTACCTGTCAAATGAATTATTGGCTGACCCCCAATACTGGCTAGAACTTTTGTATCTAGCTTTAAGCAAAATTGATTACGAAGGAATTCCTTTGCTAATTGGCGATCGCATTACCTCAGGTATCCAGCTAGCCAAACAACTGAAGCCAGCCCTGCAATTCCTCAGTCAGCAACCCCCTGAAGAACCCTACGTAAAATTTTCTTCTTACCTCCAACAACTCGGCTTTGAACCGGGTTGGGGAAACACTGCGGCGCGAGTCCGCGAAACTTTAGAACTTTTCGAGCGACTCATTTACTCTCCACAACCAGCTATTTTAGAAACATTTGTCGCTCGTGTCCCGGCTGTATTTCGCGTAGTCCTAATTTCCGTACATGGCTGGGTTGGACAAGAAGATGTCTTGGGAAGAGATGAAACACTCGGCCAAGTTGCTTACGTTCTCGAACAAGCCCGCAGTTTAGAAAACAAACTTCGTGAAGAAATTAAACTCGCTGGCCTCGACTTACTGGGGATTAAACC
This sequence comes from Nostoc sp. S4, assembly GCA_029379225.1. Taxonomy (GTDB): domain Bacteria; phylum Cyanobacteriota; class Cyanobacteriia; order Cyanobacteriales; family Nostocaceae; genus Nostoc. Next base: position 45,122 of record JAQYWR010000052.1, on the reverse strand, counting down.
CCATGTAATTATTCTTACCCGCCTAATTCCCAACTGTGAAGGGACATTTTGTAACCTGCGCCTAGAAAAAGTCCAAGATACTGAAAACGCTTGGATTTTACGGGTTCCTTTTGCTGAATTTAATCCAGAAATTACTAATAACTGGATTTCTAAATTTGAGATTTGGCCATATTTGGAAACATTTGCTTTAGATGCTCAAACAGAATTGCTAGCCCAATTCAAAGGGAAACCTAATTTAATCATTGGTAATTACAGCGACGGTAACTTAGTGGCTTTTCTCCTATCTCGTAGTCTCAAAGTTACCCAATGTAATATCGCTCATTCCTTAGAAAAACCTAAGCATCTATTTAGCAATTTATATTGGCAAGATTTAGAAGAACAATACCACTTCTCCGCACAATTTACTGCTGATTTAATTAGCATGAATGCAGCTGACTTTATCATCACATCATCTTATCAAGAAATTGTCGGCACACCTGATACTATAGGTCAGTATGAGTCATACAAGTGGTTTACTATGCCACAACTTTATCATGTAGTTGACGGAATTGATTTGTTTAGTCCTAAATTCAACTTTATACCGCCGGGAGTAAATGAAAACATCTTCTTCCCCTACAGCCACAAATCAGACCGAGATGCTCAGCTTTGTACAAAAATTCACGAACTACTCTTTAATTACGAAGACACGCAAATTTTTGGTCGCTTAGATAACTCCAAAAAGCGGCCAATCTTTGCCGTAGGAACTTTCAGCACAATCAAAAACCTCAGTGGTTTGGTTGAATGCTTCGGTAAAAATCAGGCGTTGCAAGAACATTGCAACTTGATTATCTTAACTAGTAAACTGCATCCACATGAAGCTATCAACCTAGAAGAAGCAGGAGAAATCGAAAAACTCCACGAGATTATTAAGCAGTATCATCTCCACGGTAAGATTCGTTGGTTAGGAATGCGTCTCCCTAGCCGCGACCTCGGTGAAGCCTACCGAGTAATTGCAGATTCTCAGGGAATTTATGTCCACTTTGCCCGTTTTGAATCCTTCGGCAGGTCTATTCTGGAAGCCATGATTTCTGGCTTACCAACTTTTGCTACTCAATTTGGTGGGTCTTTAGAAATTATTAAAAACCAAGAAGATGGATTTAATATTAATCCTACAGACTTGGAAGGAACAGCAAAAAAAATTTTAGACTTCCTTGAAGAATGTGATACTCATCCTCAATACTGGCAGGAAGTTTCAGAATGGATGACTGAGCGAATTCATCACAGATATAATTGGCATTCACATACTAATCAATTATTACTGCTGACGAAAATATTTAGTTTTTGGAACTTTATTGCTCCAGAAAATAACGAAGCCAGAGATCGTTACATGGAAGCGTTATTTCATTTGCTCTATAAACCAAGAGCTGAAAAGATTTTAGAAAAACATCTGGGTGAGTAGGGATTGCCCAGTGCTGAATCAGGAACCTCGCCAAAAACGTTTTTGTTAGCTGAGGTTAAAAGTTATTCTTACCCTTCCCTGCCCAATGACCACTTTCAACAGATTGAATAATGGAAACAAAAGGTCGTTCTCGCCATTTTATTTATACAGACTGGACATTAACCGAAACTCAGTTTGACCCTGACCAGTTGCACTCCAAAGAAACTGTCTTTACAATCGGCAATGGATATTTGGGAATAAAGGGCAGTTTTGAGGAAGGTTATCCTCATGCATTGCCGGCTACTTTTATTCACGGTGTTTATGATGATGTGCCGGTGATGTACACTGAACTAGTTAATTGCCCTGACTGGTTACCTTTGGTAGCGATTGTAGATGGCGATCGCTTTCGTCTCGATCAAGGCGAGATATTGCGGTATGAGCGAAAGCTTAATCTACGTCAGGGACTTCTGTGTCGTTCTTTGCGTTGGCGTTCTCCTAGTGGGAAAACCATAGACATCTACTTTGAACGCTTTGCTAGTTTTGCTGACCAGCATGTGTTAGGACAACGCTGTCAGTTAACACCAGTAGATTTCGATGGATTAATTGAAGTTCAGGGAAGCATTAACGGGTATGCAGAAAATCAGGGTTTTAATCACTGGGAAGGATTAGATCAAGGCAAGACTGACGAAGGAATTTGGTTACAAAGTCGCACCCGCAACTCCCAAATTGAGTTCGGTATGGCAGCGAAGATGACAATATCAGGGACAGAAGCATCCTTACAAGTCAATACCACACCTGGTTATCCCACCCTCAGCACGACCTTCCTGGCTAAAGCGCAACAAACCGTAACAGTAGAAAAACTCGTGACAGTTTTCACTTCGCGGGAGATTGAAACACCAGTCTTAGCAGCTCGAGAAAAACTCGCATACTTGTCAGACTACGCAACACTATTAAAAGCCAATGAACAGGCATGGGATGAGGTTTGGCAACAAAGCGATATCCTGATTGAAGGAGATAGCACAGCGGCTTTTGCAGTTCGCTACAATCTGTTTCAGCTGTTGATTGCTGGACCACGGCATGATGACAAGGTAAGCATTCCGGCGAAAACTCTTTCGGGGTTTGGCTATCGCGGTCATATTTTTTGGGATACAGAAATTTTTATGCTGCCGTTTTTTGTGTTTACCCAACCAGCGATCGCCCGAAATTTATTGAGTTACCGTTGGCACACATTACCAGGAGCTAGACGCAAAGCTGCTCATTACGGGTATAAAGGAGCAATGTTTTCTTGGGAAAGTGCTGTTACCGGCGATGAAGTAACACCACGTTGGTCACTCCCGACTGATTTTTATGGTGAAGACGTGCGGATTTGGTGCCGCGATCGCGAAATTCATATCAACGCAGATATCCCCTACGCCGTTTGGAACTACTGGCAAGCCACTGGCGACGATCGGTGGATGCAAAAATATGGTGCAGAGATGATCTTGGATGCGGCCATTTTTTGGGGTAGCCGCGTGGAATTCAATCCCGATCGCCAAAAGTATGAAATTCGGGGAGTAATCGGAACGGATGAATACCATGAATTCGTCCACAACAATATTTTTACAAACCGCATGGCGCAATGGCATTTAGAAAAAGCGATCGCAGTTTGTGATTGGTTGGCTAATAAATATCCACAACGAGCCAGAGAATTAGCAGAGAAACTACAACTGACTTCAGAACAGCAAAATTACTGGCAAGACATCATTGCCAAAATCTTATTGTTTTACGACCCATCAACAGAATTAATCGAGCAGTGCGAAGGATTTTTTCAATTAGAAGATATTAATTTAGCAGATTACGAAGGGCGCGATCGCTCCATGCAAGCCATCTTGGGTATTGAGAAAACCAACAAATATCAAGTACTCAAACAGCCAGATGTATTAATGCTGCTTTATTTAATGCGAGAATCAACAGATTTTCCCTATAGCGAAAAAGCATTGCAGACAAACTGGGATTACTACGCACCCCGCACTGATATTACCTATGGTTCCTCCCTCGGCCCCGCAGTTCACGCCATCTTAGCTTCAAATTTGAATCTATCCACAGAAGCTTACAAACTATTTATGCATGGAGCAATGGTGGATCTTGAAGATAACCGGGGAAACACCAGTGATGGAATTCACGGCGCCACTGCTGGCGGTGTTTGGCAAGCTGTAATTTTTGGCTTTGGTGGTATTCAATTCACCGAAAATCGCCCTATAGCCAACCCCCATCTACCTGCTAACTGGACACGCTTGAAGTTTAAACTGCACTGGCAAGGGTCATGGTACGACTTTGATTTACATGGAGGAGTGGATATGGGGCACGAGGCATGGGGAGATGAGGAAGACAAGAGGACAAGGAGAATAACTCCTCACTCAATAACCAACAATCAACAATCAACAGTTAGCACTCCCAATCCCAATATCCAAGGAGTCATCTTCGATTTAGATGGTGTGCTGACAGACACAGCAGAACTTCATTATCTAGCTTGGCAGAAGCTAGCAGATCGAGAGGGTATACCGTTTAATCGGATGGCTAATGAAGCACTGCGGGGTGTATCCCGTCGTGCTTCGCTAATGTTGATTATTGGGAATAGACCGTATTCAGAACAACAAATCCAAGAAATGATGGAGCGCAAGAACCGCTACTATGTAGAATTGCTCAAACATATGACCTCTAAGGATTTGTTACCAGGAGCGATCGCTCTTTTGGATGAACTGCGGCAAGCTGGGATTAAAATAGCCATTGGTTCAGCCAGCAAAAATGCCCGCACGGTAATCGAGCGATTGGGTATTGCTGACAAAGTAGATGCGATCGCTGATGGTTATAGCGTACAGCAACCCAAGCCAGCACCAGATTTATTTCTCTATGCAGCCAAGGAGCTACAAATCGAACCAGCCCAATCTGTAGTTGTGGAAGATGCAGCTGCGGGTGTTGAGGCGGCTCTAGCTGCTGGGATGTGGACGGTAGGTATTGGCCCAGTTGAACGAGTTGGAGCCGCTCATGTTATTTTGCCCAGCTTAGCAGGAGTCAAATGGGCAGATCTACAAAGTCAATTACAGAACTCCACAAAATCGGTGAGGCACTAATTGATATTTTTATTCTGCAACGCCATTAGAAAGTGAAGGTAGTACGAAGTACACCTACAGTAGTTGTATCGTTGTTGCTATTGCTTTCAGGATTAAAAAGAACAAATGCACCCGGAGTAATGCTGATATTGTCATTGACCCGAAAGCGGTAGTAAGCCTCTAAATGGTACGGAACAGCCCTGTTTTCACCCGCAGGTGCTAGGTTAGCCGCACCACTGGCATCAGTGCGATATAGTGGCTGACCAAAAATGATGCCGGCATTGTTCCCTTTTCGGAATAAATCATTGAAATGAACACCCGCCATCCAACTAGTGAAGGTAGTAGAAGCATCGACTGTCCCAGAAGAATCATCAACAAAAAATGCCGCGCCATAACCAGACAAAGCAATGTTTGGAGAAAATCGCCAACTAAAAGTTCCACCAACAGAGTTAAGTTTTAGAGGTGTTGCTAAATCAACTCCTGCTAAAGCACCGATATCACTACTAGTTAATCCTGTGGCAAGAATGTTTATACTGTGATAGCTGTTGGCATAGTTGAGACCAATATCTATAGAACTGCTTGGTCTAAAAGTTAATTGAGCTGCTATGACGCTACTACCCCCAAATACACCTGCTCCCAAGGGTGTATCTGCTGTTTGCGCTGGTAAATTGGCGTTGACGCTGCCATACAAAGCTCTCAAATCCAATTGCTTGGAAATATTAAAAATAAAGCCAGCAGCAGATGCTAAACCAGAACCAGAAGTACCACCAGAAATACGCACTACAGGGTTCAAACTTGCGAAGCGAGAAATCGCCTCTTGTCCTTCACCATAAAAAGGAGTAATTGCAGGAAAAGCATCCGACACTTCAGCAGCAGTCCCAGCAAATAATGTCAGTTTATCAGCAACGGGAAAGATGTAAAGCAGTTTGTAAAGCTGAATAGAGTTGGCACCGATTGTTGTTAGTGTTTTAGGATCGACTCCAGGAAATTGAGGTTCAAAACTAGTACGAGCGCTACTAGAACTGAGGATTGGTGATGCTAATCCCAAACTCTCTTGAAGGCTACCACTTCCATCTACACCACCCAAGAAATTATATGCTTGCAACCCAGTAATCAGTGAGTCTTTACCAGTGAAACTGGTAGTAAGATTTAACCGGACTCGGTTTGTGAGAATGATATTGGGGTCATCCACATTTGGAGCGCCTCCGGTTGCACCAATGCCTGCAATAATTACTTCACCATTAAGTTTAGTAGTTGTAGAAAACTGATTTGCCTCTAACTGACTGGTGCGAGCTTCCAAAGCATCTACTCGACCTCGCAGCGTAGCTAATTCGGCAGAAAATTCTTCTTGCAGTTTTTGCAAGGTAGCTAAATCTTGCTTTGTTACCAAATCATTAGTAGATGTAGCGATTAGCTCGTTGACCCGATCTAAACAGGCATTCAAACCGGCAGCAAATTCATAACGAGTCAGCGCACGGTTCCCCCGATATGTGCTGTTTGGATAACCAGCAATACAACCATAGCGCTCTACTAGAGATTGTAATGCAGCAAAAGCCCAATCTGTAGGTTGGACATCTGACAATTGTGATACAGACGTTACTTGTGCTAATTGTATTCCAACAGAGGGACGTGAAGACTTTGAAGTAGTTTGCAGAGAATCACTAGAGGAAGGTAGCGTCAATGCAGCACTTTTATAATTATCATTACTTGTTTTATAACTAGCTTCATTTAGGAAATTAGCTGCTTTTTCCGAAAAATTTTGAGTTTGAGTATTATCCGCACCTGGTTCAATTGCTCCTATCGCTAGTACAGGTGACCATCCGAAAAGTAAGCATAAAAAACTTACTCCACTAACAGAAGCTAGGAAATTTACTTTCACAATGTCTCCTCACAACTAAGCTAGATATATTTCAAAAAATTTGTCTGAAACATCAAATGTTCTTTATTTATTAAAATATATTTGTGTCAAATCAAAGTATTTTTAAATTATTAAATATATTAATAAGTTGTATATCAATTGATAATTTTGCACTAGAATTCTCTGATTTCTGATGTAATTAGAATAACTACAATTTGTATAAGTCTATAGTAAAGTTAATACAAGAATTCTCTGATTTCTGATGTAATTAAAATAACTACAATTTGTATAAGTCTATAGTAAAGTTGCTATGCCTTTGGAAAGCATCCATTACAGAGGGTGAAGAGACACAGGGGAATGGTTTTGGTTACTCTTCTACAGAAATTCAGGAATTATAACTAATTAGCTGGACTTGATATGAAAGCTAATTTTACTGTAATCTAGTCAAAGTATTACTATAAGTTGTAATTTATTATTTTCTAATATATAATTAGAATTTCTATCAGATAATAGCTTTTGATTTGATTTAAGTTGCAAGCAGCAATCGCTTATTTACACTGTAATCATATGTTTTATTGTCAAGCGGATTGCATAATTTTGACTAGCTTCGACTTTGAAAATATCCTCTTAAGTCGATTCATTCAAGCTGAGTTAAAATCACAATGAGGTATTGTAATAATAAATTTTGTTCCCTTACCATAACTTGAGAAACAGTTGATTTGTCCATTGTGTTTATCAACAATAATCTGGTAACTAATAGCTAATCCTAGTCCAGTTCCCTTGCCTACAGGTTTAGTTGTAAAAGATGGCTCAAAAATTTTAGCTTGTACCTCAGGAGGCATCCCCAGAGCATTATCCTCAATGCAAATTGTCACAGTTTGTTGTAGATGTTCAACTGATGTAGTAATCGTAATGGTATTAGGTAAAGCAGCAGCGATTTCTTGCTCTGAATAGTTTTGATAAAGGTCATCGAATGCATCAATAGCATTAGCGATAATATTCATAAATACCTGGTTCATTTGTCCAGGATAACAACTGATTAGAGGTAAATCACCGTATTTGATGATAACCTCGATTTGAGGACGGTTTCCTTGGTCTTTGAGTCGATGTTTTAATAGCATCAAGGTGCTATCAATGCCTTCGTGAATTTGAAACTCTATCTTAGATGAAATATCAGAGCGCGCAAAGGTTCTTAAAGACAGGCTGATGTCCTTAAGACGACTAATTCCTTGACGCATTGATTGTAGAAGTTTTGGTAGATCCTCAACCAGATACTCTAAGTCAATTTCTGCCAAGAGTTCTTCAATTTCTAGATCTGGGTGTAGTAGCTTTTGCTGTTGGAGATTTACTAAATGAAGCAGATCCTTGATATATTCTTCAATATGAAAGCAATTTCCATTGATAAAACCAATCGGGTTATTAATCTCGTGACCTATACCTGCAACAAGTTCTCCCAGAGTGGACATTTTCTCGCTTTGGATTAGTTGTAGCTGGGTTTGTTGTAACTGTTGTAGAGATTGGGTTAATTCAGTGGTGCGTTCTTGCACTTTTTGTTCTAAGGTACGAGTGAGATGGGAGATTTTTAGGTGTAACTTTAATCGTGCAATTACTTCTTCCTGTTGGAAAGGTTTAGTGATGTAGTCAACTGCACCAATTTCTAGTCCTTTAACTTTATCTGTGGCATCGGATAAAGCAGTCATAAAAATGACCGGAATATTTTGAGTGATGGCATTGGCTTTGAGTCTGCGGCAAGTTTCAAATCCATCAAGACCTGGCATCATCACATCAAGAAGAATAATATCAGGTTTGGCATATTCTGTTTGTTCGATCGCCGATTCTCCATCTGTGGCCATCAGTGCTTTCCAACCACATCCCTGAATCGCTTCTGATAGCACTTTCAGATTATTGGGATTGTCGTCTACCAAGAGGATACGCACTGGCTGGGAAAGAAGATCGTCTATCATTAGACTGACTCCATTGTGATAAAAGATTTAATAAACTTACGTATTTTTGCGGTTTGAAAATCGGCTGTAAGTTTAGTTAACTCGACTGCAAAAGTAGTTAGTTGGGGATTTAGTTCAATTAGCTCTTTTAACATTTCCTCTATTGCCGATATATCTCCCATCATTGCCAGATGATAGAGTTGCTGCAAAATATCTTCAGATGGCAAAATCAATTCACTATCTTGCTCATTTCTAGCAAATGACTGTTGAGGTGGAAATGGGGTATAAATCCAGTCAAAATTTAGTGGCGATCGCTTCTGTGCTACCTCGAAGGCAGAACGCAGTGCTTGAAATAGTTCATCAATTTGGAAGGGTTTAGGCATAAATGTTGTTGCCCCTGCTTCTAAACTCCGCAGACGATTGGACTCGAATACGTTGGCACTAGAAACAACAATCGGAATACCAAGAGTTTGAGGATTGTTTTGCAGATGAACCATAAACTCAAAGCCATCCATATTAGGCATAGCTAAATCCAGTAGAATCACATCTGGGTTATTTTCAGTTGCTAGTTGTAACCCATGTTTGCCGTCTGCGGCTGACAAAGTTCGACAACCAATTTCTTCGAGCAAACTGGTTAACATCGAACGGTGGCGATCGTCATCATCAACAATGAGAATTTGAGGCGCGTTACCTCGAATACCAATGATTTTTTGGTGACTGCTAGCAGTTTTGTCCTCATTCCATTCGTAGGCAAGCGGTACTGTCAAATCTAGCCAAAATAAACTGCCTTCGCCCAAATGACTTTGTACCTGAATTTCGCTGCTCATCAATGTCGCAATTTTTTGACTAATGGCCAATCCTAAACCAGTACCTTCAGAACGTCGTTCTGCCTCACCTACTTGCTCAAAGGGTAAAAAGATTTTTTCTATTTGCTTTGATGACATCCCAATACCCGTATCTTCAATCTGGAAGCGAATCTTAGTAATTGGGGATTGGTTATTTTCCTTATCTTTGTTGTCCTCTGTCTCCAGTACCTCTACTTTAAAGGTTACATCACCACTGTCTGTGAACTTGATTGCATTGCCCAACAAATTAATTAATACTTGCCGTAGTCGTTTTTCATCCGTTTCAACAGCAATTGGTAAGCGATCGCTGATTAAAATATTAAAATTGATTCCTTTGTGGTTAGCTCGGATACCACAAATTTCAGTTATACCATTTAGAAAACTAGGCAAATGTACGCTACTGGTAACTAACTCTAATTTACGAGCTTCAATTTTTGAGAGGTCGAGAATGTCATTAATTAGTGTTAATAGATGCGAGCCACATTGGTAAATAATTTTGACTCCTTCGAGATTTTTTTGTGTGATGTTTGGCGATCGCTCCAGCACTTGAGCAAAGCCAAGGATACCATTGAGTGGTGTCCGTAGCTCGTGGCTCATATTCGCCAGAAACTCGCTCTTAGCTTGGTTAGCAGCATCGGCAGCTTGCTTGGCTTCTAGTAATTCATGAGTTCGTTCTTCGACTTTGACTTCCAAGGTTTTGGAATAATCTAAGAGTTGAGCGTTAGCAATTTCTAATTGCTGGTTCGTTTGTTCTAACTTTTGCTGTTTATAGGCATTTATTGTGGCAATCACGCTACTGATGAACGCAGCCAAGGAGGGCGTAATTGGAATTAGAACACCATATAAAAATATCCCGTAGCTACCTGCCATCAATCCCCCACAGATACCTACAGTTGCCCAAAGAATTTTCCCACCTGGAATCCGTTGGCTGGTACGCGCACTGGCTAACCACCAACTACCACCAGAACCAATAACAGACCATAAAAAAATCCATAGCAACACAGCCGTACCAGAAACACCATGTATGTTTGCTGTCCCCGTTTTTGCTCCTTGCACTAGTTGATGGGCAATATTGGCATGAATAACCACACCAGGTGTAGGTTTTTGAGCAGAAATTAAGGAAGAACTGAAGGGTGTGCTAAAGAAGTCGTTGGTACTAGCAGCAGTCGATCCAATGAATACCATACGATCGCGCATTAGGTCTGCCGGAATTTTTCCTGCTAACACATCCCGCATTGCAACTGTGCGAAATGCTGCTTCCGTTCCATACCAGTTGAGCAGAATTTGATACCCTCCTGTATCGGCATCACTATAGCCTGCTTCTTGGTTTTGAAGTGGCTGGTAAATTGCTTTGCCTAATCGAAACTTTTGTTGCTGCTCATCGATACTTTCTAAGGTAATCTTTTCGGCTTCCAGGTACTTAAGAGCTACAGATGTAGCTAATCCTGCTTTAATTTTTCCCTCTTCTTTGGCATCGACTGCTGTCAAAAGCGCACGACGTACAAAGCGATCGCTATCTAACACCAAATCTGCTAATCCTACTTGCTCGAGTTTCTTCAATTCCGGTGGCGGATTAACGCGCTCGCCGGTAATTTTCTCAACGCCGATCAAATTGGGGGTGCTGCGAAAGATTTTCGCAAGTTCCTCATGTCCGCTTCCTTCTGGTAAATCTCGATATAGATCCAAGCCGATAGCTCTAGGCTGCTGCGCCCGAATCTTTTCTAACAATTTTGCTAATGCCCAATCTGGAACTGGCCATTTACGCACCGATTGGATATCTTGTTCATCGATTGTGACAATCACAATTTCATCAGCGATTGTATTGTGCGATCGCTGACGAACCCATTGATCGCGAATTTTCCATTCAACTAAATTGAAAAATCCCAATGATTGCCCAACAATGACAGTCAAGGCAACACTGGGAGTAATAATCAAAACGCTACGAGTGCGTTGGACAAAGGTCTGGAATCTGCGCCACATATTTGCGCTAAATGGGGATTGGGGACTGGGGACTGGGTATTGGGGACTAGAAATTTTGGATTTCAATCTAAAATTGTTTCCAATGCTTTACCCGAATTTCTCACAAGAGTGTGGGAGGTATAGGAGGGCGTCAAGAAAGTGCTTTTCCTCTCTCCCTGGATTTCTCACGAGTGAGAAATCCAGGTTTATCTCCCATGCTCAAATTGCTATTAATTGGCAGATAATACTAACTTGGCTGTGGCAATCTCTTGCAAGCTGACTGAAGATAGGAGTTCTTCCCATTGCTTGGTAAGAGTCACATTCGTAGGTTGGGTGCTGTGTAACGCTGCGAGTGTCTCCACGCAGTCATACCAGACGCCATTTTTACCAAAAGCCGCTGCCCGCTTCAAAGCATCCTTCTGCTGCATTGCTGTTGTTAGTTCAGCAGTAGGCTGAATGCGCTCAATCCAACCATCGACATAAGGTGTACTTGGGCTGAGTTGTCCGTCTACTTTGACAGCTAGGAACCAATGATAATTTTTTCCAATTGCTAAAGTGGGTGCATCAGTTGGTAATTTGACAGCAATCACTCCGGCTTTGCCCGCAATCGCAAGAGTCATTTGGTATTGAGTATTGCCAGCTTCATCCTTGAGGCTGAATACGGCTTCTTCTGCATTAGAAGCAGGGAGATATACCAGAATTGTGGGATGTTCAGATACCGTTGTGCCATAGAAGCTTTGGGGTAAAAGTGCAATTAGGGCTGCTGGGCCTGCTGTTCCTATTGAAGGATTTAAGTAGTAAGTACCAACGCGAGAAGCTCCCCCACTTGCTTGTTGAGGAACCTCTTTCCCTGAAGCAGGTGTAAATAGGTCACCTCTGGACGCGCCTCCTGTTGCTTGTTGGGGTGTACCCTTCCCGGCGCTAGGTGTAAAGAGATTGCCTCTAGACGCGCCTCCTGTTGCTTGTCTGGGAGCGCCTTTACCAGAAGCAGGTGTAAACAGACTGCCACGAGAAGCTCCCCCGGTCGCTTGACTGGGAGCGCCTTTACCAGAAGTAGGGATAAAGAAACTGCCGCGAGAAGCTCCCCCGGTCGCTTGACTGGGAGCGCCATTATTGATTGGTGGCGTAAATGTCACAGCATAGGCACTGTCCCATGTACTGCTAGTAAGTAGAGCGATAATGCTTAATGTACTAACTAAATATCGACGTTTCACTATCTTATACCTCAAGAAAAAGTAATAATAACAACTATTCTGATTTTGGAAAGAAGCTTGTAAAATCGCTTCAGGTAATAGAATAAGGCTTAAATGCCTACTAACAATATAAACTAACCTTGACTGGTATACAGTAAAAATATATGCAAATAATTTGTAAATGTTTTAAGTAAAATTGCGTAATTACAGCCAATTGCCAACCAAAACGAAAGCAGACCAAAAGAAAGGATCGTAAAAATCAGTTTGGCGGATCAGATTAATTTGGGCTTGCCGCAGTGCTTCGGCTTTAGTGATTTTAGGCTGTCGCAATTGTTCATAGAAGCGCGTCATGAGCATCTCGGCTGCTTTATCTTTGACAGGCCAGAGGGTAGCGATAGTTGAGCGAGCGCCGGATTTGACAGCCAAGCCTGCTAGTCCCAGAACGGCGCGATCGTCTCCTGCTGCGGTATCACAAGCACTCAATACTAATAACTCGATCGCTTTTGATGAATTACCACTACGATTTTTGAGGAGTTCGGACAACTCCTTGACATTAACTTGTCCATCCCAGGTAAGTAAGAAGGTATCTTCCAGACGGGAGCTAAACTGTCCGTGGGTTGCTAGGTGGACAACATCAGCCCTACTAAATTTCACCCGCTCGGCGAGGGCTTGACTGGTGAATTGCTGGTTGAGCAACATCGAAGATGGCACCGCCTTCGAGATTTGCTTGACTTCTGATTCCACAGCAGGCAAAGCACTAAAGCCATTACGAGATAAGCTGATACCACCGACGATCGCATCAATGCGGTTTTTCAGGAGCGATCGCGCACTTATCAATTGCATTCCCGGTGAAAGGGCGATAGCATACTTCTCAATCAGATATTGCTTACCGTCATACAGGGCAGCTATCGGAATATTACGTAATTTTCCATCTAAAACAAATATCAGTGTTTTGCTATCTTTGAAGGCTCCATCCACTTGTGCAGGGCGAATCAGCCAGTCATAGACTTGTTCGGACAAGCGATCGCGCTCTTTGGCATCTGAGACAGGATTGAAGCCAACTAATAATTTTTCTAGAGTTTGTTCGATTTCATTTTGAGATTTTTGAGTCACGTAGTAACGCAACGGTTGTCCGGTGGTCGAGAGGATTACTGCTAGGCGATCTGGCAAGATAATCGGGTAAACAACAGTTGCATTAGGGTCAACTTGGTCAATCTGCTGCGCTCTATCTAAACACGCTTCCCGAAAAAAGTTATCAAGTTCTGCAACTTGCAGAGCCTCAATCAAATCACGAGCTTCCATCAGATCTGCTTGACTTGGTTGCTGGTCTAAAAGTAAACCTACAAGTTCGCGGTAGACAGGTTCCACACTTTCACGAAAGGAGAACTGAATATCGGGGTTGACAGCAACCAAATCACTTCGTAGTGACTTTAAAGCTTTGACCGCTTCAGTATAGGCAGTAATTGCTTGTGGGCGATCGCTTTGTTGTTTATACAACTGTCCCACCTGCCAAGCAGATTGAGCAATGATATCCTCAGCTTGGAGTTGACGCGCAATGTTAAGGGATTTCTGAGTTAACTGTTGTGCTTGTGATAACTGCTGTGTACGACGATAAAGTTTTCCCCACTGATGCAATGCGTAAGCTTCTGCTTGAGCATCTTCGATTTGCTGTGCAGACTTGACTGTGACTGCCATCAGTTGTGCCAAGTCTTTTAGCGGTACGATTTGGTCAGGATTTGATTGCCGATTTAGGGTGGCAACAAAATTAATCGCTGCGTAGAGGGAAGTGTGACTAGCGGGGAGTTCTCTAAGTTGTTGTAATAGTTGCGGTGCAATTGGGGTAGCCAACTCAGGCCGCTCGTAATCGAGGAAAAGTTTGAAACGCCCTAAACACGCTTGTAAGCCATCGCCTGGATTTGTCGCTACCTGTTGAGCCTGTTCAAAATAATTCAATGCTGCCTCTGGATCTTGCAAGTCAATAGCGGTTTTTCCTAGATTCAGCAGGATAGAACTTAACTCAGGTGTAGTTTCAAGTTTGCGGGCGATCGCTAAACTTTGCTCTAACACCTGTTGACTTTTACCAGGATCGCCAATCATTTGCAAAGCTAAACCAAGCGATCGCAACCCACTAACTTTAATTTCCGAATCTGGCATTGCTGCTAACTTTTGAGTCAGCGCTTCCAATTGCTGTTTCGAGCGGCGGTAAAATCCTAAACTTTGTAAAGCTTGTGCTTGGTTGATTTGACTACCCAAGCTGCCCATTTTATCGCCTGCTAACTCATAATATTTTTCAGCTTGTTGCCAACTTTCCAGGGCGATTTCAGCTTTACCAGTATGCAGTTGTAAATTTCCTCGTGTATTCAGTATTTGTGCCCAGAGAATTGCATCAGCGGGAGGTGTGATTGTTTGCAAAAGTTTCACGCTTTGCTCGATAGATTGACTAGCTGCTTCCCATTGATTGAGTTCCTGTTGTGCCAGTGAAAGGTAACTTAAGCTGAGAGCTTCGTTCAGGCGATCGCCTTGGGTGTGGTACTGTTGTGCTGCCGTTTGCCAAATCGTCACTGCTTGTGCAAAGCGTCCTGAACGGTAGAGGTTCCGTGCTTGTTCTAACCAATTATTAGGTTGAGTGGAAGCTGACACATTCATAGTAGAAGTTGGCAGTACTTGCATAGATGCTTTAGCAGGTGTTATTGTCACTGCCAAACACAAGCTGAAAATACTTAGACTGATATATAGCCAACGATGTTTTTTAATTTGGAAAGTCACAGGTAGTTACCGATGGTTTAAGAGTTTGTTTAGTCAAGTGATTGCAATGCCTTTTATGTTTAAATTCTTGGAGCAAATTAACTTCTACCAAGGGCAGCACAAGTTAATTGAGGCTGTATATTTGCTGGAGATGGCGCTGCAACTAGCTCAACTTGGCCTTGGGCGTTGCGATGCCAGGAAGTGGCTTCAACGATCGTCTCTGATGAGCTAGGTGTTTGGGCAGTGACATTACCAGTTTTGCGGTATGCTCTGAGGTCGCGGATATCAGACCAAGTGCGATCGCTCGTCACTTGTTGATTCGGATTTTGCGGCATACCACCCCGTCCGGTTGCCACAAAGCGACTACCTTGAGTACCCGAACAACCTGTGGCAACTTGCTGAGATGGATCGGTGACATTTGCTGGTAGTTCGACTAAACCCGAGTTTGGATCGACGCCAATAGTATTAACTTGAACTGTGCCGCTAACCCCAAATTGGGAACTAGCAGTGATGTCATTCTCTGGTGTAAGTTGGGGACGAAACTTCAATCCAAAAATTCCTTGGGTGCTGATTCGGATATTGCCCCCCCGACCTTTCACCGCATTAGCAATAATGTCACTATTTTCTAAACCCACAATGATGGGAGCTTTGAGCGTGATATTACCACCATCACCTGCTTCCTTAGCTTCAACAGAAATTTTGCTATTACCGCGCACGAGCAATAGTTGTTGAGCATTGAGCATTAGGTTTCCTCCGTTGCCAGATTGTGTCGCTGCGGAAATCGTTCCGCGATTAGTCAGGAGAATCGAGTCTGCATAAACCTCGAAATTACCTGCATTACCCGTACCCTCATTTTTCACACCTATGTCAGCTCGATCCATAACGCGCAATTGAGGTGCGATCAAAACTACCCCTCCTGCATTACCAGTGGGAATTTCAGGTAGCCGATAAATTGCACGGGTGACAGGATCGAGGCGTAGTGCATTAGATCCAATACTGCTACTCACAGTGCTATTGGGTGATGCGCCGCTGACTTCGATGAAGTCTGAAGCCACAATCTTAACATTGCCAGCATTTCCTGTTGCGCCAGTTGAAGAGCTAACAATGCTGCCATCTTGTACTCTAAGTCGCGCAGTTGTAATGCTCAGATTACCAGCATTTCCAGATCCTACTGTTGATGAAGCTAGAGTGCTAGGGAGCAATGTGAGGTTATTAATTCCAGAAACGTCTATCGAGTCTGAGGCATCAATTTGGACATTACCACCATCGCTAGTTCTCAAAGCAACAGACCCAATACCAGCGCCGTTAGTAAGTGTAAGTTTTTGTGTCGAAAGAGTAAGATTTCCCCCTTTTCCAAAACCTACTGAAGCTGCCTGAATTGATGTAGTTGTAGAAGGATTGACAGAGTTAAATCCAATGCCTGAAATGGACTCGGAAGCCTTGACTACAATATTTCCACCTTGACCAGAACTAAAATTTTGAGACTTGATTTGCCCTCCATCCCGCAGCAGCAATTGCTTAGTTAAAATGGTAATGTTTCCACCCTGTCCGATCCCAACTGTAGTGCTTGCCAATTGAGTGCTTTTAGTTCCGGCTTGATTTGTTCCTACAAGGGTGAACAACCCTGTGGCATTTATCGTAATTCGATCTGATGAGAGGACACCTTGATTTAGAGTGCTAACAACCGAACCTTCAAAAAGGCTGATATTTTTACCCTGCATTTGAATAGCACTACTTCCAAGCCCAAAGCCTGATATTTGTGCTTGCTGAGTTAACTGGATATCGCTTAGTTGCCCAACATTAGAATAATCAAATGTCCATCCCTGACTGGTAGGAGTAAGGCTAACTTGTCCTGATTGGACACTACCGAGTTCGATGGAGCCATTGACGGTTTTGAGAACGCCACCTGCTATATCAATGTTATTTCCTAACAAAGCAAGGGTCTTTCCTGAACTCACTTGTAAACCTAGTGGATTTTGAGAGATGCCATTGGTCGAGTTCTGTAGAGCTATCGCACCTGAGTTCTGCCCAAACTGCAAGCCAACTGGTACACTAATTGTCAACAAGGGGGTTGCTGTGTTGTTAGTAGCACTAAACTCGACCCCATCAGTAAACTTAATGCTATTTGCAGTTGTACCAACAAAAGATCCACCAATATTCAGTTGAGCATTGGGTCCAAAGATAATGCCACTGGGATTAATTAAAAATAGACTTACGGGATTATTACTATTGATGGTTTTAATCATGCCATCGATGTGAGAAATGCTACCTCCTGTAACACGACTGAATATTGTCGATATATTAGGTGTGTTGACTAAATCAAAGATGGCTGAATTACCAGTAGGAACAGTAAATTGCCGGAAACTGTGAAATAAGTTACTGTTTGCAGCACTGCCGTTAGTGATGGTAAAGTTATTACCACTTTGGGAGACAGTGGTGTTGAGAGTGCCATCTGGCGTGACCTGGGCGTTAGCAAAGCCGCAGCAGAGGAACATCCCACCTGTCAAAATTCCATTAATCAAATTCCAGCCAACAGAGGGCGCTTTCATCACTCGGTTTCTATCAATATTTATATAAATAGGGTTCCCTAAATGGCATTGTGTTTAAACATAAACATCCTCAGAGGTTGTTTAAGAAAACTTCTTTAACGTGAGTTTGATGTAAAAAGTCTCTAACTCAGGCAGAAATGGAGTTGTACAGGCGTGGATTAGATGATAGCGAGCGCTAAAAATTGATTAGGAAAATTTGTCTGTTTGGATATTTCTTATAGACCTCTTGATCAACTACCAAAGAAAGCAAAAAAGTTACATTTGTTTACAGTAATTACTCACTTTTTCTCACCGACACCCAAAAAATAAGCGAATATTCTAAAAATTGTCAGCTTTATAATAGATTTCAACAAGCGTGAAGTACATCATCTTAGTCTGGTAACTAAGCGCATTTTATTTTGAATTAGTGTGGCATTGCTGGTATTTTTGACAGCATTAGCCTGAAAAGTCCAATACTATTTTTCATTCAATCTGTTCCTGCAATATTGGCTTGATTGCTGTTATGCTTTCCTAATCTTTAAAAGAGGTTAATTTTCACAATGCAAGAAATACCAGAAGAAATTCAGAAGCAAATAAAAAGATGGCATCAAGATGCAGTGATATTACACTCTATTTACATAAGTTTGGGAGTAATTTCTATACTTTCATCCTTGATAGTCGCTACCTTTGTTCAAGAACTTGGAACATTTAGAACAAAAATTTTTGCTGCAATTAGTGCAGCTTCTGTTGGAATTATTAATACTACAGGTGTTGGGCGAAAGGGTAACGGATTTCGTCAAGCTCAAAGACACTTAAAAGCTGAAACAATAAGATTCAGTGCAGGAAAGAGTTCTATTGATGATTTAGCAAAAGCTTTTGCAGAAGCAGAATCGATGATAGGAGATGTAGAAATTAAAATCCGAGATTCATCAGATTCAGGACAATGATATAGCAATTCTATTTAATTTGTGATAATTAAAAGTTATAAATACCAGAGTTATTTGAGAAATCTGGTATTTTGTTCATAACGAATGATTTCAAATTACTATATCTAATTTAAATCTATATAAACCGCTTATTAGGGAAAAAATAAACGGATAGAACAATAAAATCCGGGTAACAGTGGTGATGTAATTTTATCATCATCTAATAAAGTTGCAACTAATACCAACTGTGCTTTTTCTCGACGATAAACTTCAACTTTTTGAGTAAGGCGATTGACAATCCAATACTCACACACGCTTTGAACTGAATATAGTTTCAATTTTGCTTCTTTGTCTTGAAGTTCGTTTTGTTTACCAGAAGATAAAACTTCCACTACTAACTCTGGTGTACCTGTTAAATGTCCGGCTTCATCTTCAATTTCTGCTAGTCTTTCTCGACTTATCCAAACCACATCGGGGATAACGCTATCTGCTTGGGAAAAAATTATCCCTGGAGCTACAATTGTTTCTCCTAAACCACTCAAGTCTGACCAAGTATCGAGTTGCCGGAATATTTTGCCACAAACTTGTTGATGACGGCGGTGAGGAGTGCGAGTTACAAAGAGTTCTCCATTAATAATTTCATAACGTGTCCACTCATTTTCGGGTAGAACTTCTAAATCGTGAATTGTCCAGCGTATTCCATCAATGGCTTGGTTCGTGATTGTTCCCGTTTGCGTTGTTGCCTTTGTTTGTTTGATTTTATCTAATTCAAAGATGTTAATGTTGGTAGCTTTTTTTGAATGTCTACTGTTTGAAGACTGCTGATAGCAACGCAAAACAGCTTGGATATTTTTTTTACATACTTCTTGACCGAATACCTGAGAAAGCGATCGCCACAACTGACAACCAATTTGCTTAATATAGTCATGTTCATAACTTATCTGCACCGCAATTTCCGCATAGGTGCGTCCCAGCCAACTTTCCAGAAAGACCACAGATTGAACGTCATTGAGCCTTTGCCCAAACGTAGAGCATAAAAGACTATCGATTAGATTCAGCGCTTCTTCTGGGGTCATTGGTCAGCCTGCTTTGTTTATGGGTTCGATTTATGAGATTTCTGTTTTTTTGAAGATAATTATGCTAGATGTTACAAATTTTTACAGTCAGTACTCACTTTTTCTCACTGACACAGCGATGGCATTTGGCTTAATAATTAATACACTATAGGCAGATAATGGGTACCTCAAAATTTATAACAAGGAGATTAACTCGATGAAATTTGGTATTGATATGGGACATAATTGCCCTCCAGATACAGGAGCAACAGGCATCAAACAAGAAGATACTTTAACTAAAGCAGTTGGTACACATTTAATCCAAAAACTCAAAGCAGCAGGTCATACCGCTATTGATTGCACTCCCACTAAGGCTAGCAGTCTCACGGACTCTCTCAGACAACGAGCAGATAAAGCGAATGCCAATAATGTTAATATTTTTGTTTCAATTCACTTTAATAAATTCAACACTAAAGCTAATGGCACAGAAGTTTATGGAATTAGTAATGCATCACAAGGTATTGCTCAATCAGTTCTCAAAGAGATTGTTAAACTTGGTTTTTATAATAGAGGAGTAAAAAATACAGGCTTCTTTGTTCTCAAAAATACACAAATGCCAGCTATTTTAATTGAGTGCTGCTTTTGTGACGCCAAAGTAGATATGGATCGCTTTGATACTGAAAAAATGGCAGAAGCAATTAAAGATGGATTAATTGGTGACTCAGATAACGTTCAATCTAAATCTGATAAGAAATACGTTTTGGAAATCACAACAAAAACTCTTCTCAAACCTTCTACAGAGCAGGGTTCAGACCTTCCCAAAGAATCTCTATTCGAGATTGACCCAGAAGATTATCCAGTTTTAGATGTCCGTTTTGAGGAAAATCATTATTGGGTTAAGTGGCCTGATAAAAGTAAAGGAAACCGAGACGAACATTTTGTTTTTGCTGGACATAGCAAAGTTATAGAAAAAGATTAGTTGTTTGGATCTAAATATTAGTTGAATACTTAGATTTCCGACTTATATAATAAGTCGGAAATCTGAATCTCTCAATTTATATATTACTGAGTAAAAGTTACTTGACCGATTCTAACTATAGTAATCTACTTTAATTTTTAAACTTATTTATGTAGGTAAGGAATAGGAGGAGCCACTTGCTGGGACAGGGGTTTCCCCATGAGCAACTGCCGTCAAGTGGCGCTAGCAAACAGGGCAAACGCACGGGATTTCTAAAACCCTTATCTGTAAGGATATCAACCAAAAAATAGCCTAATTTCTAAAACGCTCAAACCCTTGCTATTAAACGATTCTTATACTTTAAATGCCTGTGACCGAGCGAGTGCTGATGTCTACAAATAAAGCTATTAGCTTTTGTACAAATCCAATAGAATCTTTTTAAAGAAATTCAAAACGAATCTCTGCAACTAGGTAAGTCGGCGGAGAAATTTTCTAGCCTTAAATGGTGAATTCTGATTTCATCTGTTAGAATCTCAATCTCTAACAGATTGTACTTCTTTATTTTTTAGAAGTTCTTACAATTTCTGTCCTGCATAAATCGATCGCACTTCGCCGTTACGACGAATCACAGCTTCACCATTACTGACCTCAACAAGTGTCCACCCGCTCGAACCAATGCTTTCACCCATATTGATGCGACGAGTCACGCCATCGATTTTAAATAAAGCGGCAGATTTGTTGCCTAATTCTAGCAATCCTTCTAAGGTACTGCTCGGAGCCTCTGCGATCGCAGTTGGCAAATACACCTGATGCTGGGTGATAGTTGGTTCTGATTCTGGTGCGAGTGCTGCACGTAATGGCACAACTGGTAATGCAGGCAGAGGCTTGGGTGTTTGTCGCACGGTAATGGGTGCAGTTTTCGTAGCCACAGCTTTGAGTTCTGGTAGCACAGCCACAGCTAGCATGTTGACAGTGGCAGGCTTGGCAGCTTGTCGCACGGTATTCAAGGCACTTTTCACAATATTAGGTTGAGAACCCCGCAACGCACTTGCAACTTGTGGTAAAAGTGTGGGAGTGCCAGGAATCGCCGGCAGGGCGTAGCGCATTGGCGATGGTACAGGCACGTAAATGCGTTCAACAACCTTTCCAGAACGGTTAGGAGTTGGTAGTGTATTGTTAGCTGCTAGTGGTACTGGTGGTAGATTATTCGTTGGTTGCTCGTTGGCAACAGCTATTTGGTTAGTATTTGCCTGAGTGTAAAATCCCGGTCTAACGTAGTTTTGATTATTTTTTACATCTTGCTTATCTATAACTGCTAGGGCACTCACCATGTAGTCAACTAACTCTGCCTCAACTTGTGGTTTTGTCGGCAATTGTGACTGGGGCTGCGGCACTAAAAGAGCTGATTGGGGCAATTTGCTATTAAAAATATGGATAACGCCAGACTGTACCAGGTAAATCATACTGGCGATCGCCACACCTAATGTTGTTCCCACAATCAGCAGTTTGCCTAAACTAGAACTGGTTTTGTGAGGCTTTCTACTAACTGGTTTGACGGTGGCGGGGTCAAATACAACCGTACTCAATTGCTTGTGGTTAGTTTGAGCAACTGACTCTACTGGGCTATCGGCTGTTGGTAAGATAATCTGCGGCATGGTGACTGTTTGCAGTGGGTTGCCGATGCCAGTTACTACAGCTGGAAAATCAGAGCTGCGGTTGGGGCTGGTTTGAACTTCAAAAGAAACCCCAGCAGCGGATTGGCTCGACTTTTTCGGAGTGCTATGCTTAATGGTTTGAGAAACTAGATTACCACTAGCATCGAGAATGTGGTCTATATCCGCAAAGAGTTCATCCATCAAGCCCTCAGCATAGATTTCTATCGACCAAGGTTCGTTGGCGATTAAGTCCTCTGATGGTTCTGGAATTATGAGACGGGTGGTGGCTTGTTGTAACATAGACGTTCTATCTTTATTACTAGGTCAGGGAAATGCCGCTCCTGCTGCCTTTTATCAGGATTATCAATCAAATATTCAATCGCCCGTCTGATGGAGACGAGTTATTGAGCGGTGGTATTAAAATCAACTTCAATCTGGGGATTGTTAATGATGGCAGTACTAAGATTTATGTCATCTATCATACCCATCTCCCTCTTTACTACTATACTCACCCTTTATGAAGTTTTTATGAGATTAACGCTGTAAACCCTGACTGGCTCTTGGTTTTACGCAATTCTAGATATAATAATAAAGCGTTTATATCGGCTGGGTTTACACCACCTATACGTGCAGCTTGACCGAGAGTAAGTGGTTTTACGTGAGTCAGTTTTTCTCGCGCTTCTTTGGAAAGAGTATCAATTTTTGCATAATCCAAATCCGCAGGTAACTGGCGGTGGGCTTGGCGGGCGATTTGATCGATCTGATTTTGTTGCCTAGCGAGATATCCAGAATACTTGATGTCAATTTCTGCGCCTTCTTTCTCAGCACGGTTGAGGTTGGGGTTTCCCAGTCCGAACCTGTCGAGGTCAACGTAATGGAATCCCGGACGCCGCAGTAAGTCATTTAAGGTAATTGAACCTTTGATTGCTTGCTGGGTATGAGAAGCGATCGCTATCCCAATTTCATCATGTTCTTTGATGCGCGTGTTGGATAGCCGTGATTTTTCTGTGCTAATCTGGGTTTGTTTTTGGGTAAATAAACTCCAACGGCGATCGTCAATTAAACCGATTTCCCGTCCTAAGGGTGTTAGGCGTTGGTCGGCATTGTCAGAACGCAAAATCAACCGATACTCTGACCTACTAGTAAGCATTCGGTAAGGTTCCCGCAGGTCTTTGGTACACAAGTCATCAACTAGCGTCCCAATGTAACTGTGCTCGCGGGGGAAGACAATCATCTCCTGAGAGCGAGCAAACCGAGCTGCGTTAATTCCTGCCACCAGACCTTGAGCTGCGGCTTCTTCATAGCCTGTGGTGCCGTTAATCTGCCCAGCACAAAACAGCCCAGCAATCTTCTTAGTCATCAGTGTGGGGTAACACTGAGTTGCAGGTAAATAGTCATATTCCACAGCATAAGCCGGACGCAGCATCACACATTTTTCCAAACCAGGCAGAGTCCGCAACATCTGTAGTTGCAAATTTTCTGGTAAACCTGTAGAAAACCCTTGAATATAAAGTTCGGGTATATCTCTTCCTTCCGGCTCAATAAAGATTTGATGACTTTCTTTATCAGTAAAGCGGACAATCTTATCTTCAATACTAGGACAATAACGCGGCCCCTTGGCTTCCACCCAACCACCATAAACTGGCGATAGGTGTAAATTTTCCTGAATTAAGCGATGAGTATCAGTAGTTGTACGCGTAATATAGCAAGGCATTTGTTCGCGTTCTACCCACACATCCGGGTCAAAGCTAAACCAGCGCACATCTTCATCACCTGGCTGGATTTGCATTTTACTGTAATCTACCGATCGCTTGTCTACCCGAGCTGGGGTTCCGGTTTTCAGCCTACCAGTTTCAAATCCCAAGCGCTGAAGGGTTTGTGTCAATCCCTCAGCCGCAAATTCGCCAGCTCGTCCCGCTGGCATTGATTTGTTACCTACCCAAATTTTGCCACCTAAAAAGGTGCCAGTTGTCAAGATGACGGCTTTGCATTGGAACGCCACACCAAAATAAGTTTCCACGCCGATGACTTCATCGTTAGCGCCCAACACCAAGTCAACTGCCATACTTTCACGGATGGTCAAGTTTTCTTGATTTTCCACAATATTTTTCATCACTGCTGCATATTCGCGCTTGTCAGTTTGAGCGCGTAAAGCCCAAACAGCAGGCCCTCGTGAAGAGTTGAGGATGCGCTTTTGTAAGTAGGTGCGGTCTGCCATTTTCCCAATTTCCCCGCCGAGTGCATCTACCTCATGAGTCAACTGGGATTTCGCTGGGCCACCTACTGCTGGGTTACAGGGTTGCCAAGCGATTTTATCCAAATTGAGTGTCAATAGCAAGGTACGACAACCGAGGCGGGCAGAGGCGAGAGCTGCTTCGCAACCGGAGTGACCTGCACCGACGACAATCACATCAAAAGCGTCTTGGAATTCAACAACGTTGTGCATGGTCATACTTACAGGAACAGCAAGCTGAAAGTTCTTTTCAATTTTAACGTTTCCAGTGATTTCAGGGATGTAACTTTCTGATAAATAAGTTATCAACTTTACTATTGCTCAATAATAAATACATTTCTATTTTTGATAAATATTTTTTAGATTGTCAGTCACAAACACAAGTTGAATTTATCTGTAATGTATATTAAATATCTCGCTCAAGAATACTTCGATATTCAACCACAGTAGTAGTGGCGTACAACTGTGCATCCCTAATAAAATTGCTATAATTTATCGTTATTAAGCTCTATTTAGAATTTATAAATAGCTGATTGTCAGTTAAAATTTAGCAAAACTAATTGTAAATATATTTAGGTAAACTTTTAAAAATGAAACTTACCCTTAACAAAAAGTATATTAATAATAAACTAATAAAAACTACAAGTTTTATTATTACAGTAATTTTGATAATTTTTGTTTTGGTAGCTAGTCATGAAATTACCCATCATACTATGGGTAAAACTGCTCAACAATTAAACGGATGTTTGAGTACTGAATCATTACCTTGTACAGGTGTCTCAAAAGACGTAACACCACAACCATTTATTCCCGATCCAAAATTAAACGACCAACAGCGCTTTTTATCTGCGATCGCCAGAAAATTACCGACAATTCCCAATCCGAATAGTTATGAATATATTTTGTTACGGAGTTATGGTGCAATCTTTGTCAATCCAGATATAGAAATTAAATTACCGCCAAAAGATATCTTTGCTAACGAACAAGAAACCCAAGAGTTTCAATCTACCCTGACAATGGGTCATGTTGATGGAACTAAAGATTGTTATTTACAAAAATCAGCAGCAGACGCTTTAAATAAAGCTCGAAATCTCCAAAAATTTACCCTGAAATCTGGTTATGGTTCTGGTGATTGTACGCGCACTTTCGATACAAATTTAAGATTTTGGCACAAATATACGAATAATCAAACTTTGGCAAAAGTTCAACAGGGTAAAGAAACAAAAATTCTCGGTCTAGTTGCACCTCCTGGAACTTCACAACATCTTTGGGGATTAGCAATTGATTTACGCGTATCCACTCAAGAACAGAGAAAAGCTCTCAATCAAAATGGCTGGTTTCAAACTGTAGAAAATGATGTTCCACATTGGACTTATATAGGTTTATCTGAGGATAAATTACCCCTATTTGGTTTGAAAAATAAAATTGTCAGGGGTATTAGTTATTGGGTGACACCACTTTGAGTGTTAGACGTAATACAAAGTTGGGAAAACTTAACTAAAGAGTTACATTTTGAATCAGGGATATGGCTATGACAACCAAAATCTTCCATCAGTCACAAAATTTTCTACTTAATTTGTTAAAAGCAACTTACCAAAATCAAGAAATATATTCACTTTTACGGCAGAATTTAGACAAACTCAATCATGACTTTGCTATACTATTGCGGCAATGGGCTGTTGACCAATTTAGCAATCAAACTACCACATCTTCTAATTTAGCCAAAGTAATTGTAAAATTCAGTAAACTGATTCAAGTATTTGCAGAAGGAAATTCTGGGATTAATTTGGAAATTGCGATCGCTGGTTATGAGTCAGTTACAAACTTTTTTACTCGCGAGGCTCTTCCAGAAGACTGGGACGCTATACAGCAAGATTTAGTAGCTGCATATCAACAACGCGAAAAAACTTTAAATCAAGTTCTTAAAGATTTCAAAAACACAACTGTTCAAACATCCTCTGAAATTCATATATCAAATAAACAGTTACAGCAGGAATTACAAGAAGCAAAACAGCAGATTGATGATTTAGAATATACAAAACAAGAAATTGATAATCTCAAAACAAACTTGGCTAGATTAGAGCAAGTTAGAGACAATTCCATCACTCAAATTACTTTAGAACCTATATTTTCAGCAATTAAAAATATAAAAATATCTATCCAAAATTTTAATACGGTAATATTATATGATATTGAAAACTTGACAATGGGTAATAAAAACCCTAACTTCAAATTTTCTTTAACAAAAATTATCCAACAGATTAATGAAATAGAATTAGTTGATAAAATAGCTATCCAATGTGCTTATGCTGATTGGAGTAATAGTAATCTAAAAACTATAAAAAGTGACGTTCAAAAACTTGGTATTGAACCAATACAGATTTTTGGTTTTTCCTTTCAAAGAAATGCAGCAGATATTCAACTAACAATTGATGCAGTTGAATTAATTCACAGCCGACCATCGTTGCAAGTCTTTGTAATTGTATCTGGCGATGGGGCATTTGCCTCTTTAGCAAAAAAGCTACATGAGTATGGAAAGACAGTAATTGGATGTGCTTATAAAAACCAAACCAACAAAGTACTTGCTGCTGTTTGTGATTATTTTATTTCAATACCTGAACCAGAAGTAGAAACTGTCAACCAGAATATCAATCGGGTTAAGCCAATAATTAGTAGCAAGACATGACTGTTACAATTTTTTCCTTGGTCGATAATTTACTACAATAAAATAGTCACACACCCGACCTCTGGAGTTCTGGCAGTGGGTTTATTTGATGATTTGAGTCGGTTTCTAGAAAACCGTTTAGAAGAATTCTTGCGTAACAATCCACATTTGGAGTTAGAGGCGCTGCTAGAACAGCTGCGTGAGCAAGAGGAAGATACATTAAAGTTGATTGCAGATTTACAATTACAACAGAAGCGATCGCAAGATGATATTCTGGCTACCGCTCAAGAAATCCAGCGTTGGCACATCCGCGTTCAGAAAGCCAAAGACGCCAGTAGACAAGATTTAGCAAGTGCGGCGAGCGAACGAGAAGCAGCCTTGTTGCGAGAAGGGAATCAGCGCTGGGGACAAATGCAAGGGCTAAAAGAACGCATTAACCAATCTCAGGAACTCCTGCGAAAAATTCAGCAGCGACGACAGGAGGTACAAGCTAAAGCCGCTGAAGCACAGACAGTCCGCGCTAAAGCTCAAACCCAGCAGCGCTTGGAAACTAATGGTTGGTCGAATCAAACTAACAATCATTCTAGTAGTTTTGACGACTTAGAAGAAAAGTTCCGCCGTTGGGAAACACAAGACGAATTAGAACAAATGAAGCGGAATATGAAAAAATAATTCCGAGATTATACAGTATTCAAGGATGAAAGTTAAACATTATCATTTCATCCTTCATATTTCTTATTTTATTGATTATTTGTATTATTAATTACAGGTTTAGTCGTAGCATTCTTATTTGAATTGAAAAAATCGTAAAGCTTAGAAGCCTGATTTCTATAATAAATCGGGCTTCTAGTTGTTGACGAGCAAGTCAATTAGAGAAATTGTATTGAATTTACTAATTATAATTTATTTTGATGATAAATTCTAGGAAAGCCAAGTTTTACCTTTTCTTTGTACTACTCCTATCTCATCGTCAGAATACCTAAACTTATTTGAGTAACCGCCAAGGAGGAAAAGATATAGGAAATTTTGTAGTGGGAAAAGAGCAAATACAATAGCGATCGCTTTTCTCTAGCAGTTGTAAATAATTTGTTAAATATACTGCTTAGTGCTGTTACCCCAGTATTTCCTACATGTTCTCATTGAGAACTGAGGCATGGAAAATAATATGTTTTTAGAATTTTTAGCTAGCCTGCAACGATTATTTGTTAGTTACATTCCAGCCGCCGTATTGGGTAGTTTTATTGGATATTTCATCAGTATGAATAGCATGATTTATCAGCTACTCAGGCGGATATTTCAGATTCCACATAGTATCCCTCCTATAGCTTTGCTACCTATTACCCTAATAGTGTTTAGAGAAAGTGAAGCCGCTGCTATTGTTGTAATTTTTTTTGGAACTCTCTGGACAATAATCATTAATACAGCAATAGGTATGCAACATTTTCATAGACAGAATAAGAACTTTAGAGTAGCTATATTTCATATATTTCATGCTCTAAAAGTTGGGATTTGGGTAGCCTGGTTTACAGTTATTGCGACAG
Source organism: Nostoc sp. S4 (assembly GCA_029379225.1). Lineage (GTDB taxonomy): Bacteria > Cyanobacteriota > Cyanobacteriia > Cyanobacteriales > Nostocaceae > Nostoc. Next base: position 16,512 of record JAQYWR010000052.1, on the reverse strand, counting down.
AAATGTTGACAGGGCCAAAAGGACTTGGCTTTCTCCTGTGGGATAGTTATAAAAATGGTAATATCGATTCGGTAATAGAAGCAATACTATACATTGGTATTATTGGCTTTTTGTTGGATCAGTTGCTAGATTTTACAGCATATATCCTTTCACAAATGGTTTCAGATGGTAAAAAACCTTCCTAATACAGTACGGCGTAAATAAACTACCTATTCCAAATCAATGAAACACTTATAGTATAGTAATTACAAATTAGTATTAAGTAGTCTTCTCAAATATTGATATCAATTTGTTAACCATTATGGGGTAGCACAGCTAGCTGTACTACCCCACCAAAAACTTCTATTTGACGGAATTGAAATATTCAATGCGATTCTATTTTAGAAACTCGCTCCTCTAATTTATTGACTTGTTGTTTCAATTCAATCACCAAAGTTGCAAGCCGATTGAACATAGGATCTTGCTGTGATAAATTTTGTCTGGAACCCGTTGATTGTCGTGGAGTAAGTGTTGTTCTTGGGGATGGAGACTTACCGGTTTGATTTAATTGAGATTCTAGCTGGTTTAACCGCGACTCAACACGATTTAAGTCTGCTTCTAAGTTGTTAAGACGGGATTCAACTTGCTGCGATGAAGCAGTATTGGAAAATAAACCACCCCAGATAATCACTACTAAAATCCCGGCAAGTATTAGCACCTTGATTTTATTCATCTTAATATCTTGCACTATCTCAATAACTACGATCGCAAGTCATAATTATGACTTGTTATTTATCGCGTTCTAAATTAGAAAATAGCCTTTGCCAATCAATAGACTTAACAGTATTGTCTCCCTCTTTCACCTCAAAGGTGACATTACATGCTTTTGCTACTTTTAGCACTTGCACGCAAAGTTCTGCAATATCCTCACGGCTGATTTTACCTTTAATATTATCACCTTGCTCGAATATTAATTCTTTGCCTCCTGATTCCTCAGTTAAAGCACAAGGTCGAATAATTGTATAAGAAATTCCGCTTGTTCTTAAACTATCTTCTCCTTTCAATTTCCAAGTCAAAATTCCTCCTAATTGGTCATTTAATTTCACTGCTGGAGGTTCTTCGTCTAAATTAATCCCGGGGCGTCCGGGGCGAGTTACGCCTGCCGAACTGACAAGGATAAATTGGGGTAAATTTGCGGCGCCATAAGCTTTAATTGATTCCAACTGTAAAGCAAAACCACCTGGAGAAAATTTGGGATTTAATTCGCCATCATATTCAAATTTACTTAACATCAGTTGGAATGAACAAATTGTACTCTGCTCAATTGGTGGCGCATCCTTGACAAGTTTTGCCCGAAATACAGGAATCAAATCTTTAAAGGGAATCTGAATATCTATCCAGGTATTAGCTACAGTATCAAAAGAATAGCTATAGCCAATGCCATCCCATTTTGTATCTGTTCGTAGGAAGATTTTATAACGCTGACCGTCACCTTTAACGCGCAATTTTACACCTTCATAACCAGATAAGTTAAATGGTGGATCGAAATTCTTAGTTCTCACAGAAGCAAATCCGCCAGAGTTCGCAGTGGAAACATTGCCAGCAAACAAAGCTGCATTTTCTACTAATTGGATGTTACTGGCACTCACACCACCCATAACCACATCATCCAACGCTCCCCAAATCTCTTTTAATTCTGCTGATGGTTTTGTAAAGTCAAATATTTGTTTTTCGTTTGTTTGGGGTAGATATTTTGCTGCGGCTTCGACTAAGTTTTTAACGCCTAGATATTCCACATTTTCTGGAGTGTCGCCGACAATTTCAGGCTGATAAAATTTAACACCTTGATAGTATTTGGCTCTATCTGCTGTGTCTCCCTCTACTGGTTGCACGCGTACTGCTGTACAACAAATTACAGCTTCGACATTAGCCATAACTACGGAAGTTAAAGTTTCTGGTTTGGTGATATCAGCAACTACTAAGTCAACATCATTACCAAGAATTGACCGTGCTTTGTCAATGTCTCTCACCAGCGCCCGAACTTTATAACCCCGTTCGAGCGATCGCTTTACCACTCGTTTACCTACACCACCTGTGGCACCTGCCACTAATATTACACCCACGTTTCTTCCTCCATTGGGTTTATCTTGATTATCCTGAGGACGGCCTTGGATTAATTGCTGTACCCAGTTAAGTAAAGGAATTACCTCAAAGTAAGTCAGGGTTTCGATAAACCTGCCTAAGTCCCATTGAGAACGATTTTTGTCAGTCATATTTGCGTCCTCATAATTTTCTTCACTCTAGCAATTTTGGGGAGTAGCGAGTGGAAGAGATGAAGGAGCAGCAATGGTAATGTGTAATTTTTAATCACAATGTTAAGTCTAAGGCATAAGCCTACAGACTGGAATAGGTTATTATCGTCACCAGTATCGTAATATTAAAGATGGTATTTATACTGTAAAATTCCACAGATGTGTAAGAAGCTTTGGCAACTGCTCCTAATTATGGTCTAGATGATGCCATATTATATTTTAGATTGTGAAGATGAAGGCGATCGCTATGATTTATTATTGAGAACAATTTCCCCTTTGTTATTAATCTTTAATGGATTTTTAGGAAAAGCTTGATTATTTAAATAACGCATAAGTTTCACAGTCCGAAAATCCCGATCTACTTGAGGAATTCCCTGCCGATCCATGCGAATCGGAATAATTTTACTTGATACTAAATTTCCAACTGAATTGAGTTTGACTTCTAAAATCAGTGAGTCACCTGTTTGAGCATTTGTAGATAAAGTTCGATATCCCAAAAAATTCCCTAAAGAATAAGCTATGATTTTTTTCTTATAAATTTCCATTGCTCTCGGAACATGAGGCCCGTGTCCCAGTACTAAGTCTGCTCCTGCATCAATCATTTTTCGGGCAAAGTTAATTGAATTACCTCGGTTTTCTCCATAAAAAAACTCTGTCTGATTCTTAATATATAGTGCCTGTGTTCCTTCGGCTCCAGCGTGCATCGATACTATTACAATATTGGCATTCTTTTTAGCTTTTAGTACGAGTTTTTTGGCTACTGCTAAATTCTGGATGGAATTATATATTTCATAAGGAGAAAAACCAATCATCGCCACAGAAATATTGTTAGGTTTTAGATAGAGAATTTGATTTTTATGACCTAATGTAGCAATACCTACAGCCTCAAGATTCTTCTTTGTATCTTTAAACCCTACTAGACCAAAGTCCATTGCATGGTTATTCGCCATATTGAAGACATTAAAACCAGCCTTAGCAAATAACTGAGCATATACAGGTGGAGAGCGAAATGCAAAGACTTGTCCTCGACTGATATCTTTAGTAGTGTAAGGATAATTAGTTAAACTACTTTCAAAGTTCCCAAACAAGATATCAGCTCCTTGCAAGTGAGTTTTCACTAATTTTGGTAATAATTGCTCCCGAAAGCGAGGTAATCTGTAGTTAGGAAAATTAGTACCAGGAATAATATCTCCAACAGCTTTTATAGTAATCGTCTTGAGAAAGGTTTGTTTTTTGGATGTTAATGGCGTGGATTCATGTATAGCTAATGGTAATAAGCTAGGTTCGGTGGGTGTAGTCGCAGCATTTGTTCGCTGCGATTGCCCTACTTTAATCACGACTCCGGCACCAATACATAGATAAAAACACACACCAATAAAAGCAAACGAAACTGTTTGCCCTAAACTCGAATTAGCCATCGTTCACTCCTCACACGATGGCATTAGTTTATCCTAAAAATATGTGCTGGCAGTGTATATTTTAGTATTATTGACAAATATGTGGCTAAGTAATTACTGAAGTATATTTCTTATAGTTTTTAGAGTATTATTCCAAAAACTTTTAACTACTCTGTCTATCTAATTTCTCTTGAATAGCTTGAGGACAGAATTCAGGAGGGTCACCTTTAGCCTTTACTGCTTACTTCATTGATTCGATGCATCTAAAGCTAATAGAAGTTGTCATAGGCTCTTCTCCCTTGGGTTGACCAGGTTCTAAATTCTTAGGAGTTCCCTTATTTTGATAACGAAACGGAGAGGGGGGGATTCGAACCCCCGTTGGGTTTCCCCAAAACGCATTTCGAGTGCGTCACCATGAACCGCTCGGACACCTCTCCAGCTATTTATTTACAGATTTGAGATTTACATCTAAATTCAAATCTGACGAAATCTGGGAAATGTTAGTGCATCCCCTATACTATTATAGCATTGTGACTAGAGAATTTTATTGGCTAATACTTGAGCGATCGCTGTATCTGAAATCCTCTATTTTTGCTTTAGTTCTGAAGCTAGATCGATTTTTACTTTTTATTTAGTACTCGGCACAGACTAAACGCCCCACTACCACCAACAGCAATGTTTCGGTGACTTCTATTCGTATCAGTCTTAACTAATCGGTCTTCAATATCCTTAAAATTAGCAATCTTCACAACCGCACGAAGCCTAGTCCGTGGTAGACATCGCTGCTTTCAATGTCAAGCTACGATCTACTCAAACACCATGCAGCATACAGCCTGAGGTTTTGCATGAAAGTAGCAGTATTCAGCACAAAAGCATACGATCGCCAGTTTTTGTCAACTGTAAATTCTCCCATCCAACACGAATTAGTATTTTTTGAACCTCGTTTAAATCGCGATACCGCTATCCTCGCTGCTGAATTTCCTGCTGTTTGCGTATTCGTCCACGACCAGGTTGATGCGCCAACTTTAGAGCTTTTAGCTTCACGAGGAACTCACCTAGTTGTCCTCCGCTGTGCTGGATTTAACAATGTAGACTTACAAGCAGCAGCAGACTTAGGGATTACTGTTGTGCGTGTTCCCGCCTATTCACCCTATGGCGTAGCAGAACATGCTGTAGGATTAATTTTGAGCTTAAATCGCAAAATTCATCGTGCTTATAACCGCGTCCGAGAAAGCAATTTTTCCCTAGATGGACTTTTGGGATTTAACTTGCATCAGCGTACAGTAGGGATTATCGGCACTGGAAAAATCGGTCTAATTTTAGGACAGATTATGAAGGGATTTGGCTGTGACATCCTCGCTTATGATGTGTATCACAATCCAGAATTGGAAGCCTTGGGCGGAAAGTATGTAGAATTGCCTGAGTTATTTGCCACCTCTGATATTATCTCTTTACATTGCCCCCTGACTCCAGAAACACATCATTTGATTGACGCTGAAGCTATAGAACAAATCAAGTCAGGTGTGATGCTAATTAACACTAGCAGAGGAGCGCTGATTGATACCCAAGCAGTGATTGAAGGACTAAAGTCAGGTAAAATTGGCTATCTCGGTGTTGATGTCTACGAACAAGAATCAGAATTGTTCTTTGAAGACTTGTCTGGTGAAATCATTCAGGATGATATTTTCCAGCGCTTGACAACATTTCCCAATGTACTGATTACTGGACACCAAGCCTTTTTTACAGCAGAAGCTCTCTACAATATTGCAGAGACAACTTTTGCTAATATTACCGATGTTGAACAAGGTCGTCCCTGTGCGAATGAAATTTGCGCTCAACCAAAAGGTAACTAGCGGCGCTACTTTGCCAACCGATATACTTATGATTATGGATGACAAAGATGAGGAAATGGGGAGACAAGCTTAGAATACCCGCAACCGTGTACTTGGAAATTTTTAATTCTATTTTGCTGCTATTGTCTACTTATCTGGGAATAATAGCTTTGTAGATTACCGCTATTCCAAAAAATTAACCCTCAGCTTACCACTGGGGGCTTTTTTGTTTGGCAAAATGGCAGATCTACCAATTAGAGGCTTGCTATGGTATTGGAGTAGGATACATTCCATGCGAAAAAGTACTGACTTGCATTACCCCTGGTTAACTCCCAGGGGTTTTTATTCAAACTCGATCGCAATTTAGCACTCACGATTCAAAAGTCAAATTTTACAGGCAACAGGGAGCGTGCGCCATAGTATAGAGTATTTCTCTACCTCACTTGGCGTAACCCAAGGTAGAGAAGGTGAAATTTGCTGTAAATTTGGCAAAACTAAATTACCAATTATGGTATAGTTTTTCTGCATAAAACATAATCTCTTCATTTGGCAGTCTAATTTTTGGTTTTTGCCGGGGATATAAACTTTCAACTGCACCCGTATCCTGTTCTATGACTTTAGCTGCTACTTGTAAAACTGATTTTTTGAAGAACAATTTCATCAAAAGATTGTTTACTTGAGCATACATCAAAATGAAGGTCTTGGTTGTTTTTTCTGTTTGAGGATAGAGAATGTGAATTTGAGCAATATCACCAATAGGGGTTTTAGTAAAGAAAGTTGTAGTTGAAGGAAAAGCGTATTCGAGTGTGTTACTGAGAATTTTCGGAAAGATTCCTAAAACAGGATTTTTAAGAATTTCTCCTAGTGTATTTTTGGCTCTTTTCAAATCTTGTTTGACTACGGCATAATATCCTGTTTCTTCAAAAGAAGTTACATGACAAGATGTAATTTTAAATAGCTCTTTATGAGTACCGTTTTGGTGATTATAGTCGTAGTTAACCATTATATTACTCAAAAAGTCTCCTTGAATACTTTTTTCGCCAGTTACCCCAATAAATTCGTAGTTATCTACAATTCTCTGATGTAAATCTGGGATAGGTAATCTTGGTTCAAATCCACAATATGTCCAGATGCAATCGTTACTAATAATTAGCTCTAATGGCTGGATAATTGGCTGATTACCTTTTTTATCCTCTTGATAAAGTCTCCCCTGTCCATCAAATTCTAGTGCATGAAAAGGACAAGTAATAGTATCTCTTTCTTGACAAATCCAGCCAGATGATAAGGGTGCTTGCATGTGAGGACAGATGTTATCAAGGGCAAAAACTTCACCTTTTTGGTTTTGCCAAATTACATAATCATGCCCATTTAAAGTAATTTTCTGAGGTTTATTTATTCCTAATGTAGATTTGTGCGCGATCAACCAAGGCGCACCAGGTAAAATTGCTTGCATTTTTCCTCCAAAATTTGGAAAATTGATTTATTAACAAATAATTCAGGAGTCAGTTGTCAATTTTAAAAATTCAAATTTGTGATTGACGAGCTAGTATCGCCTGTCCTACCATTGCTCTTTTAAATGTCAATTGGGATAATTGAGGTTTAGTTAGCAATGGACAAGGTAATACTACCGAGCATTGCTCGGCTAACTTCGACTCCTGTATGGCTGGATTATGGGAAAAATAGTTAACTAATTTTTTAGTTAATTAACTCTAATTTAATAAACTTCATCTTTTGTGTCAACTAGTAACCAATTTTTTAGTTAAGATGTTTTCGTTAAGCTGATGGAGCAACGTGGGTCGTTCAACGCAATCAAAACTTTCAGATAAAAAACCTCGCCAGGTGCGGGATGCAGAGGCGACAAAAAAGCAGATTCTTGATGCAGCGGAAGCAGAGTTTGCTAGAAATGGACTTAGCGGGGCGCGGACAGAGGCGATCGCCAAAGGTGCAGGTGTCACCACAGCGATGATTTACTACTACTTCCAGAGCAAAGAAGGACTATATCAAGCTGTGCTGCAACGCCCCGCACTAGAAATGCACGAAGTTCTTCAGCAGTTAAATTTCGATAATTTCCCACCAGAAGAGGCTCTGAAGCTGCTTGTCACAGAAGCGATCGCCTACGAAGCAGCTCACCCACACCGAGGAATGCTTTGGTTTCAAGAAGCAAACCAAAATCAGGGAAAGTATTTCAAACAGGGGAATTGGCAAGAAAATTTTGCCTATCTAATCGGGATTTTAGAGCGTGGGATGGCAGAGGGTTGTTTTCGTCAACTCGATCCATTTCTCACCACCCTGCATATTATTGGAGTTTGTAATTTATACTTCAACGCCTACGAAAACATCAAGCATACTAGACCAGATTTAGAACTGCTGAGTCCAGAAATGATTGAACAGCACACTCAAGCAGCAGTGAATTTTATTTTGGCTGCTGTACTACGTAGTGGAGATTAGAGATTGAATTCGGAATTTTGATTATGAATACAAACTTTTTCAAGGATAAAAAATATTTTGTTTTGCATTAAATGCATATATTTGAAGATAAGATTTATGAAAATTAGTGAGTTTGTTTTTTAAATCCACATGTTTTTTAAAACCAAATTATTTATATTATTTTTCATCTACATCATTAGATTTCGCTATTTATTGTATATGAGCTAAATCTCAATCTCATTTATCCATTACTGAATCGATGTTCTAGTCTTCAACTTAGGATAAGCGATGCGTTTGTGATTAAATTGCTGCCAAACATCTACAAATATCTGGGCAATTTGTGACATATCTTCCCGTGTTAATCCTGAATCTACGAGTTGATTGTCTTGCCATCTGGCACGCAAAATATTATTTAACATTGTTAAAGCTTGTTCGCTAGAAACATCTTTAGGCGATCGCTCCTCTTCTCCCTCACCAGACTTTGCACCTACGCTACTTCCTTTTAAGGGTACAGGACGTTTCGCCGAGGTTGATGCTTGGAGCGATCGCAGCGCCGCTTCGCAAGCATCCGCCAACATGACAATTCCTGTTTCCCGCGACTGGGGAATCGGTCCCTTATAGCGAAAATCTGCTTCATTTACCGTTAAATTTGGATCTTCTTGAGCCATTTGCTGGGCTTGGTGATAAAAATAGGCAATTAGCATTGTTCCCTGATGCTCTGGAATAAAAGCTTGAATTGCTGTAGGTAAAAGGTGTTTACGCGCCATCACCAGCCCTTCACTTACATGCTTTTTGATAATTTCCGCACTTTTCCAAGGGTCTTTAATTTCTGTATCGTGTTTATTTGGTCCCCCCATTTGATTTTCAATAAACCCAAGGGGGTCGTGCATTTTTCCAATATCATGGTATAGTGTGCCAGCCCTAACTAATTCCACATTGCATTTTAGTTGTTTGGCAGCAGCTTCGGCGAGGGTAGCTACAAAAAGTGTATGTTGAAAGGTTCCGGGAGTTTCAGTTGCCAATCGTTTGAGTAAAGGGCGATTAGGGTTCGCCAACTCTGCTAAGCGAATGGGAGTGACTAAATCAAAAAGTCTTTCTAAATAAGGACTCAACCCTAAAGCGACAACACTCCAAACAAAGCCCGATGAAGCAAATAACCCTGCTTCTCTGAGAACAATATACCAAGTTGAACCAAATACCTGGCCAATTAACACTTTCACAATTAAGTAAATACCGCCTTGAGTTAAAGCGATCGCCACACCCAATAATGCTAATTCCTCACGCGATCGCAATCTTTGGGCGATGCAACTACCTAATATTCCTCCTCCTATACCTGCTAAAAGTGCAGCTTTGCCCAAATCCAAGGTGATTGCTAATATCGGCGATAGCAGTCCAACAACTGTTAACCCCAAAGTGGCGCCGTAAAAGCTTCCCAACAATAAACCAAGGGCACTCCAACTAGTGTAGGGCAATCCCATAACGATTACTCCTGGTACGCTCAGAGCTAGCAGTAATACCAAAAGGCGATCGCGTTGTCGCAGTTTGCAATTAATGTGTCGTTCTACCCAAACAAAAATGCCAATGGCGACGGTAATAATGCTTCCTAACTTCACCAACTCTAACCACTTAATTTCCCAGCGAATTAGGTGATAATGCTGTAACACTTCAAAATCCCAGGCACTAATCTGCTCTCCTTTCTTGACAATCGCTTCACCACGGTATACATTCACCATCACGGGTGACACTCCAGCAGCAGCTTTTTGAGCTTTTTCTCTGCTTTGTTCTTCATCTATTTGCAGATTTGGCTGGAGTACAGCTAACAACAGTTTGCTTGCTAAGGGTTCGGCATCTTCTGGGACAAAGGTGTGGACTTGTAAGCTCACCGCATCTTGTAAAATATTTTGTGGCAGTCCTTGGGGGATGCCTTGGGTGATAATCCGCTGGACAGTTTGATGGATTCCTGTTTGTGTATTTTCCCACTCCAAATCTGACAAGTCTAGGAGCAAAGATTCCTCGTATGTTGTTTCTGGACTAACACTCTCCAACTGTAAAAGTTTGGTAGTGGCGAGTGTATATTTTTGGCGTGCTTGGGAAATTTGGGCAATCAGTGAGGATAAGCTTTTGTCGAAAATTGTCAGTTGATAATCTTCTAATTCTTTTATTGCTTGAGTAAAGTCAGTATTTTGATAAAATAACGCTACCTGACTACTCTGGGAATCAGATTTAGATTTGGATGGTGTAGTGCTTGGTTTGCGTACTTGATTAGGTGCAGCTATCGATGATCGACGGGATGAGGCGGTTCGTCCTGTTATTTTTTGGTACTGGTTTAGATGATTTTCTATAGTCGTTAGCACCGCTTGCCACTCTAAATCAGAGCAAGAACGAAGGTAACGCTGGGTAGATCTGGACAGAACTACAGTATCAAAAAAAGGAAAAGCTCCGGCAATGGTACGAATTTCGTTGCCATCATCTAAAAGTTGTTGCAGATTTTCGTCGATCTGTTGATTGATTCGCAGATCGACCATTAATACTGGGATAAAACTTTTACTAGCAACTTTGCGTTTGGCGTCTGTTTTTTTCCGATCTTCAATCTTAATTGTATAGGGCGCTCTAATTGTCTGGGGTGCGGGATTGCCTATTTGGAGTTGCGTTTGATTGTAGAATTTATGACCTATAACTCCTGTTAACGAGACTACAGCGATCGTCAAAATTACCAAGTATCGCTTTCCATGTACCCAGTTGCAACCAACTGTATAAATACTACTCTGAGTTGGGACTGATTTTGCCATTGACTTTAGCGCTGTTTGTGGTTTTTTGCGTTCGCTTTTGTCATTGGTTTTTGATAAAAACAAGATTACATTTGTGAGGATAGCTCTTAAAAGTTCCTTTCTATGGGTTGTACCTTTAGGATTTTTAATTCTCCCAAGTAAGTTTCCCTTACGGCGTAATAATGTGTACCATCGCCGCCAGTAAGATAATTCCTGGGTAAAGAACTGCAAAAATTGCTCGGTCGTTTTCATTATCTCTGCCAATTGCTGACTTCGATCGGCTAATGAGCGTTAAAATTTTCCAGGATGGTTCCCTTGTTGTCACATCAAGTCCTGGTAATTACTTAATTATTAGAATTTCTAAGCCTCAGCTCTAATAATAAGTCTTTAACCCGACATAATATAGGGGACTTCAACCCTAGTTTTATGCAACTTGAACGTTCATTAGCTCAACTCAAACAAAACAATCATCAGGGAAGTCCAATCTGTGGCTGTTGTTGCAACTACGGTTGCGGAAGTTACCTACAGAATTGGGTCGAGGGTTTGCTGAAAAATCTAAGTATAGAATACTGTTAATATTGGCAGTTTGGCATCCGCACTGTTATTTGCTCAAAATAGCATTAACGTAACCGAATAACCCGAGGAGCTGCGTAAACTGAAAGCATTACCCTAGACATGGCACATCCCTGTTGTGTTAACTCCTTTGGATGTAAGCGAACGTTATCATACAATCCTGACCACACAGCCACAAGTGCATCAGCCAATTCTAACATTTGCTCAAAGCTTGTCAGTTCGGATGCTGGTAAATTCCTCTGTAAAAACAATCGCCAATTTAGCGGAATTCCTGCTGTAGTGTTATATGCGCCTGATAAAGCCGCAGTAATTACACTTGTAGAGCGTGCCATTAAACTAGTAGCATCTTCGATGGTATGACCATTTTTCGTAGCTCGTAAAACTGCAAGGCGAAAATCTTCCGATGTACTTAAAAAGCAGTAAAATGCGATCGCAATTGTGTTACTGAGCTTTTCTTTGCTAGTAAACTCGGCTTGCACTGTTTCTAGTCCGGCCCCTTGTGCTAATAAATTCTCAATTCTTAATAATTTTTTTGGTATTGATGTCGGCGTTTCTCCCAAAAAGGAAATTATTTGCGGAATCAAGGTTAAAGGGTCGAGTTTCTCAGTTAAAGCTAGAGCGATCGCATACCCTACTGCTAGTGTTCCATCGCGTACTACTGGGTCATCATCCCAGATTTGCAGCACATCCAGCAAGTTTTGTCGTAGCTTAATTGGATTTTCGTGAAAAAAAAGTGCCACTGGTAGTGTGGCAAGAATGATGTTTGTTGGAGCTAAATCAACAGAAGCTTTTTGCTGACGTGCTATCCAATCATTTAAATCTAATCTACCCAAGCTAATTAAGCTCTCGATACCCACAATCATTGCCATTGTGCCATCGGGGTAATTCTGAGGCTGTATTCCCCTACCAAAGTCTAAATTTTCCCCCAATAATACTCCGAGTAAAGTACCTCTAAACCGACTTACAAGAGAGTAACGCATTATAATTTTGGATTTTAGTCGCACCTTTAGGGCGGTGAAAGCAGAATTAGCATTTTAAATTGAAGACAAAATCTCAATTCTTAAATCAATTCATATTTTATGCCTGTATGCTTCTTAAATGATGTACTAGTGCCTGTAAGCCTAATATATAACTTTGACAGCCAAAACCACTAATCTGCCCAATTGCTACTGGGGCGATATAAGAATGATGGCGGAAATCTTCCCGACGATAAATATTACTCAGATGTACTTCTACTGTAGGCAAGTTAACCCCAGCAATCGCATCTCGCAATGCCACACTTGTATGGGTATATGCCCCTGGATTAATCAAAATTCCTTGATGTTGTCCCCAGGCCCCATGAATAGCATCTATTAAAATTCCTTCATGATTTGACTGCATGGGAAAAACTTTCGCCTGTAATTTTAATCCTTCTTGTTCTAACAGGCGGTTAATTTCTGCTAATGTCAACGAGCCATAAATTCCAGGTTCTCGCTGTCCTAGCAAATTTAAGTTTGGCCCGTGCAGTGCCAGAATGCTTAAGGGTTCCAACGTCGAATTTAGCACTTTTGCTTATTGCTAGCGACGACGCGAGCGATCGTTCACGGGAATCGGAATCAGTTCCGGTTCCGGCTCAGCCTCTGGGCCTAAAAGGCTCTCAATTAGCTTACGTGCTAACTCCTTAAGCTTTTCTAGCACCTTTTCTATATAGTCCATGAACCGATCGCTCCTGAGATACTACCTCAATTTTTGATTAACAAGTACGCAGTGAATTGCGTATTTTTGCACCTCTAACTTTTAACCGAGCTAATAGAAAATCCCATGTTTGGGACATCAGCCACTTTTCAAATTTTGGTTTGGGTCTTCTGAGCCAAAAATGCTGGCAATTGCTCGCATTTTCTTGTTGTCACAAAGCTGGAAGTGTCGGCACTTTCCACTACACAAGCAGATACGACCATCTGACCGCCTTCTCCAAAAAAAATGGAGATCCTACTTTTTACAGTATCACACTTGCAACCTATACAAGTGCATCTTACCAAGGATGGGTATTAAGGGTGAACAGTCAAGGGTAGGTGCTAGTTTGTCGAGCCAGCGATTAAGACTGACGCTCTGAGCCTTGGTAGACTATCCGAAATCCCAAATTGAAAATCCCAAATTGTTAACCTTGTGTACTCTTTTTTTTCGTAGCTGTGGTTGATGACTTAGCAGTTGACTTCGCTCTCGAACTCGTTGATTTACTGGTTTTACGAGTCGATTTTCCTGTGGAGGCTTTAGCTGCTAACAATTCCAAGGCCGCTGCTAGGGTTATATCTTCTACTGATTGACCTTCTGGGATACTGGCGTTAGTTTTGCCATGTTTGATGTAAGGGCCATAGGGACCATCGTAGATGTTAACTGGTGCGTCGTCCTCCGGATGCGTACCCAATTCGCGTAAGGCTGCTTTAGACTTGCTGTTAGTGGAACTGCGTCCCTTTTTTGGCTCGGACAACAATTCTAATGCACGTTCTAAGCTAATTGTCAATACATTATCAGCAGCTTTCAGAGAGCGATAATCTTTTCCCTCTTTCCCCTGGTCGTGAACGATATAAGGGCCAAAGCGTCCCAAACTTGCTTGGATTTTGCTGCCACTGACTGGATGAACTCCTAATGTCCGGGGTAGTGCCAACAGACCAACAGCCATTTCCAGAGTAACGTTTTCTGGGGTGATACCTTTGGGTAGAGAAGCTTGTTTCGGTTTAGGGTTTTCCTCAGACTTGTCACCTAATTGCACATAAGGCCCATAAGCGCCAATTTTCACATAAATTGGTTCGCCAGTTTCCGGATGCCGACCTACCTGGTCGGGACCAGTGGTTTTTTGCCGCAGCAATACTTCTACTTGTTTGGGGTCGAGGTCAGCTGGGGTCAAATCTTTGGGAATTGAGGCAGTGACAACACCGTCACCATTTTCGACTTCAATGTAAGGACCATATTTACCAATTCGGACTTTGGCTGCCAAATTTTCCAGTTCTACAGTTCTGGCTTTGGTGGCATCAATTTGGCTTTCCTGTCCTTTAACTAGGGTTTCTAGACCTTTGTCTCCCAAATAGAATTGTTGCAGGTAAGGTAGCCATTTAGCTTCACCTGTGGCTATGTCATCGAGGGTTTGCTCCATTTTTGAGGTAAAGCTAGGATCGACGATATCCGGGAAATGTTTTTCCAGCAAATCGGTGACGGCGAAAGCAGTGAAAGTGGGTATGAGGGCGTTACTCACCAATTGCGCGTAACCCTTGTCGATGATGGTGCCAATGATGCTGGCGTAAGTACTGGGACGACCAATACCTTCGCTTTCTAAAGTTTTCACGAGAGTCGCTTCGGTGTACCTGGCTGGGGGTTGGGTTTCGTGACCAACAGCTTCGATCTCGGTACAATTAGGGCGATCGCCTACTTTCAGACTAGGCAAAATTACTTCTTGGTCTTCCAGTGCTGCTTCAGGGTCATCTGAACCTTCAACGTAAGCGCGTAAATATCCCGGAAATTCAATGCGCTTGCCCGAAGAACGGAAACCAGCGTCCTCGACTTGCAATTGTACGGAAATTTGGGTTTGTCGAGAATCAGCCATTTGACAAGCAACAGTGCGTTTCCAAATCAAATCATAGACAGCAAGTTCGCGACCGCCCAAACCAGTTTCTTGGGGAGTACGGAAGGTGCTACCTGCTGGACGAATTGCTTCGTGCGCTTCTTGCGCGCCTTTGGATTTGGTGGTGTATTGCCGGGGTTGGGGGCTGAGATATTGCTGACCGTAAAGTTTTTCTACACAACTTCTAGCAGCTGCGATCGCCTGATCTGACAAATGCACCGAATCTGTCCGCATATAGGTAATATAACCCTGTTCGTACAAATTTTGGGCAATTCGCATCGTATCGCGGGCTGAGAGGCGCAGTTTCCGGTTAGATTCTTGTTGCAGCGTCGAGGTAGTGAACGGTGGCGCGGGTTTGCGCGTCACTGGACGTTCTTCGATGTCCGCGACATTCCAAGTTTTTCCAGTCAGGCGTTCCTTCAGAGCTAAGGCTTGGTCTTCGTTGAGCAACAAGACATTACGACCTGCGACAATTTGTCCGGTTGCAGGGTCAAAATCGCCGCCATTGGCTATTTTGGTTCCTCCCAAAGTCACCAACTGGGCAGCAAAGGGGGTTTTGTCCTTTGATAAACTAGCCTTCAAATCCCAGTAGGTTCCTTCACGGAAAGCGCGGCGCTGGCGTTCCTTGTTGACTAAAAGTCGCACCGCTACAGACTGTACTCGCCCAGCAGATAATCCCCAGGCGATTTTTTTCCATAGCAGCGGAGACAAAGTATAACCCACCAATCGATCTAAAATCCGCCGCGTTTCTTGGGCGCGAACCAACTGCTCATCGATATTGCGGCAGTTTTTTAGCGCTTTTTTAATCGCATCTTGGGTAATTTCGTGAAACACCATCCGCTTAGTCGGAACTTTCGGCTTCAGCAATTGGTATAAATGCCAACTAATGCTTTCACCTTCCCGGTCTTCGTCCGTTGCCAGAATCAGTTCATCTACATCTTTGAGCGCATCTTTGAGCTGGGTGACAATTTTCTTTTTGTCTTTCGGGACAACATATACCGGTTCAAAGTCGGCGTCCACATTTACCCCTAGCTGCGCCCATTTTTCTCCTTTGACGGCTGGGGGAATTTCACTAGCCGACTGCGGTAAGTCACGCACATGACCCATAGACGCCTCTACCTTATAGCCTGATGGCAAGTAGTTGCGAATGGTACGAGCTTTAGTTGGAGATTCGACGATGACGAGAGTTGACATGGAAATTTCAAAAAAAGAATAGCTGCTAAGCTAAACAGTCAAATTGAGGTAATTTTTACAAATTGTCAAGATAAAACGTCAGGCTTAGGGCGGTGATTTAATCCTCACACAAACTGCTTGTTTAGGAGAAAATCGTCCTAAGTTAGGGTGCAGTCCTTCCCAGAGGATAGGAGAGGTCAAAGCTGGATGTGAATTTCCAGCTATTTCAATCTTTAACTTATCTAGCGCATAATTGGCGACTACAGTTTTCAAAATACCCTGCAAGTGTAATCAGGGAGTGGGTAGCACAGGGGCAAGGGAGGTAAAGGGAGACAACGGGACAAGGAGAATAACTGCTCACTAAACAGTCATCAGTCATCACTCAACACTTCCAATGCCTAAGAGGATGTTTGAAAAGTTTTGAAAGGTCAAATTTTATGCTAATCGCCTCACCAT
>JAQYWR010000092.1 GCA_029379225.1 Nostoc sp. S4 | reverse complement strand
CTGCCTCCTGCCTCAAAACCCGTAACTTTGTACTTCATGCGAATGAAAAGTGCTGTATTACCCCACAACGCGCATCTGGGGGCTTGAATAATGAATAATATCATGTCCGGTTGAATACTTATGATATCTGTGAAGGTCGGTAATGCTTCGGCTCCGCTCAGCATGAATGGGTAATAGGCAAGAAAAACACAACTGTTCACCTCTTCCCAATTACCAAAAAGACCAACTCCTTTTTTTATAATTAGCCGAACTTGATATTAAAACTTTAAATAACTGGAAGTATCGATATTGTGTTATCTCAAGGTTTTCTCAACTTAAATAAACCTTATAACTGGACTTCTCACGACTGCGTGGCGCGGGTGCGAAAACTATTGCGCCTCAAACGTGTGGGACATGCGGGTACTTTAGATCCAGCAGCTACCGGGGTGTTACCCATCGCTCTTGGTAAAGTCACAAGACTATTGCAATATCTACCAGAAGAAAAAGCTTACAAAGCCACAATCCGGTTAGGTGTGCGTACCACAACTGATGATTTACAAGGTAAAATTATTAATTCTCAAGCTTGTGCTGGATTGAATTTGGCACAAGTGAAAACTGCACTATCAAAATTTCAAGGAAAAATTGAGCAAATACCACCAAGTTATAGCGCAATTCAAGTTGATGGAAAACGTCTCTACGACTTAGCACGTAAAGGTGAAACAGTAGAAGTTCCAGTGCGAACTGTGGAAGTTTTTCACATAGAAATTTTAGACTGGCGAGAAGGGGATTTTCCGGAATTGGATGTAGCGATCGCCTGTGGAAGTGGTACATATATTAGAGCGATCGCTCGTGACTTAGGCACAATTTTAGAAACTGGTGGCACCCTTGCAGCTTTAATTCGTACCGAAAGCAGTGGTTTTAATTTAACAGATAGTCTGACTTTGACAAATTTAGAAACACAACTACAAGCCGGAACATTTCAACCTGTTTCTGTTGATGCACCATTACAACATTTGTCATCAGTTACTTTACCACAAACAGCTGCTCAAAAATGGTGCCAAGGTCAGCGAATTTCTCAAACTTTCGATGTTTCTGGAATAGTGCGAGTTTATGATGAAGAGACTCATTTTTTAGGTATTGGAAAATTACAAGATCAAGTGTTGATCCCCCAAATGGTTTTTGAAGCTATTTCTTAAAGTAAGCGAACTTAAATGAAATTATGATTCAAATTAGAGGATTAAAAACTAAAACTCAAGATATTTTAGAACATTTATTCGCCAGAAAGGAGAACGGCGAGTGATGAGCGATCGCCACAGTTACACTACTACTACTGCAAATCTCAACGTCTACGTCCAAGGTCAAGGATTTCCCATTTTAGCCCTACACGGTCATCCTGGTTCTGGTCGTAGTCTTTCTGTGTTCACCAATCATTTATCAAAACGCTACCAAACTTTTGCTCCAGATTTACGTGGATATGGCAAAAGTCGCTATCATCGCAATTTTGACATGAATGACCATTTGAACGACTTAGAAGCCCTGCTAGACCGTTTTGATATTCAAAAATGCTTATTATTAGGATGGTCACTTGGCGGTATTTTGGCAATGGAACTGGCATTACGTTTGCCAAAGCGCGTTACAGGTCTGATTTTGGTAGCGACAGCCGCAAAACCCCGTGGTAGTCATCCTCCCATCACTTGGCAAGATAATTTCTATACTGGTGTTGCTGCTCTACTGAACTATATAAAACCGAGTTGGCAGTGGAATATTGAAACTTTTGGTAAGCGATCGCTTTTTCGCTACTTAATCCAACAACATACATCTATTAGTTACAGCTACATTGCCACCGAAGCAGTGCCGGCATATTTGCAAACCTCTTCTGCTGCAACTCGCGCTCTTTATAGCGCAATTCAAGCCGGGTATGACAGACTTTTAGACTTGCCACAAATTCAGTGTCCTAGTTTGGTACTTGCTGGTGTCCAAGACCGTCACATCACAGTTGATTCTAGCTTAGAAACTGCTCGACACCTGAACAATTGCCAATGGCAATGCTATCCCAACACTGCCCACCTTTTCCCGTGGGAAGTTCCCCACCTGGTACTAAATGACATTGACCGTTGGTTAGAAGAACATCCCCAAGTAACAGGAAGCTCGGACGCTCTGACGCTCTGACCGACGAAACAAAAGGAGGCGGTGACGCTCTGACCCCGGGAAAGAAGACGCGAACAAGGGGAAATGCAGGAACGACGAAGTGGTAAAAGAATTCACCGTATCCTCGCATCTTTGTGTTTCCGTGTCTTTGCCTGTCCGTGTTCTGTTAATTTTGCCTAAATTAAATTTGACCGCCAAAGGCAGGCTGTACTTTGCGGTCAAATCTTTCCCCCAAGTCTTCAGCAATTGTTAAATTATTGGGTTTACAACGTTTGACATTTATAGTAATTCCCTGCGCTCCTTCGATCTCCAGATCTTCTATGTATCCAATGCTAGCCAATCTTGCTTCCGAAGAACTCAGAAATGGTCCGAAGTAATACGTGCAGCGGGGATTTTGCGTTACAATCTCTACCCACCAAGCCCAGCCGAAGTAGTCGAACGTATTAATCAACCCTTCCTTGAGGTTATGCCAAATGGTTTTCATAGTTTTTGCCGATTTATAAACGTGCTACAGGGTGTCAAAAAATATGTTACTTGATTAACATTTAGATTTCTTTATACTCTTTTACGGTTATTTTTTCAAAGAGGTTTTTTGTAATTTATCTAAATGCAAGGTATTTAGCGCTCGCTGGCGATAAATTTCATAGAGTGCCATACCTGCTGCTACTGAGGCATTGAGGCTAGGAGTTTTGCCTTGTAAGGGAATCGACACTAAGACATCGCACGAGCGTTGAGTTAACATACTCAGACCTTCACCTTCAGAACCAATTACTAAAGCAATAGGCCCGCTAAAATTAACTGTGTGTAAGGGTTCGCTGCCAGTTGCAGCAGTACCATAAATCCAAAACCCAGCAGTTTTTAATTCTTCTAAAGCGCGGCTGAGGTTGACAACTCTTGCTACAGAAAAATTTTCTAAAGCACCTGCTGCAACTTTGACAACAGTGGAAGTGATCCCAGAAGCCCTTCTTTGAGGTATCACTAATCCTTGAGCGCCGATTGCCTCTGCAGTGCGAATAATTGCTCCCAAATTGTGGGGATCGGTAATTCCATCAGCTACAACAATTACGGGATCGGTTACAGATTTTGCTTGCTCAATCAGATCCGGCAATTCGATGTAGGTGTAGGGAGCAATTTGTGCTGCCACACCTTGATGATTAGAGTTATTGGTGATTTGGTCTAAGCGCTTGGGTTCAACTTCGTCAATAACTGTACCATTTTCTTTTGCTTGCAATAGTAAATGGTGAAAGTTGGGATCGTAGCGCAGACGGGTAGTAATCCAGATGCGATTGAGACCGCGCTGATTTTGCAATGCACTCAATACGGGATGACGGCCGTAAATTAAATCGCTATCTTCTGTTGGTTTTGTAGATAAAGAGGGATGCGAGAAGGTGTTATTTTGTTGGCGCGAGTTCTGAATAGGCTTACTATCTATTGTCCTGGGATTGCGAATCGGATTAGTAACAACACGCTTACCTTGGAGTTTTACGGGTTGCCCACGATTCGGTTCGCTAGAAGTCTTCATTTTTCTCGGTTTATTCGACATTTGAGTTTATAGGGTATAGCGTATAGTGGGCATCATGACGAGCCAATTTACCAGACCTATCTCTACTGTTTTGATGATTGTGAAAGTTCTCAGTATTTGTTTAAATGGAGTATTTCCAATAGTTCGGTTAGGCGTTGGTAATCGGTGAGATACAGGTAGCCAATTAAGGTTTCTAGACTAGTTGCCTGCTGATAAATTTCGGGATCGAGTCGCTTAGGGCGTCCTGTGGCAGCGTTTCGACCCCGGCGGACAATTTCTAATTCGGTGTCCCTCAGATGAGGAGTCAGCGATCGCAAATGTAGCGCTTGTGTTTCCGCTCTTACCTGCGCCACTACTAGACGATGATAAGTTTCCGGTCGCTGTAGTGGTAGCAGATAGAACATTCTAACATACACTTCATAAATTGCATCACCCAAATATGCTAAAGCAGTGGGGGAAATTTGTTGTACTTGTGAAAGCGAAATCTGTTGGGATAATGGCGCTGTAGTTGCCAAGAGTGCTTGAGTCCAAGATAAATTCTCTTTTGGAGTTTCATCTTGTCCATCTAATAGCTCTTCCTCCTTTGACTTCACAAATAAATGATTCCTTGACTAGCTTAATTTTTCAGGCATTCTTCGCAAAGATTGATATTTCTGAAGTATGCTATCAGAATCTACCTAGCATAATCAACACTATCAAAAATACTGACAAAATTTTATCTTTTTTGATTAAAAGTTTGCATTTTAGCTCGCCCTGATATCAAACTTCGGTGAACATAATTTCGTATACTGATTGTGGTCTATGCTTTACACTAGATAAAATTTTGACATCCTAGCTCTCCTTTGAAATTCACTACATTGCTATATTTACTTAGTAAGCAACGATTCCCCAGCTAAAAATATCAAGAAAACTTTAGATATACATTAATCTGTTGGCTTTGTTTGGTGACAACTTTCTTTGGTTTGAGCTTTTATCAAAATATCCTAACCAACAGGTTGGTAATTTAATAAACAAATCTCCAAACTTGCTTTTCTAATTTCCAAATTCGCTGTTTATATTTTTATCCTTAGTTAGTTTTAAATATAATAGCTCAACTGGCTTTTTGCCTCTCCCACAAGGAGAGAGGTTTTTGCCAGAAGTTTTAATAATTGAGCTATCCGATGTTGAATCTAGATAGCTAAGTTAATCTCAAGAGGTCGAGCAATCAAGACTACTTGACATTTTCTAGAGCATCTTCAACTGATTTTTGCAGGGAGAGAAACTTCTCTAGGCGAACAAGCTTGACCGTTTGAGTTACCCGAGCATTCGTGACAATTTGCAAAGTGCCATTAGCGTTTTGAGCTTTCTTGGCTGCCTGCACCAGAGCACCCAAGCCAGAGCTATCAATAAAGTCGATTTGTGAAAGATCCAAAATAATATGCTTAGGACCTTCGTCAATCTTGCTCTCAAGTACCTTGCGAAATGTCGGCTCAGAAAAGGCATCTAACAAACCTGTGAGGCGGAATAGCTGACAGTTATCCCGGATTTCACGAGTGCCTCTCAGGCTCACGGTTAGATTCAGTGGCTCAGCAATAATTCCCTCCTCATAAGTTTAAAGTGAACGCTCAAGTATAGATGGTTTTTGAGCAAGTTGTCTACAATCTGTTGGAGTAAGGGGGATTGGGGAACTCGGAACCCCCTTTGGGGTAATGGGGCATTGGTTTTCCCTCCATCTCCCCATCTCCCTATCTCCCTCATCCCCAGTCCCCATTACCCATCACCTTGACGTGCTGTTCGCATGGCTTGAACAAATTGCTCAAACAAGTAATCAGCATCGTGAGGCCCAGGACTGGCTTCTGGGTGATACTGTACGGAGAATACAGGCAGAGACTTGTGACGTACCCCAGCAACGGTGCGATCGTTTAAATTCAGGTGGCTAACTTCCACAACTGTCGCAGGTAGAGAATCTGGATCGATGGCAAAACTATGATTTTGACTGGTAATTTCTACCCTTTGTTGTAAACCCGCAGGCTGATTCAAACCACGGTGACCAAATTTGAGTTTATAGGTTTCTGCTCCCAAAGCATGACCTAAAATTTGATGTCCCATACAAATCCCAAAGATGGGTTTTTGACTCAGCAGCAGCGCTTTGGCAGTTGCAATTCCTTCGCTGACGGCAGCAGGGTCGCCAGGGCCATTAGAAAGAAAGACACCATCAGGATTGTAGTTGAGAATTTCCTCTGATGGGGTATCAGCAGGTACAACAATTACCCGACAGCCATAACTCGTTAAGCGACGCAAAATATTGCGTTTGATGCCAAAATCAAGGGCAACAACGGTAAAAGGTTCTTCAATATTATTATTCGCAGTTTCTGGGTTGAATTCCCAAGCTGGAATTGTGGGATCTGACCATTGATAAGTCGTTGGTGTAGTCACTTCACGAACTAGATTTAATCCTGTCATCAAAGGAGCTGCCTGCACCTGCTCTAACAATTCCCCCTCATCCAAAATAGCTGTGGAAATGCCACCGTTCATGGCTCCGAACATGCGAATTTTGCGGGTAAGGGCGCGGGTATCAATGCCATAGATAGCTGGTATTTGATGCTGTTTGAGGTAGTCCGATAAGGATTGTGTCGATCGCCAGTTACTTGGTCGGTGACAAATATTACGGGCGATCGCGCCCCGCACTTGGGGTCGGTCTGATTCCTCATCTTCAGGATTGACGCCAGTATTTCCCAATTCTGGATAAGTAAAAATCACAATCTGACCGCAGTAACTAGGGTCGGTTAGTACTTCTTGATAGCCGGTCATACCAGTGTTGAATACCACTTCTCCGATGGCGGTTCCCGTAGCACCGAAAGACCAACCATGATAAATGGTTCCATCTGCTAAAACAAGTAAAGCTGGTATTGCGTCAGACAAGGACATAGATTGGGGATTGGGGATTGGGTACTGGGGATTGGGTACTGGGGATTGGGCATTGAGAAAACTTTTCTTTAGTCCCTACTGCTTATTCCCTACTCCCTACTTCCCAAGACTGCGATCCTCAATTTTGCCATAAATTGAGCGACTAGGAATTTTCAGGTTGTTAATTAAAAATTAAAATTGCTTGTTGCCTGTTGTCTGTTGGGTTTTTCTTACAATCTTTAAATAGGTACGCGAGAGTGGATTTGCAGGAGCTTGGACAGTTAATATTAATTATGCTTCCGACTTTTTTATCCCGTGCAACCCTAATTTTTTTCGTAATCAGCGCTCTAGCGGTTTTGAGTGTTGGCTGTAGTGAAGACAAACAAAACACTACGATTGCTGGCAATGAGCAACCCGCGTCAGTTGGGGATTTGGCATCAGTACAGCCTCCGGCTACCAAACCACCAACACCAGCAGCTACCCCAGAAGCACAGCCGCAAGAACCGTCTGAAACTGAACCTAGTGTTTTTGAGTTGGCGTTAGATAAAGCTGTTAGCGCTTGGAGTATCAGCCAATCTGCTCAATCTCCAGATGATTGGAATTTGGTGGCGAGTCAATACCAAGATGCGATCGCTCTGATGCGAAAAGTGCATCGCCAAACCCCAGAGTTTGCCTTCGCTCAATCCAAAATCACAGAATATCAGCGCCAAATCAAATATGCCAAACAAAAAGCTAATCCTCGCCCCATAGTAGTTAAGGAACCTCGAAAAATAGTAGTTGTAGTTCCCCAAACAGCAACTATACCAAGGTTTCGCTCACCGATAACGATTCCTGTACAAAAAAAATTACCACCAGAACCACAGAGAGCTTCATCAGCAGTGGTGATTCCAGATCAAGCAGTGTTTACAGCCCCAATTAAAAGGCGCGCTGGTGGTACGCCAATTGTGGAAGTCACCTTCAATGGTCAGCAAAAGTTTGAAATGATTGTAGATACGGGAGCCAGTGGTACTGTGATCACTCAAGAGATGGCGGATGCCTTGGGAATAGTCCCAGTAGGGAGAGCTAAGGCAAACACCGCCAGTTCCAGATCTGTAGAATTTCCTGTGGGCTATGTTGATTCAATGGCACTTGGGGGGGTGAAGGTGAATCGAGTACCAGTAGCGATCGCTGGTACGGAACTCGAAACTGGACTTTTAGGACATGACTTTTTTGGCAATTACGATGTCACAATTAAGCGTAATGTGGTAGAGTTTCGCCCGCAATTGCGATCGCAAATCAATTCCCTAGAAATTGAACTAACTGCTCCAACTTCGTCCAAGCTGCCCCGCTTTGTAGGATATCCTTAGCGATTTTAATCCCTTCGGCGTGATCGAGGAATGCGATCGTACCCGCTACTTGCAGTGCCAACGACGCATTCAAAGCTACAGCGTCCTGTTGTGCCTGAGTTCCCTTACCTTGGAGTACCGCCTTGAGAATCACCGCATTTTCTTGGACATCTCCACCCCGAAGCATACCTATAGGAGCAGGCGTTAAATCCAAATTTAGGGGATTAATGGTAGTTAACTGCACTTCTCCATCTGATAACACCGCTAAGTCAGTTTCATCTCCCAGCCCCGCCTCATCAAGTTTTTCTCGCCCGTGCAGCACAATTGCCTTTTCCTTACCCAAATTCTGTAAAGCTTCGGCAACAGTTGCCAAAAGTTTGGGAGTAAATAAGCCTACTACCTGCCCAGTTGGACGCAAGGGATTTACCAAAGGCCCGAGCAAATTAAAAATTGTTCGCACTTTTAAAGTCCGCCGTAATGACGCAACCGCCTTGAGTGCTGGATGCCAACCAGGGGCAAACAAGAAGGTGATCCCAACTTCTTGTAGTGCTGCTTTTACTTTTTCACTAGAGGCATTTAAGTTTACACCCAAGGCTTCCAATACGTCTGCACTTCCTGTAAGACTTGATGCGGAACGATTGCCATGTTTAGCAACGGGTACGCCAGATGCAGCAGCAACAAATGCAACTGCTGTAGAAATATTAAAGGTTGATGACCCATCTCCACCAGTACCACAGGTATCTATCACAGTGCTGAGTAGTGATGATGGCTGAGTGCTGAGTGGCGAACATTGAGATTGTAATACTTCAGCCATGCCAGTCAACTCGTCGGCAGAAATGCCTCTAAAGTTTAGTGCTGTTAATATAGCTCCTGATAATTCTGGGGGAACCGCTTCACTGAGCCAACCTTGCATCAATTCAGCAGCTTGAGTACGGGATAAAGATTGGCCATCTATTAATTGTTGCAACAGAATATACCAGCTAACAGAGGATTCTTGAGCAGGGATTGGAGAAGTTGCCATAGCTAAGGTTTTTGTAGGTATGGGAGCCATCCTACCGAAAAATGAGAAAGTAGCAGCCAAGCTTAGGAAACTAAAAGCCCAACTTTTTGCTGTTCTTATGAGTTGACATTTAAGCAATTACTTATGTATTATTAAATAGTTAAGCATTTGCTTAAATATATGGTTAATAGGAATGAGTAGACCTGCTGCCAGTGCGGATATTTTTGTGGCGATCGCAGATCCCACACGCAGGGCGCTACTGGATCTGTTACGTAGTGGTGAGCAACCAGTCAAAGAACTAGCCCAACCATTTGCCATGAGTTTGCCAGCGATTTCTCAGCACTTACAGATTCTTTGCGAAGCAGGCTTAGTACAAATGCGGAAAGCAGGGCGACAGCGTTTCTATCGGCTAAACCCAGAGCCATTGAAACAGATATCTGAATGGATTGCTGATTACGAGCAGTTTTGGCAAGAAAAACTCGATGCCCTTGGTAATTATTTGGAGGAAAATTGATGCTCCGATTGAATATGGAAGTGTTCTATCCCTATCCTCCCCAACGGGTTTGGCAGGTACTTACTAACCGTGAGGCATTAGCAGTATGGCTAATGGAAAACGACTTTGAGCCGCGTTTGGGACACAAATTCCGATTTGTGCATTCGACACTGCCAGGGCTGGAGGGAGACATAGACTGTCAAGTAATTGAACTTGATGAGCCAAGACGACTGGCGTTTACTTGGCAAGACAGTATGATGTGCCAGCCTTCAGTTGTTACCTGGACAATCCAACCCATAGTTGGGGGTACAAAACTTCTACTCGAACATAAAGGTTTGATTCAAAAAGCCATCAAGCTGAATGAACCAATGGAACTTTCTCAACCGTGGCAAGGCAAATTTATGCATGAGTCCAAGGCAGGGATGCAGACAGTAATACCAAATAATCGCAGCACTGTATTTTCATCAATACTCGTTGGTAGATATGAGGCATTAGATAGTATCGTTCTTAGTTATTTTCTTAATGGTGGATGGAACTACAGGTTACATGAAAAACTACCGCAAATCTTAGCTACACTCTGCACAAATTAAAATAGAAATTCACATATTGCACGTCAATATCTACATTTAGATTCAAAGCAGACGAGTATTAGCCAAGGCAAATTAAATTGAGATTTTAGAAAACTTAATATGAATAAACAGACTTTTGTTAACACAGAAGCTGAAACATGGTTTGAGTTTCAGCCTGTTCCAGGTACAGAATTATTGCCATTAGCTGAACCAGTGCCAAAAGGATCAATTCATAGACTAAAAATGATTGCTGGCACAGTGATTCCAGTTCACTATCATCCTTGTGATGAATATGTTTATGTTTTGAATGGAACTATTGAAACTGCTGGACGTGAATGCAAAGCAGGAACATTTTGGTTTACGCCTGCTCATACCCAGAATGGGCCCCACAAAGCAATTACGTCCGTTGAAATTATTACAATTCGTCTTGGTGAGATGGGAAGATTTGAGGAGTTATAAAAAAACTTAGTTATATCAAAACATTAGCCTAACGGTTTATTCAAAGCATAATTATTTAATTAAAATCTGTTCTTTTTTGGAGGTAGAAAATATGAATTATCAGACTCAAATCAGCATCCCAATGATTATTTAACAGTCAGAAAGAGGAGAGCAAGCATTAGACATTTATTCACGCTTACTTGCAGAGCGAATTATCTTTTTGCGAAATGAAGTTACAGACGAGACAGCTAACCTCATCGTTGCCCAAATGCTATTTCTTGATGCTGAAGATCCACAAGATATCACATTGTATATTAACAGTCCTGGAGGTTCGGTGACAGCAGGAATGGCTATTTACGATGCCATGAATCAAATTCGTTCAGAAGTATGTACTGTATGCATCGGTATTGCTGCTTCAATGGGATCATTCTTGCTTGCTGCTGGAGCTAAGGGTAAAAGATATGCTCTACCAAATGCTCGAATTATGATTCATCAACCATTAGGAGGCGCTCAGGGAAAAGCATCTGATATTGAAATTGCAGCCAAAGAAATTTTGTATTTCCGCCAATTAATTAACAAAATACTCGTTGCTAATACTGGGAAATCGTTAGAGCAGATTCAACTGGACTCTGAACGTGACTTTTTTATGAGTGCCGAAGAAGCAAAAGCCTACGGTTTAATTGACAATATCATTTTGAAAACATCTACATCTATTTAATTTGCAAACAATAATATAAGCAAGATTGGTTTGTAGACTCAACTCGTATCCGTCAAGAGTTGGGATATGAGGAAATTGTGCCATTAGATCAAACATTGCAGCGAACCATTGATTGGTAGCGGACTCATTCACCTCAAGAACCGCAGCAGTTTGCAGTACCGTGGTTGCTGGAGTATGCAATAGAAGATGCGATTTTGTCTAAATTCCGTTGAACTTCATAGTTAGTAATAAATAGCTCTTTTCCTTTAGCTGCACCACTTTGTTTATAGTTATTCATACCGTACTGTAATTCCCACTCTGAAATATTAGCCCATTGAAAGTTTTCTATAATTTGCGTTGAGTTGTCGTAGGTAATTAGCCAGCGATGATGACATTGTTGTAAAATTTCAGCAAATCTCTGATGTTCAAAAGAAGTGTGCAAATCACCATCTCTACCATATAATTTTGATTTTGTAGCACTAAAATATGGTGGGTCTAAAAATAAAAATACATCTTTACCCTCTGATTTTAATAGATGGCTATAATCTAAATTAGTAATGTGGACGTTTTTTGATAAAATATTTTCTAGCTTTTCGAGTCGTTCTATTGAAGAATCAGTAAATCTTTTATGAAAAGCTTCTTGGGAAAAACCACCTGATTCTACAGTTCCAGAAAAAGTAATTCTATTAAGGACGAAAAAACGAATGGCTCTTTCTAAATCAGATAATGTACCGACATCTACACTGGTCAATTCTAAAAACAATAATTTGCCATCTATATACTTTACTTTTATATGGCGAATTTCTTTAACCAACTGAACTATATCAGATTGGGCAAATTTCCAGAATAAGAAAAGCTCGCGGTTTAAATCGTTAATCCAAATTTTGAGATCGGGAAACTTTTGTCTTAAATAAATGAATACAGAACCACCACCCACAAAAGGTTCTCGAAATTCCGAAAAGCTCTCTGGTAAATATTCAACTATTTGATTTATTGCTTTCGACTTACCACCAGGATATCGTAGAGGGCTTTTAATCATAATCAAGATTATAATGTTTAAAAGTTACTGGATATTTCTATTTTAAGTTTATGATTATTTTGAGCTTCTAAAGCCAATTTTTTTATAATTACTTTTTGATTTGTGTTAAAAATTTTAATATTCACTTCTAAAAAGTATTCTAGGTTTTCTAGAGATGCATCTGGAAAAACAATAGAACCAACAACGTTGTTACCCGTAAGTTTTAGTTTAGTAACAAATAATACTGGTTCACCATTCAATATTAAAGAATCTAAATTAGAAAATAAAATTAGCTTGAATAAACCATCTTGAATATCAGGGAGTTTTGGCAAAGATGCTGTTGAAGTATTTTTTGACTCTTGTATAATATACATGTTGTTCTCAAATATTATCTCATCGGGAGTCAAATAGTAAATTCCGCCAAGATAGTTTTCAATACTAAAAGTTGCTTTTAATCCATCTACTAAATATTCTAGCTTATGAGAAGTCAGCGCTTCTCTCTTACTAGCACTCTGAGAACCTTTAAGAGAAATATTCTTAAATTCCTTAAACTCTTCTCTAATTTTGTGTAAATATTTATCTGATCCTTCTCGTGAGTGAATTATTACTCCAGTTTTATGAAAAATAGAATCATAAGAATCTAGAGCTTTTTCAAAAGTTTGTGTAAATCTTTCTTCAAATAGATTCTTGTTCCAATGTAGTGCGCTTTGGCGATATGCTAATATTTCACTGATTTGAGATTTAACAAAATTATTAGCAAATTTCTGATTACTGAACTTATTTTTATTAGCTTGCCCCTGTTTAGTACTTTTTTTTGCTGTTTCGTAATAAGCAAGTACTATATCTGACTTTTGCCGTTAAGTCTTGAAAGGCTTACAGGTAAAGGATTTAAGCAAC
>JAQYWR010000051.1 GCA_029379225.1 Nostoc sp. S4 | reverse complement strand
CTGTTGCTTAAATCCTTTACCTGTAAGCCTTTCAAGACTTAACGGCAAAAGTCAGAACGTTCAACCTCCTCCTCCCGGTGCTCCCGCTCCTAATACTCTGGGTAATGGAAAGCCTTTTACTATCAATTTTGACCAGCCTGTTTTTGGCGTTGGTACTCAGATAGCTGTAGACGTTGGTAATTTAGAATATGAAACTTTTATCAGTGCTTTTGATAGTGCCAATAATTTGTTAGGTACTTTTTCAAGAGTAACTACTTCGTCACTAACATTAGATAATTCGGCAGTGTTCTTGGGGATTCGTAGTAATACTCCAAGTATCTCACGAGTAGTTTTTAGTAGTTCTCTTCCGCAATACGGTTTAGCAATTAATCAAGTAAGCATCATCGGAGTTCCCGAACCAACTTATACTTTGGCAATATTAGTTTTTGGTATTTCAGGTACTGTTTTGAGAGTACGCCAACGCATTTGATACTCCCACAAGGCAAAATAGTTTTAATTAAAAAGGCTTATCTAATAAGCCTTTTTAACTTCAGTCAAGAGGTACTCGATATCATTCCCAATTATAAAAGTTAACACTTTTGCTTAATAAATGAACTATCAAAGCTAGTTAACCCAACGTCTAGTAGCTTGTGCAATGCGTTGTCCAAAACGTTGTGAAGTGAGATAGTCACCCGAATCTAGTACTGGTTCTTTGCCACTCATATCGAGTTGGCTTTGACCCATGACACCTAAAAATCCCCCTAGTCGATTAACCCCATCATCTTTCCCAAACAAAAAGCTTTGCAAGTCACCAACGTTTACCCAAATCATGCCATGTTGAGCGGCGTTGGTGGCTAAATACAAGAGTGTACCTTGCTTGTCGCCACTGAGAGAGCTAGAGTGAGTGAAGCCCGCAGCAATTTTGTCTTTCCACCCATGTCGGAACCAAACTTCGCTACCAGTATCAATAAAAGCCTTGAACTGAGCCGCTACACCACCCATATAGGTAGGAGAGCCGAAAACAATCGCATCTGCTTGATTGAGGGTTGCCATCATCGAATCATTCTTCCAACGACCATCGATAATCTGCTCTCCCGTAATTCGCAGCAGATTAACAGTGATGTCTTCAACTATACTTGCACCTTCAGCAATAGCTTGGGCCATAAGATGAGTATGTCCTGCACCTGAGAAGTAGACAATTGCAATTGTGGGCATAAAAGCTTAAGTCAATCTAGTAATTAATAGAGAGTGTCCCACAACTCAGACGAACCTTTAAAAATAAGGCGTTGCTGAGTGGAAATATGAATTTGGCTCACGCAGAGGAGCCACTGCGCCCTTGCGGTTCCCCGAGTTGAAGCAAGTGGCGTCGCGCAGAGTCGCAGAGAGTAAGAGTTGAGAAGAGTTGATTTTTGCATTTCATATTCAAATTCAGCAACGCCAAAAATAAGTATATAGCGATTCTTATTGCAGTCAGGTAGATAGGGTAGCACAGCTGTGCTGCCCTACGGATATCTGCGTTTTTTCTGTATCTTACCCATACGGAAACTGCACTCAACCCAGTGCCCTTCATACCTTCTGCATATTTTGACTGATGGGGTCAAAACCTTTAGAAAAACGGGTACTTTCATCGTAGTAAGCGCCAGTTAAATTCGCTCCATACAATTTGGCATATTTGAGTTTGGCTCCTCGAAGATTTGCTTCATTAAGTTTGACACCGCTCAAATTCGCTCTAGTCAAGTTCGCCTTAGCTAAGTTAGCTCTACTCAAATCTGCTCCCCAGAGTTTGGCTTTAGCTAGATTAGCTCCACTCAAGTCAGATCCCCATAAATTAATTCCAGGTAAGTAAGCTCCAATCAGCTTGTCCCTAATCAAGTTGATGGCTGGAAAATATCTCTCCCCTGCGGCATAACGCCTTTTCAATTCCTCAGCATCCATGCATCACATTCACCTTTTTCAACAATACAGAAGTTATTTGTTCCCATTCCTGATTTAGCCCTCCTAGAAATTCTACCTGGCCACTGCGTCGATACCAGTAACGGGCATTATTTAAATCGCCCTCTTTGCGGTGCAGGTAAGCATGAACCCAAGCACTATCAGCATCCCTGGCATCTTGAACTATTTCATGAGCTTTGTTCCAATCACCTTTGTTGTCATACCACATTGCTTGCAGCGCTTTTGGCAATGTCTGAGGACATGGGCACTGTTTCTCAATCAATCGCAAGAATTCTTCTGTATTCACGATCGCCACCCAACAAAAATCAAACTTCTATCTTTAAGATACTCCTCACAGGGAGATGGGGAAGTGTGGGGAGTGTGGGGAGAGAGGGGAGAGAGGGGAGTGTGGGGAGTGTGGGAGGATGGAGAAGAAATCTTTCCCCCCACACCTCCCACACTTCCTTTTCCCCCCACACCTCCCACACCTCCCACACTCCCTGTTTGCCCCATGCCTCATACCCTTTTATATCTGCCTGACTGGAATAACTTCAAACTCGAAGGTACTAATTAAACGGTCAGCAATATAGACCTCTATTTTATACTTACCAACGGGATCGCCAGGAGCGATCGTCCAAAAATTCTCAATTACGCCGTCAGGAGCAGACTGTGTACGCCGGGTTACAGATGTAGTACCGTCTGCTGAGATTGAGAAATCTTCACCACTATCTGTACCCCAAGTTTCTGGAGGTTTTGGTAAACGCAAGACTTCACGCCATTTGACTTCACCTTGGTAATCTTGGAGTTTAATTCGCCAACCGTAGGCGTTTCCTTGCTGGAGTGGCACTGTTGTTGTTTGGAAAATAGTAACGTTACCTTTGGCGTCAACTCTCTTCAATCCAAACTCAGCGTTACTAACAGTAATCTTTTTCAGGCTTGTTGGTGTAGGAAATGGTGTGATATTTTGTCCGATAAGAGAACTAGCGGCGATCGGCTTAGAAGCTATAACCCCAAATATTAGCCAAGAACAAGCTAGCACAGCAGCAGTAGCCAAAATTCTCATTTTTTTTGGTTTTCCTGTCAGACGTTTGGTACTTATTCAATTAATCTGACATGTTTTCCGGGTTAAGATTCCTTATAGTTGGACAAAGACTAAAGCTTTGTTGTTTGGCAAAAACTCCGATTTTGAGAAAATATTTTATCATTACCAAATTAGTTGGTATTATAAAGTTTAAGTTAAAAATACTTAACAGCTTCAAGGCTTTAGTGAACAGATGAAAGAATATTTTTTGGTAAGTTCCTTAGTAGCTTGTGCCTTTGGTACTCTAATACCAAATCAAGCTTTTGCCGCCGATCTCAACTTATATGGGGCAGGAAGTTTAAGAGATGCACTAACGGAAGTCAGTCAAGACTTTACTCAAGAAACAGGCTACACAGTGAATACAGTCTTTGGGCCTTCAGGAATTAGAGAGCAAGCAATAGAAACAGAACTCCAACTCGGACAGCCTACTGCTGATGTCTTTGCTAGTGCAGACATTGGGAATCCACAAAAACTCTACATTAAAGGATTGAGTAGTCAACCAATAGAATTTACTCGAAACCAGATCGTTGCAGTGTTTTCCTCCAAGTATTCCCAAGTACAAATTACACCTAATCAGGTGTTGGATTACTTACTAAATCCCAATATCAAGGTAGGAACTTCAACACCTATAGCAGATCCTCTTGGTGACTACACTCAACAAATATTCACTCAAGCTGATTCAAAAAGACCTGGAAGTTTTGATACTCTCAATAGTAAAGCTTTGCAATTAACAGGTGGAGCTAATTCACCAACAGTTCCATCAGGACTCAATAGCTTAGTTTACTTCTTAGATACTACTCAGCAGGCAGATGTTTTCTTGAGTTACTATACTGGTGCTATTGCATCGCAAAAAATCGATCCAAGTTTACAAATAGTTAGGCTACCAGATTATTTATCTGTTGCAGCACCATTTGGTTTAACAGTTCTTAAAAATGCCGATCCGAATGCACAGAAACTAGCAGATTATATTCTGTCACCAAAAGGACAGCAAATTTTGCATAATTATGGCTTTAGTAGCCCCAGTCAATCAGTACCTGAGCCTAACTATGTCTATGGACTATTACTATCTACGGCTATAGGTTTGGTACTCAAGAAAAAATCGACCGAGCAAAAGCGAAACGTACAAGCTTCAAATTTGAGATAAACTCAATTCAAATGACAGCGATCGCGAAATGTCGATCGCTGTCAATAATTTTTATTATAAAATTTAGCTTGGGTTTATTTGGTATAGGTAAAAGGTAAGTGATATTCTGAAATTGGTAGGGATTCAAGTTTCAGAAAAAATTAAATACATAAACTACAAACAACTGACTTGTATTACAAAGCTAATTCAATTTTTGGACTCCTATTTTGCTTACCTCATAACCTTTTTGAACAGTGTGGTAAGTTCTTCGCCATTTTTCTAGATAATCTATAGATATAGATTTAGATGTGACATTTACCCCATTTCCGCGCCAAGCAACTTCGGGATCTGTTGTAAAAACTCCGCATTCTAGTTGGTCTAGCCTGATATTCCAATATTCACTAAATCGACCTTTCAAGGTAATAACTTGTTCAAATACTTTATTTCTATGTTTATTTCTTCTTTTTCTTTCTGTTGCTCCCGTTGCTTCTGTATCAATAAACTTAGTTTCAATTAAAAACAGACTACCTTTAAACGTCAGGTAAACAAAATCGCACTTACCTAAATCTGTGTAATCTGATATTGGCGATTTTTCAAATAACAACAATTCAGCGCACGAGGGAAATAATTCTTTAATATTTAAAAATAAATAAGCTTGCAACAGAAGTTCTTTATCATAAGGAAACAACAGCACCCCTTCAAAAAATTTTTGAATGTCCTCCTGAGTTTGGGGTTGAGTTCTTTTACAGTATGAAACAAATTTATGTAGCTCGTTGACAATCATCAATTTATAACTCCTTCCCCCGGTCGCAGCCTTAAGGTTCATGGCATCAAAAGATACCATTTCCTTAAGAAAAATTTCATCCGCATAAGTAACTAAAAAAACTATTAAAACCCTACCCAATTAAGGTAATTTACTGTTGACAGTTGAGAAAAACTGATTTTTAATTTACTTTCAGTACTGCTGCACTTTTCACTTTTAACATCAGTTACTAGTTAGAGATTTTATATGAGCAGGAAAACTAGCGTTTTGTAAAGCTTGAACAGTTATTCTAGAATCTTGTACGCAAAATTGCCAACCTAAGCGAACAAGCTTACGCGAATTTTCAGTTTGGATAACTCCAATTACTGGCATTTTTGCCTTTTCTTTGTCTGGTGAGTGTTCTTGCAAAATTTTTTTCAAACGATGTAATTCTTCAATATTAACTGCTTGTTGAGGATTTAACTCCACCATTACCATTTGTACTGTTTCCACTGGTTCTGCATCTTCAAGAATAAATTGAGTTTGCTCGTCACGCCGATCTACTTTTCCCCAAATAATCAATCTAGTATCAACTTGCAGTAGGGAAGTAATGCGTTCATAGATTTTGGGAAAGACTACAGCTTCTAGTTGTGTAGTTAAGTCTTCTATTTGCAAAATTGCCATTTGATCGCCTTTTTTAGTAACGACTTTTTTGACATTATTTAACATCACAACTGCACAAAGTCGTGTATCTTCCCTTTGTTCTCCAAGCTGTGAAAGATTAATTGGAGTTAAGAGTGGTACTATTTGCCGTAAAGATTTTAGTGGATGATCTGATACATAAAAGCCTAATAATTCTTTCTCCATTTGTAATTTTTTCTGTGGAGGAAAATCCGTCACAGGTTTAGCTTTAGGAGCAGTTTCAAAGGCATTATTTACTCTTTTGTTTTGATTTTGAGAAAATCCATTACCTAATAAATCAAAGAGATTCCCTTGACCGCTGGCTCTATCTTTAGCGCGAGATTGTGCCCAATCATATACTAATTCTAAGTCATGAATTAACTGTTGGCGGTTAGTTTCAATTTTATCAAAGGCTCCACAGTAAATGAGTGACTCTAAAGTTCGGCGGTTAACTGCACGTAAATCTACACGATCGCAAAAATCAGCTAGGGATTTAAACTCTCCTGTCTCATTTCTAGCTGATAAAATACAGGCGATCGCATTTTGTCCCACATTACGCACTGCCGAAAATCCAAACAAAATTTTTCCTGCCGTTGGTGTAAAATCAATACCAGAACGATTAATATCTGGCGGATCTATGGGAATACCCATATTTGTACAGTTAGTGATATATTTCTGTACCTTATCTGTGTCGCCACTGTTAGCCGTCAACAGTGCCGCCATATATTCCAATGGATAATTAGCTTTTAAATATGCTGTTTGATAAGTTACATAACCATAGGCAGTTGAATGGGATTTATTGAAACAATTAGAAGCTATTAAACCATTTTTGATTGCAAAATTATGGTCGCCCTCAACCCCAATATCATACACATTTTGTTTGCCTAAATATTTGCGTGTTACTATTTTTACCATCCGATTACCTCTGGAAACAAATTTTGCAAACAAAATTCATTAATTAATAAAATGATGAAAATTGTAGATGGTGTATTACTGATAATACCATTCTTCAACAAAAGGAAACATTGCTATACTCTTACACAAAATTAACCACAATATATCAAAAGTTTAATAAACAAATAAACAAACAGTTAATAGCCAGATAATTGAGGTTCTAAAAACTTACTAAACACATTTAGATAGATATTAATCCGCTTAGTCAGATGAATTGAGAGTAGGAACTAGGAAGCAAGGGAGAAGTTGTAGTAAGTGCTTGCCCTCTTGCCCATACCATATTTGCCTAATCCCCAGTCCCCATTACCCCTTATCCCCAGAGGGTGCTTAAGTTCCCCAATCTCGTTCAATATGTACTAAAATCAAGGACTTGAGTCACAAAGAGAGCAATCATGGCATCCATCCGCGAGTTGCACGAACAGTTAGTAAAAAAAGAACGTTCTGCTGTGGAAATTACCCAAGAAGCTTTAGAACGCATTCAAGCGTTAGAGCCGAAATTGCACAGCTTTTTATGTGTGACCGCAGAACGGGCATTAGAACAGGCGGGTACTGTGGATGCCAAAATTGCTGCGGGAGAAGAAATTGGACTGCTAGCAGGGATTCCTGTGGGTATCAAAGACAATATGTGTACCAAGGGGATTCCTACTACCTGCGGCTCGCGCATTTTGGAAAATTTTGTACCACCTTATGAATCAACGGTGACACAAAAATTGGCAGATGTTGGGGCGGTAATGCTGGGTAAAACCAACTTGGATGAGTTTGCAATGGGTAGTTCCACAGAAAACTCTGCCTACCAAGTTACAGCTAATCCTTGGGATTTGTCACGAGTTCCGGGTGGTTCTTCGGGGGGTTCCGCAGCAGCGGTAGCAGCCGAAGAATGTGTGGTTGCTCTTGGTTCTGATACTGGCGGTTCGATTCGCCAACCTGCGTCTTTCTGCGGTGTTGTGGGAATGAAACCAACTTATGGTTTGGTTTCGCGTTATGGTTTGGTGGCTTATGCTTCGTCTTTAGATCAAATTGGCCCATTTGCAAACACAGTAGAAGATGCTGCAATATTACTCAATGCGATCGCAGGTTACGATCCTAAAGACTCCACCAGTCTGAAAGTCGCCATTCCCAACTATGCTGCTAATTTAAAACCGGATTTCAAACCCAGAAGTCAACTCAGAATTGGTGTGATTAAAGAAACTTTTGGTGAAGGTCTAGATTCTGTAGTGGAAGAAGCTGTTACCAAAGCAGTCGACCGACTGCAAAGTCTGGGAGCCGAAATTCATATCGTTTCCTGTCCCCGCTTTCGCTATGGCTTACCTACTTACTACATTATCGCCCCATCCGAAGCCTCAGCTAACTTAGCTCGTTACGATGGCGTTAAGTATGGTTACCGAGCTGCTGATGCTGATAATCTCCTATCGATGTACACTCGTACCCGTGCCACTGGTTTTGGTACAGAAGTCAAACGTCGGATTATGATCGGCACTTATGCGCTTTCGGCTGGCTATTATGACGCCTACTACCTGAAAGCTCAAAAAGTCCGCACTTTGATTAAGCAAGACTTTGAAAAAGCTTTTGGTGCGGTTGATGTGTTAGTCTGTCCCACATCTCCCACTACAGCATTTAAAGCAGGGGAAAAAACTACTGACCCCTTAAGTATGTATTTAAATGACTTAATGACTATTCCGGTAAATCTTGCTGGTTTACCTAGCTTAAGTTTGCCATGTGGTTTTGACGAGCAAGGACTACCAATAGGATTACAGCTAATTGGTAACGTGCTGCGAGAAGACCAACTTTTTCAAGTAGCCTATGCTTATGAGCAATCTACTACTTGGCATCAACGTAAACCGCAAATATCTTGAAAATTGAGTATTGGGTACTGGGAACTAGAGATGAGGAAGCACAAGGACTTCAGGGGGCACAGGAGAGTTACATACTCATTAATCCACCTCAAAAACTCAAAATCGTATTCCCAGTCCCTAGTTCCCAGTCTCCCGTCCCCTGTTAGTCTGATTGCTAACTATTGACTGTTGATTATTGTCTTCTGGAGTCACGGATTGAGCTGTAAGTCGGGGATTAAGTGTATAAAGAAGACCAGCGGATGCACTTACTAATAATAAAATATAGGTCAGAATAAGAGGGATGTATGTATTTCGTTTTTTGTCTAAATTATTACGAGTATTTTTAGAGTCTTGACAGACAACATTGGTTATCAGCATGTGTGATAAAGCATTCCCATCTAACCCTAAAGCATCTCCATAGCGACGGATAAATCCTTGAAGAAAAATAGGCTCAGGCAATTCTTCAAATCTCTCTTGTTCTAATGCTTGCAAAACCCCTGCTCGAATCATTGTTTGAGCGGCTATTTCTTCTATGCGTATCGATTTTTGTTGTCTTACTTGTCGTAAATGTGTGCTTATTTCCTTTAGTTGCTCAAGTTGAGCTTCGTTTAAGGGCGTCACAGTCTTCTCCTAGTATGGGCTAATTCTACTTTCATTGAGAAGACTTAAATATGCATACGTAAATTTACTGAATATTTTATTTTC
This sequence comes from Nostoc sp. S4, assembly GCA_029379225.1. GTDB lineage: Bacteria > Cyanobacteriota > Cyanobacteriia > Cyanobacteriales > Nostocaceae > Nostoc. Next base: position 47,292 of record JAQYWR010000051.1, on the reverse strand, counting down.
TGATAAATTTTCTTGATTATGGCTGAATCCTGTATTTTAAAATGCTAAAGCACTTATATAAGTAACTGTTTTGTTATAATAAATACTTTAAAATTCCCTAAATATGAAAATTAACAAGCTGCAATTTGTAATACCAGTATTTTTTCGACTGTTACTCTGGGTTGGGATAGTTGTAGCGATCGCCTATCTTGCCATCTGTCTATTTCTCTTTATTGAGCAAACTCGATTCATTTTCTTTCCCTCTGTTGTTATTGAAAAGACACCAGAGTTTTTCAATCTTCCTTATGAAGAGGTTTGGTTAGCTGTAGCTGTTAAAACAGGTAAGGTAGAACACATTCATGGTTGGTGGATAAAAGCCAAACAACCTAATGCCAAGGTATTGCTATACTTACACGGTAACGGTATTAATATTGGCGTAAATATAGCTCATGCCAATCGGTTTCATCAATTAGGGTTTTCGGTATTGCTAATTGATTATCGGGGTTATGGTCGCAGTGAAGGTTCTTTTCCCAATGAAAAGCGGGTTTATGAAGATGCAGTCACAGCGTGGAATTACTTGGTACAGCAACAACAAATTCCACCCAGGCAAATTTTTATTTATGGGCATTCTTTGGGGGGTGCGATCGCCATCGATTTGGCAGTGAAACACCCACAAGCCGCTGGTTTAATCGTGGAAAGCTCTTTTACCTCCATCCGCGATTTAATCGCTTATCGAAATATGTTTTGGATGTTTCCTGTGGATCTAATCTTGACACAGCGGTTTGAATCGATTAAAAAATTGCCAAACTTAAAAATACCTGTTTTATTCATTCATGGCGTTGCAGATGCAGCTGTACCCTCTTTCATGAGCCAAAAACTTTATGCTGCTGCTCCCGAACCAAAGAAACTATTGTTGGTTCCAGGAGCAAACCATAATGACACCGCAGTAGTTGCCGGTTCCGAATATTTGCAATCGGTAGATTCTTTTGTTCAACAAGTGCTGAGAAGCCGTAAGCCATAACTTCTAAAGTAATACATCATAATTATGTCCGCATAATCACTTATCAAAAAAACTCTACGTGTCTCCGTGTCAGTCCTAATGATAAGTCTTCAATCGGACATGATATCACGCGTTTGCTCAACCTCATCAAGTAAGGCAATGTCTATGAAGGGGCACGCCCGGAGCAGTTTGGCTGTCTTTATAAATATTTGCAATAAATCGGGTTAGAGGCGCACAGCTGTGCGCCCCTACTAATCTTTATCAAAATTCTATTTCGATATATCGGAATATATCACGATATATCGTATAGTAGAGAAAGTTGATTGGAAATTTACTTATGTTTAGACACTTTCGCTCGCGCTTTGGAGTACCTGCATGGGCAGGAGTTAGCGAAGATGATTTTTTGTTTGTCAAGTCTCGGTTTGAGCATCGCAGGCATCATGGTAGAGATCGTGGCAAACACTTTGGTGATGAAATGTCTGGTCGTGGTTGGGGAGATGAATTTCGGACTCGTAGGGGTGACATCAAATTCATCTTGTTGGAATTGTTATCTGAGCATCCTAGTCATGGTTACGACCTGATTAAAGAGATGGAAACTCGCTATGGTGGTTTCCGTCGCCTCAGTCCTGGTTCAGTATATCCAACACTCCAATTGCTGGAAGAAGGTGGTTATTTAACTAGCTCACAGGAAGGTGGTAAGCGGATTTACACAATTACAGATGAGGGTAGACAACTTTTGGCAGAACGTGCCCAGCAAGAAACTTCAGACTCTCCTTGGGATACCTTCAAAAGTTTCATCGCAGGTAAACCCCAAGAGTTTATTGAGTTGCGGAATGTTGCAACAGAATTAGCTGCCGTGGTGGTACAGGTTGCTCGCAGTGGCAATGTAGAGCGAATAAATCGAGTGCGTGAGCTACTAGAGGAAGTTAAACGGGAAATTTACGCGATTTTAGCTGAAAAATAAATAGAGACACCTTTGGCGTCTCTATTCTCGAAATTCTCAGTTTTGGACTCAAAAATCAGAAGCGATCGCAGTTAAATCTGGCTCGATAAGCGAGTTTAGCAGTGTCCACAACTGCAAATCTGTAAAATCTGATATTGCCATAAATGCGCCGATTTCCCGTAAAATTTGAGGATTATGGGTGGACGCTATACCAATAGTGCGGATATCTGCGCCCACCGCAGCCCGAATTCCAGAGACAGAGTCTTCTAAGGCGATCGCTTCTTCTGCTTGAATCCCCAACTTATTTAAGGCAACTTGGTAGGGTGCGGGGTCAGGTTTACCTGCTATACAATTTTCAGCTAAAACAATTGTATGGAAAGCTTCTTTTATACCCAAAACTTCTAGCATATATTCTGCATTTAATCTCGGAGCATTAGTTACTAATGCCCGTTTTAATTGATGTATCTCTGTCCATGCTAGGAGTTCAGAAAATCCACTCATTGGTTGTAGATGAAAGGCAAGTTTGCGAAAAAGTACCTCTTTTTCATCTGCCAATTTTTCTCCTTCTGCAAGTGATAATTGTGGCAGAATATCTTGAACAATTTCTGGATTTCTCCGCCCACTAATTCGTGATTTAAAAAATGTTTCATCCATTTCTATGCTGAAATTTAACAGCATTTCTTCCCAAGCTCGGTAGTGTATTGGATCGCTGTTGACAATAGTGCCGTCTAGGTCAAAAAGAATTGCAGCCAGCATGATTTTTTGGTATTATGTAAATAATTGTTAACTTGATTTACATAGTTTACATTGTTTTTCGTCCTTTAGTGATTGTTTTGTTAATACAGGGGACTAGTACCGCAAGGCGGAAGTCAAAAATCAAAAAGCTTGTGTTGTCAGCTTTTCCGTGATTGTGAATGGTATCTCTATTTATGCCGTGCTGGATTAGAGACTAAGGATTGGGGACTGTGGAACAATTCCCTATTAAAAACAGCATTTTAACCAAATCTTAAGAGTCACAAATTAATTTACTAAATTCTCAAATCTATCTCCTATAACTAAGTAAGGCATTTAAACTCATGCCATTCATAAAAGGGTATGCAATTTCACATTAATTATTAACCGTCATCAGTCAACATTATTGATAACCTTCTGTGTAAGCAAATGTTAGCCGCTACAAACTTTTTTCATGTTGATGATTTATTAGTACAGATTTACAACTCTGAAGTCGAAATGGCGTTCTCAGTTGCAGAAATCACCCAAAAGTATTTACAGCAAGTTCTCAACAAACAGGATACAGCCGCTGTCTTGTTAGCAACAGGTAACTCCCAACTGAAATTTCTTGATGCTTTGATTGCATTGGGTGGTATAGATTGGTCGCGGATTACCTTATTTCATCTAGATGAATATTTGGGAATTAGTGCCGATCATCCTGCTAGTTTCCGGCGCTATCTGCGAGAACATGTAGAGAAACAGATTGCTCCTCAGGAATTTCACTATCTAGAAGGTGATACATTGGAACCAGTCAGAGAATGCGATCGCTATACTAAATTATTGCAAACCCAACCAATTGACTTGTGCTGTCTTGGTGTTGGTGAAAATGGACATTTAGCCTTTAATGACCCGACAGTAGCAAATTTTCAAGATCCTTATAGCGTAAAACTAGTTAAACTGGATAAAGCCAACCGCCAGCAACAAGTAAATACAGGTCACTTTCCGAATATTGAAACTGTGCCAGAATACGCTTTTACTGTTACAATTACGACGATTTGTTCTGCTAAAAAAATTATTTGTCTAGCTCCAGAAAGACGCAAAGCAAATGTGGTAAAAGAAATGTTGCAAGGAGCTATAACCACAGAGTGTCCCGCTTCTATTCTCCGTCAACAACCCCAAGCAACGTTATTTTTGGATATAAATTCTGCTAGTTTGCTTTAAGTTATAAACTAATCTGCGTCCAAGTTAGATATTCTCTGGTTAAGACTCATCAGGTGAGGCTACACTATTACAGGTTCTTCAAATCTTTTAACCGAACTAACGAACTACTTAGTCTAATTAGTCATTAGTCGTTTATAAATATAAATCAACTAATGACCAATGACAAACAAATGATTCAATAGCTTTTGACTTCCTGAGAGTAAAACTTCAGGGATGACAAGCCGATTAAGTTATTTCAAGCGAGAACCTGTTACTTCATTAGGATCGCTATAAGTTTTGACTTTATCCCGATTACGAGCTAAACCTGCTAAACCAGCTAGACCAAACAAACCTAGCCAACCCCAATCGAAACCGCGATCGCTACTTTGTTGGTAAACCGTAACAGGTGCATTTCTGTTAGTACCTGTAGTGCCAGTGCTATCTGTAGTTGCACCAGTGCCAGTACTATCACTACCTGTAGTACCACCACCTGTGCCATCTGTATTCGTTCCGGTACCTGTAGTACCAGTGCCTGTTCCAGTTGTACCTGTACTATCAGTACCTGTAGTGCCACCACCACCTGTGCTATCTGTAGTTGTCCCACTACCAGTACCAGTACTGCCAGTGCCTGTCCCAGTTGTACCAGTGCCAGTGCCGGTTGTACCTGTTCCAGTTGTGCCAGTGCCAGTTGTGCCCGTTCCACTCGTACCAGTGCCAGTCCCGGTGTCGGTTGTACCTGTTCCAGTTGTGCCAGTCCCAGTACCGGTTGTACCACTTGTGCCTATTCCACTCGTACCAGTACCAGTTGTACCACTTGTGCCTGTTCCACTCGTGCCGCTTGTGCCTGTTCCACTCGTACCAGTACCAGTTGTACCACTTGTGCCTGTTCCACTTGTACCACTTGTGCCTGTTCCACTCGTGCCACTTGTGCCTGTACCGGAACTACTTCCTGAGCTACTACCACTGCCAGAGCTTCCAGATTGTGCAGAAACAGAGATAGGTAAGGATGCAGAAGCGAAAGTGATGACAAAAATACTAGCCAAAACAGCTTTAGATAAATCAATAGGTCTCATGATAATGGTTCCTTGTATGTTTTAGATTGCAGTGGTTTGTTGATTTTTAAAACTGCTATTGTCTAGTTATATTTGCTACTTTATAAAGTAGATTTTGACAATACAGATTCACGAGTCTCTCACTTAATTTTTAAATGCTAAAAAGCATTTGATTGGTCGTGTAAATGAAATTCAAAATAATTTTGTAATTTTTTAATGCCATTTTACAAAAAACTATAGTTCCAATTGTATGCATGTTATTTTTGAAGAAAAATCAATCATACTTTTTTCTGGACTTAATTGTTTATACAATGGCATCAAGATAACACAATTCTTGTCTTGAAACTTCCGTACTTTTGAGTTTACACGAGCGATCGCCTACTCGCCGAGTTGGCTATTAAATAGAATACATGCTTCTGTTATGCCAAACTTCTATCATTAAGAATAAAACCATTTATACCAAAAGAATTAAATTTTTGTTTAATTTGTTCTTTTGAGTTTGACAATTTTTGGATATATGTAAGTAGGTCAAAACTCAAAAATATTAAGATAGAATCTTTGTGATTGCTTCGCTACCTTTGTGTTCGAGACGCTACGCCTAACTTGCTTCCCCATAGAGGTACGGGAAGCCGCTTCTCTAAGAGACGCACTCGCGTTCGCGTCTACACTCCGTTTTACTCGTAATAACATCTTACATTTAACTAAGTTGAACTACTTATCGCTTAAAATTAGATAAGCAAGCCTCAAGATAGACACAATCTTCACATTGAAGGTTTCGCCCTGGATTGGTACATCCACAAGGAGGATTTATATAACATTCAGAAACATCTTTATGTGTTGAAGACTTATTAAACACAAAGTGTAAAATTGCTTCTTGTAGACAAAAAATTAAATCTTGTACCATAAAATCTTGAAATGATTGTAGTTAAAATGATAAATTATGAAATTATTCTTATAAATGAGGAAAAACTAAAAACAGTATAACACTGCTAATTGTTAGAAGTTTACCATTATGACATCTATATCTTCTTTCACCTGAGAACTTATAACTTCATACTCTAGGGGTGTCTTACTTAAGACTCAAGGTATATTTTTATTGTCGTTTAGGTTATAACCAAGGATATATGGTAATACCTTAAAATCCCGACTTCTTGAAGAAATCGGGAATATTGTTGTCCAATTCTCTTAGAATTAGGCTATTAGCAAACTTCTTTGACAAAATAACCATCTTCCATGTGAATTATGCGATCGGCAATATCTAAAATTCTGTTATCGTGAGTAACCATTAAAATGGCACAATTCTGTTCCTTTGCTAGTTCTTGCATTAGGGTGACAACATCTCGCCCTGTTTTACTGTCTAAAGCCGCTGTCGGTTCATCAGCTAAAACTAATTTAGGATGACTTACTAAAGCACGCGCAATGGCTACCCGTTGTTTTTGTCCTCCTGAGAGATCGGATGGATAGTAATTAACTCTATTTTGTAGTTTAACGGCATTGAGCATAACTTCTGATTTACTTTGAGCTTCCCATTCAGGAATATTTTTGTGTAATTCAAGCGACATTTGAACATTTTGTCTAGCTGTTAAAAAATCTAACAGGTTATGAGCTTGGAAAATATAGCCAATATGACGACGTACTTTAACTAGTTGCTGATTATTAGCTCCCAAAAGTTCATGCCCTAGAAACTTTAGACTTCCCTCTTGGACAGAGCGTAGTCCACCAATTAAAGTTAGTAAAGTTGTTTTTCCTGAACCTGATGGCCCAGTCATAATTACAATTTCTCCAAATTTTATCTGAAAATTAATATCAAATAAGATTTGGGTGCGATTTTTTTTTTCACCGAAATAGTGATTGAGGTTTGTAACGCTAACAATATATCTTGTGTTCATTTGTTTATAATATCTAATTTAGAAAATATCTGCTGGATCTACTTTTCTAAGTTTATTTGTAGATAGAAAAGCAGAAGTCAAGCACATTAATGTAGCTGATATTAATACTATTATTGCTTTATCACTACTCATGATTACTGGTAATTTTGTGGCATTTTTGGAAATATTATAAAGACCTATAGATATAATAAAACCCGGAACATAACCTAATGAAGCTAAAATTAAAGCTTGTTGAAAAACTACACTTAGTAGGTATTTATTTTTGAATCCCATTGCTTTTAAGGTCGCATATTCAGTTAAATGAGTTGAAATATTACTATAAAGAATTTGATAGACAACGATTACACCAACAACAAAACCCATTAACACCATCAAATTAAATACAAAACCAATAGGTGTTCTGAGAGACCAATAGTTTTTTTCAAGAGCAATAAAGTCTTTTTTAGTAATAAGTTTGACATCTTTGGGTAAGTTAATTGATAAATCTACTAAAACTTTTTCCGGATTAGCATTAGGTTTGAGCTTAATTAATCCTATATCTATCTTTTGTACCGAACGATCTTGAAATATCCTCAGAAATGTTGAATAACTAACAATTAAATTTCCATCAACTCCAAAGGAAGGGCCTAGTTTAAATAAACCACCAACTTTCACCTTGTAACCAACAAATCCAGAATAACTGTATATTTCCACTTTTACAGTTTTTCCTTGCTCAAAATTCTTAGCGATCGCTCCAAACTCTGGTCGAGAATCGCGGTCAAATAAAACAATGTTAGGAATTCTAATTATATTAAGATTTTCCTGAATATTTGCTAATTTAAAAACTGATTTAACTGGGTCAAAACCAAGTACATATAGTGGATATTTTAAACCATTAGTTGGATTTTTAAATTTGGCAAATTGCACATATAAAGGGCTAACTGATTCTATACTGGGAAAACTTAGTAATTGGTATAAATACGAACGCTCAAAGCTTTGATTGGATGTTAGAGATTTATATTGGGCACTGATTAAGAATAAGTCTCCTTCTAAATTCTTATGTAGCTGTGTAGCACTGTCATAGAGAGCATCTTGGAAACCAATTTGCATAAACATGAGAACTGCTACAAAAGCAATCCCAGCCAAAGCTACAAGAAAGCGAATTTTTTGTCGGGCTAGTTGTAGCCAAGCTAGAGGTATATTGAGAATCATTTCGTAAACCTCAACGATACAAATTAGTCAATACTTGTTGCGATTGGTAGTGCTGAGTTAAAAGTTATTATTTTTCCTCTACCTTCTACTTTCTCATATGCTCCAACCAAATTCACAATTGTAATTCAGATAACTAGCAAATTATGTTAATAATTTAGAAATAAACAGTCACAATCTAGCTAATATTTGAAAAATAAAATATATTATAATTAATTTTATTATTTAATATTAAAATTGAGTATTAAAATCTACTAAATCCTGAATTTTTACATCAAATATAAATCATCACTTCTACTTGTAAATCAGTAAATCCAGTAACTTTTTGATTATCTACTGGGTTATCAATACGAATTTTGACATCAACTATTTTATTGTCTGTATCTGCTTGAATAGTGTTATTAAAAATATTTTGTTTGCCAATTTGTAAACCAATATCTGTAACTTTTCCTCGCAATTTTCCTGGAAAAGCATCGCTAGTAATAATCGCCGACTGACCTAGATGTACTTTTTGAATATCAGTTTCATAGACTTCTGCAACGACATACATTTGTTGTGTGCGACCTAAATCAGCTATTCCCGTAGTGCCGATAATTTCTCCCGGCCAAGTATTAATTTTCATGATTTGCCCAGTTATAGGCGATCGCACTGTACTTAAATCGAATTCTGCCTGAGCCTGTTTAACTGAGGCGATCGCACTGTCAACATCAGCTTGTGCTGCTGCTATATCCGTGGGACGAACCTCAGCAATACTCTTGAGTCTGGCTTTGCCTTCAGTTAACTGCTTTTGCAGAGTTTCGATAGTGCGCTTGAGAGAAGCTTTAGCTTCATTGATCTGTTGGTTAACAGTATCAACTCGCAAACGTTTAGTATCTGCGTCGGAAGCGGAAATTGCACCGTCTTTATATAACTGCTGATATCGCTGATTTTCGCTTTCGGCATTACGCCACTCTGCCTGTAAGCGAGCGATCGTTGCTTGTTGTGCAGAAGTTTCTCCCTCCAACTCAGCTTGTAGACGGGCAATGGTTGCTTGTTGTGCAGAGATATCTCCGGCTTTTGCTCCAGCTTTTACCTGGTTGAGACTAGCTTGGGCAACTAAGACTTGTTGTTGGGCTTTTTTCAAGGCTGCTAGACGAGGATAGTAAGTATCAAGAGTTGCAACTACTTGCCCTTGTCGCACTTTATCTCCTTTATTTACCAAGAGTTTTGTAACTCGAATACCCGATTGGGAGTCAGGGGCGGATAGACGAATAACTTCTCCTTGAGGTTCTAAACGTCCCAAAGCAGAAACAGCAGTTATTCTCAAAGAAGTATTTGGAGTAGCTACAGGCTCAATTTTAGAAGACAAGTGAAATTGTAAAAAGGTGTAAAGTGATGCACCAGTAGCTACAGCCATAGTAGTTGCCAACATGACTGACGACCAACCTACAGGTTTGATAAATGGTTTTATAAATGACTGTTTCTGTTTTGGTATCATAATTATCTTTTCAAATTAATGAATAAGGGTGCATCCCAGTTTTTATTTTTCAATGAGAGAATAACTGTCATTGCGTCCCTTGCGCGTCTCGTAGAGAGGAGGAATGACAAAGCAATCGTATTGACTCGCTCTTGGTTGGAAGATTTTGTAATTACTTTGCTTTCGTTTTGCTCACAATGACATACGAAAAAGTGGGATGCTTCCTTGCTCCTTAAACAGTAATCTTCGGGCGCAAAAGGAGTATGCATTTAGACAGGGCTATTTTTATTTGTTTACCACTGCCTCTTTTTTACTTTTAACGATCGCCAAGTACTCATTGCGAGTTCCATCTATCCGATAGTGGTCGCAAATTTGGCAGAGTTTCAAGACATCCAATCTGCTAAATACTTTTTGATGCTCAATTCCATTATCATTTCTCCACCGCCAGAAAGTTGTTCGATCGATGCGGCGATTGCTTTCTGGCCATCTTCGTCGGGATAAAAAATCTACCAGTTCTTCTTCATAAAACGAGTAGCCTTTTGGTAACTTTAGGAGTTCTTCTCTTAACTCTGTTAGCGGTATGAGTGGATCTAGCTCAGATAGTCTCATGCCAGCAAGCCCTTATATTTTCATGACAGTTCAATTATGCAGAAAGCTTCGTACAATACGGGTCATCACATAAATTGCATTGTAATACTGTGCAGTTAGGAATGTATGAAACGAGCAAGTAATCAGAGTAATTTATATTTGAATTCTTCCTACTTCAGTATCTTTCCACTTTCCTTAACAAACAGTATTGAATTTCATTATTTAATTACATACGATAAACTAACTGATACTCAATTGCAATCCATATGCAACATTTGGATTTATAAATTACTAGCAAAAAATTGCCTAAAATAGTTAGAAGATGATAAGGGATAAGCATTTTTCTGTTCTGGCTGTTACTCAGCATTTCCAAATATGTGTTTAGTTTGTAATGCATATGTTGTTTATTAGGATTTTTCATTCCTTAGATATAGTTGCTAGTGGCTAATTTTACTTGCTGAATAAATCATTGTTTGGCTACAAAAATTTAATTAAAAAATTAACTGATTGATTAAGACATAAATATTTTTAAAATAAATCAACTTTTGGATAGATGTATAAGCTCAACTATTTATAAAGTATTGTAAAAAGTGAATATTGACACTTATTTTATTTAAGAATTCAGAGATACGTAGCTTTTCAAAACATCAAGTTTTATTATACATAGTTTAATATCACGCTCGAGTTTGTTACTAAATGCATAAGATTACTAAAAAATGAAAGTTTTTACTTGCTAATTTTTCACTGAACAGTAAAGAACTTGATAACTGACAAATATTGACTGTTTAACTTAGAGTGATGCAATTTTTGTGCAATTTTGGCAATGTATTTTGGCGATATGAGATACTAATTGAAAAGAGTTTTAATAGTTATGTGAGTGAAAGCGATCGCCCCAGAAAGACCCTGAACAAAATGAAACTACAGCGATTCATGCTCTCATTGCCAAGCTTTGATAACCAGCGACTGATTTTTCATGCAGCTCGCCAGACCCTTCGCAAAGCTGAGATGGCACGCGTTGCGGTGCGTGAATGGCTCAATCAACATGATTGTGAGCTAGAAGAGTGGAAAAGTAGAACAGCTTCTGAGCTAGGAATTAGTATTACTAGACTTGAGCAAAAGCTATTAGCATCTGCTCAGCATCAAGTAATAACAACTAAAGTAGATGATGATACTAATTCAGAAGACAATTCTGTATAAGTTCGGATGTTATTTATAATTGATTTACACATCTTGAATAGTAGATTCAAAACAGAACATCCAGTTTTGTTAATTTAAATTTACTTAAAACACTATGCTCCCCGAATATTTCATTTAGCAACAATTATTTGATTTTATCTAAGTTGCATATCAATTGTCATGCAGTAATCATCAGTCTAATATTAACTGTAAGCGACAATTTAATCCAAATCCTGACTCAGAGAATTTTGACCTATATCTGATTAACAATTTATATAGCAACATTGAGGCCAAGCTAATGTACTTAAATATTGCACTATTTTCGGTAAAAATCCCTATTCTTCTGAAGTTTGCCAGTCAAAATGTACTAGAACTGACAAAGGTTGCTCTACAATCAATCCAGTAATTGATACTTCCTATACTCTACCCGCGTAAACGCTGGAACTAAAGGTAAATCAATGGTAAGCTAAAAACTCGTTCAAACTACTTTGATAATTTATAGTCAATAAAGCAAGCAAACAAAATTTTGCCAGCGGTTTTAGCTTCTAATTACTTTTTACCTGAGATAACTTTAGATGAATCATGTGTCATTTGTTAGTTAACAATGACTCATAACTAATAGACCTGTTGATAAATAATTTTTTATTTCCTGCACTGGCACCCTATGAGCGACTGCCGCGCAAAGAAGAAGGACTTTTACAAGAGGTCTAATGACCAATGACCAATGACCAATGACTAATAGTGAAGATATCATGGCTGCTTCTAGAATTGAAGCTGTTTTGGCACAGTTGCAAGAGGAAGTGAGCAATTGTGAACAAGCTGTACTCAAGCTCATACAGAGGAAAAAGGTTATGGTTGAAAATACACCACTAGATAACAAAATAAATACACAGCGGCAGCAAATTAATATTGCCATCATTGGCATGGCTTCTATATTCCCACAATCAAAAAATTTACAGGAATACTGGGAAAAAATAATTCATAAAGTTGATTGTATTACTGATGTTCCCCCTTCACGTTGGAACATAGAGGATTATTACGATCCTAATCCCAGAACAGCTGATAAAACCTATTGTAAAAGAGGTGGATTTATCCCAGATGTGAATTTCAATCCAATGGAATTTGGGCTACCACCAAATATTTTAGAAGTTACAGACATTTCGCAGTTGCTAGGTTTGCTTGTTGCCAAAGCAGCAATGGAAGATGCAGGTTACGGGGAATCTCGAGAGTTTAATCGCGATCGCATTGGCGTAATCTTAGGTGTAGCACTAGGTAGGCAGTTGGGTGTGCCACTAACTGCGAGAATGCAGTATCCGATTTGGGAAAAAGCCCTCAAAAGCAGTGGTTTATCCGACGAGGATACACAAAAAATCATCGAGAAAATCAAAAGTGCATACGTGCAGTGGGAGGAAAATGCCTTCCCAGGTATGCTGGCAAACGTTGTTTCTGGACGGATTGCTAACCGTTTAGATTTGGGAGGGACTAACTGTGTCGTAGATGCCGCCTGTGCTAGTTCTTTGGGTGCCCTGAAAATGGCCATTAGTGAGCTAGTTGAACATCGTGCCGACATGATGCTGACTGGCGGAGTTGACACTGACAACTCAATTTTGGCGTACATGTGCTTTAGCAAAACTCCTGCTGTTTCGCCAAGCCAAAATGTCAAACCTTTCGATGTGGAATCTGATGGCATGATGCTCGGTGAAGGCGTCGGCATGTTAGTACTCAAGCGCCTTGAGGATGCCGAGCGAGATGGCGATCGCATCTATGCAACTATCAAAGGCATTGGTACTTCTAGCGATGGTCGTTATAAAAGCATCTATGCACCGCGTCCAAAAGGTCAAGTCAGAGCATTACGTCGTGCTTACGAAGATGCGGGATTTGCTCCTGCTAGTGTTGGTTTGATTGAAGCACACGGCACAGGTACTATGGCTGGAGATCCAGCCGAATTTACATCAATCAAAGAAGTTTTTGGGGAAAATAATCCCAAAAAACAATATATTGCCTTGGGAACTGTCAAATCACAAATTGGACATACAAAAGCGGCTGCGGGTGCGGCGAGTCTGATTAAAACAGCTTTAGCATTGCACCACAAAGTATTACCACCCACAATTAATATCACTAAACCCCATCCTAAATTAGATATTGAGAATTCTCCATTTTATTTAAATACCGAAACCAGACCTTGGATTAGCAGCGATAAGCAGCCAAGACGCGCGGGTGTGAGTTCTTTTGGCTTTGGTGGCACAAATTATCACGTTGTTTTAGAAGAATACAAAACCCAAGACAATCTCCCTTATCGCTTACATAAACCCGCTCAATCAGTGTTGCTATTTGCCTCAACACCTGAAGAATTGTTGTCCCGTTGTCAACAAATCAAACATCAATTGCAATCCGATACAGGAGAGCAGCATTATATAGAATTAATTTCCACCTCTCAATCTTTAGAAATTCCGCTTACAAATGCCAGACTTGGATTTGTTGCTGATTCTCTTACCCAGGCTTGCGATTTATTGCAAACAAGTATTGACTTGCTGAAAAACAAACTGCAAGCAGAATCTTGGGAACATCCCCAAGGAGTTTACTATCGCAAAACTGGCATAGTCACAGAAGGGAAAGTCGTTGCCCTATTTTCTGGCCAAGGCTCACAATATTTAGATATGGGTCGGGAAGTGGCGATTAACTTTCCTTCTTTGGGGCAGACTTATACTCAAATCGATCGCCTTTTCGGTGAAGCTGGTTTGCAGCCTGTTTCAGAGGTTGTTTTTCCCGAACCTGTGTTCGATTTAGATCGAAAGACTGCCCAGATGAAGGTGTTGCAGCAAACAGAATATGCACAGCCTGCAATTGGGGCTTTTAGTGCTGGTTTGTACAAGATATTGCAACAAGCTGGGTTTAAGCCGGATTTTATTGCCGGACATAGCTTCGGAGAACTTACCGCTTTATGGGCTGCGGGGGTTTTGAGCGAGGAAGATTACTTTTTCCTGGTGAAAGCTAGGGGTCAAGCGATGGCTACACCAACAGATCCCCAGTTTGATGCAGGAGCAATGTTAGCGGTGAAAGGGAATGTGACTCAGGTTAGAGAACTAATTGCGAGTTTTCCCCAAATTAGCATTGCTAACTTAAATTCCCATCATCAAATGGTGTTAGCAGGAACGAAAACTGAAATTGCCAATGTGCATGAAGCTTTGAAAACTCAAGGATTCTCTACTGTTTTGTTGGGAGTTTCAGCAGCTTTTCACACTTCACTAGTAGCTCATGCACAACAACCCTTTGCTAAAGCAATTGAGAAAGTTACTTTCAACGAACCACAAATTCCGGTTTACAGTAATGTGACCGGCAAACCTTACGCGAATCAAGCCCAAGTTATTCAAAAAGTCCTCAAAGAACACTTGATTTCTCAAGTATTGTTTCAACAGGAAATTGAAAATATTTATGCTCAAGGCGGTTACTGCTTTGTTGAATTTGGACCGCGAAGCGTTCTCACCAACTTAGTAAAAGATATTCTAGGCGATCGCGCTCATTTAGCTGTAGCCTTAAATCCTAGTCATCTCAAAGATAGCGATCGCTCTTTGAGGGAAGCCGTTATCCAGTTGCGCGTTGCTGGGTTACCTTTACAAAACTTAGACCCCTATCAAGTTGAGCAGAAAATTCCAGAAGTTTCTCCAAATAAAGTCTTGAATGTCCGCTTAAATAGCACTAACTATGTGTCAGAAAAAACCAAGCAGTCCTTTGAAAAAGCTATGCAAAATGGACATCAAGTGAAATTTACTGTTGATAACGGCGATAAATCAGCAACACCAAACTCCTCTCTACCAACAGAAAAAGTAGCTGTTAATGGCAACAATTATAACTCAGTAACATACAATCCTCCCCTACCAACAGAGAAGGTAACTACTAATGGTGGAGTGAAATCTCTACAAAACGGGCAATCAGACCAAGTTGATATCAAGTCTTTGCAAACTAACACAGAAATTCCTCTAAATTACTTAAGAGCAATAGACAACTTAGAATACACCCTCATAGAATTCAATCGCCATCAACATGACATCTTGCAGGTTCACGAACAATCTTTAAACCATCAGACAGAATATACCAAAACCTTCTTCCAACTCATGGAACAACAACATGGGTTGTGGACAAATAGTAAATTTAACGAGTCACCAACACCAACACAGCAACTAATAGTCTCCAGTTCAGAGCGTAGCATCATCCGCTTTCACGACCATCAAGGTGAAAGCCTCCGCATCCATGAGCAATATCTGAACTATCAACAAGAATACACTCACAACTTTTTCCAATTGCTCCAGCGACATTATCAACTGCCGCCTAGCAATACTACTCAACAAAATCTAATCCCACCTGTCAATTATCAAGAAAGTCCTGCGGTTCCATCATTTCCAGAGGATAACCTGGTTGTGAATAATCCATCGGTTGTTGTGCCCAGCAACGGATTTACTAGCAAATTTGAGCCAGTTTTAACTAATGGTAACGGTACAAGTAATGGCACAAATCATCAAGCAATAGCAGTTCTGGATATTGCTCCACCACAGGAGAATCAAACTGCAACTGCAACGCCAATATCTGCACCAGCAACTCTGGATATTACTTCACCAAACGAGAATCAAATTGCAACCGTAGCACCCGCAGCACCAGTAGTCATTGATGAAGCTACCCTAAGTCAAACTCTGCTTAACGTCGTTAGTGATAAAACAGGCTACCCAACCGAGATGTTAGAACTGACGATGGATATCGAAGCCGATTTGGGGATTGATTCCATCAAACGCGTGGAAATTTTGGGAGCATTATTAGAACTATATCCCGATTTGCCCAAGCCAGACCCCGAAGAAGTGGGACAGCTAAGGACCCTGGCTCAAATAGCTGAGTATATGGCGAAAATCGCATCAGAAATCTCAGCAAGTCTTGCACCGACAATTGCAGCAGGCACAGATGAGGAAGTAGGAGGAGATGAGGGAGTAAGCGAAGTAGGAGTAATATCCTCCTCATCCTCCTTATCTCCAGAACTCACTAACATTTTCCTCAACGTCGTTAGCAAGCAAACAGGCTACCCAACAATGATGTTAGATATGTCAATGGATATCGAGACAGATTTGGGAATTGATGGCGTCAAACTTGTGGAAATTTTGGGAGCATTGTCAGAACTATACCCCGATTTACCCAAGCTGAATCCAGAAGCATTATCTCAAGTGCATACCCTTGGAGAACTTTTTGGATATATACAAGAGGGACTGGGGACTGAGGAAGATGAGAGAAATGGGGAGATGAGGAGATGGGGAGATGAAGAGAGAATTTCTCCCCACCTCTCCCACACTTCTAATACCCAACCCCGAATTTTTCGCACTCCCGTCAGACTGAAATATCTTCCCCAACCTGATTTTTTAGATTTCACTTTACCGGATGAGCATATTGCTTTGCTTACCGATGATGGTTCTCTGACGACGGCGAAACTTGCTCAGACTTTGTGCAAGCGTGGTTGGAAAATTGTTGTCTTAACTTTTCCCCAAAATTTAGTTGCTCAACAATCGTCTTTACCTGAAGAGATTACTCGCATGGTGCTTGCAGATATGAGCGAGGAGCATTTGCAAGAACAGTTGGCAGCGATCGCTATTAACTATGGTAAAGTCGCCGCGTTTATCCATCTCAATCCCTCAACTCGCGATGATAGCAGCAATGATGTCCGCTATCTCGAATCAGAAAAAGCTATTCTTCGCCATGTCTTTCTGATTGCCAAATATCTCAAGGAACCACTCAATCAAGCAGCGACTCAAGGGCGTAGTTGTTTTGTCACTGTAGCTCGTCTTGATGGGGAGTTCGGATTGGGAAGAAAAACCAACTTTGGTGCAATTGGTGCTGGATTATCTGGACTAACTAAAACTTTGAACCAGGAATGGGAAAGTGTATTTTGTCGAGCGATCGACCTCAGTCCCGATTTAGATCCTCATACATCAGCACAGCATATCTTCGGCGAACTTCACGACCCAAATCTACTAGTCGTCGAAGCCGGATATACTTTACAAGGACGAGCAACCCTAGTTTGCAAACAGGGGGAAGAAGCAGGGGATCAGAGGAGCAGGGGAGCAGAGGAGAAGTTGTACCAGTCTTTCTCAATCCCCAATGCTCAATCCCAAGTTTTTCTAATCAGTGGTGGTGCTAAAGGGATAACGGCTCAGTGCGCTATCGAGCTAGCGCAGCGTTATCAATGCAAATTTATTCTTTTAGGTCGTTCTGCTCCTGACCCCGAACCCGTCTGGGCTGAAGGCTACTTGAGTGAAGCAGATTTGAAAAAGCAGATTATGGAGGATTTCCTCGCCAAAGGTGACAAGCCGACACCTGCAATGGTGCAGAAAAAATTTAACGCTATTTCATCAAGTCGGGAAATTGCCGCAACCTTACAAGCTATCGAACAGGCGGGCGGACAAGCTGAATATTTGAGCGTTGATGTAACTGATAGATTCGCTGTTTGCGAACAAGTTGCTGGTGTGGTTGAGCGTTTTGGTGCGATAACGGGAATTATTCATGGGGCTGGTAACCTAGCTGATAAGCGGATTGAGAAAAAATCAGTCCAAGATTTTGAAACAGTTTACGCTGCCAAAGTTAAAGGTTTAGAAAACCTATTGCGGTGCGTATCCCCCGAGCAATTGAATTATTTAGTCCTATTTTCTTCTGTAGCTGGTTTCTACGGAAATGTCGGACAATCTGATTATGCGATCGCAAATGAAATTCTTAACAAATCAGCCCACCTTTTCAAACTCAAATATCCCCATTCTCATGTCGTAGCAATTAATTGGGGTCCTTGGGACAGTGGTATGGTTTCTCCAGAATTAAAGCAAGCTTTTGCTGAACGCAATATCGAGACTATTCCGATTGAAATTGGCACAAAAATGTTAGCTGACGAACTAACTGGCACTAATCAAGAAACTGTGCAAGTTTTAATTGGTAGTCCCTTGGTATATCTCCCAGATAAACTACCAAGCGAGTTGAAGACTTTTCGTATCCATAGGCATCTAACATCAGTAGCAAATCCCTTTTTACAAGACCATATAATTGCTGGCTATCCAGTTTTACCAGCAACTTGTGGACTATTATGGATTGCTAATGCTTGCGAACAACTCTATCCCGGTTATAAAGCCTTTAGTTGTACAAACTACAAAGTTTTAAAAGGACTGATTTTTGATGAGAATTTGCCAAGTGAATACACTTTAGATTTGCAAGAAATTGCTAAAAATGATATTTCTGAAATAGACTTTGATGCCAAAATCTGGAGTAAAACTTCTGAAGGTAAAATTCGTTATCATTTCAGTAGTCAAATGAAGCTAAAGCGAGAAATTCCTGATGCTCCAGTACACAAAATTTTAAACTTAAGTCAGGATCGTAAAATTACCGCTACCGCTTCATCACTCTATCAAAACGGAGCAACTACTTTATTTCACGGAGCTACTTTTCAAGGTGTAAAATCTGTCTTAAATGCCAACCTGGAGAAGATTACCATAGAATGCTATTTGCCAGAACCAAAAGAAAGACAACAAGGACAATTCCCAGTCCAAACATTTAATCCCTACATAGCAGATGTACAGATTCATGCCTTTTGGATTTGGGCACAGCATTTTTATCAGGTAGCTTGTTTACCTTCAGAAATTACAACTTTTGAACAGTTTGCACCTGTACCATTTAATCAGACATTTTACGTTTCTTGTCAAATTAGATCCAAGACAGAATCGAGTTTAGCTGTTGATGTCATTGCTCATAATCACCAAGGACAAATATATACCCGGATGCTAGGAGCCAAAGGAACTATTTTACCCAAGCAATTAGATGAAATTTAAATAGAATTAGTAACTTAAAAACGGCTGTTGCTGAATCTTTCTCTTTTGCGTCTGTGTGTGACCCTTTCCCCAATTCAGCAACATCAAAAAATCTTTAAATCAGCTTGAGGAGATAGGTAATGGAAGAATTTGCCAAAAATAAAACTCCGAAAATAGCAATTGTAGGAATGGATTGCTATTTGGGCGGTGGTTGCAAAGGGTTGGATACCTTTGAACGCACTATTTATGAGGGAACTCAGCATTTTATTTCCATACCTCCTCAACGATGGCAAGGAATAGAAACACAAGAGGAGTTGCTAAAAAATTATAATTTTGCTGATGGTGTAGCACCACTAGGCGCATATATCAAAGATTTTGAAATTGATGCTTTACGTCTAGAAATTCCACCAGCAGAAATAGAGAATTTTAATCCTCAAGAACTGTTGATGCTTAAAGTAGCCGATCGCACTTTGAAAGATGCGGCACTTCCTCAAGGAACAAGGATAGCAATTATTATTGTTACAGCTACAGAATCAACTCTACATCCACTTCCCAAAACCGACGTTGTCAAAGATAATGAATATCCAAATCATCTCGAAAATAATTTAGCTAATTATATTTCTAAATTTTGGAATTTTGCTGGGCCTGCATTTACGTTAAATGCTGAACAAAATTCTGTTTTTAAAGCGTTAGAACTGGCACAAAAACTACTAGCAATTAGAGAAGTAGATGCTGTTTTAGTCGGTGCTGTCGAGCTTGCTGGGGATGGTGTTAGTGTTTTATTACGAAATCAAATCACCAAACTCAACACAGGCGTAAATACTCTCAGTTACGACCAAAATGTCAATGGCTGGATAGTAGGTGAAGGTGCAGCAGCTATAGTATTGAAGCTCCACGAAACAGCAAAACAAGAAGACGATCGCATCTATGCAACGATTGATGCTCTTACACTTGTAGAAAATTATAAATCTGAAATAGACTCTTTTTCTGTCCCAAATTCACAAGCAATAACACAAGCTTGTCAGATGGCTTTTGAACTGGCAAATATCAAATCAACAGATATCAATTATTTAGAAGTTGTTGGTAGTGGAATTCCGCAGCAAGATGAGTCAGAAATTCCGGGTTTGATTGAAGCATATCGCACATCTGAAGTAAATTTAAGTTGCGCGATCGGTAGTGTAAAAGCGAATATTGGTCATACCTATGCTGTATCGGGAATAATTAGTTTAGTTAAAACAGCATTGTGTTTGTATCACCGCTATATTCCCGCAGTTCCTCAATGGACTAAACCTAAAATGCCAGAGGTTTGGCAAGGTAGTCCTTTTTATGTTGCTGCTGAATCAAAACCTTGGTTTCTAGAAAAAGGAGGTATTAAAAGAATAGCTGCAATTAATGGCATGGAAGTAGATGGGAGTTATGCACATTTAATTTTATCAGAGGAGGTATCTCACAAATATCACAGCAGCAAATATTTAGAGCAAATGCCTTATTATCTATTTGCGATCGCTGCTAACGATGAATCAAGTTTATTAGCAGAAATGCGTAATCTTCAACAAATTATTCAAAATTCTTCTTGTCTATCTACTGCTGCTAGCCAAACTTTTACAACCTTTCAACAGCGTCAACAGGCAAATTATGCAGTAGCAATTCTCGGACACAATCAAGATGAATTGCAGCGGGAAATTCAGCATTCCTTCAAAGGTATTCCTCATGCTTTCGAGACAGGGAAAGACTGGCAAACACCTTTAGGCAGCTATTTTACAGCAAAACCACTGGGACGAAGAGGAAAAATTGCTTTCGTTTACCCAGGTGCTTTTAGTGCATATCTGGGACTAGGGCGAAATCTGTTTCGCTTGTTTCCTCAACTTTATGACGATCCTTTGATTAGAAGTATTTATCAGCGTGTTGCCAACGTCGAAAAACTTATTTATCCCCGAAGTTTAGAAAAATTATCAAACAGACAACTAGAAGTTTTGGAACAGCAATTAATTAACGATCCTGTAGCAGTACTGGAATCGGAAATGGCTTGTTCTGGGTTGATGACAGCAATTTTGAAAAATTATTTTTGCCTCAAAGCTCAATGTGCTTTTGGTTATAGTCTAGGCGAAATTAGCATGATGCTAGCTCAAGGTGTCTGGACTGAGTTTCAAGAAGGTAGTGAAGGCTTTAATTCATCATCTCTGCTGAAGACAAGGCTATCTGGGCCAAAAAATGCTGTCCGGGAGTATTGGGGACTAGCTCAAGTAGAAGAAAAAGGCGAAGATTTGTGGCGCAACTATATTCTGATGTGTCCAGTATCTCGTGTCAGAGAAGCGATTAAACATGAAAAGCGCGTTTATTTGCCTTTAATTAATACTACAGAAGAAGTGGCGATCGCTGGTGATATCCAAGCTTGTCAGCGGGTAATTGCTAATCTAAATTGTGATGCTTTTTCTGCTCCTTTCACTCACGTTATCCATTGCGAGCCAATGTGTTCTGAGTACGATGAGCTTGTGAGATTAAATACATTACCTACTGAAAATTTTTCAGAAACTATCTTTTATTCCGCAGCCCAGTACAAAACTATTCAACTAGACAGCCATTCTATTGCTCACAATCTTGCTAAAAACCTTTGTCAACAGTTGAATTTTCCTCAGTTAATTAATCGCGTTTCTCAAGATGGTTTTAACATATTTATCGAAGTCGGCGCTGGTAGTAACTGTTCTAGATGGATTGATAAAGTCCTCAACCAAAAAGAACATGTCACAGTTACTCTTAACAAAAGAGGTGTAGACGATCATACTTCTTTTATTAAAGCTTTAGCAAAACTCCTTAGTTATAAAGTTAATTTAGATTTATCACCACTATATTCTCAGCTACAAGAAATTTCACACAATAACCAGTCTAAAATTAGAAATATAATTTTAGACAGTAATAAGATTAATTACACATCATTGAACGGAAACAGTCAAAAAATTATTCAAGATATATCTTTGCATCTAATAAATACCAATCAACCCGAATATACTTTATCACAGTTAAAGGAATTAACATCAATGAATTCTTCTTTTACAGAAACTCTAAGTAAAAATTCACAAAAAATCTCAGAGTCAGCCAATCTTCAAAATGGCAACTATGCTCAAGTTTTGCTACAAGAACGTAATTTACAGCAATCACAGGCTAACGAAAACTGCACAATAAAGCAGGAAAATTATCAATCCAATTTGAGTGCTTGCAGTATTACTAATGAAACTGATTTACTTAACTTACACAGTCCTTTATATCAAAAACTGATTGATAATACTTCCCAAATGACGAAAGCTCATGCTGTTTTTTTACAAGCACGACAAGAGTCGCTAAAACAAATCAGCACCATAATTCAGTTGCAAATAGCTTGTTACCAAAGGTTATTTGAATAATCATTGTTAAACAATTTGATCGAAGGGCTAAAAACATGATCGGCACAAACAAGATACTAAATAAAAATGGGAATTATCTGATATATTCAGATAAACACTATCACAATCAAATTTGGCAAGGTACTTTAGATTCTATATCTTTTGACGAAAAAGGCATAAAATCTAAATTGCTAAATTTAGATAAACCTTGTTATATTATTAGATTTGAAGGAAAAATTGGTGCAACTAACGAAGGTTATTTGTATGCTTACAACCCAGAAAAGATAGAACAAGCAGAAATACTAATAGCCGTTCCACCAATATCAACTCAACAATTAGGCGATCGAAATTTTCTCAACTTTCATGGAGTAAAATATGCTTATGCCACGGGAGCAATGGCTCAAGGTATTGCTTCCGAAGAATTAGTAATTGCTCTTGGCAAAGAAAAAATATTGAGTTCATTTGGGGCTGGTGGCTTGTCTCCTGCTCGCGTTGAAGCAGCCATTAACCGTATTCAACAAGCATTACCCCAAGGGCCTTATGCTTTTAACTTACTCCACAGTCCCAGCGAACCTGCAATTGAACGCAGTCTGGTTGATTTGTATCTTAAATATCAAATTAGAACAATAGAAGCTTCTGCCTTCTTAGATTTGACTGACAATATCATCTATTACCGAGCTGCTGGACTTGGTTTGAATGCAGCTAATCAAATTGAAATCAAAAATAAAATCATTGCTAAAATTTCTCGTAGAGAAGTTGCAACTAAATTTATTCAACCTGCTCCGATAAAAATTTTAAAACAATTAGTTGAGCAAGGTTTAATTAGTGAATTACAAGCAAGCCTAGCCGAAAAAATTCCTGTAGCTGATGATATTACAACAGAAGCAGATTCTGGTGGTCATACAGATAATCGTCCTCTAATTTGTCTGTTACCTTCTATTTTGGAATTACGAAATGAAATTCAAAACAAATATTCTTATGAAAAACCGGTCAGAGTTGGAGTAGCAGGAGGAATTGCTACACCACAATCAGCATTAGCTGCCTTTATGATGGGAGCTGCTTATATTGTGACCGGCTCAATTAACCAGTCTTGTATTCAAGCTGGTACTTCTGAACATACTAAACATTTACTGTCTCAAGCTGAGATGGCTGATGTGATGATGGCTCCAGCAGCAGATATGTTTGAAATGGGGGTAAAACTCCAAGTTCTTAAAAGAGGAACTCTTTTTCCTTTACGAGCGCAAAAATTATTTGAGTTATACAAAAACTATGACTCAATTGAAGACATTCCCCTTCGAGAAAGAGAGAAATTAGAAAAACAAGTTTTCATAAAGAGCTTGGAAGCAGTTTGGGAAGAGACAGTTATTTATTTGTCACAACGCAATCCAGATAAATTAACCAAGGCTGTTAACAATCCCAAACTGAAGATGGCTTTAATTTTTCGCTGGTATCTGGGATTATCATCTCGTTGGTCTAACCTTGAAGAAAAAGGAAGAGAAATGGATTATCAAATCTGGTGTGGTCCGGCTATGGGTAGCTTCAATGACTGGGTTAGAGGTTCTTATTTATCTGATTATAAGAATCGCCATGTAGTTGATATTGCTAACCAGATTATGACTGGAGCAGCATTTTTATACCGGATGCAAAGTTTGAAAATCCAGGGTTTACAAATGCCAGCTTCTTATAGTGAATATCATCCAATTAAATTTAGATAAAGAGGAAAAATTATATGATGACTGTCAAAATTAATGACCGACTCACCAAGATTCAAAATAAGCTTTTTGAGCAAGCACACACTAAATCTTTAGAATTAAAGCCACTGGCTATAGCTATTAATAAACAGGGAATTCATGGAGAAAAACTGTACTCTCATCCTGGAATAATTCCTTTGCCTATGCCGCTTTGTAGTTACTTGCGTTCTTTAAGTAAACGTCAAAAAGCGATTTTATCGGCAGCATTTTTAGCTAATTTCTACAAGTTTGTTGCCAATAGTGAATCACAAGCTATTGTATCCAACATCAGTGTTTCTGAAAAAGTTTTTGCTCCATATTCAGACGAGTACATGATTTTGCATCAAGAAACTAACGAAGAGTTGGATCATATTTGGTCTTTCCGAACTATACATAGTATGGTTGTTAGAGAAACAGGAGTTAATAATTCATTTGACGAGCCTGGTTTTTTCTATGGAAATGTTGGCGCTATATCTCAATTAGACTTTGAAAAATTAACTACTCATTTTACTCTTGATGTAGAGCTTGAGCAAGCTCTGTCTCATCTAATGGAGGGTAAAAGTTTTCTCAAAAATCTAGTAGAGCAGCTACAGTATCAAGATAGAAGTTGGTTATATCGAACTTTACGCTTTATAGTTGGGGATGCTGTAAGGATGTTACCTGCTCAAAAAGTTCAAGAGTATGGATTAGGTGGTCTATGGTTACTTTACCGATACGTTGCCAATGTAGAGTTAAAACAAGCTGAAAGCTTTTTATTTGATGAACCGGAAAATTTTGATTATGAGCCATTGGCTTTTGAATTAAATCAAGGTCACTTAGCAGATGAAGCCCGTCATTACACAACATCTTTTGATTTAGGCTTAGAACTGTTTAAAAATGCTTCTCCAGAAGCTCAAGATTTCATTCGCTATTTTCTACAAAAAATTGTGGAAGATAACATTAACGGTGCTTTTAGAACTTATCTAGAGAAGATAGATCTAATTAAGCAAGGATTACTATCTACTGAGGTTAGAGTTGGACTTGATGCATTACGTATGTCTTTACATCATCCGGAATTTGCCGATAAGCAAATAGATTTAGAGCAATTAGTTGATTCTTGGAGAGATATGAGCTTGAGTTGGCGAAAAATAATTGGCTCCTTAGAACAAAAATCTTGGCACTATAGAGCACAACAGCTATCTCGTCTTATTCAATCACTAGAACTTGAATTAGATAAAGAGCGACTAGGAAATCGCTACGATCGCTACAAGGATGCTCTAGCAGTTAAGGACATTCAAAAACTTGTTGAAGTTGCTCAATAGGTTCTAAATTTATTAACTCTCTTTTATAATATTGATTGATGAGTTGAACAATGCTAGTATCTATTCATTTTGAAGATGACCAAAAAACAATTCAAGTCGAGGCAAATCAACGTTTAACTAAAATTTGCGATCGGCATCCTAGTTCAATTTTATTTGGTTGTCGTAGTGTTGCTTGTGGAACTTGTTTAATAGAAGTTGTAAGTGGGATAGAAAATTTAGCTCCCGTCATGGATGAAGAGCAGATTTTACTTGATGTGTTGGCTCCAGAAAATCCTAATGCTCGCTTAGCATGTCAATGCATAGTAGAGGGTGATATTCGGATTCGGGTAGCTAATTAATTAATAGTTATCATTGAACCTAATACACATTTTTCAAATGTGAAATAGATGTAAATTTGGCACTGTAATAAACATAAAAATTGAGCTTTTTAGCTTTATTAGACAGTGCCTAACCTCCAAAAATAAAGATGTGAGATAGTAGCCAAAGCTAAATCTATTTTTTAATCAATTTAAAGGTGTGCAAATGAACCAATCTACTCCTGAAGCAACTAAAAAACAATCTTATACCGCAGAAGAAATTCAAGCTTGGTTAGTCTCTCATATTGCAGAGCAGCTAGGAGTTGAACCTAAAGATATAGATGTCCGCCAGCCTTTAGATAGTTACGGTTTAGAATCAGCACAGGCAATGTTTCTTGTTAGCAAAGCAGAAAAGTTATTTGGTTTTGAGCTATCTCCTATTTTATTGTGGCATTACCCTACTATTGAATCGTTGTCTGGGCGCTTAGCTGAAGAATCTAAGGCTTCACAGTCAGAAATGTTTGAAATTTAAATGTCAAAGCTGTTCTTGAATAGACATCAATTAATATGATTGACAATAGAAAGCTGGGACGCCTAGAGCAGGCTATGGAAATTTTAAATAGCCGCGCTAAAACTTGGAACATAGTAACTATTAGTCGAATAAATGGCTATATATATGAAGAAACTATGAGACAGGCTTTAGATATGATTCGGTGTCGCCATCCTCGTCTGAATTCTCGAATTGTGCGTTATCAGAATAGTCTCAGTTTTCAAACTCAAGAAACAGCAAATATTCCTTTACGCTTTCTCAAAGTATTAGATAATCAGCAATGGCAAGAAGTTGTTTGTGAAGAGATGAATGAGGGAATTGATAGTAGTAAAGGCCTGCTGCGAGTGGTTCTTGTCCATCTTTCGGGCGATCGGCATATAAGCTATCTGATTACAACAATACATCATGCGATCGCAGACGGTTTATCATGCATCCGACTTCACTCAGAAATCTTAACTTTTTGTCAAAAAATTGTCTCAAACGAACCAATTAATTCTGTAACTAGCTTAACTTCACTTCCGCCCATCGAAGAACTAATGCCTCAGTGGACTAAGGGATTTAGAGGTAGGATAAACAGTGCAATCTTTTTATTACAGCTTGGCTTGCAAGAAATTTGGAATCGACCAAAAACATTAGGTTTTGAAAAGTATGTATCTATTGCGAAACGTAGTTGCAATATTATCCACAGACAACTTGACCAAGAGTTAACCCAAAAGTTTGTAAATTGTTGTAAACAAGAAAATACAACAGTACACAATGCTTTGTGTGCTGCACTGATGTTAACAGTAGCTAGAACAATCGTTAGAGGTAAAAGAAAAGATATACGAGTAAATTGCATATCATATCTTGATTTAAGAAGACATCTAAAACCTGCAATTAGTGATGAGCATCTGGCTATATTATCCTCATCTATTATGGAATTTCACCTGATAAAGTCAAACAGCTCCTTCTGGGAATTAGCTAGAGAAGTGAAACATAAGCTAGAAGTGAGTACAAATCACAGCGATTTTTTTAAAATGGTTTTAGTCGCCAAGGATCTCATAAATTTTTGTTGTATTTACCCTAAAAAAATAGCTGCTACAGTATCGGTTTCTAATATTGGCAAAATTAATATCTCTAAAAGCTACGGCAAATTTGAACTGGAAGAAATCAGTTTCATAAGTTCTAATGCTTTTTTTGCAGGAATTTTTGCAATCCATGTTTTGACATTTCAGGAAAAAATGCTATTGAATATTTCATTCTCTCAACCTTCAATTAGTCAAATCACTATGGAGCATCTTGTAAATAATTTTATATCTTATATTTCTGATATTTGCAATTTAAATTGTAATTATTATTGAAATTATTACATATTAAATACTTAACCAATAACAAAAAATTTGCTTTACTTTTGAATTTTGATGGTTTGGCAGAGCCTAAATTCATCAATTCTACTCTAGAAAGCTGACAAACTTACATTTTAAAACAATTAGGAGATTATAAAATAATGAACGTATCAGAACTTGTAGAAAACCTTACACAACAAGGTGTTCATTTGTGGGTTGATAACGAGAAATTAAAGATTCGTTCGCCGAAAGGAATAATCACACCAGAAATCCAGGAAAAAATAGTTGCTTACAAGGCAGAAATTGTATCATTCGTGCAAGAGATGGATGTAGCTGGTAATTTAGAATCTGCCCATTTAAGTCAGGGACTAAATCTACAAACTATTGGTCGTTTAATTGGTGGATTTGCAGAACAATCATCTATGGAGTATAAACCGCCAATTATTGACCCCCAAATTATGGCACAAAAGCTAACAGTTACATTTAAACCTTTACCTAGTAGTTACAAAAATCAAGAGATTCTTAAATTTCGCCAAGAATTAGAAGAAAAGCTCAAATATTATGGCGTTAAAATTTTATCATGGGAAGAAGCGATCGCCGAATTAAACTATGATTTTATTCTCCCAATAATTAATAAAAAGAAAAATTTTAAATTTAAGGGAGTTAAATCAGAAGTTAATGCAATCATTGATGTAGAAATACCACCTTCTTTTCTCCGAAAAGGGGGTATAATTTTAGCAGAATTTCTCTATAAAATTTATTCGACTTTAATCTTAAATAATCGAAAAATTCCTGTAATAAAAATAGCTAGATTGAGCAGTTGGGCTGAGGACTATGCAGCTAAATATATTGATAATCCGAGCAAAACACAAGTAATTGTAATTACTAATATAGACCATGACTTTATCAATCCTCTGATTCCATATAAACAAAAAATCAATATTGGCTTAAATACTTTAATTAGAAATTTTTCTGAGATTGTTATTGGAGTTTCATCTGAGCAAATTTCTATATTAAATATGAATCTTTCTGATTCTATTTTTACAAGAAATGAGATTAGTCATTTTGTTCTTAAATCACTAATTCCTAAAGTATTTGTACCAATTGCACCCCTTTTACTAAGTCGATTTGAGGTAGAGCAGTATAATCCTCAAGAATCTACTTATGCTGCAAAATTAGTCAGATTAGGTCAAGAATTAGTATCAACTGGCTTATTTCCTCCTGGTTTTAAACTAGATAAAGTAATTAAAAGAAAATCCCATAGAGATATTGTCAGCATCATTATAAATGGTAGAACAGGTGTTTCTTATGGTTTTGTTGCCTATGCTGAACCACCTCAATATTTTGGAGAAATTGAAATCAGCAAAAATGACTGGAAAAATCTATTAACCGTTAAAGGATTTAGCAGTAATGAAATTCGTCAAAATGATAAAGGTAGACGCTATGTAAAAATCAAAAAATTAGAAGAATATATATTTAGGCAAATACCTGATATTTGGCTTGTAAGTTCTCGTTCTGGGTCAAATAAAACAGATTTAAATATCACTGAGGATATTATCAGAATTGGTTTAAAAGAAAAGTTACATCTTCAACTACCTAAAGTTATTCGTTCGGAGCTAGTAGACATTAAACCTTCTTATGACATTTATGTTATGTTAGCCATCAGTCTTTCTGCAGCTTTATACACACCAGAATTAATCAAAGATGGTGCGCCAATTGTTCATTTCCACGGCTATCCAGCATTCGATTGGTTTAAACCAAATGAATATTGCGTTGGAGTAGATAATCCTTCTGTACCTTGTGGAACTTATGAATCTGGTGTATTTAATTTTCTAGGTATTTCTAGCTTGGCGAGTCAACAAACAAGTAACATATCTTTAGTCAGTTTGATAGAACCAGATCACGGCGCAAATTTTATAGCTTGTGATTTGGAAAATCTAGTTAAAAGATTGAAAGATGGGTGTAAACAAGGACAAATTGAACTAGGGGGAAAACATTTTGCTTCTCTAAAATCTAAGATAGCAGAATGCAGAATCTAAAATTACTCAACAGACTCTGACAGCAGTTTTCCTTTAAAAGGAAGTGGAGATTGGCTAAAAGTGGAAAAATTACGGAATTTGCTCTAACCTTTCTCAAATTTTCAAATACTTTCCTAGTAAAAAGGAAACTGCATAGGTTGCAGAGCCACTGCGTTGGACGTGTTTCCCAGCTTAAAACAAGTGACGTTTGATGAACGTAGACACTTGGAAAACAGCTTCCCGTAGGAGTACGGGAAGCAAGGGTAGGCGCAGCGTCTCGTAGTCAAAGAGAGGGTAACCCAACATTATGCATTAATTATTGGGCTTGGTCTCGTACCCTACACTATCTTGCTACAAGTTAACTTAGACCAATTCTATATAAATTATGAGAATTGAAAGCTACAGAACCCCGACTTCTTACCAAAAGTCGGGGTTTTTGTTTACAAATTTATTACCATTTCTCAGAGTTATACATGATGAGTTGCATATGAGTTGCAATTGAGTATCTCACTGACATAATATACTTATAAATAAAAAATTGATGGATTGTTAATTTAGCAATTTTAACAAGGTTTTTACAGCAGTAATATAATTGTTACCAGGTAGTAGCTTTAATAAATTACACTTTTCAAATATCTATAAATAAATACCTGATTTTGACTCAGTATCATCTTAATTAGTGTTACTCATCTCCAAATTTTCTTGAATCGTCATAGTTGATTGAAAGACTTTGAATACCAAGTGTTAAAACGTCAACCATATACACCAAGTATTAAACCATGAATAAACAACATGGGTTAGACAAAATGCTGTAGGTTGTTAATTAATTATATTATGAACCTGATCCGTCTCCTATTACATACTTCTTCTCTTCACCTTAGTCTTGCAGTATTAGCTGGTATTTTGAGCGGTGGTACTGCTGCCGGTCTAATCGCCCTAATTAATACAACATTGAATCACAATCAGGCATCCAAAACTATACTAATTTCGAGTTTTGTTGGTCTTTGTTTGCTGCGACTAGTTGCTAATTTTATTTCTCAAGTTTTGTTAATTAAAATTTCCCAAAAAGCAATTCTCAACTTGCGGATAATTTTAAGCCACCGTATTTTGACCTCTCCATTACGGCAGTTAGAAAAAATTGGTGTTCATCGTCTTTTAGCTGTTCTAATTGAAGATATTCAAACAATCTCTAACACGATTATTATTATTCCTTTTTTGTGCATTAATATTGCTATTGTACTTGCCTGCCTAATTTATCTAGGCTGCTTATCTAAACTTATTTTATTTATAGGTATTAGCTTTATGTTCCTGGGCATATTTAGCTATTCACTACCAACAATGAAAGCCATGTCTGTTTTGAAACTAGCTCGCGAACAGGAAGATAAATTGTTTAAGCATTTCCGTACTGTAACTCAAGGTACAAAGGAACTCAAACTACATCGCCAACGGCAAGAAGCGTTTCTTTCGGAAGACCTGCATAGGACTGCTTTATCATCCCGATATTATAATGTTGTGGGTATGAGTATCTTTGCTGCCGCAGCTAGTTGGGGACAAATTCTCTTTTTTATTGCTATTGGTTTGCTTTTATTTACTATCCCTACCATTAACAAAATTAATCCAACAATCTTATCTGCATATGCTTTAACTACTATTTATCTCATATCACCTTTAGAATATATTATGAGTACAATGCCTACTATAACCAAAGCTTTAGTTGCTTTAAAAAAAGTTGAGTCTTTAGGTCTTTCGTTAGCAAGTTTTACAAAAGAAATTACTGAGAAAAACTCGCTGATTTTAAATAAATCTTGGAAGTGTTTAGAACTAGTAAATATTACTCATAGTTACTATCAAGAGCGAGAAGAAAGCAATTTTATCCTTGGGCCTATTAATTTGAAATTTTCTCAAGGAGAACTTGTTTTTATTTTAGGAGGTAATGGTAGTGGTAAATCTACCCTTGCTAAATTAATTACTGGGCTTTACATTCCTGAAACAGGAAAAATTTACTTAGATGGCAAGCTTATCAATAATCAGAATTTAGAGTGGTATCGTCAGCAATTTTCTGTAGTATTTTCCGACTTTTATCTTTTCGATCGCTTCTTAGGTTTGGATGGTAAGAATCTCGATTTTCAAACTCAAAAATACCTAATTCAATTACAACTTGACCATAAAGTTAAGGTCAATAATGGTGTGCTTTCTACAACTGACCTTTCTCAAGGACAACGCAAACGCCTTGCTTTGCTTACTGCCTACCTTGAAGATCGTCCCATCTATATCTTTGATGAGTGGGCATCAGATCAAGATCCTCTATTCAAGGAAATTTTTTATACTCAACTTCTGCCAGAGCTAAAGAATAAAGGAAAAACTGTACTGGTTATTAGCCACGACGACCAATATTTTTACCTAGCAGATCGGATTATTAAGCTGGAATACGGTCAAGTTAAAACTGAACATTTAAATATTCGAAAGGAGTAAATTAATGTTTTTGAATAATTTCTTTAAAACATCTGAGCAGTCCAAGACTTTTTTAAAAGAAGAAAGAATTACGTTACGAGAAAAACAAAACAGAACTTTAAAAGCAGATGTAAAATCTGTTCTGTATTATAGAGATTGGATTCAAGCTAAAACTAATCATACTTTCGACAGCACCCGAATATTAGGAATAGTTGCAACTACTAAAGGTGCCGAAAGTTATTTACCCTATACTATCCCTAAAATCATTCAACAAATTTCACAAATGGGGATGATGGCTGATATAGTCATTGGTTTAAATAATGGTTTTGAATGTCCAGCTGTTATTGAGCGTTTGAGTTTGTTGCCAAATATCGAAATTATTCATCTATATACTGAAGAAAAGTTGGCAAATAATATTCCAGCGTTAATATTTGATAATATAATATGCCAAGGTCAACCATACTGTTTGACTAATATTGACACTCACCAAGACAGACATAGAATATTTGTTGTCCATCAAAAACAGGGGCAGTACTCAGCAGGAAAAATTCGAGTTTTGGCAGATATTTATAGTTCATTATTACTCAAGAGTATAGAAAATGGATGGATACCACCTAGTATTTTAGTGACTTTTGATGCTGAATCTCAGTTTTTAGTATCGCACAATTATTCAGTTACAGACCTAGAGTCGAATGGGTTAAAATTAATAGTAAATCAACTGCAAACCCACCGTAAAATCGATATTATAGGTACAAGAAATAAGTTCGCTGTTTACGAAAAAGCAATAGTAGATGGAATTGAAGTTTTATTACCTAATTTTAGCGAACAAGTGCCTCCTATCCAATGGTTTATAGATATTGTTCATGGTAGATTCAGCGGCTTTGAGTGTAAATGGGGAGGAGGTACATTTGGTAGAACAGATGTAATAGTTAGCTTGTTAGCAGTGATTTCTATAAATTATCCAGGTATCAGGACTGAAGATACTCAACTTACTATCTTAGCTAAATATGCAGGGTTTTTAGACAATATATTTTTAGATGTGATTTCTACGAATAGAACTCCCAGTATGACAGATATGACGATGGGACAGCCACAAAAAAAAGCTTGGATAGAACAAATATATAGATGGTTAGCTTCTGTTCATGGATTAAAATTACTTTATGGTAAACATAATATTAAAATGTTAGTAAATGATGGTTTTCCCTGGTTTACTTTAACTAGTCCAATTACTTTTTTAAAGTTGTTAAAATTAAATCAAAAATCTAGTATTTTGAAAACTGTATTTTTTTTGTTAATTGCATTTTTAGTTTATAAATTTATTAAAAAAAATAGTAGAAAATATCCTGATATATTACAAGGCGAGAAAGCAAAAGCTTTTTGGTAAAACTATCATAGTTTTTAAAAAATTTAATAGCTAATTATAGCTTCTTAAATTTACTGTATAAAGTTATCTAAATGCAGTATTAAATAATAAAAATAACTGATTTCAAGGCTAAACTTTTTTGTCAAAATTATTTTTCTCAATTGCTCTAGATACAGGAATAAGTCTGAGATTGGGCTTTCTTAAATTTATAACTTTTTAAGACATTCACGAAAAAATATTACTGATATATAGAGCTTCGATTTTTGAAAGAGTGTGACAGTAATAGGATTGGTTTAAGGTGTTTATCATGACAACTTTAGTAGGTAAAACAGTACTTTTGACAGGTGCATCACGCGGTTTAGGAGTATACATTGCTCGCGCTTTAGCTAGAGAGCAAGCAACAGTGATTTGTGTTTCTCGTTCTAAGTCAGGACTAGATGCAATATGCACTCAAATCAAAGCTTTAGGCGGTAAAGCGATAAGTATTCCTTTTGATATTAAAAACATGGCAGAATTATCAACTCTCAAACAGCAGATTAATAAATTTGTTGGTCCAGTTGATATTTTAATTAATAATGCCGGTATAGAAAATTATCAAGATTTTGTTGATTATTCTTTAGAGGATCTCCAGTCAATATTGACAATTAATTTACTTGCTGCTATTGAATTAACTCGTTTATTTCTACCAAGTATGTTGGAGCGACATGATGGTCATATTGTTAATATTGCTTCTCTAGCTGGTAAAAAAGGAATCCCTTACAACAGCATTTATTCTGCGAGTAAAGCTGGTTTAATTATGTGGACTGATGCGATGCGACAAGAATTAGCTGCTACTGATACCAATATCTCGGTAATCTGTCCAGGATACGTCTCCGAAACTGGCATGACTGTTAATAGTCGCGTACCTGCACCTTGGTTAGTAGGTGTATCTACACCAATAGACGTCGCAAATGCAGTAATTAGAGCTATTAAACAAAACAAAGCGGAGATAATTGTTAATCAAAATCTGCTAACAGTAAATATCACTAAACTAATATTTGCTATTGGGCAATTTTGTCCTCAATTTGTGGATAGAGTTTATCATCGTTTAGGTGTAGTTAAACTCAATCGGAAGCGTGCAAATGTTAAAACTTTTGCTAAGGATTGTATTATTATGCCAGTTAATAACTATGGAAGATTTACAAAAAAATAAAATGATTGAAGAATTTATTTGCAGATAATTTGCAATTGGTAATTTTAACGATCTCAACAAAGTAATATAAAAATCAGAGATACAATTTTTAAAAATGTACTTATTGAGGATACTAATAAATGTATTTTTCTGAAAAACCAATCACAATTTTTACAGTACCTAAACCCTTTAAAGGACATATTGGTATTATTCAGCAAAATGCAATCAAAAGCTGGAAGTTACTTTCTCCTCGCCCACAAATTATTTTATTTGGTAATGAGGAAGGTATTAAAGAAATTTCTCAAGAGCTAGATTTAATTCATGTACCAGAGATAAAATTAAATAAATACGGTACACCTTTGTTAGATGGTATATTTCGACAGGCTCATGAACTTGCTAAAGGTTCTTTTCTCAGTTATGTAAATACCGACATTATTCTCTTAAATGATTTTTATGTAGCTATCAAAGAATTACAAACCACCTCTTTCGATTCTTTTGTGATGACTGGACAGCGTACAGATGTGAATATTACAAAATCACTGAACTTCGATTTACCTGGTTGGGATAGTGAGCTTCAGCAATTTGTTTTAAAACAAGGCTCATTAGCGTCAATTGTATGTATGGATTATTTTGTATTTCCCAAGCATCTGTATGCAGAAATTCCATCTTTTGCTGTTGGCAGGGGTCATTGGGATCATTGGATTGTTTATTATGCCCGTCAATTGGGAATACCCGTTGTTGATGCTACAAATGTGGTTACGGCTATACATCAAAATCATAACTATAGTCATTTATCAGGTGGTCGGGGTGTAGCTTATGTTAAAGGTGAAGAAGCTCAACATAATGCTAAGTTAGCCGGAGATGTGCATATGGCTAATGGATTTGTTGCAACCTGGAAGCTAACACCTTGGGGTCCGAAAAAACGTAACTTATTATCTGCTCTTTTCTCATTTTTAGTTGACATGCCTCGTTTCGCCAAGTTGATTGTTTCGCTAAGTTGATTAGCAAGTCTAAAGTCAAAAGTCACGAATTCAAAAGTCAAAAAAATGAACTTTACTTTCAGCACATGGAGCTTCGTCTTTGCTGCTAGCATCAATACTTGCATTGGAAATTTGTTATTGAAGCGATCGCGCCTTGAAGCCCCCGATCCTGGTTTAGTATCATTGGTATTATCTCCTTGGTTTATCAGCGGACTGGTTTTCTACAGCATAAACCTGGTACTATTTGGCAAAGCTTTAGATAAATTACCAATTTCAACCGCTTACCCTGTCTTCGCTGGATTGGGATTTGGTTTGATTGCTGTTACTGGGAGTTGGTTTTTTGGAGAACGCCTCGGTCTTAACCAATATCTTGGACTAGGAATAATTTTGATTGGAATCATTATGATGTCACGTTCTTAATTCATCGACCTCAATTTGCGCTCGTCGCCGCAAGCCGCAGCTCCCTGACTTCTTACCAGAAGTTGGGGATTTTGTTTTTCACCAATGATTTCAGATTGCTATATGTCAATGCAATGGTTTATTTCAGAAGATCTACGGTAACAATAACCAAAGCGATCGCGGTACTTTAATGTCAATAAATCTTAAGTTATCAGGTTAAAAATCTTAAAAAGTATGACATAACAAGGATGTAGAAGCCTTAGGCAATGTCTAGCCACTCTCTAGGCGTCCGCACCTCTACTGAAGCTAGGCTGAAAATTTATTGCTTCACACTCTGACTTCGATGAGGACTTGTGCAGTGTATGGGTTTTGCTCGTGGAATTTTTAAATAGTTTTTTCTCTACTAACCAGTTTATTCCTCACGGACATTGCTACCTCTGGAAACCACAACTGGTATGGTTGCATCTACTTTCAGATGTGCTAACTGCACTTGCTTATTATTCAATTCCGGTGATGCTAGTTTATTTTGTTCGCAAACGGCGAGATTTGCCTTTTGACTGGATATTTTTGATGTTTAGCACATTCATTGTTGCTTGTGGTACAACTCATTTAATGGATGTGTGGACGCTTTGGTATCCTACCTATTGGCTATCAGGATTAATCAAAGCTATCACCGCTTTGGTCTCCGTAGCTACGGCCATAGAACTTGTGCCATTAATACCCCAGGCATTAGCTTTGCCAAGTCCTGCTCAACTAGAGGCGGCCAACTCCCAACTAGCAAAGGAAATTGCTGAGCGCAAACGGACTGAGGAGGTTTTAAGGGAAAGCGAACAACGCCTTGAAAGCATGGTTGAGGAACGGACAGCAGAGTTAACAAGAATTAATCAATCACTACAGGCAGAAATTACTCAGCGCCACCAAATGGAGGTAGCATTGCGGGAAAGCGAACAGCGATTCCGGTCTGCATTCCATCAAGCTGCTGTCGGCATTGCCTATGTGGCGATAGATGGCAGATGGTTGTTAGTTAACCAGAGGCTTTGCGATATTTTTGGTTACACACTTCAAGAGCTACAGTTGCTAACTTTCCAAGATATTACCCACCCGGACGATCTTGAGACCGATCTGAAATATGTTGACCAAATTTTAGCAGATCGTATTCAAACTTACTCAATAGAAAAGCGCTATTTCCGTAAAGATACTTCCATAGTTTGGGTTAATCTTACAGTAGCTTTAATGCGTGAATCTAGCAAAGAGCCAAAGTATTTTATTTCTGTAATTGAAGATATTAGCGATCGCAAGCACTCACAAGAGCAAATCAAAGCATCACTTTTAGAAAAGGAGGTGTTATTAAAAGAAATTTATCATCGGGTGAAAAATAATTTGCAGGTGATTTCCAGTTTGCTAAATTTGCAATCTGCCTATATTAAAGACAAAGACGATTTGGCAATATTTCAACAAACCCAGCAGCGAATTGCATCAATAGCTTTGATTCACGAAAAATTATATCAATCTCAAGACTTAGCAAGGATTAATTTTGGAGAATATATTCGAGATTTAGTAGCAAGCTTATTTACTGCATATGAAGTCAATGAAGACACGATTACTGTGTCAATCAATATTGATGAGGGTGTTTTACTAGGTTTGGATACAGCAATTCCTTGTAGCTTAATTATTCATGAACTTGTATCCAACTCGTTAAAATATGCATTTCCAGCAGATAAACATGGGTTAATTTGTATTGAACTTCATCAAAATAATGACAATAATTTTATCCTGAGAGTTAGTGATGATGGTATTGGTTTACCTTCAAACTTTGATTTACAAAAAGTAGCATCATTAGGTTTACAGTTAGTAGATGCTCTCACCTCTCAGCTAGGAGGAACTCTCAAGATAAAAGGTGAAATGGGAGTAGAATCCCAGTTAAAATTTCCATCTATATAAATATAAATAGAACAAATATCAAATATGCCAAACGCCAAAATCTTAGTTGTCGAAGATGAAGCTATTGTTGCTAAAGATTTACAATATCGACTCAATAAATTTGGTTACACCGTTCCGATTATAGCTTCTTCAGGAGAAGAAGCTATTAATAAAGCATTAGAAATCTCCCCAGATTTGGTATTAATGGATATTAGACTCAAAGGTCAAATGGATGGAATAGAAGCTGCTCAAAAAATCTATAAAAGTTTTGACATTCCAGTAATTTATTTGACTGCTTATGCAGACGAACAAACATTAGAACGAGCTAAGGTAACCGAGCCATTCGGCTACCTACTCAAACCTTTTAGAGAAAAAGAACTCCAAACTAATATTGAAATAACTCTGATCAAACATCGTCTAGAAAAGCAACTGAAAGCAAATAAAAAATGGCTGGATGCACTTTTAAAAAGTATTAGCGATGGTGTAATTGCTAGCGACCAGCAAGAATTGATAACTTTTATGAATCCTGTAGCTGAAAGTCTGACCGGATGGAAACAGGAAGAAGCTTGTGGTAGAAATTCATCAGAAGTATTCAATATTGCCAATGGAGAAACTCATCACCCTATTGAAAATCCGATTGTCAAAGTCCTTCAAGATGGCACTATCGTCAATCTACCACCAGAAACGATTTTGATTGCTAAAGACGGCGCAGAAATACCAATTGATGATAGTGCTGCACCAATTAAAGATGACAAAGATAAAATTACGGGTGCTGTATTAATATTTCGGGATATTACCGAGCGCAAACGAGCGATTGAGGCGCGTCAAAAGCAAATTGAGCAACAACAACTTGTGAGCCAATTAGAACACAGAAATCAACTCAAAAATGACTTCTTGAGTTTAGTTTCTCATGAATTGCGCTCGCCTCTAAGTAATATGAAAGTAATGATTCAAATGTTACAAACTTCTACTGTAATTGAAGAAAGTCAGCACTATCTAGAACTGATGGATGACGAGTGCGATCGCCAGCTAGAACTTATCAACAATTTACTAGATTTACAACGCCTAGAAAGCTCATCCTATCCAATTATTACACCCGATGCGTTGCTCTTACAACAGTGGTTACCTTGGGTAATTGAGCCATTTCAAATTCGTATTCAAGAACATCAGCAAACTCTACAGATAAATCTAACACCAAATCTCCCGCCGCTATTTTCAGACAGCACTAGCTTAGAACGAATCTTAGTTGAATTGCTCAATAATGCCTGTAAATATACACCTGCGACCGGTAAAATTGTCTTCAGTGTACGTCACGATTCTTCAGAAATACCTCCAAAAACTATTATTACTATCAGTAATTCAGCAGAAATTCCGGCAACAGAATTACCACGAATCTTTGAAAAATTCTATCGCCTTCCTCATGCAGACATCTGGAATCAAGGTGGTTCGGGATTAGGTTTACCTATAGCACAGAAATTAGTTGAACAACTGCAAGGAAAGATTCAAGTAGAAAGCAACGATGGATGGACGACATTCACCCTGACGCTACCTGATTTATAGTTTGTTAGCTTTTATTAGTTCCAAAAACTGAGATAATTAAAGCAAATTTTTATGAAGACACAAATGTCATTATCTATACCTTCATCACCTCAGGGTTTTAGTGCATTTATTACTAACTTGGGAATCCGAGATACAACAGATGATTTTGTCTTGATTAAATCAGAAGTTCCTTGTGTTGCTGATGGAGTTTTTACTCAAAGTCTTTTTGCTGGGCCGAGTGTTACTATTAGCCGCGATAACTTAAAAGATTCACAAGCACAAGCAATTGTTATTATATCTAAGAATGCAAATGTCGCTAATGGTTCTGTTGGTATCGCTGACGCTCAAGAGGTTCTGCAATTAGTTGCAACTGAAACTAAAGTTGCTGCACATAATATTGTAATAGCTTCTACAGGTGTAATTGGCAGACGTTACCCCATTGAAAAAATCCGCGCAGGTTTATTAGGATTAGGAAAAAAATTGAGTGCTGCTGATTTTCATGCCGCAGCCTGTGGTATTATGACCACCGATACAGTAGTGAAACTCGCTACACGCCAAATCGGAAATGCCAAGTTAGTAGGAATTGCCAAAGGTGTCGGTATGATTGAGCCGAATATGGCTACCCTTCTAGCTTTCTTTTTTACTGATGCTGCTATTGAAGCAAACAGCCTGCGTTCTATTTTTCGCTCTACTATTGATAAAACATTTAACTGCCTAAGTATAGATACTGACACCTCTACTAGTGATTCTGCTGTGATTTTAGCAAATGGTTTAGCAGGCGAAGTTCCAGAACTAGATTTTGCTAATGCATTGCAAGAAATCGCACATGAATTAGTGTTGAAAATTGTCAGAGATGGAGAAGGTGCTACTAAGATTATTCAGGTAACTGTGGATTTTGCTATTGACTATGCACAAGCTAAAAGAGTAGCTAAAGCAATTGTAAATTCACCATTGGTCAAAACCGCCGTTTATGGAGCAGATCCAAACTGGGGACGAGTTGCTATGGCTATAGGCAAATGTGAAAATGAACAACAGATAAATCCAGAACGAGTTATTATCAGGTTTGACAATGTGAAAGTTTATCCTGATAGTTTAAGCGAGGAAAATCTGGATTGGTTGCGGCAAATTATGTCCAAGGATCGAGTAGACATTCATGTTAGTCTTAATATTGGCGAAGCTTCTGCAACTGTATGGGGTTGCGACCTTTCAGAAGGTTATATAGAAATTAATGGTAAATACTCAACTTGACGTTCCTACAGCTATGGGAGGCTTTGCTTCGCCTTCACCCTTCGCAGTAGGCTAGCACAGCAATCCTACCTGACAATAATTTGATTTTCTTTTTAAGTGTATTTCATTCAATTTAAAACCTTTGTATCAATTAATTTATCAAAGTAGTTGACATATATATGAATATTGTAGTATATGTAATATATAAGTAATTAGTTCAGATTAAAGAGCTTTTCTAACTAACTGGTTCCAAGTTACAAACAGAGTGGGCTTACAGTCCTTATTATCTATCTAGCTTGATTATTGATAATTTGAATTTTTAAAGTGAGTTATAAACAACCTGGTAGGTTGGCGCAGAAGTAGCTATCCTTGAAAGAGTGTGTATAGTCACTTACCACTATAGTTCTTTCAACTGATGTAGACTTTGACTCTGGCGACTTCCACGCAATTGGTTTATATTACAAGAAAACTTTTCCCAACCTCCTACTTACACACAAAATAACTCAGTAACGCTGTATAACTAAACAAATATGGATTTTGATTATTATAGAAGCATTGATGGTACTCCTGCGAATAATACTCGTCAAAGCTTACTTGCTAGCGGTTGGCGACCGTTTCACAGAGAATTAGACTGGAGCTTTTTATGGCATCTATTATCTCATGACTCACGCGAATTAACTCAAAAAAGTTTGAATTTAGCAAGTAATATTGCTGATATTTTGGGACGAAACAATTATGCTTGGTGGGCAAATCTCTTAAGTATTGTATCTGATAATACGCGTTACGAAATTGAAAAATTTTGGAATTACATTACACCAGATCCTCAATCACCAGATCATCGCTACAAAGATGTTTTGAGTACGGAAACACCCATCGTTCAATTTGTCAGTCGTAGCAGCATTCCTATTGATTATGTTCTGAACAGATTGCAAGAAATTACT
This sequence comes from Nostoc sp. S4, assembly GCA_029379225.1. Taxonomy (GTDB): domain Bacteria; phylum Cyanobacteriota; class Cyanobacteriia; order Cyanobacteriales; family Nostocaceae; genus Nostoc. Next base: position 5,702 of record JAQYWR010000051.1, on the reverse strand, counting down.
GTAGTGCGAGTTTTACATTTATTGGCTCGTCCCGATATTATTACTCAATATTACTCAGAAAGAGATTTTTACTTTCCTGTAGAAAAGTTTTTTAACTGGGAACGATTAGATGTAATTAATACTGTTTATGCTTACTGGTCTAAATATGACGTTTGGTTGCAAATCGACCCTTACGATCGCGGACGACGACAATATACTTTAATGGCGAAAAATTTAGCACCATTAATTAATAAAGCAACTTATGACTTAGCAGTCATGCTGAGTGGATATCAAAGCCGTGTAGGCAAAGTTCACAGTCAATTTCCCATTCGCACATTTCCAGCAGACATTCAAAACTTTACTGATTCTGTACAGCAAACAATTCTCAATCAAAATCAGTTAGCAGTTGTTGTACATGGAGAACCGGGGACGGGTAAAACAGCTTGGACACAAGCAGTAGCAAAAGAAATTCTTGTACCTCTAGGTTTTGTAATTTTTATTTTAGATCATGATGCGATCGCCAATTTTGTCCCACCCACTTATTTAGAGCGGATTTGTATTGTCATCAACGAAGCTGATAATCTAGCACAAAATCGTGCATCCGAAGTAGCACAATACAATAACAAAACCGAACACATTCTCAGTTTGCTGGATGGTACTTTGTATCAGAGTGTAATTGATGACTCTAATATTCAAATGCAGCAACGGTTAGTTGTCTTAATGACTTGCAACACTACTGAAAGATTAGATCCAGCCATGTTACGTAAAGGTAGGGTGGATTTAATGTATGAGTTTACGCAACTGTTTGTATAAAGTTGTTTTGTGAAAACTTAGCTTCCCGACTTATTTAATAAATCGGGGAGCTGGACAACACTTATTTTTAGAAATTAAATAAAATTACGATCGGATATCTGTTAATTTTTAACTGTCGAGCTAAATACATATTTTTCGATTTGGCGAAGGTATTGTTATATATTACTCTACTTCAATTAATTAACTTAGATTCGCCATTTTTATCAAATGAATACAACATCAAAAAATCGACACAAAAAAACTGCTTTAATTACTGGAGCAGCTAGTGGAATCGGCTACCAATTTACACAAATTTTTGCTCGTCATAGTTATAATCTTGTCTTGGTGGATAAGAACGAACAAAAACTTACCGAAATTGCAAACGAATTACCGCCAAAATTCAATATTTTTGTCAAAGCTGTTACTAAAGATTTATCTCTACCAACATCACCAGAAGAAATTTTTACAGAACTACAGCAAGCATCCATCAAGATTGATGTGCCGATCAACAATGCTGGTTTTGGTACTTACGGAACATTTAACAAAACAGACCTTGCTACTGAACTAAAAATGTTACAGGTAAATATCGTGAGTCTGACCCATTTAACTAAATTATTCCTCAAAGATATGCTTGAGCAAAACTATGGAAAAATATTAAATGTTGCTTCGGCTGCTGCTTTTCAACCAGGACCTTTAATGGCAGTTTATTTTGCTACTAAAGCTTATGTTTTATCATTTTCAGAAGCGATCGCTAATGAATTAGAAGGTACAGGTGTCAGCGTCACTGTTCTTTGTCCAGGGCCTACAGCTTCGGAATTTCAACAAACTGCTGCAATGGAAAACTCGAAAATTGCCAGTGTTAACAGAATGATGGATACACAAACCGTTGCCAATATTGGTTATCGTGGTTTGATAACAAATAAAACTGTGGTAATTCCTGGCATGAGAAATAAGATATTGACTCAAAGCGTCAGATTTACACCTAGAAATTTAGTTACAAAAGTTGTTAGAAGTATGCACGAACTTAAAAAAAGTAAGTAACTGATATCTTGTAATTTTTGATAATGCAATTAAGATTCGCCGATCGGTGAGGTGAATCTTAACTTTTGTCATAAATAAAACAAGATGATTAGATAATGAAGTCTGAGAATTGAAAATATTGGATTTTCTGCGGAATTTCTCTCAGAGGTCTTGTAGCTAAACATCAGTGTGAGGAATTCTAGAATAAAACTTACCAGGGAAATAAATAATTGTGAAAATTCAACAATTGATTACAGAAGCGCTAAGTCTACCTAATAATGCGATCGCCTACCATATCAGTCAAGAATTAGCAGCAATCTATCCCCAGAAAGGAATGGTAGAGGGGGACGATCCGACATTCAATTTGGAGAAGTATACTAAGGAAAACCCCTGTACTCTTCAACAGAATATCTTTATCCACAACCAGATTATCACTAGCTGGGATGGAATGGAGCAAGAAATTGATAACCATACCGAAAATGCCAGTTTTGAAGTTATATGGCAAGGACATAAACTCGATATCCTCTTAATGAGTTGGCAAGAAGGTTATTGTAAAACTCGATATTACTGGATTTTGGCTGATAGCAAAGAAATAGCTGAAGATTTTTTTGTTAATGTTTGTGATTGGAATTCAGAAATTCGTGACGAAGTTTTAGTCTTTGAAAATGGTTATTGGCAAAAAAATACTGAACTATTTCAATCAATTCAAGGTGCTACTTTTGACAATCTGATTTTGCAAGGTAATCTCAAGCAAGATATTCAAGATGACCTGAATAGATTCTTTGCATCCCGTGAAACTTACACAACTTATGGTGTGCCTTGGAAGCGGGGTATTTTGTTTATAGGTTCACCAGGAAATGGCAAAACGCACACAGTAAAAGCATTGATTAATCAAATGCAACAGCCTTGTTTGTATGTCAAAAGCTTCAAGTGTGAGTATGACACTGATAGTGAAAATATTCGGAAAGTATTCAAGCAAGCTAGACAGTCCGCACCTTGTATTTTGGTACTAGAAGATATCGATTCTCTATTAACTGATGAAAATCGCTCTTTCTTTTTAAATGAATTGGATGGCTTCGCCTTGAACGAAGGAATTATTACTATTGCATCTACAAATCATCCAGAACGTTTAGATTCTGCAATTAGCGATCGCCCCAGTCGTTTTGACCGCAAATATCACTTTGAATTACCAGATATTGTAGTCAGACAAGCTTATATAGCGTCGTGGAATCATAAATTAACAACAGCAATGCAGTTGTCTGAGGAAGCTATTAATCAGATAGTTGCATTGACAGATGGCTTTTCTTTTGCATATCTCAAAGAACTATTTCTCTCATCAATGATTCGCTGGATAGGAACCTTAGAAACTGGGGCAATGGAGAAAATTATGCTTTCTCAAGTTACAATTTTGCGAGAACAAATGAGCAGCACAACTATTGGTAGCAAGAAATAAGCAAACTAGGATGACCCCGACCTAGTAATAGTAAAGTTTAGTACATAACCAGTAAGGAGTTGTGGGTAGACGCTTAAGTGAGTTTAAAGGGGTACTGATTGCGGGGTTTGTAATTAATTTTATTACTTAGGATGGTTTTGAGTTAAATAAAGTTGTATTTAAGATTACAGGAAATGAAAAACTAGATTTGTAAAGAATTAATTTTACCCTGCTATCAAGGAGTAACAATGGTTTTAAATCAATATCAGCGTGCTGTAGGCGTTTTTACTCATCAACGAGATGCAGAACGGGCATTACATGAGTTGAGAGATTCTGGCTTGGCGATGGATAAAGTATCTGTAGTTGTACAGAATACAGACCGCAATCATGAGATGGCTGATAATGAAATTAAAGAGCGCACTGGTGATAAAGCTGATGAAGGTGCAACAGTAGGAGGGCTTTCAGGCGGCGCTGTTGGTGGACTAACTGGTTTATTAGTAGGTCTTGGTACTTTAGCAATCCCTGGAGTTGGGCCAATAATGATGGCTGGCGCAGCTGCAACTGCTTTGGTTACAACCCTTGTTGGGGCAAGTATTGGTGCTGCGACTGGGACTTTTGCTGGCGCATTAGTTGGTTGGGGAATATCAGAAGAGCAAGCTATAGCATATAACCAACGAGTAGAATATGGACATTATTTAATAATTGTGGATTGTACATCTAGTGAAATTGCAAAAGTAGAAGCAATTTTAAAGCGTTGGGGTATTGAAGAGTTTGGCATTTATAAGCATCTCAACAGCGAGCAATTACCTACAAATTATTTAAGTACGGCAAATTCTGCTAATGCCATTCCTAATAAAACTGGTATTCTGACCAAGTATGCTATTAGTTACTTCGATAACATAGATAATGTTGAAGCGACAATTAATGATATGTATGTCGCAGGTTTTCCAACAAACCAGATTTCCTTAATTTCTAAAAACTTTTCTCAATTAATTGGGTCAATAGATATTAACTTAAGTGACCGTTTTGACGCTATGAGGTTAGGAATAGGAGATGAGTGGGCACGCTTTTACAATGAGCAAATTGCTCGAGGCAATTATCTAATTATCATTAGTGGCACAGACAATGAACTTGAGCAAGCTAGCTTGATTTTGGGCAATTATGGGGTTGAGGAATGTCAAATTTATGACCCTATGTTAATTCGTTCTTAAAAACGAGTACTAAAATTAACAATTTTGTTAGAGCAAACAACTGTACAGCAATACTTTTAAAATCCTAGAGTATTTAGCTGTATTTGTTACAGCTTATAAGTTAGCTAGAAAGATAAGTATTTTTAGTGTGTCAAAAGAGGTGAATATTCTTTAGCAAGTAGAGTAATTAATCATATTCCGCCCGGAAACCGGGCGAATATATGACTAGGCAATTGTGCTGGTTAAATTACTTCATCTAAATCTGCCCAAGAATTTAGAAATGTAATTAATAGCCTTCGATTGTGAAACCAGCAGATTGAACTATCTGTTTAATTGACTCTTCAGAAGCGGCAGTTTCTACAGTTACAGTTTTAGTAGCAACGTTCACATCTACTTTGGCATCAGATTCCATAGTCTGAATAGATTTAGTTATTTTCTTGGCGCAATCATCACCTTTAATATTCGGAACCTTCAATTTAATTGCCATTACTTACCTCGTTACGTCAACTGTAATTCATATTTAAAAAATATAATAACACTTGAGACAGTGAGCGCACATCTTACTATAGTGAGGGAATTGGGCATCCTAAAGATAGTAATAAATAATAGCCATACTTAAATAATTATTGATATATTTTTTAGACATTAAAACAAAATAAAATGCCAAAATATATAAAGTAATTTCTGAAAATACACTTAGTACTACTAATTTATAAAAACCCGCTCTTTTAGTTTGTTCTGAAGACTCTACTAGATATTGCAGATTCTTTTGTAAGCGTTTTTGTCCAACACAGTTGTTCTCGCAGTACTCCTTGAACATATAAACGTTTATACTTAAGTCACAAAACATTTTTATCTCTAGTTTTTAACTATTTTTATGCTTCAGGTACTTGTACCAAACTTATAGAGCATATATATATCCAAAAAGCAGCTATCTTGTGGCGTATATTTTTCATTGCAGGGGTTTGCTGAAATTCCTAAAGGCACAAACTGGACATCCAAGTCAAGACTATCGCACCATTATTAATGGCATTTTGCATGTTGCTGAATAAGGGAATGATTCAGACTCACATGCAGACAGAAAAACGCGGTGACACGAAGATTGTGGTTGATGCAAATTCCAAAATCATCCTGCAATTATCCAACGCCAAGTATCTATAAAAAAGGTATACAGCAGTTTTCGTTTACATGAAGTGCAAAGTCACAGGTCTTGAGGCAGGAGGCAGGAGGCAGAAGGCAGAAGGGATAAAGAATAATTAGAGTTTTGAATTCTCAGTTTTGTACCTCAT
>JAQYWR010000050.1 GCA_029379225.1 Nostoc sp. S4 | reverse complement strand
TAAGCACGGCTCAGTGGCGCTGCGGGCGCTATGCGCCCGCCAGCTTGAGGCGAGCCCTTGATTCATGTTTTGGTTCAGCAACGCCAAAAAATTTATCTATTCTGAATTGTGAATGCCCAATTCTAAGTTATGAATTCTTAAACTTAGTTTTTTAAACACAAAACCAACATAAAATTACCTTGGCATTTATAGGAAAAACTTTTGCTTAGGTTTAATCTATTACTAACCCAAGCGGAAGTTTAATCGACTACTAAATATATTTGGATCAAAATGTCAAGAAAAGATATGGGAAAACCCAAACGCATTGGAATTCTGACAAGTGGAGGAGATTGTTCTGGCTTAAATGCTGCGATTAGGGCTGTAGTAAATTGTGCTGTGAATACTTACGGCTGGGAGGTTTTAGGAATTCACCAAGCGACTCTTGGATTAATGGCGCGTCCGCCACAGTTCACGAACTTGGAAATCGATCGAGTTGATTCGCTATTAACTGCGGGTGGCACAATGTTGGGGACAACCAATAAAGGCGACCCTTTTGCTTTTCCAATAGCGGATGGAAGTGTATGCGATCGCTCCGAAGAAATCATAGCAGGTTACCATGAACTAGGTTTAGACGCTTTGATTGGTATTGGCGGTGATGGTAGTTTGGCAATTCTGCGTCGGCTTGCACAACAAGGTGGTATTAACTTAGTTGGGATTCCCAAAACCATTGATAATGATATTGGTATTACTGAACATGCTATCGGTTTTGATACAGCAGTAAATATTGCTACGGAAGCGCTAGATCGGTTGCATTTTACTGCTGCAAGTCATAGCCGAGTCATGATTTTGGAAGTAATGGGGCGTGATGCAGGACACATAGCCATAGCTGCGGGAATAGCAGGCGGAGCAAATGTAATTTTAATTCCTGAAATTCCCTACACAGTCGAACACATTTGCCACAAAATCAAAGAACGCCAAGAGAAAGGCAAAAATTATTGTTTGATTATTGTTTCCGAAGCAGTTCGTACCCAAGATGGCGAAAACGTAACAATTACAAATCGCTTAGGTCAATCTCGATACGGTGGAATTGGTGAATATTTAGCGGATCGAATTATCCAGTGCATCGGTGTAGAAACGCGAGTCACCGTTTTAGGACACATTCAACGCGGTGGGACTGCTTCACCATTGGATAGATTAGTTGCAACAGCCTTTGGCGTAGCAGCAGTTAATCTAATTGCAGAGAGTAAATACGATCGCATGGTAACGTGGCAAAATCGCCAAGTATTAAGCGTACCAATTACAGAAGCGATCGCTCAATATAGCGCCGTCGATCCCAATGGTACTTTAGTAAAAACTGCCCGTGGTATGGGTATTTATTTGGGAGATTAGATGAAGTAGGGACTGGGGATTGGGGAGATGGGGAAATAAGGGACAAGCAGAATAACTCCTCAGTCAACAGTAAACACTCTCAATTACTAAAACCAGGGATTAAACGCTTCAATGCACGGGTTGTAACATCGCTATAGCGTACTTCTCCGCACATAACCTTACCCATGACTTGGGGGGCAGAGGGGTGCTTGACACCAACTTTGTAGCCAATGTTGGGAAATCTATAGAATGCTCCAGCTAATTTTTGCGCCCAAGCCATCTCAGTACCCCACTGTTCGCTAATGGCTTGGCTGTATTTTTCTAAAGCGTTAAGATCGCCAGCTAGTGCTTCATTTATAGTTGCAGCTGCGAGCAAACCGCTAAAAATTGAAGGGCGAATCCCCTCTGCTGTCATCGGATCGACTACACAAGCAGCTTCCCCAGCTAAAAGTGCATTTTGAGCGTGCAGCTTTTGATTACCATCCCAAATACAAAGGGGATGACCATATTGCTTGCTAGTTTTGAGGTCTAAATTTAAAAATTTGGCGTACTCATCTAAAATCTTTCTAAAGTCCTGGGGTTGACGGCCAATAAATGCGCCCACACCTATTGAATAACCATCAGCTTTAGGGAAGTTCCAAAGATAGCCGTTTTTGACTAAACCAAACTCAAAATGAATTGTGGGTTGGTTTTGTGCAATCCCAGGAACTTCTGCTTCCAAAGCTCCTGTCAACACCCGTTTACGTTCTTTGAAACCTAGCCATTTTGCCATCGAGCCTTTAGCACCATCAGCCGCGATTAAGTAGCGACCTGTAACTGGCTCGTTAGCTGTGTTAACTTGCCAATAGTCGCTTTGAAATTCGATACCAGTTACTTCAGTATTATCTTGGAGTTTAGCTCCTTGTTTTTGGGCTTGCTGGATTAAGAAATGGTCAAAAACATCTCGCCGTACCATCCAGATTGGTTCTTTTATTGTCATTTTCGCTTCCACGGGGTCGCCTAGTTTCCAGGTAAAGCGCAGCAAGTCTGCTTTTAAAGAAATCGCTGGGCTAAAATCAAAGTCAAACCATTGAGCGATCGCTGGAGAAACACCACCACCACAAGGTTTATATCTTGGCAGGGATTCTTTTTCTAAAACTAATACTGAGCGACCCTGCTTAGCTAGATGATATGCAGCCGTTCCACCAGCTGGCCCAGCACCGACAATAATGCAGTCGTACATATTGCTGAAATTTTGCTTCTCAATTAGTTTAAGGTAACGCGCGTACCAATACCTTCACTAAGTCAAGGCATTTTTTGATTTAGCGGTTTAGTCAAGGTGAACGGCAAGCAAAAATCAACTCTGCTGGGATGCAGCTAGATGAAATTGAGTTATCGGTAGAAATTAGTACAGAAGGGGAAGTTAAATTAATTGGCAATGGTGCTAAAGCTGTGAGTAAAGGAGCAATTAAGCTGAAGTTCAAGCGCCAAGAACCATACTGAGATGGCAAAGAATTGGGCGATCGCAATTGGAATTAACCGTTATGATTTACTGCAACCGCTAAATTATGCCAAGCGGGATGCACAGTTAATTCAGGAGTTTCTGGGCAATGAAGCAGGTTTCGAGCGGATATACTTCTTCTCGGATGACTCACCTGATGTTGGGGGCAAATCGACTCGCCCCAACCGCACAAACTTATTGCGAATCTTGTGACAGTTATTTGAAATTTCCTTCATGGGGGCACAAAAAACTAGATTTAGCAGAACAATTATGGAATCAGAAACTCCACGACAACCACCTCAAAATTTAAGCCCTCATCAACAACGCCGACGGGAAGAAGAACGAGATAGACTTCAGCAAGAGTGGGCAGTTCGGAGTGAGAAAGTAAAGCGGATTAGAAATGCTTTAGCTGTTGAAAATAGTGTGACAGTAAAATTTCAGTTAGAACAGCAGCTTCAAGATGAGGAGATTGAGCTAAAACGTCTTAGTAATGAACTTGATGAAATTGAAGCAGTATTACAGTCTCCATCAAATTTGCGTGGGGCAGCAAAAACTCCAGACCTGTCTAAGTTAGCTACAAATGCACCTATAAGGAAACCCTCTCAGGAAGCGTCAGAGCAATCCTCTCTACACCCTAGTAATACTACTTTGAATTCTAATGAGAAAATAATTCAAACACCCACTACACCAACAAATTCAACCACTTCTTCACCACGACCACCAATAATAACTAACTGGACACGGCGAAGGGTGATTCAAACTGTTGGGTTTACGGGTGCTGGGTTGGGTTTGGCAATTGTAATACCACGTCTTTGGCAATATAATTCACTTAGCTTACAAACTTTTCAATTTGAAACGGTGACGGTAGACGCACAAGGAAAAATCACCAGCCGCCACAACCAGGAAGCGAAATATTTTATAGAAAATTTAGGAAACGGTGTCACTTTAGAAATGGTGCAGATACCAGGGGGAACTTTTACAATGGGTTCACCAGCAGGGGAGAAAGACCGAGAATCAGATGAAAGTCCGCAGTATCAAGTAACAGTTCCTGAGTTCTTCATGGGAAAATATGAAGTCACTCAAGCACAATATCAAGCAATTATGGGAACGAATCCTTCCTTTTTCAAAGGTGAGAAACGACCTGTAGAAAAAGTGAGTTGGGATGATGCGGTAGAGTTTTGTAAAAAGTTGAGCAAGAAGACAGGACGCACTTATCGGCTACCCAGTGAAGCAGAATGGGAATATGCTTGTCGTGCGGGAACAAGCACACCGTTTTATTATGGTGAAACGATAACCACCGATTTACTTAACTACAACAGTAACTATCCCTACGGCGCTGCACCCAAAGGCGAATATCGACAGCAAACAACAGATGTTGGCATATTTTCGCCAAACTTTTTCGGTTTATACGATATGTGTGGTAATGTATACGAATGGTGTCAAGATGTATATAACAGTAATTACCAAGGCGCACCTACAGATGGTAGTCCGTGGTTAACTGATAAAGATAATAACATAAAAGTGCTAAAAGTGCTGCGTGGCGGCTCGTGGCTCTCCTATGCTAAAGACTGTCGCTGTGCCAACCGTAACAACGGCCTCGCGCGCGAGGTTCGCAACGGCGATGTGGGTTTTCGGGTGGTTGCGGTGGCTGTGGAGTGAGTACTCCTCAAAGTCAGAGTCGGTAAGTGGGAATTTATCGAGCGTACACCAAGGAGTCCAAACCTGAACCAGTGAGGTTGTCGACAACCTCCAAATATCAAACCGAGTCGGATAGCTTGGTAGGTTGCAAAACCGAACAGTTATTCGAGTCTCGCAAAACGATGATGTTGGGTTTCACTACATTCAACCCAACCTACAAAATTTAGCTGCATTAGCCGAAGCGATTCCAATATTTTATAGACAATTAATAATAGCACGCAATAATTAAAATACTGCTTCTAATCTATTTTTATTCAATATGGCTCAATTATCAAAAACAAGCCGAAGTTGGGGATGGAGGAAATCTAACGTCACGCCTGAAGAAATAAATCTCCGTCAAGCACAACGTCAGGAACTGGGTGCGCGGTGTCGTACTATTTTTGAGTGTCTTCGTCCTCAACTCATCGACAACCATTACAACTGGTTTATCGCTATTGATGCAGAAAGCGAAAACTACCTGATTGACCGGAAATTAGAAGGTTTGCTACAGCAAATTCTCACGCAATATACTAATCCAGATGCGAAACTTACTATCTTTCGCCTTAACGAAATTGGAGCCTGCGGCACGATATGATTGCGGGCAGGTTTGGTAACAATGGAGAATTGTTCTTTGAAATACAATTGGTTGTAGTTAATGGTGAGCAATTTGAAGTTGAAGCAATACTTGATACAGGTTTTACATCTGGGTGGCTGGCGATTAATTCTCAAGACTTGGAAGCTATTGAGTGGCCAATAGTTATACCTCAGATTGAGATGCAAACTGCCAGAGGATTAGAGTATTTTGATTTATATGAAGGAAAAGTCATTGTTGCTGGCAAAGAATTTATCATTCCTGTTCATGTAGGAGAACAACTACCTGATATTTTGATGGGTTTATTGTGGTTGGATATTATGCAGTTGGTTGTAAATAAACCAAAAGAAATTTTGACATTAGAAGTGGTGGAAGTAGATTAATAGTAATTCGTATCTGTAAGACAAAGGCTGAAGAATTTATTCATCATTCTTCAACCTTTATGCTTTAGACTTTAGACTTTAAACAGTCGTGATGTCTTTTTCTTTTTCTGTCAGCAATTCATCTATTTTAGCAGTGTACTTGTTTGTCAGTTTTTGCAGTTTGTCTTGCTGATCCCGTGCTTCATCTTCAGAAATTTCAGTGTTTTTTTCCTGTTTGCGAATCGAGTCTATGGCATCACGACGAATGTTGCGAATGCTAACGCGACCTTCTTCAGCATATTTAGCAGCAAGTTTAACTAATTCTTTACGCCGATCGCTTGTTAAAGGCGGAATATTCAGCCGAATGACAGTACCATCGTTACTGGGGGTTAAACCTACATCAGAGAGGGAAATCGCCTTCTCAATGATGTTTAAGCTGCTGCGATCGTAGGGTTGAATCAGGATGGTTGTCGAATCTGGCGTGTTAATGTTTGCCAGTGATTTTAGGGGTGTAGGCGAACCATAATAGTCCACCAAGACTTTATCTAATAAACTCGCATTGGCGCGACCAGTGCGAATCGTGTTAAAAGCTCGTTGAGTTGCCTCAACAGTTTTTTGCATCGTACTCTCAGCTTCAGCTAATTTCACAAGAACCTCCCACAAGGGTGCCGATGGATTCTCCTATGACTGCTCGGTGGATGTTACCTCGCACCGTTAGGTCAAATACCAAAATTGGAATATTATTTTCTTTACACAAGGCAATCGCAGTACTATCCATTACCCGCAAATCTTGAGCCAAAACGTGCGTGTAAGTGAGGGTGTTATAACGCTTGGCGTCAGGATAAATATGAGGATCGGCATCGTATATTCCGTCTACCTTGGTAGCCTTAAAAATCACTTCAGCATCAATTTCTGCGGCTCTTAATGCCGCAGTGGTGTCTGTAGTAAAGAAGGGATTTCCAGAACCAGCACCAAAAATTACCACCCGCCCTTTTTCAAGGTGACGGATGGCACGACGACGGATATACGGTTCTGCTAATTCTTGCATCGCGATCGCAGTTTGCACTCGCGTCTGTACTCCTATTCGCTCCAGCGAATCTTGCAGCGTCATGGCGTTCATTACCGTGGCAATCATTCCTATGTAGTCAGCGGTTGCCCTGTCCATCCCCGCCGATGCTGCTTTGACGCCACGAAAAATATTGCCGCCGCCAACAACGATGGCGATTTGAGTCCCAGTGGCTACTACCTCTGCTACTTCCTGGGCTATTTCTTTCACCACTTCTGGATCTATGCCATAGCCCATGTTGCCCATTAAAGCTTCACCGCTCAGTTTGAGTAAAACCCGTCGGTAATTCGTTCCCATGAAGTTACGCTTTATCAAAAAAGTTGCAATTGCCTCCAATTTAAGATAACAGTTACGGGGACTATCTATGTCTAGTTGCGCCAAATCAATGTAGTACCTATTGGCTCTGTTTGTGGTATGGCTATTTCCTGACCCCCAAACAAACAAGCGATCGCAGTTTTCAAATAATCCTCTCCCACAGATAATGGATCTTGGGGGCGATCGTCAATTTGACCTTTGTAGCGTACTATGCCTGTACTATCTATTAAAAAGGCCATTGGTGTTTTCGTAGCCCCAAAACTGCGCGTCACATCTTGGGTTGGGTCCCACAAGTAAGGAAAGTTCAAGTCGTGACGCTGGGCAAAAGCTTTCATATTTTCAAAGCTCGAGCCTAAGCGATCGCCATTCATGCCAATTAGTGTCAAGCCTTGTGGAGCAAATTCCGCTTGAATATTTTTGAGTCTATCTAGATACCACTCTACATAAGGACAGTGGTTAGAGATAAAAACGACGCTGACCGCACGGAACTTCTCAAGATAACGGCTAAGATGGTGTACTTGACCATCAATTCCTGGGAGTTCAAAATCTGGCGCGTAGCTGCCGATAGGAGTATCAATTGTTTCTAGTATATTCATCATTATTCTGGCTCGCAGAACTAGGAACAAGAAAAATATTGTTAAATTCAGCGTCAGTTTCCAGTTGCAAACCACCTCTTAGCCGATGCTTCATGTTTAATAATTTTATAAATCAAGTTGGCGATCGTTAATTGTAAAACTACTGAATCTAGGATTTATGTTAATTTCATCACATCTAGAATCATATGTAGATTGTATATATTATTTTGTAAGCCTTAGTAAATATTACCCAATGTAAAGTATCATAAGTAGCATTGTTATTAAAGCAAAAATTTGATTCGGATGACAGAAGCTTTGGTTTTTAATACTGACATCATCTAAGTTCTGAGTAAATTAGCTTTATTAACAAGCTTAAAACTGCCTATGATAGATAAAACTGTTTGCATAACGCTAGTATTAGACGCCTAAAAGTTTTCGTGGTGTATATCTAAGTTATTACTACAAAGGATTTAGTTTGAAAATCTCATAAAATTTAGGTAAAATCAACAGAATTTGGCTGAAGTTGGCTACTAAAAATCTGGTGTTGCTGAATAAGAATATAAAATTTAAAAATAAACTCTTTTTAACTCTTACTCTCTGCATCTGTGTTGCCTCTGCTTGAGATTAATTCATATTTCTACTTAGCAGTGCCGAAAATCTTTTACCCTTGCGTCGATTAAATTTCCCATGAGTACCTCAAGTTCAAAAACAGCACTTACGTCTACAAAAACTTGGATTTGGCAAGGTTTCCCTATCTGCTATCAAACCGAAGGAACCACTGGGCCAGCTGTTGTTCTGGTGCATGGATTTGGCGCTTCTTGGTGGCACTGGCGAAAAAATATTCCAGTATTAGCAAAGAATTGCCGTGTTTATGCGATTGATTTGATTGGTTTTGGGGCTTCGGCTAAACCCGAACCTGGTGAAAAAATTGCCTACACGCTAGAAACCTGGGGACAGCAAGTAGCAGATTTTTGCCGCGAAGTAGTGGGTAAACCAGCTTTTTTAGTTGGAAATTCCATTGGCTGCATTGTAGCCATGCAAGCAGCGGTGAGTCAGCCAGATATTGCTTTAGGAGTTGCTTTGCTCAACTGTTCTCTAAGGTTATTGCACGATCGCAAACGGGTAACTTTACCTTGGATTCGTCGTGCAGGAGCGCCTTTACTGCAACGGTTGTTATCTATTAAACCAGTTGGCGAATTCTTTTTCAATCAAGTCGCCAAACCGAAAACAGTCCGGAAAATTCTGCTCAAAGCCTATGCCAATGCAGAAGTAGTGACAGATGAATTAGTAGATATTCTGACTTCCCCAGCCAGCGATCCTGGTGCTGTAGCTGTGTTTCTAGCATTTACATCTTATTCCACAGGACCTTTACCAGAAGACCTTTTACCGCTGTTACCCTGTTCAGCAATTATCTTATGGGGAGCAGCCGATCCGTGGGAACCTATTGATTTAGGTAAAGAATTAGCTAACTTCCCGCAAGTACAAAAGTTTATTTCTTTAGAAGGAGTAGGGCATTGTCCCCAAGATGAAGCGCCAGAATTAGTTAATCCGCTTTTACAAGATTGGATTTGGGAACAAAAAGCATCAATAGACTCAGCAAAATTAGAGGCATAATTTGCATTAAACTAACCCAAAAATTTTTAGAACGTATATTGAAAATTAATTCTTCTACCGCAATAAATTAAAATAAAAATAGAAAGGTGAATGCTATCTTTAGCATCTACCTTTCTTAGCTTTAGTCCGTTGTTTTCATGCATGAAGAGAATATAGTAGAAGGCTCAAACTCTCTTGTAAATTAATTTATTTTGAGATAGTTATGTGAGTCTTTTACTCTCTTCACTAATTACAAAGTTGAAACTGAAGGATTTTCCGATCCTTAAGCTTTGCTAACTTAGGATCAATAGAAACGTCTTCCGTAGAAGCCTCTTCCGAAGAAGCGTCTTCCGTAGAAACCTCCTCTGAAGAAGGGGCGACCATAAAAACCGTATATTCCCCCAGATATAACCTGCTGTTCCTCTGTTGGTAACTCTACAAGCAAATCAGACATGATGGTTTGATCTGACATAATTGTTTGCCTCACTTTTGGACATCGGTATTACGCATATGGGTACAAAAAACTCAGGTGAATAATACCTCTGCCTTTATTTCTACATGTAATTACTAACTATTAATTATCCAAAAGTTATAAATTAACTAGCTATTTTTTTTGTTTTAAGCCATACTAATGATTGTTATAAATCAAATTATATCAATACAAAGATAGATGATAATAATCTAACATATTTTTAGCTTAGTACTATATATTTTTTATACATTTATATAATAAATAAACAAATCAAAGTATTTTTAAAAGCTTAATTTTTTTTCGATTTTTTATAAAAATGTGGCTAACAACTATTTGTATTTAAATTAATAAAAGAATAAAAGGTAAGTGCTAGTTTTAGCGCCTACCTTTTTTTAGCTGTAGGTATTTGAATTAATGCCTACAGATAATATAGGAGAATACCCAAACTCTTTGTCAAAATTCAATTTAACTTAAACGAGTTATATGAGCTTCTCTTTATTCTACAAATTGGAACGTTTAACCAAGTTTTCGGACACTAAAAATGCCTCTAATCAAATATCGACGGCGACCAAATATAGGTTTTCTGAAAGAATAACCTTCATCATCTAGTCCCCCAGCTAGAAGTTGTTGTTGCTCTGTGGATAGATCCATAAGCAAATCAGGTATCATTTGATTTGACATAAATTATTTACCTCACTTACTGAATTTAGGTTTCAAGAACCTATATTTTTATTATTAGTTATCCAGAGAAAATATAAACTAATCTAAAGTTATAAAAATAAAATATAGATCTATTTCTATTGGTTAATGAAATTATCATTTACTAAATAAAATATTTAGATAAAAATATATATTCATATTATGTAGAAAAATCAAGGCAAAATATAATTTAATAGTCTTTTTCTTACCTCTGGTTTATCTCTCGTAGAAAGAAATATAAGTTGAAACTTCAAAGTATTTAATATCCAAAAAAAGATATTTAGATACAGGTTTTATAGATGACATTATAAATTAGCTTAATATTTATTAAAAAATAATATTTTACTAAATATTTTTACAAAAACATTGCTAATTATATTGTCAACTAAACGAAAAATTTATAATTATAATTTTATATAAAAAACAAGATATAGCAGGAGGCACACTTCGGCTATGCTCAGTGAGCAGAAGGCAGTTCTTGCTGAAGGTAAAACATTACCATTCCTAACATCCAGGCTTTCAAGATGTCCTAACCTTTAATTCGATTGCTATAAATTATAAATAAATATAGTATTATGTAAAAAATTTCACTATTTGCAAGAGTTAATACATGAATTTACATAGATTTGATGTTAGTTTGCTGGAGGAAAAAATTACTTTCAGCTGAAATATTTTTCCCGAACATATTTGTAATCTGTCCAGCAACTAGGGTTTATTGTCTTCTTCAGACAAATCCTTGAACTATTCACAATTATGGAATTTGGTATTTTCAGACATAATTTTTGTTGATACAGAGCCTATTTTTTAGAGTGACAAAAACTTTAAATGCTCTCCTTGTTGAGAGAGAAAAGTTTCAGGAGTGCCTTGTATTTGCACCTGACCTTTATCGAGTAGTACAATCCAGTCCGCTCGATTAACTACGGTGGGACGATGGGTAATTAAAATTGTACTTTTGCCTTCTCGGTATTCCAAGAGTCGGTCTAGTATGTGAGATTCGCTGACCGGATCGAGTCCAGCGGTTGCTTCGTCTAAAATGAGTACAGGTGGATTAGTAAGAATGCCTCTAGCGATCGCTAATCGTTGTCTTTGTCCACCAGAGAGATTCGCTCCAAATTCCCCCAAAACTGTTTGATACTGATTTGGAAGTTGACTAATAAACTCGTCTGCATCAGCAATCTGGCAAGCTTTGATAATTTCCTCGAAGGAGATATATGGCGTTCCTAAGCGGAAGTTTTCTAAAATCGAGCGACTCCAAAAATGAGGTTCTTGGGGTACATAAACCACTTGTTGTCGCAAACAATGCAGCGAAAGGTCTTGGATGTTATAAAAGCCAATGCGAATATTGCCAGAATTAGGCTGATATAAACCTGCAATCACTTTTGCCAAAGTACTTTTACCGCAGCCAGACTTACCAATCAAAGCAGTTACTTTCCCTCCAGGAAGCTTGAGAGAAAAATCGTCTAATAAATTAACTCTACCACCGTGGTGAAATTGGACATGAGAACAGCGGACATCTGCATCACCAGAGATTTGGACAACTGGCTTTTGACTACCTCCAACTACTTCTGGTGTAGCATCAATAACTTCCAAGAGACGAGAGACTGCTGTTTGAGAACGAAAATATTCATCAATGAAGTTAATTAAAGAATCAATTAAAGTCAGAACATTCACCTGTAGGGCATTAAAAGCCAGCATTTGACCGATGCTTAACTCTCCTTGAATTACCAAAATGCTTCCAAGCCCAAGTAAAATCACACCGCCAAGAGTAGCTAAAAGTTTAGCAATAGTGCCGTTGATAATTCCAATTTGGCTGGTACTAAAACTTAAATTGGCAAAGCGACCAAAGCGGCTTTGGAATTCATCCCAAAATTGCGGTGCAGCATTTGTGGTTTTGATTACCTGCGCTCCCTTAAAAGTTTCTACCAAAACGCCTTGATTTTCTGACCCCAAAACCAACAGACTGCGTGTTTTTTGTTGGAGGATAGGTAAAAAAGGTAGGGTAGACAAGGCCATTAACACTGCAAACAGAATCACTGCTAGTGTCAGTTTCCAGCTATAAAACAGCATCAAGCACAAAGATATAACTGCAATAAAAAACTGGCTGGGTAAAAGAACTACAATTTGTGATACCAACTGGTTAATTTCATTGATATCTCTGAGTCGGCTAGTGATTTCACCACTACGGCGGGTTTCGTAATAATTTAAGGGTAAGTGGAGAATTTTTCGGGCAAACTCCAAAACTAACCCTAATTGCAGTCGTTGAGCAAAATGGGCAATCATCATGCTTTGTAATATTTCTAGACTGCTGCTGAACAAGCTCATAACCACAACGGCACAGACGACAACAGTAAGTAACTGGGTATCCCCACGCACAAGTACGTCATCTGTGAGCAATTGGATAAGGACGGGAGTACCTAAAGCTAGTAAACCCAGGACAGTATTCATTGTCAAAACCTGAGTCAACAACCCACGATAAGGTAATATCCGCTGAAAAAAGCGTGCTAAACCACCTTTTGCTTCTTCTTGGGGCTGTTCAAAAAAGCGGTCTGGATCTGGTTCGACTAATAACATTACCCCATTCCAAGCTGATGTCAACTCTTCTCGGTTGACATAACGGATACCCACTGCTGGGTCGGCAATAACGTAATTGTTGCCTCGCTTGTCGTATAAAACAACCCAGTGGTAACCCTGCCAATGGATAATTGCTGGTAGTCGTATTTCTTTGATTCTGTCTACGATCGCAGGTGCAGCTTTAACTGCTCTGGCATTAAAACCCAGAGCCTCAGACCCACGTTTTAAACCCAGTAAAGTTGTTCCTAGCTGTCCAGTCCCGACGGCATCTCGACTGCGACTGATGCTTAAAAAACGTCCATAATGTTTGCAAATTGAAGCAAGACAGGCTGCCCCACAGTCTTCTTCACTCAATTGGGAAACACATTCGTAATTTTTACCAAGTTTAAATAGATTAAACATGCTCATCTTTAATAATTTGTAATTTCAGGAGAATTCAGAAGTAAGAAGCTAGAATGATTCAAATAATTAAGCTTGGCTGTTAAAGTATTGTGGATTCTGAATTCAAAATTGTGCAATCAATCTGGCTTTTCTAAGAATGAATTGAAGTACAGTTTCTCGGCGGGAAATAATATCAGATCTACCTTCCATGCCAGATTTGAGATCGCATTGGCGATCGCCTCTACCCACATATGGAGTTTGTGGTTCGATAGTTACTTCGTAGCCCACTACTTCGGCTACATTTGGATTTGCAGTGTTTTTGGCAAGTGGTAGCGCGTCTGGGGCAATTGTTTTCACACTGCCGTTAAGGATACCGTAGTCTGGATAGGGACAAGCAGAAACCTGCATTTTGACTTTTTGTCCTGGTTTTACCTTGTCAATATCTTGAGCTGGCACGCGAGCTTTAATTAGTAAAGGTGCATTCAGAGGAGCAATCTCAGCAATAGCTTCGCTTGGTTGCACTACCTGTCCTGGGTTGCGAAGATGTAATTGCAGCAGTGTGCCGGTGATTGGCGAGCGAATCACACTTTGATTGAGGTCAGTTTTTACCTGTTGCAGTTCTTTGGTGCTGCGATCGATTTCCTTTTGAAGTTCGAGGCGCTGCTGAAGCAGAGTTTCTCGATCTTTTTTCAAAGCAGCTAGGCTAGCTTCACCTCTAGCCTGTTCCTGCTTAATTTGTTCAGATGCAACGGTTACAGCAGTATTACTAGGATTAATCGCAGTTTTAGCTTTTTCTAGGTTCGTTTGAGCGACCTTTAGCGCTTGTTCTTTGTCCTCCTGGAGATTTTTGGCGTTGTCTTTGGCTTGTTCTAGCTTCACTTGGGCGGATTTAACTGCTTGTTCTTTCTCCTGTTGGAGATTTTTGGCGTTGTCTTTAGCTTGCTCTAGTTTCGCTTGGGCAGATATAATTTCTTGTTCTTTTTCCTCAAAGAGATTCCGAGAAATAGCTCCTGATGCTATTATTGGCTGCAAGCGATCGCGTTGCACCTTGGCTAAGGTCAAAGCGGCTTCGGCTTCTTGTATTGTTGCCGTTAAAACTTTTTCTTGTTGTAGTCGGTGACGTTGGATTTTGGCTAAAGTCAAAGCGGCCTCGGCTTCTTCTAAAGTTGCCTTTGAGAGTTTTTGTTGGTGCGATCGCTCTTGTTGCACCCTAGCTAAAGTCAAGGCTGCTTGTGCTTGTGCCATCTCAGCTGTAGCTATAATTTGTCGGTCTTCATAGTTGCGTTGCGTACCATGTAATTCGGCTTGTGCAGCTCTAATTGAGCGGTTATTTAAGCTTGTCTGCGCTGTAATCTGAGTCTCAATTTCACGTAGTTGAGCGTCAATTTGAGTCAGTTGTAATTGACTTTGCCTGATACTACTTTCTAGTTGACTCTTTTGAGTCTGGAGGCGGGAATCATCAATTTGAGCAATAGCTTGTCCCTGACTCACCGCTTGATTTTCCTGAACATCAATGTTTTGAACGCTTCCAGTCATTGCAGACTGAACAACCCGTAGTTCTCCCACTGGTCGAATACTTGCAGGAACTTTCACCGTCACATTGTAATTGAGAACAGATGTTAAAGTTATCCCTACTACAAAAGTAGTCAGTAAAACTCCAGCACCGATGTTAGTCCATTTGCTGATACCGGGGAGAAACTCGTTAGCTTCAACTAAATTGAGTTGCTCTGGTGATGGTTCATTAAACCTATTCCAAAAATAGTTTTCTTCGGGGCGTAAGGAGTTCATGACATTACACCTTTTGTTTTAATGGATACATCAAAATCTGTTAACTCATTACCCAGCCAAATTACTTGCCGAACTTTAGCGAGCTGTTTGATAAATTTTGCCAGGTTCGTAGTCAGCTTATCGTTATCAAATACTTAAATGCTTACTACAAACTTTTATAAAAAACTGAAACTGTAGCATATGCTGCTAATAGAAGCCAAGATGATGTTCTATAATTAATCAAAGGGGAAGAAAAAGGTCTGTACAATGCACTAAAATCGCCTTTTTCACATTTTTAACGTCGGCAAGGCGTTAATAAAATTCAGGAGAACGCTCAAAGTCTCTCAAAGTCCTCACTTACGTTGAGCAAGTCATAAAAATCTCCTAACCCCCTTTTATTTCCAAAACAGCAATTACGAAAAATTTCACAACTAAATACAAGAAAGTTCTCCTTTCCTATTGTTTTTTTAAGTTAAAATCCCATCAACTTACTTGTTTGCAGATTAAGTTTTATCAGAAAAACACAGTGAAAGTATTACATGTATACAAGTAAGATTACAGAAAACCTTTGCAATTACAGTTATTAATATAAAGATTTTCAGTTAAAGAACAAAGAAGCAAAATGCAAAAATTATTGTTAGCCCTTGAATGCTTGAAAAGTAGCACTCATCAAGTCTATCTCTAAATTATTTTTAGATATGTGAAACCTCTTAATTTTACAATGAATTTAGGCAATAACAAGAGTTTTTGAAATTTAAGTTTTGAATGAAAAATTCAAAATTTAGAATCTAAAATTGGCTAATAAGTTAGTTATGAAAATTGAAGTTTTGATTTCACTGTCTAAGAGTGATGTATAACTCGAACCTGTGACGCTGACAACAGTAATTTAACTCAAGTATAAGGAATCTTATAAAGTATTACTGATATTATTTTAGCGGACAGTAGAGTCAGCAGTTTTGCCTAATCGAGCATAAATACTTGTTGCCTGTACATTGAAAAACTTTGGCGCAACTGTTGTTGCTCATTTAATAACTCAAGCAGCAACTCGGATGTAATTATTTGATATGACACGATTCGTAGCCTCACTTACAAAATCAGGTGTCTCACTACCTAAGACCCAACTATAGGCATTGTTTGTCAGGATTTCATAAATCTGAAGACATAATTGAAAATTGCATTTTTGTTTCTCAAGATAGATATCAAATCTTCTATCTATTTTAGACATGGCAATACGTAGAGCAGATATGGTCAATATTCAGTCTTTTGCTAACTATAAGAATCATGTTTGATTTTTGAACAAAATTGTGGCGTGGTAAGGCTAAAATACTGCGTTACGCTTCACTAACGCAGCAAAACTGAGTTTTGGTCAAAATCAAAGCTGATTACTATAAAAGACTAACTGACTTAAAAAGAAGGCAAGACCTGCACTTCCTAAAGGAACTGTCAAATTGTCAATACCCAGGAATGAAAAAGCTTCTAAAGCAGTAGCAATCAATGCTACTAACAGTGATATTGTCCAAGTTTGCCAACTATTTCCCTGAGTTGTGACTAAAATCAAACTACTGACAAAATAGCTAACAAACATCATAGTCAAAGAGCCTTCCCAACTTTTTTCTGTCCCAGAGACTTTGTACTTGTGTTTACCAAAACGCTGCCCAATTAAAGCTGCTAATCCATCTCCCCAAGTCATGACTAAAATTCCTAGTGCTGCGTACTGTGGTTGTTGCAAGTACCAGAACCAGGCAATTAAAATACCGATACTAACAGAGTAAAAAAATGTGCCTAAACTTTGGCGTCCAACGCTATTAATACCAGGAAGAATGGGAAATCGGTAAGATAGTAAAGTGATTGCGCTTGCTAAAATTGAGGCTGTAATCCCGACGATCGCAGGAATATCCAACCACCAAGCGAGTAATATTACATTACCAGTGCCTATATGAACTATCTTGCGGACAATTTCTGATTCGCCATTAGCGAAACGGTTTACCACCCATGCAATCAGGAGGACAGATAACACCCAAATTGCAGCGATGCCTACGGCGGGCTTTGCCAACGCAATTTGCAGCCATAAAACAGGAATTGAGGTGAAGTTAGAAAATGTAATCAACAAAGATGGAATAAGATGAGAATTTTTACCTCTATAACTAATTTATAAGATTTCGGTGACTGTAATGAAACTATTATTAATTTGGCTGATTCGCGGCTACCGAATGTTTATCTCGCCATTGTTTCCTCCCAGTTGTCGTTTTCAACCGACTTGTTCGATGTATGCCATTCAAGCCATTGAACGCTTCGGAGTCTTACGCGGTAGCTGGATGGCAACCCGACGAATTTTGCGTTGTCATCCGTTTCATCCAGGAGGTTACGACCCAGTACCAGAGGTGAAACAGGAGTAGTTGGGGAGATGGGGAGATTCGGAAGCAGGGGAAAATATAACTAATGACCAATAACAAATGACCAATGATAAATTGCAGGTATAGTCTTTTGGGGAGATGTCAACGCTTGGGGTTGTCATCTAGTTTGGGAAGGTTGAATAATCTAATTTAGACTGACCATGATTACCACAGCTATTTATATACCCGACCCCGATCCACAAATTCCTAGCCCTGGACCGAATCCGTTACCGAGTCCGCAACCTATACCGGGACCTGCACCAGAACCAGTACCCGCTCCCATTCCCCAACCGCTACCGGGGCCTGTACCAGAAACAGTACCTGCTCCCATTCCTCAAACAGTTCCAGGGACAATTCCCCAAACCATACCGGAACCTGTTTGAATTACCTTGGTAATGTAATCCAAAATCGAAAATCCAAAATGTTAAGAGCCGGAATTGTCGGACTTCCCAACGTCGGAAAATCTACTTTATTTAATGCTGTAGTTGCTAACGCTAAAGCAGAAGCGGCTAACTTCCCTTTTTGCACGATTGAACCGAATGTCGGCGTTGTCGCAGTACCGGATGAGCGGTTAGGTGTTCTTGCTAAAATTGGCAGTTCGGTACAAGTTGTGCCGGCGCGTGTTGAATTTGTAGATATTGCTGGTTTGGTTAAAGGTGCAAGTCAGGGTGAGGGACTAGGTAATCAATTCCTGTCCCACATCCGGGAAGTTGATGCGATCGTCCATGTGGTACGTTGTTTTGAAAATGATGATATCATCCACGTTGCTGGTTCTGTTGACCCAGCGCGAGATATTGAAATCATTAATTTAGAGTTAGGCTTATCAGATTTAGCACAAATCGAACGGCGAATCGAGCGCACTCGCAAACAAGCTCGCACCAGTAAAGATGCTCAGTTTGAAGTCACAGTTTTAGAAAAATTAGCTGCGGCTTTAAATGAAGGTAAATCGGTGCGTCAGGTAAGTTTGAATGAAGAAGAAGCAGAGATTATTAAAGGATTAGGACTACTTACTAATAAACCAATTATCTACGCCGCCAATGTATCTGAGGATGACTTGGCAACGGGTAATGATTTTGTGGAAAAAGTGCGGCAAATTGCAGTAACAGAAAATGCTCAAGTTGTCATAGTTTCTGCTCAAGTTGAAGCTGAATTAGTCGAATTACCAGATGAAGATAAAGCTGATTTTCTCGCATCTTTAGGTGTAGAAGAAGGTGGTTTAAAATCATTAATTCG
Source organism: Nostoc sp. S4 (assembly GCA_029379225.1). GTDB lineage: Bacteria > Cyanobacteriota > Cyanobacteriia > Cyanobacteriales > Nostocaceae > Nostoc. The sequence goes on along the minus strand of JAQYWR010000050.1, from coordinate 40,789 downwards.
TGCTACCTACACCCTTTTAGGCTTGCGGACATATTTCACCTGCGGGCCGAAAGAAACTCGCGCTTGGACAATTCATGCAGGAATGTCTGCACCTCAAGCCGCAGGCGTAATCCACAGTGATTTTGAAAGAGGATTTATCCGTGCTGAAACTGTCGCTTATAAAGACTTGGTAGCTACTGGTTCGATGAATGCTGCCAAGGAGAAAGGATTGGTTCGCAGTGAAGGTAAAGAGTATGTTGTCCAGGAAGGGGATGTGATGTTATTCCGCTTTAATGTGTAAGTGGAAGTAATGGGTTGCTGTTATCAATTAGATAATATATTAACCCATGCAAAGTGGGAGCATCCCAATGCAAGCAAATCTACCAAGATGGTAGATAGTTATTGCCAACGAAGCGGAATGTAAGCAATCGCAAAGTCTGAATATTGCGATTGCTTCTCTTCATTTGATTAAGCTCGCAACGATCAAATGTCACACTAATGGAGCAAACGAGTTATATACAGTAGTTTTCATGTATTTAAGGGACTTCCAAGGAATAAAATCACCAATTACAATAATGATAATTATTCTGAAGGGGGGCATACCAGAGATTTGGTGGAATATATTAAGCAATATACTCATAATAGGAGTCTCCTAGCTTCCACTCTAACCACACAGGCTCGACATCTTCTCTAGAAAGTGAGCCAAAACTTACCTTCCACACTCTCGTCAAATCTGAAAAAGCATCTAGCGTTTCAATCACAACTGTAGCGAACCAGGCATTAACTTCTTGAGTGGAAATGGAGACGTTTATCGCCCTTTGTGACTGGCTACAAGTGCAACCTGGTGAATTATTCGTGACTCACCAAAAACAACAACAGCAAGATACTGATGAAGAAATTATAATTTTGCTCTTGGGTGACAAACGGCTTGATCGGGATACATCCTATGCTTTGGCACAGATTATCAAAGCCACTTACCGTTACTTGTTAGAGTGAAATGGAAGTGAAATCAAAAGAAGAAGTTATTCCCCAGAAGTTATCGTCTGCTCCTTTAAAACCCCAAGTGTCATTCAAGGGCTGAATTCTATCTGTTGTTTTGTGAATTGGTTGATTTTGCAGCCCATTCTTCTTTTGGCTTAAACCCATATTCAAAAATTCCTTTTAAACCCTCAACTTCGCTTATTGAACCAAACCGTTCCTCCCAACGTCGTAGGGCATTTTGGAGTAGCGGCTGATTGAGTGAGTAAAGTTCGCTATTGTTTGCACCCTTATGATAGGAAAAAGGATAAAAAAGCGTATGATCTACAGAGAAGTAGAGATATGGCTGTGCGAACTCTAGACCACCACGAATCACCAACTCGCCAAGGAATCTCACCCAAGCTCGAATTGGCTGATGGGGAGATTCTTCAGTGCGGACAAAGACCAGCAGATCGACTTGCATCACTAGCTCTTCAATGGCAGCAGGATACTCGCGTTTGGCTTTTAATACCTGTTCAATGTATTCTTCATAAGAGCTTCCTGGTTGCCACTCAAGCACTACTCCCCTAATGTCTGATTCGCTGCTTGGGCTAAAAAAGACTTTCCAAACTCTTGCTAGCTCGTCAAAAGCATCTATAGTTCCTATAGTGCTATCGATGTACCAAGCATTGACTAATTAAATAGAGAGGTTCGTAAAATCGAATGGTGGATCTATACACCAACTACCAGCACTTTTTTTACCCCCCCAAGTATCATATAGAGGTACGATTGGATCTGCTGTTTTGTCAATTGATTGATTTTGCATATTAATCTTTTCAAGGTAGTATAACTAATTTCCCATTTTGCACTTGTAAGAAAAGCTTCTGGGCTTGACATGCTGTGTCTTTGTAAAGAACTTCAACAAATTACACAATATTAATCCCTTTTATTCCTTTGTTGTCTGGGATAACCATACGACCATTAACATATTTGACCGTTTTTAACTACAATCACTCTGTTGACGCCGCGATCCGTTTATTGATTACGTTGTTACCTATTATTCGAGCTTTATCAACTTTAATTTCACTACTACGCCAGCACCAAGCTCAACTACCACAGTGTCGGCTTGACCACTTTTTGCTCTATCAATAGGAAAGATTGGTATATCGGTAAAAATCTCTGTAATGATGTTGCAATTTTTCCTCAGTCTCAGCCTAACTGTGTTTGCATTAACTTAAATAGTTTATTTAAAACGTTAGTTTCCTTTTTAACTTATAAAAATAAATAAAAAATTAAAATCAAACATTGTACTGCGTTAAAACTAGTCTCTGGTCTATGTGAATTAACCAGAGACTATTTTAAAGTATTTATAAAATCTACAATCTTTTGTTAGTTTTTATACATTAATTAAAAATTTTTAATAGTTTTCAATTTTGAGTAAAACTCAAGTCAAACAACAGAAGATGTATTTGCAATCTCATGCCAAATATTTGTTTATTTTAACCTTTTGCTAGCTATTTCTTAATATTACTGGGATAAGTTGAGTTTGCTGAATATGAATTAATACTAATAAAAAATGTAGTTTTTTTGACTATATACTTGATTTTCATGCTGAAGTTGCGATCGCTCAAAGCATCAGTACAGTCTCCTGCCAGACTGTAAGTTTTATCTTTGGAGTTAAATTTTTTTCTGTCAATAAAAAATGGCATTGACATTCACAAGTATCAGCGCTGTCAGACTTTGACTAATAAAATCTACATCTATCTCATTTCAATTATTTAGGAAACTACCTAGACGCCTATCATGCTACCAATTCTTCTATAGGCGCTTTAAGTTAAATTCACCACAAAAAATTTCTCTGTAAATACACACTTATGGCATCAACAATTCTTACTCCTGGTGATATAGCGATCGCTGGTTATATCAATAACGGTAGCCCTGATTCTTTCTCTTTCGTTAACTTAGTACCTATCGGTTCAGGAACAGTCATTTACTTCACTGATAACGGCTGGACTGGTAGCAGCTTCAGGGGTTCATCTGCAACTGATGGTGATGGCAATGAAAACCTGATTCGATTCACAGCTAATAATGATATTCCGGCTGGTACAGTTATCCGTAGCATTGATACATCTGCTAACTATACCTGGACAAAATCGGGACAAATTGGAACCACGAGTGCAGGCAGCTATAATGACCTTTCTTTAGGTCAAGGTGGTGACCAAATTGCGGCATTTCAATCTACCAATACCTCAAACCCCCTGAATTCGGGTTTCACAGCTATCTATCAGATTGATTATACAGGGGCATTTGAAAACGCTACAGATTCTGGTAGTGGTAACGTCATTCCAGGATTATCCCAAGCTGACAACACAGCTGTTATCACCAATACAAGTCCTGGCAATACTGCGAGTAATCCTGCTACTTACGCAGCGTTTAATCTCAACACACTCAGTAGTGGTACAAAAGCTCAATGGTTAGCGGCAATCAACAATCCAGCAAACTGGACATTTGGTAGTGCAACTAGTTTACCGACTGGAAACATCACTGTTTCTGGCGGTGCAGGTTCTCAACCAGACCTCAGTATTAGCTTGGCTGACTCCCCCGATCCGGTAATTGTAGGCAACCCCCTTACCTACACTCTCACCGTGAATAACAACGGTACTGCTAATGCCAGCGGCATTTCAGTACAATACACCTTGCCTAGTGGGGTAACTTTTAATGGTACAACTGTTGCCAACGGCTTTACTGCCAGCCAATCTGGTGGTGTCGTAACCTTCTCTGGTGGCAGCATTAATGCTAGCGATACTGCTATCTTGACCGTTAGCGTTACCCCAAATTCCGCAGGGACTCTCACCAGTGGCACAGCAATTGTAGACCCCAACAACACCATTGCTGAGAGCAACGAAACCAACAATACCGCTGCTGGAATTACTACCACAGTTAATAATGTAGCAGTAGGACAAGCGCCGACTATTCAATTAGACACAGCCACTACCACAGACTTATTAGATGCTAACGGTGCTTTGCCTACCGCAGGAACGGGGGCAATCAGTGGCGTAATTGATAACACTAACGACCCAGCAAAAACATTGGGCGTAAACTTTACCATCGCTGACCCTGATACCCCTGTAGGAAATTTGACCGTCACAGTCAATAGTAGTAATGCCGCAGTGGTTCCTAATGGGAACTTGACGCTAACTGGCACTGGAGATAGTCGCAATCTGAAAATCAATCCTGTAGGGGTTGGTACTGCCAATATTACAGTCACCGTTAGCGATGGTAGTAGTACTGCAAATTATGCGATCGCCTATGCAGCATCGGCGAATAATGGGACTGCAACAACTCAATTTTTAACGGGTACGAGTGATGCTTCTACAGCCATTCCCGTGGGTGGGACATTTTTCTTAGAAGCAGATGACGAAAATCAAGTTTTGCGCCTTTATGACTCTAGCAAATCGGGACTTCCTGTAACTGGTTTTGACTTTACAAGCTCTTTAGGACTGACCCAGAGTGATGGTTCTGGGGTGTTGCGAGAAGTGGATCTCGAAGCTGCAACCGAAATAGGCAATCGTATTTTTTGGTTAGGGTCGCAAAGCAATAGCGATGATGGCAAGAATCGTCCTAACCGCGATCGCGTTTTTGCCACAGATGTTAATGGTACTGGAGCATCCACTACACTCAGCTATGTCGGTCGCTACGACTTTTTAAAGGAAGATATCATCAACTGGGATGTCACCAACGGTCACGGCAAAGGTGCAAATTACTACGGCTTGGCTGCCAGCGCTGCAACTAATGTTGGGTCAAAACAATCAAACGGCTACAATATTGAAGGCTTGGAAATTGCGCCGGACAACACCACAGCTTATATCGCCTTCCGCGCTCCCCAAGTTCCCCCCTCTGGACGCTCTAACGCACTCATTGTTCCCGTGACTAACTTTGCTAGCCTGATATCAGCTAGTGGTGGTGGTACACAAGGCTCGGCACAGTTTGGCGTTCCCATCGAATTAGATTTAGGCGGTCGGGGGATTCGAGAAATTCGCAAGAATGCCAACAACCAGTACGTGATTATTGCTGGCCCAGCAGGAGACGCAGGAACAGCCCCTAACGATTTCCGCCTTTATACTTGGGATGGCAATCCCAACAGCCAACCACAATTGCGTGCGGCTACATTTCCTGCTAGCTTCAACCCAGAAGGAATTATCACCATCCCTGATAATTTAACAGATACATCTCAAATTCAATTTGTCAGCGATGATGGCAACACCGTTCTTTACAACGACGGCACAGCAACCAAAGATTTATCACAGAACAATTTTAAAAAATTCCGCAGCGATGCCATTACCCTTGGTGGTGTAGTTCTCACCCCTCGGATTCACGACATCCAGGGCGCAGCTCACATCTCTCCATTAAACGGAAAAAATGTCGCTGACGTTCCAGGAATTGTCACAGTTGTCAAATCTAATGGTTTCTATTTACAAGACCCGAATCCAGATAACGACGCTCGCACCTCCGAGGGTATTTTCGTTTTTACCTCATCAGCTCCAACCGTGCAAGCGGGTGACTCAGTACTAGTTGGCGGTACGGTAAGCGAGTTCCGTCCTGGTGGTGCTAGTGGTGCTAATAACTTGACAACCACAGAAATTATTAGCCCCACAATTACCAAGCTGTCCAGTGGCAATGCTTTGCCAGCTGCTACTATTCTCGGTAATGGCGGCAGAACCATTCCCACCTCAGTAATCGATAATGATACCACTGGTAATATCGAAACTGGAACGACCACCTTTGACCCTGCCCAGGATGGCATTGATTTCTACGAAAGCCTAGAAGGAATGCTAGTACAGGTAAATAATCCTGTGGCAGTTAGCCCGACTAATTCTTTTGGGGAAATTTGGGTACTGGCGGATAATGGGGTTAATGCCACGGGACGCACAGCACGCGGTGGTGTCGAAATTAGTCCCAATGATTTTAATCCAGAGCGAATTCAAATTGATGATGCCTTGTTTGCCTCTGGTAGCTCACCCCAAGTTAACGTCGGTGCGACTTTTGGCACGATTACAGGCGTAGTCGATTACAGCTTCAGCAATTATGAAGTTCTGCCTTCCTCGGTGACTGTGACTTCCAACACGCTGACTAAAGAAGTCACTAATTTAACTCCTACCACCAACCAACTAACAGTTGCTACCTTCAACGTCGAAAATCTTGACCCTGGTGATGGTGCAACTAAGTTTAACAACCTTGCCAGGCGCATTGTTAACAACCTCAAATCACCAGATATCATTGCCCTAGAAGAAATTCAAGACAATAACGGGCCGACGAATAATGGTGTAGTTGATGCTAGCACCACCTTCCAAACATTAATTAATGCGATCGCTGCTGCTGGTGGTCCCACATATCAATATCGGGAAATTGACCCACAGAACAATCAAGATGGCGGTGAACCTGGTGGTAATATTCGCCAAGGTTTCTTATTCAATCCCAGCCGAGTCCAGTTTGTAGACATCCCTGGTGGCGGTACTTTAACTAATACCACAGTCAGTGATGTCAATGGTGTACCCACACTTTCTGCAAGCCCCGGTCGCATTGACCCCACTAATTCGGCCTTTACTACCAGTCGCAAACCGTTAGTTGGTGAATTTACTTTCAACGGTAAAACTGTTTATCTAGTCGGCAACCACTTTAATTCTAAGGGCGGCGACCAACCGCTATACGGGCCAAATCAACCGCCAACCCTCAGTAGCGAAACCCAGCGCCAACAACAAGCTACGGTGGTGAAAAACTTTGTTCAGAGTATTTTAGCGATCGACCCCAATGCCAATGTAGCGGTAGTGGGCGATTTAAATGACTTTGAGTTCTCCAACCCTGTCAGCATTTTAGAAAGCGCCGGACTGACTTCCTTGATTGAAACTTTGCCTCAAAACGAGCGCTACACCTACAACTTTGAAGGCAACGCCCAAACACTTGACCACGTTTTAGTCAGTAATAGTTTGCTCAGTAAGCTGGATGGCTATGATGTAGTTCATATCAACTCAGAGTTTGCCGACCAGGATAGCGACCATGACCCCAGCCTAGCTCGGTTTAATCTGCCAGCAAACCAAGCGCCAACAGCCGTAAATGATACAGTCAGCATTGCCGAAGACGCAACTACATCTAATCTCTATGCTACCTTGCTGAGTAACGATACTGACCCAGATGCTGGAGATACTAAAAACATCATTGCAGTTAACACCACAGGCACAAAAGGCACAGTCTCTTTTAATCAGAACACCCAAAACCTAACTTACACAGCCTCAAGTTTTAACTCTTTATCCCAAGGGCAGACTGTAACTGATAGTTTTAGTTATGCGATCGCCGATAGTCAAGGTTTACAATCTACTGCAATTGTGAACGTCACCGTCACTGGCGTGAATGATGCTCCCACGGTGCAACCGCTTGACGACCAAATCGTTGCTACTAACAAGTCCTTCTCTTTCAATGTCAGTAATAAATTCACTGACATCGACCAAGCTGATACCCTTACTTACAGTGCTACAGGTTTGCCTACTGGTTCTAGTATCGTTGCAAACACAGGTGTAATATCCGGCAAAATCACTCAAGCTGGCATTTTTGCAGTTACAGTCACCGCCGCTGATGGTAAAGGTGGCAATGTTAGTGATAGCTTTGACCTGACTGTTGCCAATAACAAGGCAACATCTGGCAACGACATTGTCTTTCTCGACCAACTTGTTGGCGTGAACACATTCAACGCCTTAGGTGGGAACGATCGCTTAATTGGCACCGATAACAATGAGACACTCAGTGGTGGTGCAGGCAATGATTACATTGATGCCAAGGGCGGTAACGACTCTCTCTTAGGGAACGATGGCATTGACACACTTATTGGTGGAGCAGGTAATGACATCCTCGATGGTGGAGCTGGCAATGACAACCTCAATGGTGGACTTGACAATGACACACTTCTAGGTGGAACAGCCAATGACAGCCTCGATGGTGGAGCTGGCAATGACAACCTCAATGGTGGAGCTGGCAATGACACACTTTTAGGTGGACTTGGCAATGACATCCTTTCTGGGGGTGGTGGCAGTGACCACCTGATTGGTTGGGGAGGCGGCACAAACGAAATTGACCAACTCAACGGCGCTCAAAGTGCAGATACTTACATTTTGGGTAATACCAATTCAGTTTTCTATGCCAGTTCCGGCAATGATGACTACGCCGATATTGTTAGCTTCAAAGCAAGCGACCGGATTCAGCTTAAGGGATCTGCTGACAATTACTTCTTGGGGTCAGCACCAGTGTCTGGATTTAACAGTTCTGCTGTGGGCATTTTCGCCAAGAATGGGGCGCAATTAGAGTTAATTGCGGTTGTGGAAAGCGGATTAAACCGCAATTTGGCAACAGATAATCGTTTCGTCTTTGTTTAAAGCTGATTGAAGCGATCGCTCCTTAGGAAACTTAAGAGCGATCGGTTGGCTCACGCAGAGGCGTAGAGTTGCACAGAGTAAGGATTTATTGCGTCTTCTCTAGACCAATTATCTACACCAATAACCCTTAATTAAACGGTATTGCATTTGCCACTTCCAATTCTCCTGGAATCTACCTCAGAATTAAACTATGGTAACTACAAGCACAATTCGCTTTTCCCAGTTCAATGCTTCCCTGAATCGGAACGCCGAAGGTCAATTAGTAACTGATTTATCTACTCCTGATAATGCTCAAGCAAAGGCAGTTGCGGAAATCATTCAGCGTAATAACCCAGATGTACTACTGATTAATGAGTTTGATTACTCGCCACAGGCGGTTCAACTATTTAAACAAAATTACCTTGCAGTCAGTCAGAATGGTGCAAGTCCGGTTGATTATCCCTACTTTTACATCGCTCCTTCCAATACGGGTATTGCCTCTGGGTTTGACTTGAACAACGACAGTACAGCCGTTACCACCCCAGGTACAGCCGGATATGGTGATGATGCTTTAGGATTCGGTAATTTTCCCGGTCAATACGGAATGTTACTGCTATCAAAATATCCTATTGATACAGCTAATATCCGCACCTTCCAAAATTTTCTCTGGAAGGATATGCCCAATGCTTTGCTTCCGGATGACCCGGCGACACCAGAGCCAAATGATTGGTATTCTCCGCAGGAACTAGCGGTTCTACGCCTCTCATCTAAAAGTCATTGGGATGTACCTATCGAAGTGAACGGCGAGACAATTCATGCTCTTGTTAGCCATCCCACACCCCCAACCTTTGATGGCGCGGAAGACCGCAATGGCAAGCGTAACCACGACGAAATCCGTTTTTGGGCAGACTATATTACTCCTGGTAAAGGCAATTACATCTATGATGATGAAGGTAAAACAGGCGGTATTGCTGCTGGTTCAAGTTTCGTAATTATGGGTGACCAGAATGCTGACCCGTTAGATGGTGATAGTTATGACTATGCTATTCGCCAATTGTTACAAAATCCTGGTATTAATACTAATGTCATCCCTACCAGTCTTGGTGGTTCTCAGCAAGCAGCTTTGCAGGGTGGTGCTAACGCTAACCATAAGGGTAATCCAGCTTTTGATACCGCAGACTTTGCTGATACTACTCCCGGAAACTTGCGGTCTGATTACGTACTACCCTCCACTGACATAACAATTGCTGACTCAGGAGTATTTTGGCCGCTAAATACTGACCCGACATTCTCCCCAGTAGGTACTTTTCCCTTCCCCAGTTCTGACCATCGCTTGGTGTTTGCAGATGTGCAAACTGGGGCAACTCCAGCAGGTAAAACCATTCCTAATATAGGATTTGTTGGGCAAACTACTTTCGCTACTGGCTTTATTCCTGCTGGTGCGGCAGAAACTGTGAATGGGGTACAGACTCCAGTGGGTGGATTGTCTGGTGTTACCTATGATGCTGCGAATAACCGCTACTACGCTATTTCAGACGATCGCTCTCAAGTTGCTCCTGCCCGTTTTTATACCTTCACTGCTGATTCTGGAGTGACTTTTACTAATGTCACTCCCCTAAAAGATACCAAAGGCAACTTTTTTGCAATCAACAGCCTTGACACAGAAGGTATTGCTTTAACCAACAATGGCACAGTCTTCATCTCTTCAGAAGGCGAAGTTAATCCTACTGCTGGTCGCGTTACCAATCCCTTTATTAAAGAGTTTTCGCTGACTACAGGGCAAGAAGTGCGATCGCTTCCTGTCCCTAGCAAATTCTTACCAGTAGTCGAAGACACCAACGGCGATGGTATTGTTGATGCAGGAGATACGCAGACATCAGGCGTATATAATAACTTAGCCTTTGAAAGCCTCACCATCACACCTGACCAGAAAACCTTATTCACGGCCACCGAAAACGCATTATCCCAAGATGGATCAAAAGCTTCACTTACTAATGGCAGCCCTTCTCGGATTCTACAATACAATCTGGTTACTGGACAGCCAGAAAAAGAATATCTCTACATCACTGATGCAATTCCCGAAGCACCAAACCCCAGCACAGGTTCCGCTGACAATGGTTTGGCAGATTTACTAGCAATAGATAATCGCGGTACTTTCTTGGCGTTAGAGCGCTCCTTTGCCGAAGGTGTAGGCAATACCATCAAAATCTACGAAGTTTCTTTGCAAGGTGCAACTGACATTAGCTTCGACGATTCTCTGAATAATTTGAGTGCTGAACAACTAGCAGCGATTAAACCTGCCCAAAAGCGTCTGCTATTAAATTTAACTGACCTCAATCTACCCACTGATGCAAATCACCCGATTACAGGAGTAGATAATATAGAAGGTCTTGCCTTCGGCCCCAAACTAGCAGATGGTCGTCAGTCCATTGTACTGGTGAGTGACAACAACTTTAGCAGCACCCAATATACCCAAATCCTCACTTTGGGTGCAGACTTAGTTCCCACTGCTGCACCCACAGTAGAAACCCGCCCCGATTTATTTGACGATGACGACCCAGCACTACCAGTTGTAGATCGGGATGCTGATGCTGATGACCCTGCTATCTATGTTAATGCCACAAATGCTGCTGATAGTTTAGTATTAACCTCAGTTAAAAATGCCGGACTGCGAGTTTATGATTTGTCTGGTAATTTGTTGCAAGCAGTTAATCCTGGTGGTATTCGCTACAACAACATTGATTTGCAATACGGTTTTAAATTAGGCAATCAATCTATTGATATTGCTGTAGCTAGCGATCGCCAAAATGATAAACTAGCAATCTTCAAAATTAACCCCAACCCCACCACTCCCAGTCAGTATTTGCAAGATATCACTGATAGCAATATTGGTACTATCTTCCAAGGATTGCCCTTTGAACCTCCTTATTCTGCATCCACTCGCAGTTCTTACGGACTTGCCCTATACCGTAGTCCTGAAACTAATGATTACTATGTCTTTACCACTCGTCGCCAAACTGGAGATATAGCTCAGTTCAAGCTAATCGACAAAGGTAATGGCAAAATTGGAGCAGAACTGGTGCGGGAGTTCACCATCCCCTCGCCCACCACAGCCGGACGTTCTCCCCAAACAGAGGGTATGGTAGTTGACCAAGAAACCGGCTTTCTCTACATAGCCCAAGAAGATGTCGGCATCTGGAAATTCAACGCCGAACCAGATGGTGGTAAAACAGGCAAGTTGATTGACCGCGTGCGTTTTGAAGGTGGTTCTCACCTCACCGATGACGCTGAAGGGTTGACCATCTATTACGGCAAAAACGGTACAGGCTACCTGCTAGCATCCAGCCAAGGCGATAGTACCTTTGTTGCCTACACTCGTGAAGGTAATAACGAATACGTGGGTAATTTTGCTATTGGTAACAACGGGTCAATTGATAGCGTTCAAGAGTCAGATGGTGCTGATGTAACTAATGTACCACTGGGGCCTAACTTCCCATTTGGTTTATTTGTTACTCAAGATGGGTCTAATGAACCTGCTAAAACCATCGATGGCGAAAACGTCAACTCGAACTTTAAGCTGGTGCCTTGGGAAAATATAGCCAATACCTTACCCAATTCTTTAAATATCGACACTACTAGTTACGATCCTCGCAATCCTGTTGCCCAACCCAAGCTAACTATCTATGACTTTGACAACCTACCCAAATTAGGCACCACCTCCAAAGGTCAAGATATTTTCTTGGGTGGTTTTTCTGGGTTATATTTCCAAGGAATTGCCGCCAATGGCAACCTAAAATTTGTCACCAACACAGACCGGGGCCCCAATGGAGATGCTGATGGTGTCAAAAGACCATTTTTATTACCCAACTTTCAGCCAGAAATAGTCAGCTTTGAACTCAACCGCACCACAGGTGAAATCACCATCACCAACACAACAGGATTATTTCGCCAAGATGGGACAACGCCATTAACCGGACTACCAAACTTGCAAGCTGGGGCAAATGGCACAGCCTACACAGATGAAATTGCTGTTGACTTAAATAATAATGTTCTTCCTAACGATCCTTTGGGCGCAGACTTAGAGGGAATTGCGGTTGCACAAAATGGTGACTACTGGATGGTGGATGAATATCGTCCAGCAATTTATCACTTTGATGTTAATGGTAAACTAATTGACCGCTTTATTCCTCAAGGAACTGCCACTGCACCCGACCCAGACCAACCCGCCGGAACTTTTGGTACTGAGGTATTGCCAGCAGTTTATGCCCAACGCCGCAATAACCGAGGATTTGAAGCTGTAGCACTCCAAGGTAATAAATTATATGCCTTTATTCAGAGTGCGATCGATAATCCAGATGTCGCCAATGACGCGAGTTCTAAAGCTTCTCTCAACCTGCGAATTCTGGAATTTGATATTGTCAGCAAGCAGGTAACAGGAGAGTATTTGTATCGCTTAGAAGGTCTACCAGGAACCGATAAGATTGGCGATGCAGTTTCCTTGGGTAGCGGCAAATTTGCAGTAGTTGAAAGAGACGATAATGGTACATCTGCTGGCAATAAACTAATTTACCAAATTAATTTAGCCGGAGCGACCAACATCAACAACCCTGCTAATTTTACCTTGCCAGCAGGTAAGACTATTGAGCAATTGACCTCTACAGAGTTAGCTACTGCCAATATTACTCCTGTAACCAAGAGTTTGATTGCTAATGCTGCACAGTTGGGTTATACCGGGGTCGAAAAATTAGAAGGTTTAGCACTGGTAGCACCCAACACCTTAGCTTTGATTAACGATAACGACTTCAACGTTACGGGTAATACTCCTGCTGAAAAACTAGGTATTCTGGAACTACCCAATAACCTGACACCTGTAGAGCCTACTTTCCCAGGTAACTTTGGTTCTAGCAACAGCGATAATGTAACGGTTGACCCAGGAAAAACATTTTTCGCAGGCGACGGAGCAGACTTTGTAGAAGGTACTAAAGGCAACATAATCGAAGCTGGAAACGGTGATGACACCGTACTCGTAGGCAGTGATTCTTCAGTATCCGGGGGAGAAGGTGACGACCAAATATTTATTGGTCAAAACGGTTCGGCTAAAAATACCAATGCTAATGGTGGCAATGGTAATGATGTTATTACCGTGGTGGAAGCTGGTGGTAGTAATGATTTATTTGGAGCTGCTGGTGATGATACTCTTACAGTCGTTGAAGGTTCTCGTCAATGCTTATTCGGTGGAAATGGCAATGACAGCCTCACTAGTAACGCCAGCAATAACCGTCTTTATGGTGGTTCTGGTAATGATATCTTGTTCTCAAATCTGAATGACTCGTTGTTTGGTGGCGATGGTGATGATGTACTATTTGCTGGTCAAGCAGGTGGTAATCACCTGAGTGGTGGTGCTGGTGCAGACCAATTCTGGATTGCTAATGGTAGTTTACCAACTAGCAAGAACATCGTTACTGATTTTACAATTGGTATTGACAAAATCGGACTTGGTGGTATCAATATCACTCAATTTAGTGGTTTAACTTTATTGCAACAGGGTAGTGATACTTTGGTAAAAACTGGAAATACAGAGTTGGTTTCATTAGTTGGAATTAGATCGACTAGTCTCACAGCTAATGACTTCGTTTTCTCGGCTAGTATAGTGGCTTAATTTATTCGCCTAGCTTCTCATCAAAAAGTCTTTTGTAGGGACATATAGCTGTATGTCCCTACAGCATAATTGTTTGATAGGAAAGTTAATGCGATCGCTAGCCAATTCTAACTGCAAGAATTCAATTTTTATCTTCTTAAAAGAATCTAAAATAGGTTGCCAATTTAGGCATAAATATTTAATGTATTATTTTTTAATTTATTTTGCTCAAATTTTACAAAGAGTATCTTTCAAATCTGAATATATTTTAATCGTTTCTTCAGTTTAATTTATTCTTTTCTTAATCTTCTAATGAAAACATCTTTAGTGCTAGCTAAGTTCTCTGATAACTACTATCGACAGCTTTAGATTTGGAATCTAAGTGTTCGGCGCTTTTACTCACTAACACAGATTAGTAATTGACATTTTACTATCATTACTCAAGCTGTCAATAACTTTGAGAAAATACGTTTTTTTCTAAATGTATTTTCACATTATCGACAAAATCGGACTTAACGGATTTACCAAATTATATTCTTCTAACTCTGACATTTACCTGTAATCCCGATTTATAGCATGAGAAAATGATTGATTTTTCCAACAGAGTTAATGCAATTAGAGAACCTGTATAGCTGGCGAGCGCTTTCAACTCAAACATTCAACAAATATTTTAATTATGGCAATTGAATTAGTCGGTTTTGCCTCTTTACCCGCTGATACTTTTAGTGATGGGCCACCTTCTGGTAAAGATGTTTCAGCCAATGGTAGAACAGGCCCTTTCCCAGGACAGCCAGTACAAGGCTTCAGCGGTGTCCAATTTGCTAACAGTAACTCTTTCTATTTCCTGTCAGATAATGGTTACGGTAGCAAAGATAATAGTGAAGACTTTCTGCTGCGAATCAATCGTCTAGACCCGAATTTTAAAGGAACAGAAAACGGTGATGGCAGTATTAAACTTTTAGATTACATTCAACTGTCTGACCCAAACCACAAAGTTCCTTTCCAAATTGTGAATGAAGGCACTACCAATAGATTACTAACTGGTGCTGATTTTGATGTGGAATCATTTGTCTTTGATAAAGACGGCACAATCTGGGTGGGAGACGAGTTTGGCCCCTACCTACTACATTTTGATGCCACTGGTAAGTTGTTAGAAGCTCCCATCGATACGCCTGACCGCTTCAAAACTTTAGATGGAGAAGCACCATTAGTCATTGGTCATAGAGGTGCAGCTGGCTATCGTCCAGAACACACTTTAGAGTCTTATAAGCAAGCAATTGCGCGCGGCGCTGACTTCATTGAGCCTGATTTGGTAGTAACAAAAGATGGTGTGCTAATTGCTCGCCATGAGCCAGCTTTAGCAGTTTTAAATGCTGATGGCACTGTTAATTTTAACAATACAACCACAGATGTTTACAAGCATCCAGAGTTTGCCGATCGCAAAAAAACAGTAAGTTTAGATGGCAACACAATTACAGGTTGGTTTGCTGAAGACTTCACCTTAGCTGAAATCAAGACTTTACGCGCAGAAGAACGTTTACCTTTCCGCGATCATTCCTTTGACGATAAATTTGAGATTCCCACCCTCACAGAAATCATCAATTTAGTTAAGGATGTGGAAGCTAAGACAGGTAAAAAGATTGGCATTTACCCAGAAACTAAGCATCCAACCTATTTTGCTGATGAAGCCACCTATGTAGGTACCACAGAAAAAATTCACAGAAACATCAGTCAGTTACTCATCGATACGCTCAAAGCAAATAACTTTACTGACCCCAGTCGGATTTTCATTCAGTCCTTTGAAGTGGGTAACCTCAAAGAACTGCATGATGTGATTATGCCTGCGGCAGGTGTAGATATTCCACTTGTACAACTTTTAGATGCCAGTGACATTGATATCAACGGTAAAATTATTGAAAGTCAGCCTTATGATTTGAAAGTCAGTGGTGACACTCGCACATACGGCGATTTGCGAACTCCAGAAGGCTTGGCTGAAATTGCCACCTATGCTGATGGCATTGGGCCTTGGAAGCGGATGATTGTTAGCGTTAAAGGTACTGATGCTAATGGCGATGGCAAAGCCGATGATGTCAATGGGGATGGTACAGTCAATGATGCTGACAAGACAACATTACCTCCCAGTACCTTAGTTCAAGATGCTCACAATGCAGGCTTGCAGGTTCATCCCTACACCTTCCGTGCAGAAGATCAATTCTTAGCAGCAGATTACAAAGGTAAGCTAGAGTCTGAAATTCAGCAGTTTTATCAATTAGGAGTAGATGCACTCTTCTCAGATTTCCCAGATATTGCGGATGAAGTACGGGATAAACTTAGAGACGATCCTCAGTATAATGTAGTGCGATCGCCACAAAATCCCGATGTTCTCTCAGGAGATGCTTTTGCTAACTTGGCTAGTTCTAAAGGTTTTGAAGGCGGAGCAATCAACGCCAGCAAAACCAAGCTGTATATGCTGCTAGAAGGCACAGTCCAAGGCGATACTCCTGGTGCTTTGCGGATTAACGAATTTGATTTAGCCAGTCACAAGTATAGTGATAGAAAACTTTACTACAAACTGGACAATCCCTCAAATTCGATTGGGGATTTAGCAGTCATTAATGACAATGAGTACCTAGTCATTGAACGAGATAACAATCAAGGGGATGCAGCTAAATTCAAGAGAATTTACAAAATAGACTTGTCTAAAACAGATTCTCATGGCTATGTCGCTAAAGAAGAAGTTGCAGACTTGTTAAATATCCAAGACCCCAATGACCTGAATGGGGATGGTAAGACTACCTTCGACTTCCCCTTTCAAACAATTGAAAATGTTCTGGTTATTGACAAAAACACCATTTTAGTAGCCAATGACAACAACTATCCTTTCTCAACTGGTCGTCCAGGGAACGATCCTCAACATCCAGTCATAGACAATAATGAGATTCTAGAACTGAAGTTAGATAAGCCCCTTAATCTTGCTCCTGGTTTAGGTCAACCTCAAGCTGAAGAAATTAAATTTGGCTCCAATAGCAGTGATGATATTACCGTTCAACCAAATCAAACCTTACTCACAGGTGACGGAGCAGATTTTGTAGAAGGTACTACAGGTAACACAATCCAGACTGGGAATGGTGAAGATACGGTACTGGTTAGCAATGATTCTTCAGTGTCCACAGCAGACGGTGATGATAGTATCTTTGTCGGTCAAAATGGTGCTGCTAGTAATACAACTGGTGATGGTGGCAATGGTGATGACCAAGTTACTGTAGTCGAAGCCAATGGCAGTAATAATCTATTTGGGGCAGCAGGTAATGATACTTTGACAGTAGTTGAAGGTACTGGTCAACTGTCCTTCGGTGGCTCAGGTAAAGATACCCTTAAGAGTGAAGGTAGCAACAACCGTTTATATGGTGGTTCTGGAGATGACAAACTCTTTTCTGGTGTCAATGACTCGTTGTTTGGTGGCGATGGTGATGATGTGCTATTTGCTGGTCAAGATGGCGGTAATCGCCTAACTGGTGGTGCTGGTGCTGACCAGTTTTGGATTGCTAACGCCAGTTTGCCAACTAGCAAGAACATTGTGACTGATTTTGCGATCGGCATTGACAAAATTGGACTTGGCGGCATTGGTATCACTCAATTTAGTGCCTTAACTCTATTGCAACAAGGTAGCGATACTTTGGTGAAAGCCGGAAATACAGAGTTGGCTTCATTAGTTGGAGTTACATTGACTAGCCTCACAGCAAATGACTTTGTTTTTGCTGATAGTGTGGTTTAAATCGAAACGGCATCCGGCGTTTTTGCAGTTGGACAGCAGCCTGGAAGACTGTGTCCGCAAGTATCGAGGGTTCTACTAGCGATACAAACCGAAAAGTAAGCTAGCGAAAAAGTACAATTGGGGAAACAAACTCCTCGCTGGCTTAGACCTCAAGGGAACGACAAGAAGCAGAGGGCAGGGGGGCAGGGGGTAGGGAGTAAGAGTGATTTGAATCGAACCAACCTTGAGCAGTCACTTAACCCAACTCAGCTTTTCTTCTTTCCATCTCCCTCTCCCCCATCTCCTGCCCCCTGCTCAAGAACTCCCCATCACGGTGCCAGGTAATGGAAAGCCCCGTTGTGAGGTCAATTGCGGAGCAATTCATCCAGGCAAATCAGTCTCCTAGACGGGAGGAAAGGCAGCTTTGAGAGGAAATGAATTCCGGGGTAGAGCCGGAACTTATTTGGCGTCGTCGCCGTTAAACACGCAACACGACGCCACGAAACCCGACGACAAACGAGAAAAATCCGGTAGTACAGATGAATTAGAACCAACTAGGAACATCATCATCATCATCCTCTCCATCACTTACTTCGTCCGGATCGTGCCTCCCCGTATCGTCTAAACCTTTAAAAGAACCGGAATCATCTACGGCGGGAGCAGGTGCTAAGATCCACGAGTCGCCAGCATTTTCCACGGTAGTTATATAACCATCGTACTTTGTATCGGCAGCTAGACTTTGATTAGTGTAGGAGATGTTGGTGATGCGAACGCGATCGCCATAGCGAATTGGACTTGCATCGCCATCCGCTTTAGTAATCTGCCAGCTCTGTTTATCCTGATCATAGCCATCTTGCCAATAGTAACAATCATGGCTATCCGCAAAAGCCCTCAAAACATTATTGTTGCCTATTGCTGATTCTGTGGTTCTGATTTTGATGCGGCTGTTGGATTGAACCTTGCCATTGCCGCCCACAAGTTCAAGTTTTGCTAATTTTTTTTCTTGGCTCAACTTCGGCCAGTTGTAGCGTCCTTGTTCAACTGCAATCAAGTATTTACTGCTCTCATGCTTGATATAGAAGGTATCACCAAATTTAACGACATCTTGATTAGACATGAGGATGTTCTCCTGATTAATTACACATTTGTGTTACCAAAACTTATCCACAAATAGCAAAAGGTTTCTTGACGACCTCAACAATCAACCGTTACACATCGATCGCCCAACGCATAAAGTCTTCTCCTCGATGCTCATCATTCATCTAAATCGTATGTAAGCGATTGGTGCGACTGTCCAGATGATGAACTCGGTTAAGGAGTTTTTTCACTTTAGTGCGCTCTAGAAGCGAAGCGCATGTAACCTATTCGTGACTTTAATCATAGTGATTGTCGTTATTTATAAGTACTGCTGATTACTCGGCATTCTCCCACTTTTCGTCCAAAGTCAAATATATAAATCTCATATTCCAATCGCAAAAATATTGATTTATATACAATCAATTAGATTTGTCAATACATAACATTCATACTTTAATATTTATTAATAGCTAATATATTAAGAATAGAATTTGTTTTTCTGCTTCTAAATAGCGAAGTAATACTTCAATTATGTCTGGAAGTTTTTTTAAAGACTTCTTGAACTTGAGGTTTAGCTTTGGCCCTACACAGACGTGGAACTTTAAATTTAGCGTTGAGCTTGTAGCGCACAATTTTATGTACAGTCTTATAAGCAAGTACAATTTGACATTCTTGAGTCAGTTACTCCTGGATTTGAGTGTAGCTTTTGAATCCTTGAGGTTGAGATAAACGTTCCTTCAGTTGGCTTATTACTTTAGCTGGTAGCAAACCTGACTTTCATCGCGGTGTTTTTACTTGAAGTAGTGCATCTTCATAGAGAATTGGTATAAGCTGTAATGATTTTGCTTATGCGAGGAGTATCACTCCCTCGCTTTTTATATCTGTGAGAAATTGATTTACAGGATGTTTGTAAAGTCCAAAATTTTAACTTGTTCATAACTTTCCTTAAACTTTGAACAACTATCTTTTGAAACACTGATCAGATTTACATTCATTTAATTGTCTGCACTAAATTGTGTGGATAATAAGCATTTTTCACCAAATACTACTCAGGTTTTTGTAGGCAATAATCTTTGCTTGATTTAAGTGTAATTAATTACCTAGTCTTCAGACACAAAACTGCTGCGAGCGGTCGTAGCTTAAAATATTTAAGGAGTAGTCGGCATGGCTGATACAAACGGCAACGATAGAAATGTGATTATTTTTGTGGCGGATGGATTACGTAACGGTTCTGTAAACCCGACTGACGCCCCAACTTTATCTAGCATCCGCGAGCAGGGAGTTAATTTTACCAATAGTCATTCGTTATTTCCGACATTTACCACTCCGAATGCTTCGGCGATCGCTACAGGACATTATCTTGGTGATACAGGGGACTTTAGCAATACCGTCTACACTGGTTTTCCTGTTCCTAATGCTAACGGCAGTGTGACACCATTCATCGAAAATGATGCGGTTCTGGGAGATATTGACGAAAAGTTTCCTGGTAACAACTTTCTCGATGAAGAGTCATTACTATCCTACGCACGGGCGCAAGGCTTCAACACTGCTGCAATTGGTAAGCTAGGGCCAGTTGCCATCCAAGATGTCACACAAGTGAACCGAGAAGACGGCACCGATAGCAATATTCCCACTCCAGGTACTGTAATTATCGACGATCGCACAGGTGCAGCAGCTAATCCGGTAACAGGTTCACCTCAAGCTGTACCACTCGATCCTGATATAGCAGCTCGTCTAGAAGCAGTTGGCCTACCCACCACAACTCCGGGTAGAGGTGCAAATGGTAATTCTGGCAATAACACAACTCCTGGAACTTCAGTTGCCAATGTTGACCAGCAACAGTTTTTTATCGATGCCACTACCAAGGCAGTTCTGCCGAAGTTTCAAGCAGAAGACAAACCATTCGTATTAGTCTACTGGTCAAGAGACCCTGATGGAACTCAACACAATCAAGGTGATAGTTTAAATAGTTTGACACCAGGGATAAATGGTGATACTTCCAAAGCTGGAATCAAGAATGCTGACAATAACTTAAAGCAGCTGCTTGATTACCTCAAAAGCACAGGTTTGGACAAGACTACTGATGTCTTCATTACTGCTGACCACGGTTTTTCCACCATCAGCAAACAAGTTCTTGATAACCAAGGCACAACAACTAATAGTTATGCTGCAACTCAAACCTACGCTGGTGTCAATTCTGGATTTCTACCACCAGGTTTCGTTGCGATTGATTTGGCTCACGATTTAAATCTACCTTTATACGATCCTGATAAAAATACAGTCACTCCTTTAGACATCGATAACATTCAGTATGCTGCTGTTGATGCAACACAAGGTCAACGCCCGACAGCTGGGAATGGCGTAATTGGCGGTAGCGGTCAGGTAATTGATGGTCACCTCGACTCAGGCACAAAGGTAGTTGTAGCTGCTAACGGTGGTTCCGATCTGATTTATTTGCCTAATGGTAATGCTGACCTAGCTAAACAGGTAGTGAATTTGCTTTCGCAAAAGGACTATATCAGTGGTATTTTTGTAGATGACGCCTATGGAAACATTCCAGGTGCTTTACCACTAAGTGCGATCGGGCTAAAAGGTGATGCTCAAACGCCCGTTCCAGCGATTGTAATCAACTTCAAAACCTTTAGTACCGACCCAAATAACCCAAACAACCCTCAAGCTGAGGTAGAGATTGCTGACACAGGCTTACAACAAGGGCAGGGGATGCATGGCAGTTTTGGTCGGGGTGATACTTTCAATAACATGGAGGCTATTGGCCCTGATTTCAAATCAGGTTATGTAGACTATGCGCCTGTTAGTAATGCTGACGTAACACCCACGCTTGCTAAAATTTTAGGTTTGAATATTCCCAGTAATGGCGATTTGAAAGGTCGTGCCATCACAGAAGCATTAGTGGGAGGGCCTGATTCAGTCTCCTTCACACAAGGAACTTTGACCTCACAAGAAGCTGCTAATGGTCAAACAACAATTCTCAACTATCAGAGTGTAGGCAATACTCAGTACTTTACAGCAGCAGGGTTTGCCGATCGCACTGTTGGACTAACACCATTAGATGTTGATTTTGGTACTACAAGTAGCGATGATGTCACCCTCAAGTCAAACCAAACCTTATTCACAGGTGACGGAGCAGACTTTGTAGAAGGTTCTACAGGTAACACAATCCAGACTGGGAATGGTGATGACACTGTATTGGTAGGCAGTAACTCTTCAGTATCCGCAGGAGACGGTGATGATAGTGTCTTTATTGGTCAAAATGGTGCTGCTAGCAACACAACTGCCGATGGTGGCAATGGTGATGACCAAGTTACTGTAGTCGAAGCCAATGGTAGTAATAACCTATTTGGAGGTGCAGGTGCAGACACTCTGACTGTAGTTGAAGGTTCGCGTCAATTATCCTTTGGTGGCTCAGGTAAGGATACCCTCAAGAGTGAAGGTAGCAATAACCGTCTGTATGGTGGTTCTGGAGACGATCAACTCTTCTCTGGCGTCAATGACTTGTTGTTTGGTGGCGATGGTGATGATGTGCTATTTGCTGGTCAAGGCGGTGGTAATCGCCTAACTGGTGGTGCTGGTGCTGACCAGTTTTGGATAGCCAATGGCAGTTTACCAACTAGCAACAACATTATTACTGATTTCAGCATCGGTGTTGACAAAATTGGACTTGGTGGTATTGATGTCACTCAATTTAGTGCCTTAACTCTGTTGCAACAAGGTAGTGACACTTTAGTGAAAATCGGAAATACAGAGTTGGGTTCATTGGTTGGAGTTACATCGACTAGCCTCACAGCAAATGACTTTGTTTTTGCTGCTAGTGTGGTTTAGCCAAAAGATGATTACAGGTTAAATTCAACATTCCAAATTAACTAATGCTGTAATAATTTTGCTTATGCGAGGGAGTGATACTCCTTCGCTTTTTATATGAGCAACGCAAAACCCAATATGGATAAAGATGTTAGGTTTTCTAATTGTGGAGTGGGTGTCTGAGCTGTCTGGAACAAAACACGGATAAGATACCTACCCCACAAGATTAGACTTCTTGCAAAAGTCCTCCTTTGCGTTCTCTTCTCAGCGCCTCTGTGCCTCTGCGTGAGACAAAAAAATATTTATGCAAGAGGTCTATTAGATAATTTATTTACTGGAAGTCGTTAATACTTACTCTGACAACCTACGCTAATCCATATTTGTTCAAAAAATTTGTAGTATCCCCTTGACAATATGTATTTTTTATATTACAAATGTAGTATATAAACAAAAGCCTTCCTAAAAGGCTAAGCCAAAACATCTCAGAACCTAGAAAACCGAATAGCAAGTTACGACTTTTTGGGGTCGCGATTGGTGTTCGACTGCTCCGAAACCAACAAACGGACGGTAGCAGGATTCGGGTTCAATTCCCGACGACTCCACTGACTTCTACTTGTTTGGGTCTGTAACTCTAATGGTAGAGCGCCCAGATTCACTTGTGCCCTGACAGGAAAAGCTTACATACTTGCTCAAAGGTAGAGCGATCGTCTCTAAAACGATAAGTGCAGGTTCAATTCCTGCGGTGTTACCACAGCTTTTTCAACTCGCACGAGGTGTGAGTGCAACTCTCACAGGGAAGGTATCGGTTCAATTCCGGTCAGATCCACTAAATAATTTGTAATTCGTAATTTAAAAAGAGGTGATTGTGATGGTTCATATTCGATTTGAAGGACGTTCTGTTGATGTTGTAGAAACACAACTGGGAATTACATCAAGCATGAATGATGTGGCGGTGAAGCAACAGGTTGCGCGGCATTTAGATGTAAATAGCGATCGCCTTTCTGCTTACGTAGTAGATCGGCGTCCTAGTGGGGATTTAATTGTCCGTCCGGAAGCTGTCTACGGTTAAAATGTTTAGTTATGCGTACCCCAATAGAAGAAGCATACATACACATTCATAACGATCCTAAGGTAGTAAAATTCGAGCAATCGAACTAGCGAAGTATGATTTATAAATCTCTTGCAGATTTAGCATACGTGCCCACTGCCAATAGTTGGTAAGAGCGATCGTCAGCTGTAAAAAGCTTCTTAAACTTGTACGGATTAATTGAAGAATTAATTCCGCGCCCCGACTTGTAAAGCCTACATACTATCCGGAAACGGATATACAGGTTCGATTCCTGTCGCTCCCTTGAATGGGAGCGTAGCCAAATTGGTAAAGGCAACTGTGAAAACTGCTTTACTAACTTGTGCGGAATTTAAATTATTTAAGATGGTAGTGTTTAGAGCAAGCCTTACTGATATTTTCAAAACTAAAACTTTCACTTCGTGCCCTAACCGAAAAAGCTTACATACTAGCCCAATTGGAAAAGGCACTTGAATGCAGATCAAGCAAATATGGGTTCAAATCCCATGTGTGAATCAACAGCTTTTTCAACTTGCACGAGGTGATACAAATATTGGATTTGGTAAAAATTTTGATTGAGTGGAGGAAACTCTGCTCAAAGCTTTTCAAAACAGATTTTCAGTGAAAAATCTTAATTACAAAGCTGTTAAGTGGAATTACAAACAATACTAATTATTGCAATTTGGTATGATTTGAGGCTGTTATGTATGTGAATACTCTAGAAATTTTAGAACAAATCAAGTCTCTAAATGTTAATGAAACTGCTCAATTAGTAAAGCAGATTGAAGCAACTTTCAATGTCGATATATCCACACCTAAATTCCTTAAGATTGACAAGCGAGATGAGGATGAAACTCAACCGCAGATTCAAACGGAATTTGATATCTTGTTGGTATCGGTTCCAGCAGAGAAAAAGATTGCCTTACTCAAGGTCATCCGGACGGTGACTGGACTGGGACTCAAAGAAGCAAAAGACTTTGTAGAATACCTGCCTCAAGTAGTTCAAGCAGGACTCAATCAAGAAGCGGCTGAAATTCTTAAGCAGCAGCTAGAGGAAACAGGAGCAGTTGTTTCTCTAATGTGAATCGGTCAAACAGGGAGTGTTGACTGCTGACTGTTGAGTTAGGAATTCTCACCATCTTCCCAATCCCTTGGCAGTTGTTGCCGCGCCCCGATCGCAGAAGCTTACATAACTCTGCATAAGTTATACACGATGCTTCTACAACTTGCGTGGTGACTGTATCGCCCCGCGTGCAACATCTGCCTCCTCATCCATCATAATTAGAGGAGGTTACTATGAATACCGCAGAACGTGACCTGCGCTTAGAAATGCTCAACAGTTTGCTGACAACACCTCACCGCAAACTTGAGCAAGTCGCAGAAATTCACAAGTTAATCGTTGAACTCGATCCTATTTTCTACGGACATCTGGCAGTCTGGTATCAGCATCATGGTGATGTCCGTGACCACAAGGAAGTATTTGTTGGTCACTTGTTGACCAGCAATTTGATTGAACACCGGGATGCTGGATTTATTATGCTGCAAGAATTTCCACCTTATCAGGTGGCGCGTGTAGTGGACTTCATGAAGCAGCAGCAAAATAAACTGCCGCGTTCAGCAAGGACAGCGGTACGCCGTTACTTGAAGACACGAGAAAGCAATCCGGCTTTGTTCGATCGCGCAGCCCTCCGGGGTCGTAAGGCAATGAAGCACCTGTATGCTTCGCTGCACATCAAACCAAATGAACGGGCAAATGCGATTCTGTTTGGTGATACTCCTCCAGAGGGTTCCTTAGCAGATATCCTCAAGCGCCTTGCGAAGGCGGAAAGTGCAGCAGAACAAGCGCGGTTAATTGTGGAGTTTAACATTCCCTATACGATCGCCATCGGTGCAATCAAACAACTTACACCAGTTGTGCTGATAGCGTTAATCAACAGCATGTCTCCCCAGGAAGCAATTAATAACCTCAAGTCACTCCAGGCTAGAGGTGCAATGGATCATCCAGAAGTCAAGAAGTTGATTGACTCAAAGTTGGAATCAGCATCTAAAAATGGGCGTGTGGCAGCATTCAAAGCCCAGATTGCCGCAGACACCGCAGATTTTGACGCAGACACCGTTGCACGTTTGGAAAAAGTGACCAACGAACAGGTAAAACGGCGTGGTGCGATCGCTCGTCCAACTGCTCTACTGGTAGACAAGTCTGGTTCAATGGAGAATGCGATCGCGACGGGTCTGCAACTCGCTGCCTTAATCTCTGGTATCGCTCAAGCAGAACTGTTTGTCTACGCCTTCGACACCATTCCTTACGCTGTTACGGCAAAGGGCAAGGAGTTAACCGACTGGGAGCGTGCTTTCCAGCATATCAATGCAAGCGGTGGTACTAGTATCGGTTCTGCACTCGAAGCAATGCGGAAGAAGAAGCAAGTTGTTGACCAGATTATTCTGGTGACGGATGAAGGCGAAAATGCAGCTCCTTACTTTGGTGAAGTCTACAAGACCTATTGCCGAGAGTTTGCTGTCATGCCCAATGTGGTGATTGTCCGTGTGGGTACTCATTACAACTGGGTAGAGAGTCAATTGAAGCAACAGCAAGCACCTGTGGAAACCTTCACCTTCGAGGGTGACTACTACAGCTTGCCTAACCTCGTCCCACTTCTGACGCGCCCCTCTCGTCTGGATTTGCTGATGGAGATTTTGGATATGCCGTTGCCTGTGCGAGAAGATAAGTAAGGTTATACCAATTTAAAAAAAGAATGTAACAAATAGACCATATTGTAGAGACGCGATTGACCGCGTCTTAAACCAAGGATGTGTTGCAATCATTAACTGAATTGGTATTAGAATGTAGCATTGCTTGTCAGTAAAAATGATGAGCAATGTCTTTCATTCGATTACGAGTTTTTAAGATAACAATGACGACACCACTCAAAGAATGGTCTGAAGAAACTATTCTCTCTATGATTAAGGATAGAGTTCAGGAAAACCTTGAACTTGATTATAAGGAATGTACTGCAATCTTTCCACTTACTGATAAAAAGAAAATAGAACTTAGCAAAGATGTGTCAGCTTTTGCTAATTCTGCTGGAGGCATAATTATCTATGGTGTAAAAGAAGACGGGCATATTCCTACTGAGATTGATACAGGATTAAATCCTGATGCCTTGTCAAAAGAGAGATTAGAACAAATTATAAATTCAAACATTCATCCCCGTGTCAACGGACTTCTCATCAAGCAAATAGAACTGGTTACTACTAATCCAGGTCATGTGTTGTATGTAGTTTCAATTCCTCAAGCTACAACAAGAGCACCTCATCAAGCTGCCGACAAAAGATATTACAAACGTTTTAATTTTGAGTCGGTCGCAATGGAAGATTATGAAATCAGAGATATTCTCCGTAGAGCAACAACGCCTGATTTACACTTTAATTTTCTTCTTAGTGGTAAAGATACTGTCCCAATTCAGTTTTTTCAAGACCAGCCATTTTCTGAAGAAGTAGATTTGAGTATTACTGTAGAAAATACAGCAGAAGAGGCTGCATCCTATGCTGTGATGGATGTCTTTATAGATTCTGCTCTCAAATTATCTAACTCTGCTGGTTTAAAAATGACAGATAATGTCTTTCTTCATTCCGAGGACAATCAAAAAATAGCTGTTACACACCTTAGTCAAAACTGGGGTATTCCTGGAAAGATGCCTATATTCAAAGGAGCTAATTTTAGAATTACAGATACACCTATTAAGCTTGCTATTCCAAAGGAACATGCAGATTCAGAGATAATGTATTATACGTGTGTATGGCAAATTAGATCACCTGGAATAATTAATAATGGTTCTTTGGTATTTGTCCTAAAGAATAATTGTTTGACACTAATTAAACTTTAAGTATCCTGACAAAATACAGCGATCGCTCAACCCAAGGAGGTGATAAAGCGACATGACAAAAGCGTATGAAGTAGCAGCGATCACACTACTGTAAAATTTCTATTTTCATCTGTTTCAAAGACAAATTTTTGCCTGCCTTAAATTTTCAGTACGCATTCTGAATAATTGCTAATAAATCTGGATTAATTTTAATTATTTGTCTTTTGCTCAAGCCAAGCAACTAAATCAGATACATTGGAGAAGTCTAAACACTCTTCTCCTAAACTTTCCAATTGCTCAGGAGATAATACTTGGAGACGTTCAATTATTACTGAATCTATCTTACCAAAGCGTCTATTTACAAGGCGTATGGTATATTTTAAAGCTTCTTTATGCAAAATATACTGGTAAATCACTGATTCTTGCATAGTTTCCTCCCGTAATAATTGCAGGATCAAATCTTGCTCAAACTTTAACCCTGCTAATATTTCTGTGTATGCAGCTGTATTTTGTCTTGTCTCAATATCTGGAATTTTAGCAATTTTCTGGGCAACCTGGGATAATAACGTTTGGGGTGAATCTGTTCGTGTTAGCGGTGCTAAAGGTAATAACGCTAAATTGCTAAGAAATAGTGCTGAATCTTGCTCCCACATCCGTATAACTCGATAACGGTGAGTTGTTACTTCACTAACATATTCCTCAGTAAAAGCAATTTCGTCACTTGTTTCTTGTAAGAAAATTACGACTTGTGTGATAGGAACTTCATATTTACGTGTCAATCTCACGTAATAATCTAGCATCCTAAGAGAAATCGGTTTTTGTGATTTGATAGTAGTTTGAAATTCTAGATGCAAGATACGATTTTCTGTTTGCAGAAACGTTACTGAGTCAGCACGTATGGGTTCGATGCTCAATTCAGTTTTTAAAATTTCAATTTTTCGCGGTTCTTGATTTAATAACCAGCGTATAAAATCAAGGGGGTACTTTTCTGCAAGTATTTTACAAAGGTTGTCATATTCTGCCATCTAAAGGACTAAATTTGATTTCATTCGTTATTTTATACAGCAGATTGCAGGTAAGTGAGGTACAGAACCAAAAACTCACAAATCAAATTATTCTTCTCCCTCCTGCCTCCTGCCCTCTGCCTCCTGCCTCAAAACCAATGACTTTGTACTTCATGTAAACGAAAACTGCTGTATGAGATTGGCTTTTGAAGGATATATCAAGTAACAGTGATGCCTTCGTATTATAAAATATCTTTTTTCATCTCTATCAAATTTTGTAGTATAATGTAGTAATATAATCTCATGCGTGCCCCAACTCGTGGAGCCTACATACTAGTACGAGAGGAAGGTAACACTGCCAAATGCAGTGGGCGTTAGTGAACGGGGAGTGCGAAGAACCTGGAAAGTCGGCTTAGAAGTAGCCATCTTTGAAAGAGTGTGTAACAACTCACCAGCGGAGTCCCTCTAGTAACTGAGAAAACGCAATGCTCCACCAACTTGCACGCAGAATTATACAACAATCTTAAATTATTCGTTAGAACCGAGATACCCGACTTTTTTTGAAAAGTCTGGTATCTGAACCCTACTGATTGACAAAATTAAAGTTTACTTTCAGTCTTTGACTTTAATACTTGTATCGCTTTAAATCCTTCTATAGTTTGACCTAAAAATATCATGGGAATAATCAAGCCAAACGGTTTACCTGTTTGAATCGTATTGTAAATGCCAGTTAACGCATTTAGGGACATCAATCCTACTGCAATACCTAGTGCAACTTTTGATTTACGTTGTACAAAAAAACCTAGAACTAGATAGAGTAAACCAAAACCTAAAAAACAAATTCCTAATATTAGATAATCAGGCAATCGATTCCCAACTATAAAGAATATTATACTTAGAAAAATACTCAAAATTCCAATTGCGTAAACTGCACGATAAGCAGATGCTAACTTTTTTCTAGACTCTAACATTGATTGGATTTCGGTAGTCATGCTTTTTCTACTTTTTGGGTTTCTTGAGGGTAAATAATGTAGGAAAACTATAGAACTTAAAAGATATATTTTTTATATACTTAAATTTATAAATTTGCTTATGTAATTTTGCTTAAGAAAACTATAATTTATGACTGACATCCGTAAACTAATCAACCAAATTGCTAGCGCAGAAGCACAGTTATGTAACGCTCAATTTATTGCACCATGCATAAAAGGTGGACGACTTCGCACAAGAGTAGCAGGGATGGTCTACACCTTTATACCAAAGCCTAGTAAATTTGAAGGTTGGGGCATTTTTCAGCCTGTGGATGAGAAGACAGCAACGGTTCTGAAAGAGGCAGATTTACCTGAAATTGCCGAATACCTGCAACAGTTTCCCCAAATACGGCTACGGTTAGCACACCAATTGCGAGGACAAACTTGGTTAGCATACCCCGTGAATGAAGCAGATATGCGTCAACGGTTGCAGGTGGTGAAACCGATCGCCATCCATCTAGTAACCGAAGGTATCATCTTTGACCAAATCATTGCCCGTTGGAATGGACAGTCCTGCTGGTTTGAGGAAATCGATCGCCGCACCGATCCGGCTATTGTTGAAACTCTGCAATCAGCCGTCAAGCAACTGATTCCCGTTGAAGAATTGCAATTTAAAGGCATAACGCCAGAAATTCGTACAGTCTATAAATTAGCAACTGGGCGGATTGAGGGCTTTACTCAACCCCAACAAGATGAAAAGCGACTAAAAAAGGCATTGCAGATGGGTGGCGGCGAATTAAAGCAGTTCCACGATCGCAGTGATTACTGGACAGTGGACTGGACAACCGCTGATGGTGTTCGCCACAGTAGTGCGATCGCCAAAACTGACTTGACTGTAATCAGTTCTGGTATTTGCCTAAGTGGATGCGATCGCGACTTTGACTTGCAATCGTTAGTTGGTGTAATGGAACAACAAGAGTAGTAAGTGTATTAATTACGAATTATTATGAGTATCTTTTTTCACGAACAGCTTTACCGCAGTAATGCTGTGATGGCAAAGTTGAAAAACTATCCTGTAACAATTTGTGGGGCGGGAGCGTTAGGAGCTAACATTGCTGAAAATTTGGCTCGCTCTGGTTTTGAGAAATTTACGGTAATCGATCGCGATCGCATTGAGGAGCGTAATCTTTCCACCCAGCCTTACTACCGTTCTGATGTCGGAGCATTCAAAGCAAAAATATTGGCAAACAATTTATATCGAGCAATTGGTACTAAAGTTGATGCTAAAACCAAAGAATTGACATCGGCAAATGTAAATCAACTACTCCAAGAGAGTCAATTAATTATTGATGCTTTTGACAATAGCGTAGCACGTCAATTAGTCAAAGATTATGCCGCTCAATCTAGTATTCCTTGTCTTCATACTGGGCTAGCAGCAGATTATGCAGAGGTAATTTGGAATGATGTTTATCGCGTTCCTTCCGAGATGAATGATGATGTATGTGATTATCCGCTAGCACGAAATTTAGTAATGTTAACTGTTGCTGTAGTATCGGAAGCGATTGTTTCATTTATTGCCACAACAGAACAGCGTAACTTCACCATTACCTTGAAGGATTTGACTGTTCAATCTCTGTTTTTGTAAATGGCGATCGCAGAATTTGTAGTAAGCTGGAAACGCTAAACCATTAACAGCGAAAATGAGCAAATGATCGGTCTTAAAACCAATGCCCAAGAAAATTAGAGAACTGAAGGCAATGGTAGCAAAAGTTGGATATATTCTTCAGCCAGGTCGAGGCAAAGGAAGTCACACGTATTGGAAACATCCGTTATTACCTGAAGAACCTCTGACCATTCCAGGAAGGACGGAGATGATGCTCCGCTATATTTGGAGAAGAACATTCAACGGGTACTCAAAAGGTTGGAAGAGTTTGAAAGCGATGAAGGTGAATCATAAATGAGTTATTACTACAGCATGGTGATTCAATGGTCAGAGGACGATCGACTATTCTTAGTGCATTTGCCAGAGTTCCCCTGGCAGGAGTTTCATACGCATGGCAAAACTTACGAAGAAGCTGCTAAAAATGGGCAGGAAGTAATTGAGGCGTTTGTTGAGATGCTGCAAGAAGAGGGAAAACCACTACCAGAACCCAGAATGCTTCCTAGACATCCATTACAGGTTGCTTAGTCAATTGGTTAATGTTAAAGCATTTTTTCTAAAAACTGCTTGGCGCGATCGCATTTAGGATTCTGAAAAAACTCACTCGGAGCTGTATCTTCTGCTAAAATTCCCTGGTCGAGGAACATAATTCGGTTGGCGACTTCTCTGGCGAAACCCATCTCATGTGTAACAATCGCCATTGTCATTCCAGATAAGGCTAAAGCTTTCATCACTTCCAGCACATCTTTGACCATTTCTGGATCTAAAGCAGAGGTGGGTTCATCAAACAAAATCATCTGTGGTTCCATTGCTAACGCACGGGCGATCGCTACTCGCTGTTTCTGTCCCCCAGATAATTTGGACGGGTAGACATGGGCTTTTGGCTCTAAACCTACTTTTGCCAGCAATTCTAAACCATGTTGTTGTGCTTTTATCTTGTCTATTTTTTTCACCTTGATGGGCGCGTAGGTGACATTTTGCAGCACCGTCATGTGAGGAAACAAATTAAAATGTTGAAATACCATCACCAAATGCTGACGAACTTTAGCAATGTTTGCTTTCGGATTAGTGATTTCTTGTTCTTGAAAATAGACTCTTCCTCTGGTGGGTTGTTCTAGCAAATTCATACATCGCAAAAAGGTAGACTTACCGGAACCAGAAGGGCCTAATATGGCAACCACTTCCCCGCGATTAATCTCAGTGGAAATATCTTTAAGTACGTCGAGTTGACCAAAGGATTTACACAAAAATTCCGTACGAATTATTGCATTACTCACTTTGCCGTAATCTCCTTTCTAAAGTGGATGCACCGAAGGTCAAACCCATTACCAAAACATAATAAATTAACCCTGCAAACAGTAAGGGTTCAAAATAAATATATTTATTTGCACCGACAATTTGGGCACTGCGTAATATTTCTACCACACCAATTGTTGACACCAGGGCGGAATCTTTCAGCAATCCGATAGTTTCATTTACTAATGCTGGCAGAATGTTCTTCAATGCTTGGGGCAAAATCACATCCCACATCATCAACCAATAGGGAACACCCATAGACATCGCCGCTTCACTTTGCCCTTTATCCACTGCTTGAATCCCACCCCTGATGGTTTCCGACATATAAGCGCCAGAATTCAGGGTAAAAGTTAAAACCCCTGCCTCCAATGCCGAAATTTTATAGCCTGTAAGCTGGGGTGTTGCGTAGTAAACCAACGCCAATTGTAATAGTAAGGGTGTACCTCGGAAGATAGAAGTGTAAGCATTAGCAACCCACGTCAGCGGCTTAATGCCGATAATTTTGGATAGAGAGAGTATTGTTCCCCAGATTAAACCCAATGTTACAGATAATAGCGTAAACAACAAAGTTAAAGGGATGCCCCGCAGAATAAAGGGAATATCTGGAAATATTCTCCTCAAGTCAAAATTTAATCCTTTTTTGGCAGGAGTTGAGGATGTAGTATTGGTGATAATATTCTCAGAAAACCACTTATTTACTAATTGATTTAATCTGCCATTCTCCTTCATTTGTTGCAAGACTTTGTTAAAAGGTTCGACAAAAGCAGAATTTTTCGGAAAAGCGATCGCCGATCCACTTGCTTCTTCTGAAGGAATAATATTAAATTCTAAATCTGGGTTAGCTTGGGCGAATCCTTTAGCCACAGTATCCTCAACAATTGCTGCATCAATTCGCCCAGATTTTATTTCTTGAACTACTTCCGGAACTTTATTGAGTTGCTTTATTTGAATGCCTGTAACTTTTTGAGCAATTTTTTTTGCATTTTGCTCCTGTATAGTTCCTAGTTGTACCCCAACTTTTTTTCCTGATAAATCTTGTGGCTGCTTGAGATTGCTACCCTTAACAGCAACAATCGTATCTTTGGCTTCATAATAAATAATTGAAAAATCAACATTTTTCTGACGTTCTGGAGTTGGAGTCATCCCTGCCATCACAAAGTCTGCTCGATTTGCTTGAAGTGCAGGAATTAAGCCATTAAAATCCGATTCCATAATTTGAAGTTTAAACCCTAGTTTTTGGGCAAGGGTTTTGGCAATATCTATATCAAAGCCAACAATTTGACTTTCACTTGTTTTAGTATCATAAAACTCATAAGGTGGATAATCTGGTGAAGTAATCATCGTTAGGGTGTCTTTCCCTAAAGATGAAGCCGCTTTGAGAGACTCGCTATATCCTGTGATGATGTTGATTAGTACTATTACTACAAAGAATATCGTTAATAGCCATACTTTGGTTATTTTCATGAACTTGATAATTGAATAAATTCACTCTCATCCCACACTCATCAAGATAGAGAATTTTCACTTTCTTCAAACAGCTAGTACCGTTATAAATTAATCAAAGGTGTCGTAGATCAAATTTCTGGTTGTGTATCTGTTGTAGGCGACAAGTAGATTTGACGCAATTGTGAAACACTACCAACTGTATCTATTCCCTCTAAGATTGCTTCCAACACACTTACATCTTGGATAGATTGGATTTCAGACAGTAAATTTTGACCTGATTCACCAAATTTCAGCTTTAATCCCAAGGATATACCTTTTAATAATCCTAATCGAATACCACTGCGCTCAAAAGAAGTAACATACTGCATACGTAGTTCTGCCTCTAATTGCTCTACTTCCCGTTGAAACTCCTGCTCCAAATCTATTGGGAGTGTTAATACCCAGTCTACGAAAGCCAACAAGTTTAGAACATCCTCACGCTCGAACCCCTGCTGGTACAATCGACGCACTAAATTCATTTTCTGCTGCTTACGTTGTAACCTATTGTTACGCGTTTCCACTGCCGCGAGGTGTGCCATGACAATCAGAGCAAACGGATTACGGCTAGCTTCTAGCTCTGGCTACCTTTGTTGATAGTCTAACAACTTGACAACTGGAAACTGGAACTCAACTCTACAGCCAAACAATTCATAGCCAAACCGATTTGGTTGCCAGTTGGCACGTTCATCACCAAGAACTGCCAGTGATGCAACTGAGCGCTTGTATCTATCGTATATGCGGTAGTTATATGTAAACA
This sequence comes from Nostoc sp. S4, assembly GCA_029379225.1. Lineage (GTDB taxonomy): Bacteria > Cyanobacteriota > Cyanobacteriia > Cyanobacteriales > Nostocaceae > Nostoc. The sequence goes on along the minus strand of JAQYWR010000050.1, from coordinate 6,063 downwards.
TCCTTTCGCTAAAGTCAGATTCTTCTTGCGACTGAATTTCTAAATGTACAAGAACCCAGGCTTCTTGTCCCCCTTGACGATAAATTTTTACCAACTTATCTACAAGTCGTTTGCCCAATTCAGCATCTCGAACTACTTGTTGGAGTTCTTGGTCTAAAAATTCTGGCTGTTGTGTCCAGTCAATCTCCTGATACGCTTGGGGAAAGAAAAACAACATAAATTCTTGAAAATACAGTTGTAGTATTTGTTTCCACGGTAAATCAAATTCAGTTTGAGGGTTGTTATCAGTGATCTTGGAAAATTTGGAAGTTTTAAAATCATTTATTGGTAGGGAACCCAAGCGTATTGGTATATAACTTCGATATCAAAACATTAAAAAAGCCGGAATTATAAACTCCGACTTGATAGGGTATATTTTTTAATTCAACTCAGGGGTTTCCATTAATTCAACTATAAAGTTTAGGTCTGGAAACTAGATGTGCAACAGCTTATCATGTCCTGCTAAGCACTTATGATTAAAATTTATTTGCATCCTGGTGTTTTTGTGTCTTTCTTTAGACATGAGAACTACTCGCTTTCATTCATCCGTTGTACGCTCCAAAAATGTTCTGCAAATGCAACGGCGGGGTGAATTGGAGCTTTAGGCTTGGTTTTGAGTACCATAGATGCTTCATGAGGCAAGCGATCGCTCTTTGTTGAGTTACACTTCTCGCAGGCTGTTACAACGTTATCCCAACTGTGCTGTCCACCTTTGGAACGAGGAATCACATGGTCAAGGGTTAAACGCTTACCGCTACCACAGTATTGACAAGTGTGGTTATCGCGCTTGAGTACTTCACGACGATTCACAGGAGGTACTTTCCAGTGTCGTTCTGGATTACCCGTTGTCAAACGAATGTGTTCCGGAACTTGTAGTACAATACTGGGCGAGCGGACTTCCCACTGCTTTGTACTGCCAAAATTCAATGATTCTGCTTGACCAGTAACTAACAGTACTATTGCTCGTTTGATGTTGATACGTGCCAATGGTAAGTAGTTCTTGGAGAACACCACCACCGAATTTTGTAGTATGTGTGGCTGCTGAACTTGCATGGATAAAGAGCTCCTCAAAAAAATAACCCCCACTTCTGGTTATCAGCAGCGGGGGTTAGGTGGTTGATACTTTTTGCCTGTTTATAGGTGCTATCAAACAGTTGCACCTCCCGCTGTGGATTATTCGATCCCAATTGACCGCTAGAGCGATCGTGAAAATACTTTCACTTGCAGATTTAACCCCCAATAACTGATACATCCTCTCAAACCCACATGTACCAATTATTCTGCTTGTACCCTTGCTCGGTTGACAATGCATCATGCTATCAATGGTTGAAGAGAATCTGGTTATCATCAAATTTCTGTAGTATTTGTAGTTTAGTTTTATAATACAGCTTGTAGTATTTAGTTGTCTAGTGCCAATATTTCTAAAGGATGGGGGCAGATTATCTGCTGAATATCCAAAGCTTGAACAGCATATTTTCTAATTATGACACTTTCACCGCCATTGAGTTGCCCCAAATGAATTTTCTGTAAAGATATCAGCTCGAGTTTATCCAATTAATGAGGACGGTATTAACTGTACCGATGAATGGGACTATTGGTATTAAATTTAGTAACCTAGAAAAGTAGATGTTTATATTTCTAGCTAGAGCTACTCGACTATCAGTCTAAGGTTATGCATCCACAACCTGCTTCTGGCAGGTTTTATCATCTTTAACTTTTATTCGTAGATATTTTACAAAAAGTCTAATGACACAGATTCAGCCTCCAGTAAAGCGTACAGAAGAACTGCGCCAATTATTACAACAAGCTAGCTATGCTTATTACGTCTTAGATGCTCCAATTATGGAAGATGCCATCTATGACCAGCTATATCGAGAATTACAACAACTGGAAATTCAGTATCCAGAATTAACGACACCAGATAGTCCGACTCAGCGCGTGGGTGAAAGACCAGCAACCCAGTTTACCTCAGTGCGGCATAATATTCCCCTGTACAGTCTGGAAAATGCATTTAATATCAGTGAGTTGCAAGGATGGGAACAACGTTGGCGGCGACAAGTACCTAAACTAGACTCAGTAAAATATGTCAGCGAACTGAAAATTGATGGTTCTGCCTTGGCTTTGACGTACCAAAATGGGGTTTTAGTCAGAGGTGCAACTAGAGGTGATGGAGTCATGGGTGAAGATATCACCCAAAATGTGCGGACAATTCGCTCAATTCCGCTGCGGTTGAATTTTCAAGGTTTAGAAATTTTAGAACGGGTAGAAGTCCGAGGCGAGGCTTTTTTGCCATTGGAAGTGTTTAAACAAATTAATGAAGAAAGGCAAAAAGCAGGCGAGCAATTATTTGCTAATCCTCGGAATGCCGCAGCTGGTACGCTGAGGCAACTAGACTCGCGCATTGTCGCTAAGCGACGATTAGATTTTTTTGCTTACACCTTGCATATTCCTGGTAGAGATGACGCCAGTATTGCTAATACCCAATGGGAAGCCTTGGAGTTGTTAGAAAAAATTGGTTTTCGAGTCAACCCCAACCATAAATTGTGTGCTTCTTTAACAGAAGTAGCAGAATATTATGAATACTGGGATACGGAACGGCTAAATTTACCCTACATGACTGATGGGGTAGTAGTGAAGTTGGATTCTTTTAAACTTCAAGAACAACTAGGCTTTACGCAGAAATTCCCCCGCTGGGCTGTAGCTTTGAAGTACCCAGCCGAAGAAGCACCCACGCGTGTGGAAAATATTGCAGTGAATGTGGGCAGAACCGGGGCATTGACGCCGTTAGCCCAAATGCGCCCTGTACAGTTGGCAGGAACAACAGTTTCCCGCGCTACTTTACATAATAGCGATCGCATTGCTCAATTAGATATCCGCATTGGCGATACTGTAATCGTCCGCAAAGCTGGGGAAATCATCCCAGAAGTCGTAAGAGTACTCAAAGAACTTCGTCCTGCTGACACCGAACCTTTTATCATGCCTAGCGATTGCCCAGTCTGCGGTCAACCCGTGGTGCGAGAATCAGGTGAGGCCGTGACTCGCTGCGTCAATGCTTCTTGTGCGGCGATTCTCAAAGGTTCCATTGAACATTGGGTAAGTCGTGATGCCTTAGATATTAAAGGTATGGGAGAAAAGCTGGTATATCAACTCGTTGATAAAGGTTTGGTGCATTCCGTTGCCGATTTATATGAGTTGACAGAAAGCAAATTGTGTGTATTGGAAAGGATGGGGCAAAAGTCAGCAGAGAAATTAGTGGATGCGATCGCTCAATCAAAAAACCAACCTTGGTCAAGGGTATTGTATGGTTTAGGCATCCGTCACGTTGGCAGTGTCAATGCCCAATTGTTGACTCAGAAATATTCTACAGTAGCAGAGTTAGCGACAGCAAAACAGTCAGATATTGAAGGCATTTATGGTATTGGTGCTGAAATTGCTCAATCTGTTTATCAGTGGTTTCGGATTGATGCTAACCAAACGTTAATTGAACGGTTGCAAGCAGAAGGATTGCAATTTACAGCCACAGAATCAACCCAAACAGATAATGATAGTAATCAAAGGTTCGCCGGCAAAACTTTTGTAATTACCGGTACGTTGCCAACTTTAAAGCGGGATGAAGCGAAGTCATTGATTCAAAAATCTGGGGGAAAAGTGACTGATTTAGTCAGCAAAAAAACCGATTATTTGGTAGTAGGAGAAGATGCCGGTTCCAAGTTAGAAAAAGCCCTTTCATTGGGAATTACCCAGTTAAGCGAAGCGCAGTTATTGGAAATGACTGAGGATTGATGTTAATCTACTTCAATCCCTGCTGTTGTAATCTTTGATTCACCTAAGCCGTATCTGATTCTGACAAGGTCGGAATCGGAGGACGGCTGTAATTAATTCTTAAGTCATAACTGCCCTGGTGATAAATCTCATTGAGAAATAAATTTAAGTTGATAATTGGTTCAGGTTCGCCAGTTCTTAACGGCACTAGAAATTCAGGAATCTCATCTTGCAAGTTAAACCCATAAAGTTTAGCTTTCGGACGAGTTTCGCTATCACTCACCACAATCCGATAGAGACTTGACAAAAAATTTCCTACCATTGGCATCGGATTTCCTTGGCGTAATAAATCAATTTCAACCAAGTGAGTTGCACTGCCCAAAATCTTGAGCCGTTTTGTTTCGTATTGTAGCCGCCCGATTCCTAACTGTTTATTTTTTGGAGAAAGCACCTCAATAATAGTCACAACTTCTTCAGTTTCCACAGCGCGAATTTCTAAGTATGCTTCAGTTAGAATTTCTGGTAAAGGTAGGTAAAGCACACGTTTTTGAGGCGTTTCAACACGCGCGCCTTGGAGTTTCCATTAATTCCGATTTAAAGCAATCGGTAAAGGCTCCTTCCATTCAAATGGAAGATGGAGCTTGGGTTTCCATTAATTCCGATTTAAAGCAATCGGTAAAGCATAGAGTTTTTTAAGGCAAATCCTGTAGTTACCAGTTTCCATTAATTCCGATTTAAAGCAATCGGTAAAGAACTTGGTCATTCCCACTTTCGCCGTTTAGTCTAACCGTTTCCATTAATTCCGATTTAAAGCAATCGGTAAAGATGACTAACCAATCTTTAATCCAGTCCCAATTTGGTTTCCATTAATTCCGATTTAAAGCAATCGGTAAAGAGGCATTTTAGAGCTCGTGTACACTGAGTGGGGGCAAAAGTTTCCATTAATTCCGATTTAAAGCAATCGGTAAAGGAACAAATCATGCATTGTTACTTACTCCTTAGAATGTAAGTTTCCATTAATTCCGATTTAAAGCAATCGGTAAAGAGTTCGTTCAGGAGCCTTTGCCCCGTAAGGCTTTCAGCCACCAAATCGACACACTCCTGAAAAAGATTATATACCTTGTGCAAAATTAAGTAAAATACATACCTCAAACCCTTGTCCTGTAAGGCATCGACACACTTCAACGAAAAATATAGGGTTTTGGCGATTTGGCGAAGTGTGTAGATGAACATCCAATGAAGATTTTACCGGTATAGTTGGGTAAATTTTGGTATTTTTGGTAGTATTCTACCTAGCATCAATTTTACGAAAAAACTCTCAAGCACCTTTTCCATGAAAAGAAGACAAATTCTTGGCTTCCTTGGTATAGCAATTGCTGGATTATTGCTAGCAATTGGTTTACCGTTAGTTACTCCTTCTCCAGTAATTGCTCAGTCAAACAACATACTTGTGTCAGCCGCCGCTAGCTTAAAAGATGCGATGGAAGAAATCAAGCCTCTGTACCAACAAAGTAAATCAGATGTGAATATTACTTATAATTTTGGGGCTTCTGGTGCTTTGCAGCAACAAATTGAGCAAGGTGCGCCAGCAGATGTTTTTATTTCGGCTGGCAAAAAACAAGTAGATGCTTTAGAACAAAAAGGACTGCTTTTACCAGGTACCCGTACTAATCTAGCAAATAACCGTCTGGTTTTGATAGTACCTAACGATGTTGTGGGTATTAGTAGCTTCTACAATTTAACAGATAGCAAGATTAAGAAAGTTGCGATGGGTGAACCCAGAAGTGTACCCGCAGGGCAATATGGGGAGCAAGTCTTAAAGAAATTGAATCTTTACGATCGCCTCAAACCCAAATTAGTGTTTGCTAATAATGTGCGTCAAGTCTTAGCAGCGGTAGAAACTGGTAATGCTGATGCTGGTCTAGTTTATGCCACTGATGCCAAAATCTCCAACAAGGTAAAAGTTGTAGTTGCTGCTGATGATAAATTTCACTCACCGATAGTCTATCCAATGGCTGTCCTCAAAAGCAGTAAAAATCCTTCTGCTGCTAAGGAGTTTGTCCAGTTTTTATCTAGCGCTCAAGCTAAAGACGTACTTAAAAAATATGGGTTTATCGTGCGTTAATAGCTACCAGCTTGTTGGATAAATCTTAGTGGTTCATCGCCAAAATTTTGATAAGTTTGTAGTCAGTACTTTAGTCAGGACTTACGCACTGACTACGATTTTACGTCATTACCAGCGTACCCCTGCTCTTAAGCAAG
>JAQYWR010000049.1 GCA_029379225.1 Nostoc sp. S4 | reverse complement strand
GATCGCCAGTTCTAAATTCTGTGTTTGCTCTCCTAGTATTCTGTCACGGTAAGCAACACCAAGATTCTTTTGCGTACCTGCCCATTGTTGGGGAAAAGCGTCAAAAGTATAAATTTTCAGAGCATCTTGGAAACAAGCGATCGCCAGTTCTAAATTCTGTGTTTGCTCTCCTAGTATTCTGTCACGGTAAGCAGCACCGAGATTATTTTGCGTACTTGCCCATTCATAGGGAAATGCGTCAAGAGTATAAACTTTCACAGCTTTTTGGTGGCAAGCGATCGCCAGTTCTAAATTCTCTGCCCGCTCTCCTAGTATTCTCTCGGCGTAAGCAACACCAAGATTATTTTCCGTACCTGCCCAACGTTGGGGAAAAGCGTCAAAAGTATAAATTTTCAGAGCATCTTGGAAACAAGCGATCGCCAGTTCTAAATTCTGTGCTTGCTCTCCTAGTATTCTGTCACGGTAAGCACCACCAAGATTATTTTGCGTAGCTGCCCAATCAACAGGAAATTTTTCAAAAATTCTAACTTTTAGAACATCTTGCAAATAAGCAATCGCCCGTTCTAAATTCTCTGCTCGTTCTCCTAGTATTCTGTTACGGTAAGTTTCACCAAGATTAATTTGTATCTTTGCCCAATTAACAGGAAGTTCTTCAAAAGTTATAACCTTTACAGCATCTTGCAAATAAGCAATCGCCCGTTCTAAATTCTCAGCCCGTTCCCCTACTATTCTGTTACAGAAAGCAATACCGAGATTATTTTGCGTCATTGCCCATTCATAGGGAAATGCTTCAAAAGTTCTGATTTTTAGAGCTTCTTGGTGACAAGCGATCGCCTGTTCTAAATTCTCTGCTATATTTCCTCTGATTCTATCAGCGTAAGCAAGACCGAGACTATTTTGCGTATATGCCCAATCAACAGGAAATGCTTCAAAAGTATAAACTTTCAGAGCTTCTTGGTAATAAGCGATCGCCTGTTCTAAATTTTCTGCCCGTTCTCCTAGTACTCTGTCGCGGTAAGCCCCACCGAGATTATCTTGTGTGATAGCCCAATCAACAGGAAATGTGTCTAAAGTTCTAACTTTGAGAGCTTCTTGGTAATAAGCGATCGCCTGTTCTAAATTCTCTGCCCGTTCTCCTAGTATTCTTTTGCGGTAAGCCCCACCGAGATTATCTTGTGTGATAGCCCAATCAACAGGAAATGCGTCTAAAGTTCTAACTTTCAGAGCATTTTGAAAACAAGCGATCGCCAGTTCGAGATTCTCAGATTGCTCTCCTCTGATTCTTGTTAGGTAAGCAGCACCGAGATTATTTTGTGTATTTGCCCATTGTCGGGGAAAAGCGTCAAATTTTCTGACTTTCAGAGCATTATGATGACAAGCAATCGCCTGCTCTAAATTCTCTGCTATATCCCCTCTAATTCTCTCACAGTAAGCTCCACCGAGATTATTTTGCGTCATTGCCCAATCAACAGGAAATGCGTCTAAAGTTCTAACTTTCAGAGCTTCTTGAAAACAAGCGATGGCTAGTTCTAAATTTTCTGCCCGCTCACCTCTGATTCTTTTTTGGTAAGCAACACCGAGACTATTTTGCGTCATTGCCCAATCAACAGGAAATGCTTCAAAAGTATAAACTTTCAGAACTTCTTGGTGACAAGCAATCGCCAGTTCTAAATTTTCTGCCCGCTCACCTCTGATTCTTTTTTGGTAAGCAGCACCGAGATTATATTGCGTACTTGCCCATTCATAAGGAAAAGCGTCAAAAGTTCTAACTTTCAGAGCTTCTTGAAAATAAGCGATCGCCAGTTCTAAATTTTCTGCCTGCTCACCTCTGATTCTATGAGTGTAAGCAGTACCGAGATTATCTTGCGTACTTGCCCAATCATCGGGAAAAGCGTCAAAAGTATAAATTTTCAGAGCATTTTGAAAACAAGCGACCGCCTGTTCTAGATTCTCTGCTATATCCCCTCTGATTCTGTGAGCGTAAGCAGCACCGAGATTATTTTGCTTACTTGCCCAATCATTGGGAAAAGCGTCAAAAGTATAAATTTTCAGAGCATTTTGAAAACAAGCGATCGCCTGTTCTAAATTTTCAGCCTGCTCACCTGTGATTCTGTCACGGTAAGCAAGACCAAGATTATTTTGCGTACTTGCCCATTGTTGGGGAAAAGCGTCAAAAGTATAAACTTTCAGAGCTTCTTGGTGACAAGCGATCGCCAGTTCTAAATTTTCTGCCCGCTCACCTCTGATTCTCTCAGGGTAGGCAAGACCGAGATTATTTTGCGTTGCAGCCCAATCATCGGGAAAAGCATCAAAAGTTATGACCTTTAGAGCATTTTGCAAATAAGCGATTGCCTGCTCTACATTCTCAGATCGCTTCCCTCTAATTCTGTAAAGGTAAGCACCAGCAAGAAGATTTTGCGTAACTGCCCATTCATAGGGAAAAGCGTCAAAAGTTCTGACTTTGAGAGCTTCTTGTGAACAAGCGATCGCTTGTTCTAAATTCTGTGCTTTTTCCCCTCTGATTCTGTTACGGTAAGCAGAAGCGAGATTATTCTGCGTCCTTGCCCATTCATCGGGAAAATTGTCAAAAGTATAAATTTTCAGGGCATTTTGGTAACAAGAGATTGCTTGCTCTAAATTCTGTGCTTTTTCCCCTCTAATTCTGTTACGGTAAGCAAATCCGAGATTATTTTGCGTTTGTGCCCATTCATAGGGAAAAGCTTGCTGAGTGTAAAATGTCAGCGCGACTTCATAGCTAGTGATGGCAATTTCCATATTGCTAGCTTTTTTACCAAAAGGGAATTCCTGAATTAGATTGCCAAAAAAGACAATAGCTGCTAAGTATTCCACCTCATCTGCTTCCGCTTCCCCCAGTCTATTTGTCCCCCAACGGCGCAATGTTTCTACTAACAGCTCATCGAGTTTGTCTGTATTCTTTATCAGCAATGGGTAAACTCCAAACCCACTGTCTGCGGTTTCTTGTAGTACCTGCATCAAGAATTGGTAATATGTCTGTATCTCCTCCTCATTGAGAGATTGCAAATCTACTTTATTATCTAGATTCAACGCTTCCCTTAGTTGCATTGCCAAACCTTGCAGCCAATTCGCTGTCTTCTCATCCCCGTGTTGGGAACACATCTGTGCTACTTCTTCTACCTTCTGCACAAAGCCAGCATCAAGTAATTCTTGGTTTGCTGCTAAAATCTCGGCTTCTTCACCATTGGGAGACTCTAACAGATTGCGAATGAGGTTGAGATAAGCTTGCTGTCGCTGTTCATTCATGGGCAAGGGTGTGAGACGCAACTAGATCATAAGAAAAATTCAACACCAACACCCTAAATTACAGAAAAGTGTAGAATTTCATCACAAATGATGTGTTTCTGACAATGAAAGAACCTTGTGGATGAGTATTTTTTACTTGTGAACAAACAATATACTGATTTTGCGGTAAGCGTTGGTGCAGCCTCTCGTAGAGAAGCTATGCCGTTAGGCTTATCGGCTTCCTCGTCGCAGACATCACTCCTACAAAATAGTGCGGGCTACGCCAACGCATTTATCGATTTGGTGATCGCAATTGTTATTTCGGGGTACGCAATTGCTATTTTGGCGATCGCAATTGCTATTTCGGCGATCGCAATTGTTATTTCAGCGATTAAGGATATGGCGGAGCAAGTTTCCGTCTGCGTGAGAATTTCAGGTAACAGGAAGATGCGTTGGCGTAGCCCGCCGCAGGCATCGCTACTTACTCTATAGCAGTCAAATCTTGTTGCTCTAACCCTACATTGAAAATTAGTGTAAAACTCACACCAGGGATGAGTCGGCATAAAACTTGTAGATGAGCTTCTGCATCACTGCGGCGACGAAAACGAGCTACAATCTGGTTTTGCATATTAGGTTTAAGTCGAACTATACACCAAGGACTGAGCTTTTCAAGGTAAGTCATCGAATTCTCCTGGTAAAATCTGTAATTTCCAAGACAAAAGCCAGCCTACTGTGATGGTGGCTGGCAAGAAATATCAAATTGATATTGAAATTAGATTCAATTCCTACTCACTCTTGTCTGGAAAACAAAGCTTCTGCAACACTTCTTCGGGGATATCCTCAAAGTGTTCCAGCAAAAAGTTCATCAGCGCTAGGTGGCGTAAATCGGCTGGCATGGGGCGGCGGTAGTTTTTACCTCTAGCAAACCAGCGTCGAACGGTGGAAAGGGAACGATCGCAAATCTGCGCCATTTCTTCGTAATTCACCTGCCACTTGGTGTAAAACTGCTTGGGAGTCATACCCAACTGACAATAACTATAAAAGTGCATCAAATCTTGCTCTCGCTGCTTGAGTGGATGAGGATTCATAACTCTGTTTCCTCGCTGATTGGTTCTAAATCTTCTTCCCAAGCAATATCGGCAGATGTCCAAGCGGCGCTGGGGCTATCTTTGCTCAACCAAATTAGGTAGCACCAACTCCAGCAGCAGCGATCGCAAGCAAAGCTATAAAATCGACCTATGACAATACCCCAGTCAGTATCGCTTTCAGTAGAGAGCCAACGCAAGCGATCGCCATATAAAAATTTGGGTGTCTTTGCTACATCGGGAAAGTTAGCGGGAAGCTCAATGGATGCGTCTGGGCATTTAAGGTTAATCAAGCTTGGGACTATATCTTGGTTAGTGTGCCGGATGAAATTGAGATAAGCGGCAATCAACTTACCATTGAGGCTGTAAGTTAATTGAGAAATCAGAATCGCAGCTAGACTTTCTATTTCTTGCTGCTGAAGTTGTATCCAGGCACTATCAAAGTCAGCATCAGAGTAGTTGTTGAGCTTTGCCAGTAATTCTGTGATGCCGAAATCATCTAAAGCTTGTTGATAAGCTCTGTGTTGATCTGTTTTGTAGCTAACAGGCTTTAACATGGAAAATGTCTCCTGTGATATGGGGGCCAAAAGCCAGCATCCGCCCTGAGAAAGTTGATGGCTGGCTTTTGACTTATGAGTAATTATACGCTAAAATAAAGTGTTTCTGTGTTAACTAGTGTGCTTTAATGTGTTTAAAATGAAAACACACTAAATCGCTTATGATGATGAAATGGGAAAAGTAACTGTAACTCTTTATATGGAAGAAGAAGACAAAGAAGCCCTGCAATTGTTGGCTGATGCAGAGGAGCGTTCTTTGTCTCAGATGGCAGTGTTAATCGTGAAACGAGCAATTAAACAAGCTCAGACTGAGGGCAAAATTCCACCAAGTCAGGGAAAATGATGTGTAAACACTTAGTGGTTTTGACAAGTCATTGCCTAGTGTGTCAAAAGTATTTTTGCTTATCGTCTTTGGGACGTTATTTTAAGTTAAAAAATTCCGATCGCGGAATTAAACGTGCTAAGTATATTTGTTTGGGCTAGGGGAAAAGATAACAGATTCCCTGGTTGGCAAAACAGTTAAAATGTAAACTCATAATTTTTTAGGCGAAGTAGACAGTCAAATCGCCTAAGTCGCTAACAAACTATGCTCAATATCAGTCAACTTGAATCTTCCCTGTGGGAAGCCGCAGACCAACTCCGTGCTAACTCCAAACTCAATGCTAATGAATACAGTATGCCCGTACTGGGGCTAATCTTTCTTCGCCATGCGACAAATCGCTTCAATGCTGTAAAGGCGGAGATTGAAAAGGGTTTATCCTCGCGGGGTGGAAAAAAACGCCCGATTACCAAAGATGACTTTAAAGGAAAGTCAGCAATTTTCTTACCAGTTGAGGCTCAATACGATCGCATCTTGAATTTGGCAGAAAACGCAGATATTGGCAAGGCAATCAATGCAGCGATGAAAGCCATTGAGGATGAAACTCAGATGTTGCAAGGGGTGTTACCGAAGGAGTACACCAGTTTTGAGCAGGATTTACTGTATAACTTAGTGCGAATTTTTGACCGGGAGGAGTTGCGTACAGCCACAGGTGATGTGTTTGGGCGAATTTATGAGTATTTTCTGAATAAGTTTGCTATGAGTGGCGCACAGGAAGGAGGAGAATTTTTTACACCGCCTTCTTTGGTACGCACCATTGTAAATATGATTGAACCTGACCGGGGAAATGTTTTAGACCCTGCTTGCGGTAGTGCGGGTATGTTTGTGCAGACGGGACATTTTGTGGAAAATCGCGGTGAGGATGCAGCTGCAAAGATTACTTTTTACGGACAGGAAAAATCGGATACTAACACCCGTTTGGCGCGAATGAATTTAGCGGTTCACGGGTTAGAAGGGATAATTCGCCAGGGTAATACTTTCTACGATCGCTGGGAAGGGTTGCTAGGTCAATGTGATTTTGTCATGTCTAACCCGCCATTTAATGTAGATGGGGTAAGCCCAGAGAAGGTGAAGACTGACTCCCGGCTGTTTACTGAAAAAAAGATACCGGGAATTGCTGCCAAAACTAAAGCGGTGAGCAATGCAAATTACCTCTGGATACAGTATTTTTACAGTTATTTAAACGAGCGAGGTAGAGCTGGGTTTGTGATGGCGAGTTCGGCATCGGATGCGGGACATGGGGAAAAGGAGATTCGAGAGGAGTTAATCGCCACTCAAGCGGTGGATATGATTATCTCTATTGGAACGAACTTTTTTTACACAAAATCGCTACCTTGTACATTGTGGTTTTTTGACAAGGGAAAACCAGCAGAACGCCAAAACAAAGTGTTGATGATTGATGCGCGGAATGTTTACCGAGTAGTGACGCGCAAAATCCGCGATTTTAGTGAAGAACAACTCCAGAATATCACGGCGATCGCTTGGTTGTATCGCGGTCAGCAGGAACGTTATTTAGGATTGGTGCAGGAATATTTAAATAAGACGCACCAAGAAGCGGCGACTATTGAAGGTGCGTTGACACAGTTAGAGTCACCTTTAGCTAAGTTGACACAATTATTGCAGAATTTTAGCGATCGTCTTGGGGCTTCGCTTCCTTTATTGAAGGATTTACCCGAAGTTGAGGGATTAGTTGCTGAAGATATCGCCAATCAGAATATAGAGACTTTCCGCGCTACTTTGTCTGAATTGGAAGCGGGAATTCAAGAATTTACTGCGGCGAGAGATGTTTTAATTGGTGAGTTACAAGTGCATCTTGCATGGTTTGCAACTGAAGCTGAGTCACTTTCTACTAATGAAGCGCAAAAAGAATGTGCAGCAAGGTTTGCACAATTTATTCATCAATTGAAAACCCTGCAAAAGCAGATTAACGAAGTGCATAAAATCGGTACTCGCGCTGTGGAACTGGCGGAGAAAAAGCTAGACGCGCGTAAACAAGAAACTTGGGATGCGAAGGAAATTAAAAAACAACGTGATGCACTGGATATAGTGCGAGATGAAGCTGTTTTTGCTATTAAGTCTACGCTGTATGTGAAAGCACAAGTTACCTGGTTACAATCTCGCTTTCCCGAAGCGGTGTTTGTGGATGTACCAGGGTTGTGTAAGGTGGTAACGCGGGATGAAATAACCCAGCAGGATAGTAGTTTAACACCTGGGCGTTATGTGGGTGTGACTGTTTTGGATGGGGAAGATGAGCATGATGTTGAGGAGAGAATGCGGGAAATTCATTTAGAGTTGGCGAGTTTGAATGAGGAAGCAGTGGAGTTAGCGGAAACTATTCAAGCTAATTTCAATGAGCTTTTTGAAGGGGAATTGATATGAAAACTCAATGGATAAAAACAACTCTTAGCTCATGCGTAAAGCTACAATCTGGCGGAACACCTTCAAAAAATAATCCTGATTATTGGGGAGGTGATATACCTTGGGTTTCTAGCAAAGATTTCAAATCTATACGAATTTACGATACAGAAGACCATATTACAGACTTAGCAGTTGAAAGTGGAGCTAAATTAGTACCACCTGGTACTATCTTGCTTGCTGTGCGTGGTATGAGGCTTGCAAAAGAATTACCACTTGCGGAAATTCAATGTACAGCAAGTTTCAATCAAGATTTGAAAGCATTACATTGTACAGAATTAATTACTCCTCGCTTTCTACTTTATTGGCTCCTTGCAGAATCACATCAACTTATGGGTAAATGTGATGAGGCTGCACATGGTACAAAAAGGTTGCAGACTCAGTTGTTGCTTTCTACTCCTATTGAATTACCTCCACTTGCAACTCAACAACGTATTGCTGACATCCTCTCAAGCTACGATCGCCTCATCGACAACAACAACCGCCGAATATCACTGCTGGAAGAATCCATCCACCAGCTTTACAAAGAATGGTTTGTGCGATCGCGCTTCCCTGGCTACGAGTCAGTGAAGATAGTTGATGGCATTCCAGAGAGTTGGCAAAATTCAACAATCGGTGATGCTTTTACTATTATAGGTGGTGGAACACCTTCAAAAAACATTCAGGAATATTGGCAAGATGGAACTATTACTTGGTATTCACCAACTGATTTGACAAAATCAAACACTATGTTTATGGAAAAATCAGGTAGTCAAATTACCAGTGTCGGTTTAGCTAATAGTTCTGCTCGCTTATTCCCTCCGTTTTCAGTGATGATGACTAGCCGTGCCACAATTGGTGTAGTTTCCATCAACACAACCGAGGCTTGTACTAATCAAGGTTTTATCACTTGCATACCCAATGACAAAATATCTCTATATTTTCTTTACTGCTGGATAAAGGCAAATATTGAAATATTTTATAACTTAGCTTCTGGGGCTACATTCAAGGAAATTTAAAAAGGCATTTTCAAAAAAATTTCTATTATTATTCCTGAGCCTGCAACTATAAATAAATTTGAAGATAAAGCAAAAGCATACGGTAGTTTAATTTTAATTTTGCAAAGAGAAAATCAATATCTTTACGAAGCCCGTGATTTACTCCTTCCTCGCCTGATGAACGGAAGCATCGCCGTGTAAAAAATCCTTTACAAGGTTAAATATTACCTTACCAAAAGCTTACCTTGACTTCTGGCTGCGGAAATCGCACCACCATTAGCAGTAAAAACTCTAATTCCTGGAACAGTCAAATAATCACCATCATCAGTAATTATTTGTTTTACCCCTGCTTTATCCATCGCTTCTAATATCAGCAAGTCATAACCATCAAGCAACTGAGTTTGAAACCTAGTAAGCGCAGTATTAGTTTTAGTTTCGTCTATCAATATTTCCGTACAAGCAGCAATTGATGTAACCTGTTTCCAAGCAATTTCTACTTCTGCTACTACCTTTGCTCTTTCTGCTGGGTGGTTATGACGGTAATCTTTTGGTTTTATAGTAGAAGAAAATATTTCTCTTTCTGTCTTCTCAATCTGATGTGCTAATTCTGCAAAAGAAAGACCACAATACAGCAGCAAGGAATTTGCAGAAATAGCTTTGGCTACATAGGAAGGATATTCTGTAATCTGATAAGGACGAGATGAAATACTGGCATTAGTATAAGTGTACCAATACCAGACATTTGTATCCACTAAAAAAATATCATCCTGCTTGGGATTATCAGACTGGATATCCACCACCTCAGCCTGAACTGTATAATTAACAGCCATTAATATGTATTTGCTTGTTCGCTGATAACTTGGTCTACCCGACTACGAAAATCAGGGTCGGAATAATACCGCTTTGAGTTTTCAATTACTAACTTAAGTATCTGCTTACCAACCGCATTAAGATTAGAAAACTTTAGCAGACGATTTAGCTTATCTGGCTCAATATCTCGAAGTAATTGTCCAATGGCAAAATTGAAGAAGGGGGAAGCAAATATTTCCACTCCTGCAAAGTCTAGCTCAACCTGATGCTCTGCTAATAATTCTGGATAAACCAAATCATACACCTTCTGACCATCGCCCGGTGTAATACAGTTTTTGCCTATTAAGGTAAGGATTTCGTGCTTCATACTTCAATCTCTCCCTTAAAACAACAGCTCGTCATCAGCTTCAAAGTCCAAAGCATACAGTGACTCATCGCATAGGAGCGTAATATTTACCAGTGTTCCTCCAAAAAAAGTTTGTTTATTTTCGTAAACTTCCCCATTTTTATCTATTGTCGCACATCCATCATGACTTACAATTTGAAGTTTACCCTTATTTATATGAACAAATTGTTTTAAATAGTCAAGACCAATACCACCCGTCACCTGTCCACCTCTGGTAGTTGTCCCTTTCTGAAAAGCCCATTTTAAGGCTTCATCTGCGGGTAAATGACCATTTTTCTGGAAATCACGTACATTTTGGGGAATTCCAACACCAAAGTCAACCACAGTGAGATTAAGTTCTCTTAAGCGGGGAAAATATTGTCCGCAGCTAAACACACCAATGTCAGTTTTTCCATGCTCAAAAGCATTTGCATAGATTTCACAAGTAGTTCCAACAATTACAGTCTTTAAAATATTGCTAACGTGAACCCAACCTCTACCTAGCCAATGTTCGGCTAAGTAGTAAATTAAACTATCTTTATCTTGAGATAAATCTTCTCTGTAAGGAATAGAATTACCTTGTCGTGGTTCGTCACCAGCATTAAATGCGTACATGAAACCATTTTGTTTCAAGTTTGCACAAACATTTCTCTTTACCGTTTCCCAGTTAAAGGTAACTTTACCGCCCCGTGACTCAATTAGTCGAGCCAAACCCCCTAAAAATGCAACGGCGTTTTGTCGTAAAAAGTGACAACGGGAAAAATCAAAAATGACTTCTTCTGTTTCTGCTTGAACTTTCTGCCATAGTTGGGACAAGCAGTCAAAATCCTTTGGTTTGTCATTAATAGTAGGAATTTCCAGAATGAGGCTCACAACACTAATTGCAAAGCTTTAGATCGCATAATAACAAGTAAATATTATTGATAAGCTGTTTTTGCTCGTAAGTAATACTAATTAAGTAATCATTAAGGTTTTGATCAGCAAAAAACCATTTTATTCAGACATTATAAGTGATACTTGCTACTTTCCCAATCTCAAAGCTATCAATATAATACCTACCTGTATTACCTATCACACCCATGAGTGCCGAATATTCCGAAGACCGCCTGGTACAACAAACTACCGCTAACTTCTTTGAGCAATCCCTGAAATGGCACTCAGTTTACGCATATAAAAAAGAAACATTCGGCAGTAACGGTACACTAGGACGCAAAGATAAACGAGAAGTTGTTCTCACACGCTATCTTCGCCAAGCATTAGAGAAATTTAATCCTGGTCATCCACAGCAAGTATACGACGATGCGATCGCACAATTCACCACATCCAATATTTCAGATCAATTAGTTACCATTAACCAGAAAAAATATCAACTCATCCGCAAAGGTATCCTAGAGAAACCCTACAAAAATCCAGAGGGTGAAACCATCAATCCCCGCCTGAAAGTGATTGACTTTCAAAACCCCGAAAATAATCATTTCCTGGTTGTGCGGGAGTTGCCTATTAAAGGCTCTCTATATTCCAAACGGCCTGATATTATCGGCTTTGTTAATGGAATTCCTTTACTATTTATTGAACTTAAAGCCACCCACCGCAACGTCAGAGTGGCTTACGAAGACAACTACACCGATTACAAAGACACTATCCCCGAAATTTTCCATCATAATGCCATAGTCATGTTAAGTAATGGAATAGAGGGGAAAGTAGGTAGCATCACCAGTCGCTATAGTCATTTTCAAGAATGGAAACGTCTAAAGGAAGAGGAAAAAGGTAAAGTTGACTACCAAACAATGTTAATCGGGATGTGCCGTAAAGAGAATTTCCTCGACATCATCGAAAACTTCATCCTCTTTGATGACAGTAGCGGTAAAACTATCAAAATACTGACTCGCAATCACCAGTTTCTTGGTGTTAACCGCGCATTTACCGCCGTTCAACAGCGAGAAGTCCGAGAAGGTAAACTTGGCGTTTTTT
This sequence comes from Nostoc sp. S4, assembly GCA_029379225.1. Taxonomy (GTDB): domain Bacteria; phylum Cyanobacteriota; class Cyanobacteriia; order Cyanobacteriales; family Nostocaceae; genus Nostoc. The sequence goes on along the minus strand of JAQYWR010000049.1, from coordinate 50,564 downwards.
GGCATACTCAAGGTAGCGGTAAATCTTACTCAATGGCATTTCTGACTCGCAAAGCCCACCGCCAATTACCAGGTAATTTTACCTTTGTCATCGTCACAGACCGCCAAGAATTAGATAATCAAATCGTAAAAACTTTTGCTGGCGTTGGTGCTATCAAAGAGACTAATACTCAAGCCGCCAGTGGTGAAAAATTAGCTGAATTACTCAAAGACAACCATCGCTATGTTTTCACCTTAATTCACAAATTCAACAAACCAGGTGAGATTTACTCTCTCCGTCCCGATATTATCGTCATCTCCGACGAAGCGCACCGCACCCAATACGGTAAACTCGCGGAAAATATGCGTTCTAGTTTACCCAATGCATCTTTCATCGGCTTTACTGGTACACCCTTAATGGAGTCGGAAGAAGACCAACTTACTCGTCAAGTTTTCGGCGGCTACGTTTCCACCTACGACTTCCAACGTGCTGTTGAAGATGGTGCAACAGTACCCCTCTACTACGACAATCGAGGGGAAGAATTAGTGCGATTCGTTGCTTAGTGAATCACGGTAATCAGCCCGTACATAACTAAGCCAACCCGACAGCAGATTACTGTCATTAAAGGTTGAACTCTCGGTCAGATGTAGGTGAAAGCCCTACCATTCAGACTCAGAATTGACTCCTTATCTGCCCACACCGAACAAGCTCGGTTCTTGTAGAGTGAAGCTGGGAACAGGGCACAATCAGATAGCCGTTACGGGCTAACACTGGTGCTAACAGGGAGTTCCTAAGGTGAAACCGAGCCTAGAAAAACAACCTATCCGCCAAGCAGGGCGTAACACAAAACCCCTGACTTCACTGGAGATTATTCCCGCCGCATCCTATATTCAATAACGGCAAGAGTTCTGGGAATCCAGTGGTTGAAGTGGCTACACCTAACGGAACAACGCCACATGCTACAACGGGGGGAACCCCCAAGGGCGCAGTGGCTCATCAATCTCTCCGAGGGAACGAATAAAAACTAACTGTGGGTCTTAAGGAAGTCGAACCTTAGGTAGCCCAGACGAGAGGAGGAACCCCCACAGTTAGGGTAAGACAGTCCGTAATTGGACTGAGGTGTTCAGAAAATACAAACTCCAGAAGAGAAAATGATTAGACACAGTAGACATACTAGTGAATCTTGGAAAGCCCTACCGTGGAAGAAATTCCGCCGAAATCTTTTCCGCCTTCAAAAGCGCGTATTTAAAGCTGTTCAAGTTGGAGACAAGCGGAAAGCGCGGTTACTCCAAAAGCTTATTCTAAAATCAACCTCGGCTCGATTTCTTGCAATCAGACAAGTATCTCAGCTAAATGCTGGTAAAAAGACGGCTGGTATTGATGGTCAGAAATCCCTCTCATTTGAAGAACGCTTCAACCTTGAAGAACTACTGAAAATGAATAGCGGAAGTTGGAAGCATCAAGGACTAAGAGAAATCCCCATCCCCAAAAAGGACGGGACTATCAGAATGCTGAAAATTCCAACCATCGCGGATAGAGCTTGGCAATGCCTTGCAAAATACGCACTCGAACCAGCACACGAAGCCACTTTCCACGCCCGGAGTTACGGGTTCAGAACTGGACGTTCATCCCACGATGCACAAAGGTACATCTTTTCAAACCTTAGCTCCAGTTCCAATGGAATAGAAAAACGAGTAATCGAACTCGATATCGAAAAGTGCTTTGACCGGATTAACCACGAGAGCATAATGGACGAACTCATCGCCCCTTTTGGCTTAAAACTCGGAATATACCGATGCCTCAAGGCTGGAGTTAACCCAGAATTCCCAGAACTTGGGACACCTCAAGGGGGAGTGGTCAGCCCGCTACTAGCTAACATCGCGCTTAACGGAATCGAAAGTATTCACAGATACCACGTCGGATACAAATTCGGTAAAAGTATCACAGACAACACCCCAGAAAGGCAAATTGTCACGCCATCAGTCCGATACGCGGATGATATGGTCATAATACTACGCCCCGAAGATAATGCGATAGAGATACTAGAAAGAATCAGCGAGTTCCTCCGTAAACGCGGAATGAATGTAAGCCAAAAGAAAACCAAAATTACCGCCGCGACAGATGGGTTTGATTTCCTCGGCTGGCACTTTCAAGTCCAGAAAAACGGAAAGTTCAGAAGTATCCCTTCAGTGGACAACTTCAAAGCGTTCCGTAAGAAAGTAAAACACATCGTCAACAACTCGAATTATGGTGCTACCACAAAGGCTGAGAAATTAGCCTCGGTAGTTAGAGGCTGGAGAAATTACCATAAGTTTTGCAAGATGAACGGCTCCAGGAACTCCCTGTACCACATCGAAGCAAGAGCCTACAAGGTATTTAACAAGGAAACCAAGCAAAACCGCTACTCTAGCAAGAAATTACTAGACAAGGCATTTCCAGCAGTTCCCTACTCCGAAAATAAACACGTCATGGTCAAAGGAACAAAATCCCCCTATGACGGAGATACAGCCTACTGGAGCGAACGTAACAGTAAACTCTATGATGGTGAAACCTCTAAAGCTCTTAAGAAGCAAAACCATAAATGTGCATCCTGCGGATTGAAGTTCATCGATGAAGAAAAGGTACATCTGCACCACATCGACAAAAATCATGCCAACTGGAAGAAGAACAATCTTGAAGCAATTCACGAAAGTTGCCACGATTACAAGCACATGAGCAAAAGCGCAAGCTAAGAACGTCGGGAGCCGGATGCACGGAAACGCGCACGTCCGGTTCTAAATGAGAGGTGCGGGAGATAATACTCCCCATCGACTCAACTTATTATGACGAAAAAGGTACTCAACGTCAGGTTGCAGCTTCGGAGGAATTAAATCAACGCCTCGCTACTGCTATTGAACAATTTGACCTCGACGCGGAACAAGAAGAAGCTGTCTATCGCCGCTTAGGTGGAGAATATCTCATCCTCACCGCCGAAAAACGTTTAGACCGAATCGCCCAAGACTTAGTAGCTCACTATAGCCAACGTTGGCAAACCGGAAAAGCGATGCTTGTTTGTCTAGATAAGATTACCGCCGTCCGAATGCACGGACTTATCGATAAATACTGGAAACAAGCAATACAAGCACAGAAACAATTAGTCAAACAAGCTGGTGATGAACAAGAGGAAGTGGAACATCAGCAACATTTGCAATGGTTGGAGTCAACAGAATATTTAGTTGTGATTAGCGAAGCCCAAAATGAAGTTAAAACTTTCAACGATTGGGATTTAGATATAATTCCCCATCGCTAAATTATCAAAAGTCGTAATCTAGAAGAAGAATTTAAGAACGAAAAACACCCTTTCCGCTTTGCGATTGTCTGCGCCATGTGGTTAACAGGCTTTGATGTCCCCAGCCTTGCCACATTATATATAGATAAACCCTTGCAAGGACATACTCTCATGCAAGCGATCGCTCGTGCAAACCGCGTCTACGAAGGGAAAAATAACGGGTTGTTAATTGATTACAACGGTATTTTAACAAGTCTCCGTGCCGCCCTTGCAAGATACTCCCGTGCAGAAGTAGGAAGTACAGACGAGAGTATAACACCTTACAACGACCTGAACCAATTACAAGAAGATTATGCGATCGCACTTCAAACTTGTATTGACCACATAGCCAATCTGGGGTTTGACCTGCAAGAACTGCTTGAAACAGAAGGATTTGATAAAATTGCTGCTTTGCCAAGTGCAGTTAATGCAGTTTCTACTAACGATGAATCTCGCGCCCGTTTTGAAGTATTAGCAAGGGAAGTCTTCAAAAAGAAACAGGCACTAATTACTGAACCGAAATTAACAGCACCTTACCAAGGTAGATATAACGCCATTGAGCAAATTTACAAACACTTACACGAACAGCACAAAATATCTTTAGATATCAACGCTGTCCTCCGTTCCTTACAAGGTGTTGTTAGCGAGTTCATCAATGTTGATACTTCCCATCTTCCAGGCGCAGAGTCAGGCAAAACTTACGATATTAGCAATATAGACTTTGAGTTATTAAAAGCAGAATTTGCTAATTCTCCAACTAAAAATACCTCAGTCCAAATCCTCAAAGAAGCTGTCGAACGCCAACTCCAGCGAATGGTACAACGAAACCCATCTCGCATTGACTACTACACGCGCTATCAACAAGTTATCCAAAACTATAACCGCGAAACTGACCGAGTAGCCATTGAGCAAACATTTGAGGAACTTCTACAACTTGTAAAAGACCTCTTGGAAGAAGACACCCGTGCAGTCCGCGAAGGTTTAAGTGAAGAATACCTTGCCGTTTTTGACTTGCTTTGCTCATCTAAAGATAATTTGGATACCAGAATTAGAAACCGCGTCAAACAAGTTGCTCAGTCGCTAATTGAAGCCGTGAAATCACAATTACAGCAACTAGAAAACTGGCGGGATAAGGAATCTACAAGAGCCACAATTAAGAGTTTTATTTATGATTACTTGTACAGCGAAGACACAGGTTTACCTGTAGATGCCTACGATGATAGCGATGTAGACAACCTGAGTAATATAGTATTTCTCCATATTTATCAGCAGTATAAAAGTGCTAATAAGCATCCTTATGCGGCGTAACAGTACTTAATATTACTTGCTAAAGCGTTTGAGGTTTTGGTGTAAGACTTCGTGAATGCGTTGGCGTAGCCCGCCGCAGGCATCGCACCAAAAAGGAATTACAGTCTGCCCCTGACAAAGAGCTTCTAGCGCTACTTGCCTGTCAAACTCTGCCAATTGCAAAGGTTGCTCAATCTTGCAAGATTGAGCAACGCCTAACGGCATAAAGCCACGACTCACGTTTTCCGCAATGCTTGCGCGAATGGAGACTTATTTGAGCAACGCCTAACGGCATAAAGCCACGATTCACTAATCGAAGCGATTTCCATCCATTCTTGCATTCCTGGTTGAGCAACGCCTAACGGCATAAAGCCACGACTCACTAGAAGTATCACTGTCAAATTCGGCAAATGCATATTGAGCAACGCCTAACGGCATAAAGCCACGACTCACATCTGGAACATAATCGTAATTACTTACAGTGACTATTGAGCAACGCCTAACGGCATAAAGCCACGACTCACAATTGTCTATTTGGCTTTGAGGTCGATAGATTAACGTTGAGCAACGCCTAACGGCATAAAGCCACGACTCACACCTAGAAAAAGTAAGAGAAACTTTTTGCGAGAAAGATTGAGCAACGCCTAACGGCATAAAGCCACGACTCACATTTCCCCTTTGCATCTAGGCAATGTATTTCTTCCTTGAGCAACGCCTAACGGCATAAAGCCACGACTCACAGCAAAAGCTAAAACTCTTGATTGATGAAGGCTCACTCACAATTTTACAAGTACCCCTCAGCCGGAGATCCCAAAAAGACAAAACTTATCAATTTCTTGTATTTCTTCAACCTTTAAAACTCAATCCCCCTAACTCTTTCAAGGATTTACAAGCACCTTTTTCTTTATCTAAATTGCTATATCCCTTAACCCTGTAATCCTTTCTGTCATTTTTTACCCTCAATTCTCCTCGCCAATTCTGGGTACTTGTCAAATCGGAGATTGAACCATTGTCCAGGCTAAATCAGGAGGTGATAATCTATCCATTTCCTCAATCCGATACCTCAAAAATCGGGTATTTCTTGACCCCACATGGTCAACCCAATAGGGTAAGGTTAACCTGCCTCTATTATCTCTAATCGCCCACTGTCTCACTCCCTCTAGATAATCTTCCGAGACAAGTTTGATCGTTTTAATCAACTGGTCACTTTCTCCCAAAAATAAACAACCAAACCGTCTTACTAACTCAGGATGGTCAAACGCTAACTGTATCCTCTCCCTTAAACTTGGTTGTATCTTTTCCTCGTCAGAACGAACCCAAATCAAACACTTCACATTAGACAATATTTCTTGATAACAGGGAATAACATTCTCTGGATGGCTAAAATCAGCATTCTTAAACCGTCTCATTTGACGCAAAATTCGCGACTTTTTGGGGCTAGATAACATTGCGATCGCCAATTCTACCCCACAGTGGCGATAGACATTCGTTTCCCCTACCAAAGACAACAACATCCCATACACTGTCGCTGGAGGAGGGACAGGATAGGTTTTTCCCATTTCCCTTGCATGGGACTCCCGAAAAGTCGCAAATGGAACATCCAAATAGAGAATTAATGGTGCAATCATTTTGATTCTTCTAAGCCCAAATCTCTTTTAATGACTGTTTTCAAAGCTGCAATCAGTTCATTTCGATTACGATAAATATGCGCTCTGTTAAAAAGGGAATTATCAAAATTATCTAATTGCTGTAATTCCTTAACAATTGTTCCCCCAATCCACAACTTACTAGGGTCAATCTGTCCGCATTCCACTTCATCTATAAACTCTTGTGTAAATTTTACTTCCTTACTCTTAGGCTCGCAATATTCAAAGCAATAGGAAATATATGGAGCAAAATGATTTGTCCATTCAAATACAAAACTATCGGGACAGAAAGGATAATTAAAAATATTACTACTCCCTCCCACCTTGGGCAGATTCATAATCCCATCTATCAGAGGTAAGAGCCGCGAAAAATCTTTGAGATGAGTGGCATCAATTCCAAAATAATATTGATATCGAGTTGCATAATATTCTGTAAAATGAAGCGATGTACTATCCTTTTCTCTGCCACTTTTTGCCCCTAACTTGACTGCACCATCATAAGGCGTTAGCGAAACAGCCATATTCATCCCTAAAGCACCCATTCGCTGATTAGGAGTGCTGGCTTTTGTTTGTTTGTTTTTTCTCTTTGGTGGTGAAGTCTCCTCCTCTATTTCAGCAGACTCTAGTAAAGCAAACCCAAAAATATCATCATCATAGAATTTTTCTGGATCGAAATCTTCACTTGTTAACCGATTAATATTTTCGTCCTCATCCCAAACTCGATTAACTAAATAACCTTGCTTTTGAAGATAAAAACGTAACGCCCAACGAATTGTACTTGAACCTACAAAAGAATGAATTTTACCATCATTCCAATAGCCTTTTTGCAGAATAGTCTTATTTCCTCGTCTCATGTCATGATTTAAGGACGCTAAACCATAACGAGTGAGGACTGTTCCGTAAAGATAATAATTGGGGATATTCTTGTCATTCTTCTTCTGACTCATAATTAACTTCTTCTACTTTTTGATTGTTTGGGAATGAACTATCATCCATATTTGTGGGTTTCTCTTTGGGTTTATAACTGGCAATCGCTAACAATGACCAAATTCTTAGTTCTTGCCAAGATGATTTTTTAATTAGTAGTGAAATGTCTTCTTGATGCTCATTAAAATACTTATTTAATCCTCCTCTTACTAAAAAGTCGGACAAATATTCCTTAAATGACAGTTCATCATAACAATAGTTTAGCTCTGCCCTTAATCGTTCAACTTTCTTCTTAATTGGAGGATCTTTTCCTGACTCTGCTTTGGCATACATTTTAGCAAAGTTGCCCTTCATAGCTTGCTGAATTACCTTAATAAAAATAAGATACTGCTTGTCTTCTTCACTATTCTCTGCCATTATTAGGAATCCTTCTCGATTGTCAAATAACTGGTTAAATAAATATCCTTTTGAATCTTCTATTACCAATGGTTCCCAAAAATTAGACCACCAATGGATTCCTTTCACTAAATTATCAGTAATCAGGGAGCGAACCAGATTCACGTTAATAAAAATTTGCTTAGGCTTAATCTTCTGATAATTGGGTTGAAAGTACTTTTGCACCTGTTGATAAGTGATTAAAGTATTCTTATCAATTTTAATTTCTTCTATACTCATCAATGTCCTTTGACGAGAAGCTTGATTTATTTTTTCATATAACCAAACTTGACAAGCTTGATAGTAGTCGCCTTCAGGCGGAATATTGTCTAAGCTGTAATAAAGTAATCCTGCTTCACCAAGGCTACTCACATGAAGCTGTTTAGTTTCTAATTGCTGTAATCGCCATCTTCTTTCAGAAGCGTCTTCAAAATCCTTGATTTCTGGAATCACCACCAGGTAGCGATGGGGTTTCCTTTCTTTTAAGTCTTCTGATGGAATATGAAGTAAGCAATAATGACAAACTACTGGTACAAATAATAATGCTAAGGCGTATTCAGATTTCTCTTCCAGTTTTGTAGTATTCTGCGTCCTAGCATGGCGAACAATTCCCCCTAAATACAACCAACTGGTTATTTGAACATAATCATGTCTGAGTTGTTGGGTATCTGCCTTGCATAACTTCTCTGCAAAAGTTTGATGTGCGTACCAAGTTAGGGGTTTGTATTGATACTCGACTTTTTTTCTTCAACTGTTAGTTCAGTGTTAACTACCTCTCCTGCTTGATAAAACTTATTATGACGCAGGAAAACAGCACATATTCCCTCATGAATATAAATTTTCTGACTTAAATCTATTGCATCATTGTTTAATCCTGCTAAATGAATTAAACCTGTATCATCTAATTGAAAAGACTCATTAATTAACCAAGATAAGGCAACGAAATCACTTCCTTCCCAGAATAATTCAATAGTATCAGTAGTCAAAAACCATGATATATGTCCTCCCCGTTGACGAGATGAGGAATATTGCTTTTCTAACCGCTTTAAAGTCATGTAAAGCCCGGTCATTCCGACGCGGTGCATTATTGTCGTATCCGCAGCATCAAGAGATAGGGAAATTTTGGGTTGGGTAGCAACCATAATCAGGTTTCCTCTTCTTCTTTGGTGCGAGTCGCTGGGACAAATATTCCACACATCATCTTTCGTTTCCCGCCAATTCCTTGTTCTTGCAGGATTAAGGAATCTTCTGGGTTGAGTTCGCTGATTTTTACGCCAAATCCTCTAACTTTAAACTGTTTCCCTTCTTTATTTATGGTTAATTGTCTTTTTTGAGGTGTTCCATCTTGTCGGGTAAGAAGTTCAATTTTTCCTTGTATTTCTAAATTATCTAGTTGCCGTTGAACAGCTTTAATAAAGTTAATAGAGTCTTGAAACCCTTTAATTACCACTAATCTGGAATAGACACTTTCTGAAGAAGCCAACGGTTTGTAATCAGGAATATCTAGTTGATAAAAATTTTGACCTATATGAAAGGATTGACCCGCTAAATAAGGATAAATTAAAGGAATTTGTTGATGATAAATCCGAATTTTTAGACGAGATTGAGCAGTGAGTTCAAGCAAATTGTTTCTGGTCGGTATTCCAGCAATCGGATGAATCCCAATAGACTTTAGTTCGTGAAGGCTGGGGCAAATACTGGACAAAGCACTATAGATAGCATAACCATTATCAAGAGGAATCGGTGCGCCTCTCAGCTTAAACGTTAAGTCTACATATTCCTCACTGTGAATTAATATGGCTGCCATAGATGGAAATTGCAAGAAAAATTTAAAGATGTCAGAGTTTGTTTAATACATCAACATCTTCTTGTGCAAAATTGTCCTCACTGTCATCGCCAGTATTTTGGTTAGACTGGCAATCCAGTTTAGGCTATTGTTCGCAATGTTCTCACTGGTTAGGAGGGGCTTCTAATACTCCAGTAGTTACTCAGAACAGATGGATAGCCAAAAGTTTCTATCCCATACCAGCATGAACCGCTTCTCCTTCATTCTAAAGAAATCCGTCACTTTCCTGCTTTCTATGCTTGATGGGACTCACGGCAAGCTTATCCTTCCAATTTGGACTAGCGGCAAAGTTATGGTTCTAAACTGTCAATTTCATCCAAAATTAGCTGACGCAAGAATGAGGGTTATAATGTTGTTGGCGGCAAAGTTATGCTTCCAGGTGCGGCAAAGTTATGGGTAAAGTCACATGTTGTGCAGTCACTAATTGTACAGTGACTAATTATCAAGGAAGGCAGAGGGCAGGAGGCAGGAGGCACCAGGAAATACTGACTTCTGTTCCTCTCCCTTCTTTGATAACCTTTGCAGTTAATAAATTTTATTATGTTTTTGCCTTCCTAGTCAGCAGAGTTTTAAGTTCCACTTGATATAAGCCGAAAAGCAATTTATTTACGAGATAAGGGGATACTAAAAGTAGGATAAAATCAATGTTATTGGTTAGATTTTGGGAGGTTGAAAAATCCGATAACAGCGCCTCAACTAACAGTATTTACAAACTCTTATCTAACGACTATATTTTATTTCTCAATATAAACAACAGCTAAATAATTAAAATAAGGCAGAGTTTCTGAAGTTGATTTAAAAAGTCTGCTTGCAGAGACTCAATGCATAGAGAGAAGAGAAAAATACGCCCTTGATGCTAACTCCAAATTGATAATTTGTAGTTCCTAATTACAAATTACGAATTATGAATTATTTAAGATTTGACAAGCCCTTGGTGTAACCAAGCTAAAGCAGCACCAGTACTTTCAGCTAGAATACTAACGAGACGGTATAGAGCGATCGCACTGAATACTAAGGCTGCTGGAAACTCATGTCGCAAAAGTTGATAAGCGGTCGCTTCAAACACGCCTAACCCACCAGGCGCACCCGGAATCACTAACCCCAGCAACCAAGCGCAACTAAAAGCCCCTAGTAACAAGGGAATCTGATTCCAATTAACAGAATTGAGCGCAAATACAGTTAAAATAAACCCGATGCCACGTAAACCTAAAAAGCCCAATTCCCCTAATAAAGGTCGTAGAGGATAACGTTTAATAGTTAAAACGACACTTGGCTGAGTATTAGGATCGGATTTTTTTGCCTTAAGTTTGGATAAAAAGCGAATAGTTGGGTTCAAAAATCGGGGATGAATTGCACAAAGCACCGCAGCTAAACTCAGCAACTGTAAGGATTGTCCAACTACAGTGGTACTATTTGCAGCAAATTTGCTACTAAATAGAATAATAATAATTAAAGCAGCTGTTGCCATGAGTAACGGTTCGAGCAAAACACTTAAGGTGGCTGCACCAGCAGAAACATTGGCATTTTTGGCAGCAAGAATTCGTCCGTAGTAATGCCAGATATTACCTGGCAAATACTTGGCAATATTAGTTTTTAGGTAAACTTGGATAAACTGGGAAGATGATACGGGTTGATTTAACTCTTGTAAAACCCAAGTCCAAATCCAGCCAGCCCAGGTATGTGCCAATAAAGTAACAACTGTAGCGATCGCTATAATTCCCCATCCTACCCCATTAATACGGATAGCAATTACTTCAATCCAATTATCCTTCAGGGCTTTCCCTAAAAAAAACAAAGTTCCACCCCAAATTATCCAGCGTAAAAATTGCTTCATGAATTTAGTAATTTAACAGTTAAAGAAATCAGGGCTAAATACTTCAAATCTGATAATATATAAGCTATATATTCAGAGCTTTGAAAATCTTATTATTTTATTTGTCATATTTATAACAAATAATTATTATTTTAATTTATATCTCTCTAGAGTTAGATAAAAATATTATTTTTGTATTAATTAAAATGTGACTTGCGCTAGAGGTAGAGCTTATTTAATCATTCATATTCTTGATAAAGGTTATCAAAGATTAGTCAAATCAAACAAGTACAATAACTTGCTGATAAATTAAATTATTCAGCAAATTTATCAACTTAATTAATAGTTCGGTAAGGAGGATTCTGTGAACGCTGTGATAGTATTCTTGAAAAAACTACGATTACGCCAAATATTAACTGTTTTTTTAGCTGGACTATTATTGATAGTTAACACTGCTTGTAGTGGGGCAAATGCCCAAGGTGCAAATCCCCAAAATCCTGCTGTGCAAGCTGGTGGAGCAAACAATCCTTATAAGAACGGTGGAGATAAGTATAACAACTACAGAATGTCCACCGATCCTAAAATAACAAACCCAAAAAACAATCAAGGACGTGACCAAGCTAGCCTACAACTAAGCTCACAATTGTTGATTGCTACGAATAGTAAATCTGAGATACTTTATCCCGGTGCTGAGACACCAGCAGGTAGAATTAACAAAGACGCGGAACTGCCAATCATCACTGAAGATGACTTTCAACAGCCTAAACCCGGTGGTTTAATTCAAAACGAACCTAATGTGGGGACTCGCGTTAAAGTGCGGCTCGAAACTGTAAAAGAGGCTGTTGATAAGGCTTCTGGGTTTTTGAAAGACAAGTCAGAAGAGGGCAGTGCCAGACCCGAATTACAACCAAATCCAGCACTCAGCAGATAAAACTTTAATTTTGTCTCAAGGTTTGAGATTTGTTAATTAATTACAAATGCCATTTTGGCTGATAATTAACTTACATGACAAAAATGCAAGGAGTAGAACCATGAAAAAAGTAGGTACTTGGCTGAAAAATATTCGTCCCTTGAAAATTTTAACGGTTTTTTTGGCAGGTATATTTCTGTTTTTGACACAAGCTTGCGGTGCTCCAGGAATTGCAACACAACCACCACAGCCGGGCGCTCAAGCACCTAATACTGAACGATACGATCCCACAAAAGATTATCCTCTGTCTTCTCCCGCTGGTGGAATAAATAACTTTAGTGATGTAGATCCGAGAGCATTAGATGAAAAGGCAGCTAATGATAGAGCTGATGCGCTGACAAAAAATGCTCAGAAGAATATTGACGAAAAATCAGTTAAAAATCCAGCAGAAGCTTTTCGCAATCTTCAAAAAACACCTGTTGGTGAAAAAGTGAAAGGCCTTGGCGAGAATATAGGCAGTTCGGTTCAAGAAGTTGGTGAAGGTGTAGCTAAGGGGACTAAGCGAGGAATTGAAAATATCAAGGCTAATAGCCAAAATGCTACTGAAGACGCGACAAAAAATGTTCAGCGTGGAGCTGAGGATGCAGGTGACGCGGTAAAAAGGACAGTTAGAAACGTAGATTAAAATTAGTCATTCAATTCTCTTGCAAAATTCTTCAAGCGCCCAGAGACTGAAATCTGGGGCTATGCAAACAAAGCCTGCCTATGCAGGCTTTTATGACTTTAAGTTTGCTCGTTTTTAGTTAAAACTGGGAATGTACCTCTAGTCTATGCACAGAGAAGTCTTATACTAATTTTGTATTGAAGATGCACCAAGTTCTCTTAGGACTTAGTACAAGAAATTAAAAATGAACCACGTAGATACGTTTGCATAGCGTCTGTTAGACAAGTGGCTTACCGCAGGGTAGGACGCAAAGCACACGAAGAAATAAGAGTTTGGCGTAAGATTTTAGTAGCTTAACTTTAATTCTCCAAATACCAACGCTGTAACGCTAGCCGTTGAATTTCCCGCCAAGGAATATTATGTTTTTTGGCTAATTCTGCACAATCTTCATACTCTGGCTGCACATTAGCAATAACTTTTTCTGGCGATCGCCCTTTCCATGCTACTTTGACCCGCACTTTGCCATATTCAGTTGCCACTTGTTGAATTTCTCGTTCTAAAATGGCGCGTTGCTGATTAGTTCGCCGAATACCCAAAGTTGTGGTTTCGCGGAATATAACTGCTTCACAACGAAGTAAATTTTTTGGATGACAGATTACAGTTAGCAAAATCCCTGGACGGGACTTTTTCATGGCGATCGCCACAGTAAAAACATCCAGCGCACCAGCCGCGAACAAGGCTTCAAACACATAACTGATTGCTTGAGGATTTAAATCATCAACTTGGGTTTCCAGTACAGATATGGTTTCTAGATTTGAGCTATTATCGCCAGAATCATTGAAATCCGACTGTAAAATTGCGCCCTCGCCTAGCCAAAGGCGTAAAATATTGGGGATGGGTAAATTTATGGTTCCTGCTCCCAATCCTACCTGCTTGATAGCGATGGGGGGCGGCGAACCAAATTCTCTGGCCAAGGTAGTGGCGATCGCCGCTCCTGTTGGTGTCACCAGTTCTCGTTCAATACCGTTGCTATAAACTGGACAACTCCGCATTTCCCACAGCTTTAATACTGCTGGTACTGGTACAGCCATTTGACCATGTGCTGCCTTAACAGTGCCGCCACCAGTCGGAAATGCCGAGCAATACAGTAGGGGCAATCCTGACTCGTTGCTCTCAATCCCTAACCAATCTAACCCCAAGCAAGTTCCTACAATATCGACAATCGCATCTACAGCACCTACCTCATGAAAATGAACTTTTTCAGGAGAGATGCCATGCACCGCCCCTTCTGCTACTGCTAGCTGCCGGAATACTGCCAAACTCCAACCTTGTGCCCGTGATGGCAATCCTGCTTTGAGAATCATCCCCTCTATTTCTGGCAGATGCCGTCCGCGATGATGAGTGTGTTCGCGATCGTGGTGATGATGGTCTACTAAATGCACGTGTACTTTAGTCGCCTGCTGACCATTGCGTTGCACAAGTTCTGCTTTTAACTCATATTCGCGTTCAATTCCCAATCCATTGAGTTTTTCAATTAAATACTCCACAGGAACACCCAAACTGACCAATGCTCCCAGGCACATGTCACCGGAAATTCCTGTCGGACATTGAAGATAAGCGATTTTATTCATAGTCATTAGTCATCAGTCATTAGTCATTAGTCATTAGTAATTTATTTTTCTTTGCGTCTTTGCGTCCCCGCGTCTCCCTCATCCCCAGTTCCGAGTCCCCACCCCCTTCCTATGGCAAAAATTTTCTCAGTTCATCCGGATAATCCTCAAATTCGCCGAATAGAAGAAATAAAGTCAGCGCTTTCTAGTGGCGCTGTCATGCTTTACCCTACTGATACAGTCTATGCGATCGGTTGTGATTTGAATGCCAAGTCGGCGGTAGAACGAGTGCGACAAATTAAGCAGCTAGCAAATGATAAACCACTAACATTTTTATGTCCCTCGCTTTCAAATGTGGCAACTTATGCCTTCGTAAGTGACACAGCTTATCGGATTATGAAGCGCTTAATTCCTGGTACATACACGTTTTTACTCCCAGCCACTAAGTTAGTACCGCGATTGGTGCAAAATCCCAAACGGAAAACTACTGGAATTAGAGTGCCAAACCATACTGTGTGTTTGGCTCTGCTGGCAGCCTTAGGCAATCCAATTATTTCAACTTCCGCACATGTGCCCCCAGATGAAGTAAATAATAGCTTAATTCATATAGATCCAGAGACTATTCAATCGCGGGTAGAGCTATTTGACCGTTTGGAAAACTTAGTAGACATCATTGTAGATACTGGCGAGGAACCTACGTATGAAGTGTCTACTATTTTGGATTTAACAGCAGATGAAGCAGTAATTGTACGGAGGGGTTTAGGTTGGGAAGCTGCGGCAGCATGGGTATAAGAATCATATTTCATTAGCGCACGTCTTGGTTTCGGAAATTGTGATTTAAACAACTCCAGTTTTGAAATTGTCATAATTAAAGACGATTGCAATGGGTATAACAGAATGGTGGCAACACTCGCTAGAGTAAGGCATTTAACAACTTTAAAAAAATGCTGCGTATCCATTCACTAGCATCAATGTGGTGGTTTGTGGAAGAACCGACACATTGTTTTAGCTGTAACTCTATCGTATTTCCTACAGTTTTAAATATGAGCTTTAGATGTGAGCATTACATGGGGCAAGTCTTGATGGATGAATGCCCAAAAATTCTCCAGCAAAGACCAGCCTCGATCGCTGTGTCTGCGTTGTAATTACGGTGCAATACTACTCTCTGGAAAAGTTATGAAAGCTAATGTCGCCAATCTACCAAACTCTACACCAGTTTTTGAGAATCATGTTTCTGGCGAAGAACTGCCAGCTAGTAGCACTGATACCTTGATTCAATTGCTGTGTCAGGAAATGCAAGCACAAGTGAAAGCAGCACCCAGGTGCGTCCAAGCTTTAGCAAAGCGCATTGCCAAGGAAGTAGAACGTATTTGCGATAAAAGCTCCCGTATTCAAACATCTGGACAAATTCAGTCTTGGCAGATGACGTTAGCAAGGCATAGAATGCAAAAGTGCTTACGTTACTACCAACTAGGCTCAAAACAAGGGCGGGTGGAATTACATAGCAATTTGGGGTCGATGGTTTATCGCCATGTAACTATATCCGGTTCGGAGTTGGGTTTTGACGCTCGTTACAGCCTGATTGAAGATTTTCTACAAGCATTTTATATTGAAGCGATTAAAGCTTTCCGCCGAGAAAACGAATTAGCTGAGGATCACACGCCGCGTACTCAGTTGCAGTTAGCTGAATACATGGCGTTCACAGAACAGTACGCCAAACGTCGGATCAATTTACCTGGCGGTGCAAATCAGCAATTAATTATCTTGCGCGCGCAAGGTTTTGCTCGTCGTCAGCCCCAAGAAACTACTGTGGATATTGAAATGGCGGTGGAGTCTGCTAAGGGTGAAGAAGCAGAATCTTACCAGCGTAATTCGGCGGTACAACAGCTGCGATCGCAAATGATCGCCAAAGCTAGTTTCGATCCATCGGAAGAATCAGAACGCGATCGGGTGATCGCTGAATTGATGAAATATCTAGAGTCTCAAGGTCAATCTGACTGTATGGATTATTTAAGTCTGAAACTCCAAGACCTTTCAGCACCAGAAATTGACCAAATTCTTGGTTTAAGTAGCCGTCAGCGCGATTATCTGCAACAAAGGTTTAAATACCATGTAGAAAAGTTTGCTAAGCAACATCATTGGCAATTGGTACATCAATGGTTAGGTGCTACTTTAGAGCAAAAGTTGGGTTTATCTTCCCAGCAATGGGAAACTTTTATCAGTCAACTTACAGAACAACAACAGCAAATTTTAGAACTCAAAACTGCACGAGAAAACGACCAAGCGATCGCCAAAGCCATCAAATGCACTCCCAAACAACTGCAAAAGCGCTGGACTCAATTATTAGAATTAGCATGGGCTATCCGCAACGGTAATACTGAAGCACAAACGGGTTGAAGTTCAAGGGAAAATTAATACTTCAACTAATTACTCATTCTTTATCCAAATTATTAATACATTTGTATTTATCTAGTACAAAAATACCAATATTTTGTCATTTCAACAAAAATTCATATTAAGTAACTCACCATGAATTACTGCTTCTATGGAATCCTATAATAAGCAGTACTTTTGGCAGAGGAATTTAGAATGGCTCTGACTCAAGGTGGACGGGCAAATAAGGCAGGGAAGATTTTAGAAATTAATGTAGAAGCAATCTTAAATGGACATAATTATTTCCAAGTGGGAAATTATGTCTCAAAAGAATTTATATTAAATGCGGCTTTATTACCAAAACGCTATGGGAAAGAAGTTTATATTGGAACTGGAATTTATCATACCGACTTAAAAGTTGATTTTTACATTGTTGGCTCACCTGCAATGCCATCTGGTTTAATTATCGAGTGCAAATGGCAAGAAAGCCCTGGTTCGGTTGATGAAAAGTTTCCTTATTTGAATATGAATATTCAGCATTATTATCCTGCACCGACTATCATCATATTAGGTGGTGAGGGAATGCGAGAAGGTGCAAGCAAATGGCTAAAAGCAAGAGTTAGTGATAACCATAATTTATTAGCAGTTTATAGCTTAGATAGATTCATTGCTTGGGGAAATAAAAATCTTTAAATAAGAATTCCGAACTCCACATTCCGAAATCAGAATGTAATAGTTGTTATATTTAAATATACAAATTTTTAGTAGATAAAAATTTTATTTAATGATACAATTAAACACATTTATTCACTCGTTAATCAGATATAATTTATACTAATTTCTGAATTTTGACTTCTGACTTCTTTGTTATCAAAAGATGTAATTAATAGTTCGTTAATCATACCTCGATTTTTGATATTTGAGTTAATTGAACGCGCTGCTTTGATTGTATATGTTTCAAAGTTGATTTCAGTATAAATTTTTTTAATAAATTCACTATCAGAATTACATACCATAACTTTGACACCATGACCTGCTAACTCTGCACAAGTATCTCTCAAAAGTTCTTGGTCTTTTTTAGTAAAACAATTTTGATTATAAGCAGTGAAATAGCTACTGTCACTAATAGGGTGGTAAGGTGGATCGAAAAACACAAAGTCATCACTGCTATTAGCACGATTTAGTACTTCTGTAAAATCTGCTTGACGAATTTCTACCTGAGAAAGTGCTGTAGAGGCTACTTTCAGTAAATTTTCTGGACAAATGTTAGGATTTTCATATCTGCCTAATGGGACATTGAAATTACCTCGAGAATTTACTCGATAAAGACCATTAAAACACGTTTTATTTAGATAAATTAAACGAGCAGCTTTTTCTAAATTAGTACCAATAGAGTTGTTTCTTATGCTATAGTAATAATCTCTATTATGTCTTTTTTTATGTTCTTTCAATAGTAATATTAATTCATCAACGTTATCTCTAACGCAACAATAAGTATTAATTAATTCAGCGTTAATATCAGTTAAAATAGCTGTATTTGGTTGAAGATAGAAAAAAACAGCGCCACCACCTAAAAAGGGTTCATAATAATTCTGATAATCTTTAGGAAAATAAGGAATATATTGCTGAATCAACTTGCTTTTACCCCCTGCCCACTTCAAAAATGGACGTGGGCTACTTTCTTTGGGGATTTGAATAACCATTTACCAAAAATGTTATGTAAATAATTGCGACTAAATATAATTAATATAACTGACGAACCATATTTTATATTAACTGGGTAATTTTTAAGCTGCTATAGATTACAATTAAGTAGATAAAGCATATCAAAACAAACGTAAGTCTATAACAAGGCAGTTTACATTCAAATGTTTGACGGATTTTGGGATAACGTCTTTCGCTACCCCCGCTACTTTATTACTGTCCTCTTAGGGGTATTTATTAACACCTTTGCGCCATTAGTACCACTGCTGAAACGTCCAATCACCTTAATTGCTCTTTTGGGTTTATTTGTTGGCAGTTTGGTCTTTGTTACTCTCACCCTACGTGCAATGCTGGGCTTGAGTACAATCTAAACTCGGACGATGCAGTAGCTTGTGCCCGAAAAACGGTTATTGGCGTTACTTATATGCCAAGTACTATCTACCCAACTTAGATTTATATTTATGTCGTACAACCTCTGTAAGGAGGCTAAACTTTTATGGCTACAAATCGCCGCGTTTCCCGTGTTGCTGAACTGATCAAACGGGAAGTTAGCCAAATGCTGCTCAACGGCATTAAGGATGATCGTGTAGGTACAGGAATGGTAAGTGTTACTGATGTTGATGTTTCTGGCGATCTCCAACACGCCAAAATCTACGTCAGTATTTACGGTACAGATGAAGCTAAGGCACAAACTATGGCAGGTTTAAAGTCAGCCACAGGTTATGTTCGCAGCGAACTTGGTGCTAGAGTACGGCTACGTCGTACACCAGAGGTAGTGTTTGTAGAAGATCGCTCCATAGAACGTGGTAATAAGGTACTAGCACTATTAAACCAGCTCAACAATCAGCGATCGCCAGAAAATCCCATAGCAGTAGAAGACAGCACAGATCCAGATGATGAGGAATTTTCAGAATAAGTAACTTAAATAACAATGTCACTTCAGAACAATTGACCTCAGCAAATCCGCCAAACACTTTACAGACGCGACTAGATCGTGTCTGTTTTAATATAAACATAAGCTAATTCAGCCATCGGTAGTTACATATAATTTGTCATTCACTGCGTCTGTTATCTTCCCACACTCCCTCATCCCCCTACTCCCCGCGTCCCAACTTAGAGAAATTACATTACTCCACCCTTGTATAGATGTCACTCTAAAAAAAACCATGTACCATCGTCGCTGAAATTAACCAAGTAATTGCAGATTTGTTTAAGAAATTGTTAACACCTGCTAGCCTAAAAGTTTTGATAGTGTAACTTAACCCTTAGTTTTGCCATAGTTTATACCTTAGTTGCTGCCTAATATTCTTATCTTATTTACCTTGAGATAGATACCAACACTTCTAGATACAGCTTTGAGGTGATTATTCAATATGTGAGCGATCGCTTTGTCTACTCTTCTGATTAACCAAATCATGCCTCAAGCTACTAAGGGCAAAACATAAAGACCTATTGAATAAAAGTTACATAACCAAAAGAGTACGCTTGGTTAGCTAGTTTGACATTGTTTTGTGAAGCGTATTTTTTGATTATGTCAGCTTTTGTTGACTTTCTTAACATTTCTTGAGATAATTTCCGGTGATGTAGCGTCAAAATGAAATTAGTTCCGTATAGCAAACTACAAAACCCTAGCCACAAGTAAAATCCCTGTCATGTTTGTTCCTGATAGCTAACGGGAACACTATCTAAGTGTTAATTTGTGAGTAAAAACCATGAGTGTGAATACGGTGCCTTCTATTAATTACTACTCTCTGGATGTGATCCAAGACGAAGCACGCCGACTAGTGCAAAAGGGAATGGTCAGCCGACAGCAGCCAATATATACACTGTGCCAATACATCCCAGCGAGAGAGTGGGTTTGCGTTGAATGTGAATTAGAAAAATGTGATTTTTTGTTACGCGATCGCATTGGTGATTTAATTGGTCGTGAACAATGGGATAACGACTGAATCTATGTTTAATTTCGGGTTTGAGATTGGGAGTTTATTTTCGATGTGTGGATTCCACAATCAACGATTTGACGCCCAGTCTGGGGAATAATCTCTGGCTTTTGGTAAGCATTGCCCGATGCAAAATCTTGCTTTGTTGATTAATACGGAAAAATTAGAGTCTTAATTTATACAATTTTCAGGTGATTTAGGCATCAGAACTTAACATAGCTGGTGCTAAAACTTGAGTCTAGTATGTAAATTCTCTTACCGGGGCGGTTCCCAATGCCGAACTGCTCCGGTAATTTTTCTATAAATGTAGAGCATTGAGAGTGCTGTTAGCTTTCTTCTCCACTTGGGTTGCGCCAACGGGGCGTTGAGCCAGTGTTGACTTAAGAGTTATTATTTTCCGCTCTGCTTTCCATCTCCCTCATCCCACTTGGTCTAAATATTGATTAATATCATCAGCGATCCGAGTCAATTCGGCTTCTGTAGTTACGCGGATGTTGATGTTGCGGACAGTTAGCAGGACTTTGGCTGCAAAGGGACTTGGCCAAATATTAGGATTACAGAAAACTTCTAAAAAGACTTCGCCAGTGTAACGATATTCTAGGGGAGGTTGGGGAGTCGCTTTACCGCCGCCAGGAGTGGGTTTAGCAGCGACAGCTTTTAGGCATTCCATTAACCGATCTATTGCTGCTTTCAATTCTCGTGCTGCTTGGGGTGAAAAACTGAAAGAGACAGAACCTTCAATTAAGTTGAGTGTTAGATGAGTTGAAGACATTAGCTTTGTATTGAAACTTGTTGATAAATACTAATATTACTGGAATAAGTAGTCAGGGTTAGTATCTAGTCAATTAATAAATTAGAGATGGGATGGATGCTAACAAGGTAAGATGCACCAAGGTAGTTAAGATAATTAAAAACGTCAGTGGTTCGCCTTAGCCAGTTAGAACAAGTTAATAAAAAGTAGTTGATCTGGAGAAGTATTGTACCTGTAACTAAGCAAATTATTAATATCAATTTTTAATACTGGCTGTTTGACTTGTCTAAAGGATTTACATAGAAATAAAGTTAATTAAAATCATCTTATAAAATTAGCGGCTCGATCGCAGTTTAGCTAAGTTATCAATCAATAGATGTAATGTTAGCTTTTCCTATAGCTTTAATTAGTATTTTGGAGTGACTGGTTAGTTTTAAGGGAACTCCAAGAAATAAATTACCCCGTTTGAAGTTACTAACTGATGACCGATCGCCTCTTCAGGGTGACGCTCCTCTCTTACAAAGTGATGCTCATGCCTCGAAGAGAGTTGCAAAGATTGCCAGTCGCTCATGGGGAGCCACTGCATTGAACAAGTTAAGACGCTTAAAGCAAGTAGCGGGGAAACCCCCTGTAAAAGCGCTGGCTCAGCGTTGACTGTGAACAGTGGAATATTTTTTTATTTGTCAGTCCTTAAAAGAGAATTTACCTCGGTTGGTGGATCGAATGGCGATCGCACCAGAAATAATTTATGCAACAATCGCTACTTTTGTCGAGGTGTGATTAACTCATATGCGATCTGCTTGTGACAGTGTTTTGAGACTTAGGGATTACACAGATGAGGGAGTTCTTGAGGTAGGGAAAGCAGGGCGAGAATACTTTTAACTTTCAACCGAAGCAACTCCAACGTCTTGGGCAAGGCTCCTAACTCAGTACTCCTAATGCCCTATTTAGACAATGACAATACTTTGTATTAACTTTTATAAGAAGCAACTAAATTTGCGACGACTGCAACTAATTCTCCTGGATCGACTGGTTTGGCGATATGAATCTGAAAGCCTGCTTCTAAGGCGATGTTACGATACTCGCGATCGCCATAGGCGGTTAAAGCGATGGCAGGGAGTTTGCTATAAATATCTGGTTCGAGTGCGCGGATTTTACGGATCAGTGTATAGCCATCTTCGCTAGGCATAGCAATATCACATATCAAGATATCAGGCTGTAATTCGGGTAGTACTTTCAATGCGTCTGCTGCCGATGCAACTGCTGTGACGGTTGCTCCATCTGCTTCTAATACAGTTGTAATGTAAAAACGACTATCATCATCATCATCAACGACGAGGATGTTTAAGCCAAGAAGGGGGAGAGGAGGTTCCATAACATGTCCATTAACGTTGATAAAATAAAAATTATTACTATAGGACTCCTCTTTGATTTTTGCTCTCGCTAGGTATAACTTGAAAAGGGTTCTTCCCTATTCCCTACTCTCTAATCCCTAACGCCACTTGACGGCAACTACTCATGGGGAACTAATCCGCCCTTGGTTGGGGTTCCAAGAGTTGTAATAACTGGTGTGGGAACCCCTTTGTATGCACTACCTCCTCGACTTGGGGAGACTCCAATACCACAGTGGCTCTCCTTATGAAGCCAAGTAAGTTCAAAAATCAAAGCGGATTACTATAATGACCTGCTTGTTTTATTATCTTAGTGACCACATCATTGGTAATTTTACTGCGATCGCGCCTACTTTTCTAGAAAATAACTCAACTGTTTTAGCTATTAATTACAATTTACTCCTATTTTTCGCTAACATTTATTTTCTTACTTATAGCAAATTCACTGAATATTTATACTCTTTGAGATAAATAATTTTTATTTTCATCACTAAAATTTTCATGAAAAAATACGATTGGCGGATTTGTATCCTAACACTTTGTTATAGTTATTTATATAGATAAAAACAAGAATTTTATCAAGAAACTACAGACTATCTTAAAGTAGGTTCGCAAGTATCTTGTTCTATCTATATCTCTATTAACTATTTTAATAAAGATTTAGAACACTTATTAAAAGGAAAGAATTTATTTTTTAAGTCATATTTTTGTAATGAGTATTTAACAAAATATAAAAGATTTGATTTATTATCAAAAGCTTTTAAAATATCCTTGAAGTGGGAAATACATTACTCAGGCACACTATTTATCATTGGTACTAAAACGTGAGCAATAACAATATTTCTATTCCTTTTCAAGTTGACCTTAGCAATTGCGATCGAGAACCTATTCATACTCCTGGCTTTGTTCAACCTCATGGAGTTCTTTTGGCATTAAAAGAACCAGAGTTAACTATCCTCCAATGTAGTAATAATACCTCTTATTTATTTGGCATAAATCTGGAAGATTTGCTCAATCAACCTTTAAGTCATTTTTTGGAAACTGAGCAACTTAATTTTTTAATAGATTGTTTATCTCAAGAAAATTTAAAATTTGTTAATCCTTTAGAATTTACAATTAACTTTAAGGAAAAAGTTTTAGATTTTGATGTAATTATTCATCGCTCCAATAATATTTTAATTTTAGAGTTAGAACCTATATTGTCTGAAAAAAGTAACACATACTTTAAATTTTATCATCGAGTTAAACAAGCTATCTCTAAATTACAAACGACATCAGGTGTTATAGAATTAAGTCAAATTCTTGCTCAAGAAGTCAAAAATATTGCTGGTTTCGATCGGGTGATGGTCTATCGCTTTGATGAGGATTGGAATGGCATAGTAATTGCTGAAGAAAAGCCAGAATATCTTACATCTTATTTAGGCTTACATTATCCAGCTTCGGATATTCCCATACAAGCTAGGCAACTTTACAGCCAAAATTGGTTGAGGCTAATACCGAATGCTGATTATCAACCAGCAGCAATTTTACCTGCAAATAATCCTTTGACTGGGCAACCTTTAGATCTAAGTAACTCAGTGTTACGGAGTGTTTCGCGTTTACATGTTGAGTATATGCATAATATGGGCGTAACGGCATCAATGTCAATTTCCATTATGAAAAATCAAAAATTATGGGGATTAATTGCCTGCCATCATCAATCACCTAAATATGTTTCATATGAAATTCGTAATGCCTGTGAATTTTTAGGACAAATTACATCTGTAGAACTGAGTTCAAAAGAAGATAGCGAAGATAGTGAATATAAAATACATTTAAAATCAGTTTATAGCAAGTTAATAGAATATATATCGGCAGGAAATAACTTTATTGAAGGTTTAATTCAACATCAACCGAATCTCCTCGAGCTTGTTGATGCCCAAGGAGCAGTAGTATATTTTGAAAAAGAATATTTTTCGATTGGTAACGCTCCCGAAAAACAAGAGATTCAAAATTTAATCGAATGGATTTCTCAAAACGTCCATGAAGAAATTTTTTATACCAATTCGCTATCACAAGTTTATCCAGATGCAGAAAAATTTGGGGATGTAGCTAGTGGCTTGATGGCGCTTTCATTTTCCAAAATTCAAAAAAACTATATTTTGTGGTTTCGCCCAGAGGAAGTGCAAACTGTCAATTGGGGAGGTAACCCAAATAAACCTGTAGAAGTAACGGGAAACGGCAGTTTGCGTCTATCACCTCGGAAATCGTTTGAGTTATGGAAAGAAACTGTGCGGTTAAAATCTCTAAATTGGAAACCTTGTGAGGTAAATGCAGCACTGGAGTTGAGAAACGCTATTATTGGTGTGGTGTTCCGAAAAGCAGATGAACTAGCGCAGCTCAATATTGAACTAGAACGCAGCAACAATGAATTAGACGCTTTTGCTTACATTGCTTCTCATGATTTGAAAGAACCACTGCGCGGTATTCATAATTATTCTAATTTTCTCATTGAAGACTACGGCGACATTCTTAACGAAGAAGGTACGCAAAAATTAAGAACTCTGATTCGTTTGACTCAACGCATGGAAGATTTAATTGATTCGCTGCTACATTTTTCCCGCTTGGGAAGAGTGGATCTTTCTATGCAGCAGAGTGATATTAATAGCCTTGTAGAGCGAAATTTAGACTTGTTGAGCGCCCGAATTGAGGAGATGGGAGTAGAAATTCGTATTCCTAGACCACTACCAACAGTGTATTGCGATCGCGTCCAAGTAGGCGAAGTCTTTAACAATCTGATTGCCAATGCTATTAAATACAACGACAAACCCCAAAAATGGATTGAAATTGGTTATATTGAACCCGCTTCACCGATACCAGTTACATTCTACGTTCGAGATAACGGCATTGGGATTCGAGAAAAACACTTTGAAGCAATTTTCCGCATCTTCAAACGGCTACACGGGCCAAACAAATATGGCGGTGGTACAGGAGCGGGATTAACCATTACTAAAAAAATTGTTGAGCGACATGGCGGTAAAATCTGGGTGGAGTCAACCTACGGTGAAGGTAGTACCTTTTATTTCACATTACGAGCAGGAGACTGAACTGATGATTGGCAAAACCGCTCAACCTTTGCTAGTGATTGAAGACAGCGATGAAGACTTTGAAGCCTTATGTCGAGTCATGCGCCGACAAGCTGTGAGCAATCCCGTGTTTCGCTGTACTGATGGCGATGAGGCACTGGACTTTCTTTACCACACAGGACGCTACACTGATTCTCAGAAGTTTCCTTGTCCCTCAATTATTTTACTCGATCTAAATTTACCAGGAACCGATGGGCGAGAAGTTTTAGAGCAAATCAAGCAGGATCGAGACCTCAAAAATATTCCGGTGGTTGTATTTACTACTTCTTCCAACCCTAGAGATATTGAAGTATGTTATGGATATTGCATTGCTAGTTATATATTAAAACCAATCGATATCAACAGATTGGTACAAACTATTCAAAGTTTTATAACTTATTGGTTAGATATCGTAATTCTCCCTGATACTGTTAGCAAGTAGTCATGGTACAATCGCTAACCGTTTTAATTATTGATGATTCTCCTGAAGACCGACAGGTTTATTGTCGCTATCTCCTGCAAGACCAAGAACGCAGCTACAGAATTCTCGAAGAAGAATCGGGAGAACAAGCGTTGGCATTATGTCAACAGTTGCAGCCTGAGGCAATTTTATTAGACTTTCTGCTGCCAGACATGGATGGATTGGAATTTATAGCAGAATTACGGCAGCAGTCAAAGGAAACTATGCCAGCTGTAATTATGTTAACGGGATATGGCAATGAGGCTATAGCTGTCCAGGCGATGAAAAGTGGCGTTCAAGATTATCTGATTAAAGGACAGACTACAGCAGAACGTTTGCGTTCTACTGTCTACTCAGCAATCAAAAACACTCAGTTAAGTCAGCAACTACAACGCAGCGAGGAACGTTTCCGCACCTCGGTGGAGAATATGCTAGACTGCTTTGGCATTTACTCAGCTATTCGTAACCAGATGGGTAAAATACTCGACTTTTGTGTTGATTACGTAAATGCCGCAGCTGGTGAATTTACCCGAATAAACCAGGAAGAACAGCAGGGCAAAGGGCTATGTGAAATTGTACCGAATTTTCCAGAAAGTGATTTGTTTGATGAGTGTTGCCAAGTTGTAGAAACGGGTAATCCTTTAGTGAAAGAATCACTTACCTACATTTCAAATATCGAGCGCAATCAGCAGTTAATCAAAGCTATTGATATTCGCATCACCAAAATGGGAGATGGGTTTGTAGCTTCTTGGCGGGATGTGACTGAGAAACACCAAGCACAGGAACGATTGCGCTCAAGTCAGCAGTTCATCGAACGTATTGCCGAAACTACTCCTGGTCTTTTGTACGTTTACGACCTAGTTAAACAGCAGAATAGCTATATTAATAGTCAAGTTAGTAAACTGCTTGGTTACACTCAAGAGCAAATTGAAGAAATGGGAGCAAAGTTCTTATGCAATATCATGCATCCTGAGGATTTAGCTCGACTTCCTAGTGTGTTTCAATTTGGCTCTACTCAAGATAACAAGATTGTAGAAAATGAATATCGGATGCGACACGCCAATGGAGAATGGCGTTGGTTTTTTAGTAGAGATACCATATTCACCAGGAATCTTGACGGTTCGCCACATCAAATCATCGGTACAGCCTTTGATATCACAGAACGTAAGCAGACTCAAGAACAGCTACGCTCAAGCAATGAGCGTTTTCAATTAGCGGCAGCTGCGGTTAATTGTATAATTTATGATTGGGATATAGAAAGTAATACGGTTGATAGGACTGAGGGACTAACTAGAGTCTTAGGCTACTCCTTGGAAGAGGCACAAACAACTTATGATTGGTGGAAAGAGCAGATTCATCCTGAAGATAGAGAGCGGTTGATTCATCGCTTTGGCAGTATAGTTTCTACCAATGAAAATCACTACGCAGTTGAGTATAGGATACGACACAAAGACCAGCAGTATCGATATGTGCTGGATCGGGGAATAATTATACGAGATACTAAGGGTCGGGTAATTAGGGCAGTAGGTAGTACAACAGATATTAGCGATGCCCATCGGCAAGCTACGCAACGCAAACGTGCCGAACTAGCTTTGCAAGAAAGTGAAGCTAAATTCCGCCGGATTGTAGAATCTAATATTGTTGGAATTTATTTCGGTGACTTCAGCGGTCGAGTCTATGAGGCAAATGAGGCTTTCTTAGAAACCTTCGGTTACAGCCGTGAAGATTTGGCAGCAGGAATTATCCGCTGGGATTCGATGACACCGCCAGAATATCAAATCCTCGACCAACAAAAAATTCAAGAACTGCAAGTCTGTGGTATTTGTACTCCCTTTGAGAAGGAATATCTTCACAAAAATGGCACTCGTGTCCCTATTTTATTAGGAATTGCCCGAATAGAAAGTAGAAAGTCCGAGGGTTATAGCGTCTGCTTCGTTCTCGATCTCACCCATCGCAAACGTGCTGAATTAGCGCTGCGCGAAAGCGAGGAGCGCTACCGCTGCTTATCCAATGCCATGCCACAACTTGTCTGGATCTACAATCGTGATGGTGAATGCGAGCATGTCAATCTACGCTGGCATGAATTTACTGGGCAAACACTTGAGGAGGCAATGGGGTTTGGTTGGACAAAAGTTATCCATCCCGACGATATCCAAGTAGCTATTCAGGGATGGACTCAAGCTTTGGGAACAGGAGAACTTTATCAACAGGAAATGCGCTATCAAAAACGCGACGGTAGTTATTCCTGGCATTTAGTCCGAGGCGTGCCCATTGTGGATGAACAAGGAAGTATCATTAAGTGGTTTGGCACGAGTACAGATATTGACGATCGCAAACACTTAGAAGCCGAACGCGATCGCCTTTTGCAACTCGAGCAAGCCGCCCGCGCCCAAGCTGAGTCTGCTAACCGCACCAAAGATGAGTTTGTCGCAATGGTATCCCATGACCTGCGCTCTCCACTCAATGCCATTCTCGGCTGGGTACGACTATTGCGGACTCGCAAATTCGATGAAGCCAGCCTCGCTAAAGCTTTAGAAACCATTGAACGCAATGCTAGGTCTCAGGAAAAACTTCTCGAAGACCTACTGAATATGTCCCGCATTCTTCAAGGTAAGTTGCAGCTTGAACTGAGCCAAGTTAATCTTAGTGTGATTATAGGCGCAGCAATAGAAACTGCTTATCCATTGGCAAACGCTAAGAATATTCGTTTAGAGTTGATAGCTGACAGGTCAATTCCGCCAATTTTCGGCGATATCAATCGTTTGCTCCAAGTTTTAGGAAATTTACTCTCAAACGCTGTAAAATTCACCCCGTCAGGGGGACGGGTAGAAGTTAGATTATTTAACACTAGCTCTCATGCCCAAATCACAGTTAGCGATACAGGTATCGGCATCAGCCCAGAGTTTCTACCCTACGTCTTTGAACGCTATCATCAAGGACATTCCACTCGCAAACATGGTGGTTTAGGACTAGGTTTGGCGATCGCTCGTCATCTGGTTGAATTACATGGCGGCTCTATTCAAGTTGCTAGTCTTGGCGTTGGACAAGGAACTACCTTTACCGTCAAGTTCCCGTTATAAAAATTAAAAATTAATACTTTAAATTAGCAAAAAATAAAAATATTTATAGCAGTAGCCAATAATAACCAATAATTCGAGGATATCAAAAAAGCCTGTAATTAGTCAACTCCTCAAACCCAATAAATTCGTTGATTTATTGAGAATGATTTGCACAAACTCAATATAACTTAACTGAATTTCTAATTTTTATGAATTTTTGGCAGCACGATTTAGAAACCAGAATCAAATTGTATATATAGTCTCGCTCAAAACCGGAAATTGTGAATTTTCAAATCAATATCTGGTGTAAAAGTCAGATTATTCCATCAGTTCATCCGTGGCAGATGCACCTGGATAGAAGCGATCGCTGAAAATATTTTCCAGTGAATATAAACATTCCTGTGCAAAAGTTGATAGCGGTAGGTTTGTTTCGCCTGATGCCAAATCCCGAGCATTCTTATAAGCTTCTGGGAGTAATTGTGGCAAATATGGCTTTAAACTAGGATTCTCACTCAGCAACTTCAGAATCTCCCGCCGTTGCACGCGAATTGTCGCTAACCAACTCCGACTACGTTGTTCTGGTTGATATTCCCACTTCAATAAATGTCCAATTAACAGACTCAAACGATTTCTCAATTCTTGGCGCTCTTTTCTGCCCAAGAACTCAATTTCCTCAATTAAATTGGATAAATCCAATTGACTCCATTCCTGATGACGTAAGAATTTAACCTGTTGTTGAGTCCAGGCGTGGAAATCAGTTTCATAGAGGTTTTGGTTCGCACTTTCGGCTGTTTGCTCTATTTGTGGTGTTTGCATGGTGGGATCGAAACCTGGCAATGTTTTCCCAATTTTAGTATTTAGTCAAAGGGAAAGAGAAACTCATCTTCCCCTTATCAAAAACTAAATTATTCCCACTCAATGGTTCCAGGCGGCTTAGAAGTAATGTCATAAACCACTCGATTTACCCCTTTGACCTCATTCACAATCCGAGTGGAAATTACTTCCAGTACATCGTAAGGAACTCTCGCCCAATCTGCTGTCATCCCATCTTCACTAGTAACAATCCGCAAAACTATAGGATAAGCGTAGGTACGTTGATCTCCCATGACGCCCACACTGCGAATAGGCAGCAACACAGCAAATGCTTGCCAAAAAGTATTATACAAACCGCGTTGATTTATTTCTTGCCGCACAATTAAATCGGCATCGCGCAAAATATTTAGCCGTTCGGCGGTGATTTCACCGAGAATGCGAATTGCCAAACCAGGGCCAGGAAAAGGTTGGCGTTGGACAATTTCTTCTGGTAAACCGATGGAGCGTCCAACTTTGCGAACTTCATCTTTAAATAGTTTCCGCAGTGGTTCTACTAATTTAAATCGTAAGTCTTTGGGCAAACCACCCACATTGTGATGGCTCTTAATTTTCACTGCTACTCGTTCGCCAGTTTGGGGATCGACGTTGGTATCAGCAGATTCGATTACATCTGGATAAAGAGTCCCTTGAGCCAGATAGTCAAAGTGACCGAGGCGTTTGGATGTTTCTTCAAATACCCGAATGAATTCGTGTCCGATGCGGCGACGCTTTTCTTCGGGATCTGTAACATCAGCAATGGTGGCTAAAAAGCGATCGCGAGCATTTACATATTCTACAGGAATATGAAACTGCTCTTGGAACAGCTTCACTAATCGCTCTGGCTCATACTTTCGCATGAAGCCTTGGTCGATAAACACGCAACTCAGTTGGTCACCAATGGCTTGATACAATAAGAACGCCAAAGTAGAAGAATCCACACCCCCAGACAAAGCCAACAACACCCGTTTATCGCCGACTCTGGCACGAATTTCTCGAATTGCTTCTTCTACAAAAGCTGCTGTTGTCCAAGTAGGTTCGCAATCGCAGATATGGTAGACAAAATTCCGAATTAATGCTATCCCACCAATTGAATGCACCACCTCTGGATGGAACTGCACGCCATAGAGTTTCCTTTTGTGGTCGGCAATGGCAGCACAGGGAGTATTTTCTGTATGCGCCAATAATTCAAACCCTGGTGGCATTTGAGTAACTGAGTCTCCATGACTCATCCACATGGTGGTACCATCTTCAACATTAGTGAGCAAATCTGTAGGATCGTCTATATATAATGATGCTTTTCCGTATTCGCCTCGGTCGGCCTTTGCCACTTCCCCACCAAGTTGATTCACCATCAGCTGCATTCCATAGCAAACACCCAAAATGGGTATTCCTAAATTCCAGATTTCTGGGTCACAATGAGGAGCTTTATTGCCATAAACCGAACTCGGGCCGCCAGAGAGGATGATTCCCTTCGGATTGAGTTGGCGCAAATTTGCACAACTAGTGCGATAAGACAAAACTTCAGAGTATACTTGAGTCTCGCGGATACGACGAGCAATCAGCTCGGAATATTGAGAGCCAAAGTCCAAAATCACAATTAATTGACGATTCAGCTGCCCATAATTTTCTAATGTTTGGGGCGCTTGTTCTGTTGGTAGAGTCACCGCTGTATTCATAACGGGGAGAATTATGTCTCGTGAAGGATAAATTGATGCCCTGTAATCTTAGCTTGATGTTATTATTCAGCCTGGGTGGGCTGATAATGGTATAAATAACCTTGACAAACGCCTACTTATATGGCCTTGTCTATTCCGGGAATCGGAGATGGTATTAGAAGGATAAACTTACCCCAAAGAGATTACTTAAAAGATTATTTATGCAAATTGTTTACGATTATTCATAATAAGTTAACATAATTTTCCCATCAACAGACCAGCAGTTTTACTCTTGACGATAATTTTACGATCGCGAGCGAAGAGGATCGAGCCACAGACTGTAACTTCTGTACCCCTTTGGCTATGGCTTTGGATGTATTCTTGGGAACGAACATCGATGGTTTCGGCGATCGCACTGTAAACTTGATTTACCCAATCACTGCCTGTGGAAGCGTCTAGGGATCGTAAGTATTTTAAGGCGGCTTCGGCAGTAGGACTGTGAAACACAGCTTGGATATCTGGTGATTGTAAACCAGCGATCGCACACTGGGCTGCTAAAATTTCTCGGCGTCCATCAGCTATATGGTGATGGGTGTGAAAAATTCCTCCTGCTAGTTTCAGCAGCTTACCGTGGTAGCCAAATAATAAAATTTCTTTGATACCCAATACATCAGCTTCTACTAGCATTGGCCCAAGCCAGTTAGCAGTTTTCACCAATTGTTCGGGATTAATTCCTAGTTGACGCGCCAAATCTAGCCCATTCTCGCCAATACAAAATACCAAAATATCAAAACGACTGGCTTTATTTTGTAATTCAGCCCGAAAAGCTACAAGTTGATCTGGTGTACTCAAAGGTTGAGAAATGCCAGTTGTGCCTAAAAGCGAAAGTCCTTCAACTACACCAAAAGCAGAATTTGAAGTCCGAACAGCAAGCGATCGCCCTTCAGGTAAAATAATTGTCACCGTGATTTTTTCTAACGGTGCCAACATTCGTTGCAAATTCTCTTGTAACAACCTTCGAGCATAGCTATAAATAGCAGGTTTACCATTGGCATTCATCTGTCTGCCAATTCCTTCTCCCCCCTTAATAATTACTGTCTCTCCCTCTTGTTCATCTTTGCTTCTCCACTCCACTAGCGCCCAAATGGGTGTATTTCTAGTCAAATCGAGATTATCACCAGGTTCGCTGCGGGTGATTGCCAAAGCCATATTTTCAGATAGTCCTGCTACCTGTTCAATTGGTATTTCTGCGATTTGATTTGGTTCAATTAGATCTATCGATGTTATGCTTAAAGGCTGGCGAGCGCGTAACCAATGTAAAGCTGCAACAGCAGCAGCACACGCAAATACAGGTAGTGTGTATCCAGAGGGCATTTTTTCAATTTAAAAATCAAAATAATTTTTTAAAGTTTACAGGCCAATTAAGACTTGATTAAACTGTCCGATTTTGTTTGACTGCAATTGTCCAATATTGAAATGTTTCAAAGCCAATACGCTCGCTATCCTCGTGGTAGATTTGCTGCAAGCAGTTATAAAACGCTTGGGCTTCATTCTCTAATCCGAAATTCATCAAGCACTTTAAAATTCGGGTGATGCGAAGATAATTGTGGTTAAATGTACAAACCCATTCGCTTTTGCGTTTTAGATATTCTTCTGACTTGCTGATAACTATTTTTCCATCTTCACTGTTTTGGCGCTGCAATCCATAAAACTCAAGCATAACTCTAAAGGAACGCAGCAAATTTTGACGTAGGCGTGGGTTGGTATGAAATGATTGAATTACTTGCTCATTAACAACAGGAGTATGAGGATTGAATACACTTCGCTCAGGTAAAGGAAACAACCACTGAATATAATTGTGGATGTATTCCAATTGTTCAAAATTCCAAGCCCATATTTCGGCAATCATCCGACCTTCTGAGTCTGGTTGCTCCCCTAAATAAAATGGGACAATCATTACGAACTACCTAATAACTCAATATCTGAATTTTGAGTGCGATCGCCTTACCAAGGATCGTAAATCACTACCACAAGCAAGTCACAATTTTCTACTCATCGCAGCAAGTTCAGTAGTTCTATTACTACCGTAAGACTTCGTTCAATTTTCTTTTTTAAATAAATTTGTCTAAAGAATTTACACTTTGGATTTAACTGCTTGCTGTGGTGTCTGTAAATACTGGGGCAAACTCCAATCAGGGCGCAAACTCGCGGCGTTGCGTAAATATATGTGATGAATTGGAGCGGAGGCTGGGAGGTAGGCGTGGATTAAAAACCGGATACAGCGCTGTAAACTGCCTTCTACATGCATTTGTTGGACATCTAGCATTGCCACATTATCCCAGCCAGGACGCGCTCTGGCGATCGCTGCTGGAAAAATAGCATCTAAATCCTGTGTTACAGAGAATGTAACGCTAATCATGTCTTTTGGCTGGAATTCATTCCGATTTTCTAGTTCATCGAGTAATTCTGTAACTACCTCTCGCATTGCCTCAATAGTATTTTCGGCAACTGTTGTTGCCCCGCGAATAGCCCGCATTTGCCACTCCACGCAAAAATCCTCCTTAATTAGTCATTGGTCAGTGGTCACTTGTACTGAGCGACTTGCCCTGAGCGTAGTCGTTCGCGCAGCGTCCCGTAGGGAAGGGAACCGAAGTATTAGTCATCAGTCATTTGGTCATCAGTCATTAGTCATTAAAATTTGAATAAAAAACAAATGACTAATGATAAACAACAAAGGACAAATGACTAAATTACAAACAACCATATTATGGTCTATACAACCATAAGGGTAAACCACTAGTAGACATTTCAAATTCGAGCCAATCGATTCCAGAGCGAATTCCAGATGAAACCTGGCGATTACCTGGGAGAATCCGACTTAATAAAGGTTTACGTTCTTCTAGGGTATAGCAAAGAGTTTTTTCTGGATCGAGACCGACTAGTTCCGCTGTCCAACGACGGGCATCTTCTTCTGTGCCCAAGCGGTCTACAATTCCTAATTCTAGGGCTTGCTGTCCAGTAAAAATCCGTCCATCGGCAAAATTTCTCACGGCTTCTACCGTCAAAGAACGAGCATCAGCTACCGTTTGCACAAACTGCTGATAACTTGTGTCAATCAATTCTTGAAGAATGTTTGCTTCTGGTTGAGTCAGTTCCCGATCAAAAGCCAAAATGTCTTTGTAAGGCCCGGACTTAATTACCTTGAAGGAAACACCGATTTTTTCTAACAAGCGTTCCAAATTATTCCCACGTAGAATCACACCAATGCTACCTGTAATCGTACCTGGGTTAGCTACGATGTGTTCGGCTCCCATCCCGATATAGACGCCTCCAGAAGCCGAAATATTGCCAAAGCTGGCAACAATTTTAATTTTTTCGCGCAAACGCTTTAGGGCACTGTAGATTTCTTGGGAATCTCCGACTGTACCGCCAGGACTGTCGATACGCAGTAATAAAGCCGGAAACTTTTTTTCTTCTATAGTTTTCAGGGCTTCTAGGACGCGTTTGCGAGTAGCACCCGCGATCGCACCAGTAATTTCAATTCGCGCAATTTGTTTCTTAAACTTGGGCTTAAGCGGCCAAACCATGAGTTCTCAACATAACTTCGTCATAAACTTAATATAAGATGCCCAGCGGTCAAACGACCTGCTTGCTTCTGTTAAGAAACATGAGCGGTCATTGTTTTAACCAGAATTTTAATAATTTTTTTATATTTTAGAGAGATTTTTTTGTAATATTTTCGATGAATACCAATTAAGTTATTGAATATTGTAGCTAGTATAAAATATTTAACTCTAGTTTAATGTCGAACGTGATGATTTAGAAGGGCTGTTTTGCTGCTTTATGGGATTCAAAATCTCAAAGTCTCTGGGCTTATAAAATAGAAGCAGTTTGTTACAGGCGCAGACCTGCACTGGTTATTAGTAATTAATAATTAATAATTCATTGAATATTTAATTAATAATTTTAGTACTTTAATTAATAAAAAATTCGTTGATTAACACTAATCCCGATCGAGGTTCAGACCAGCAGTAATTTTAGTTAAGAAAATCAGTTCTTTTGTTTTGTACAGTTCATGAACATCTGAGCAAAGCTATTTTCACTATTTAAGAATCGCTTCGTAAAATTTGACACCGATAACAAACGTAAATATCAAACAGTGTACCGACAAAACTACAGGTCAAGCTAATTACAAATAATCCGCGTACAGGAGTTCCACTGCCAAAGGTGGCAAGAAAATCCACAATCGCAGTAGCGATCGCCTCACTTAACTCTTGTAAACCCGGGAAACGACCCATCAGGAATAGAAACAGCAATCCCCCGCCAACTAACAACATCGGGGCGACAAAACTAAAAACGACCGTCAGTAACAGGGAGCGGAGAAAGCTAGCGAAAATAGTCATTGAAGACAAACTCCGTGAGTGAAGATGACAATAGCTTGATAGCGGTTTGTCATTTTCTACAATACGTGCAATTGTTTAAGACCAGACAATCTGTCAAAAATCTTAAGTTTTCATTAAAATAAACCGCTACAAGTTACATCATATGCTCGGGATGTCAAAAAAAAACTGAAATCTACAAAATCCTTGTCAAATAAAGGTTATAGACAAAGTTAGTAGCTGTTTATCGCTTAGCAACACGTTTAATAACAGCTTTATTTTCTGAGAACATCTTTAAACTAAGTTAATGTTCAGCCGTGTTTAGAGAGTCTACGGTGTACACATAAGTCTGAAAATAGCTGAAGAAGACAGGTAGAAGACAGGTTTTAACCCACCCTAGCCTCCCCTTGTGAAGGCGAGGGAAGCGGAAATCTCATTTCCCCCCAATACATCGGGGGGATTAAGGGGGGTAATACGACTTGTGTGTACACCGTAGGTTTAGAGAGTGGGGAGATGTAGTTCGACTACGCTCAACTACCGCGAAGTAGAAACTCACTAACCGGAAGGTGTGGAGATTATAAAAAAGCAACAACCCTGACTAAACTCCCAATGCCCAATGCCCCATTCCCTATTTCCCATGACTTTCGCTATTCTTAAGGCAGTTACCAAGTTAGCTACAAAACATTGAACCAGACTACATCTAAATCCAGTTTAGGAGAATGGAGTCAGCGGTTGCTGGCAGCGATTTTTCTAGGTGGGCAAGTACTAGTTCACCTATTAAGGGGTAAAATTCATCGCCGCAATACCTTAGAGCAAATGGCAGCAGTCGGGCCAGATTCCCTATTTATTGCTCTATTGACGGCTATTTTCGTCGGTGCGGTGTTTACCATTCAGGTGGCGCGAGAATTTATCAACTTTGGCGCCGGAAACATTATCGGCGGAGTGCTTTCCGTAGCCTTGACACGAGAACTCTCTCCCGTCTTAACAGCAGTGGTTTTAGCGGGGCGAGTCGGTTCTGCCTTTGCAGCAGAAATCGGTACGATGCGGGTAACAGAACAAATCGATGCTATGTTGATGCTAAGAACAGATCCAATCGATTATCTAGTTATCCCCCGTGTTATTGCTTGTTTTTTAATGCTTCCAATTTTAACCCTATTATCTCTAGTCACAGGGATGCTAGGAGGATTGATAATTGCGACAAATATTTACAACCTTTCTGATACTGTCTTTCTGGACTCAGCCCGTAACTTTCTTGGTCTTTGGGATATTTTTAGTGCCATGATTAAAGCGTGTTGCTTTGGTATTCTAATAGCTGTAATTGGTTGCAGTTGGGGCATGACAACAACAGGAGGAGCCAAAGGTGTAGGACAGTCAACTACAGCTGCTGTTGTGACTGCCTTGCTGATTATCTTTGTTACCAATTTCTTTCTTTCTTGGTTAATGTTTCAGGGTACTGGGAGTGCATTCCTGCAAGGTTCATAAAATTTGGAAGTTAACAGAGTTAGGAGTTTTAACTTTAACTCCTAACTTCTCACTTCTAAAATAGAGAGATATCTACTAGCAAAGCACGATTTAAGACTGTGACCAGTTCATTTGCCCCTAACTCCACCGCCACTGTGGAACTCAAGCCTAGCTACAATATACCTATAGTGTTGGTAATTAGTGCTATTCCACTAATATTAGTACAACCGTGGATAGGCTTTGGTTTTATGCTGTTTGGCTTATTTCTGACGTTTCAAGCGTTAACACTGCGCTTGGAATTTACCGCTACTGACTTAGATATTCACAGAGGCGAAAAATTGATTCGACGTTTTCCGTATCAGGAATGGCAGAATTGGCGTATCTTCTGGAATAGAATTCCTATCCTGTTTTATTTTAGAGAAATTAAAAGCATTCACTTTTTGCCGATTTTATTTGACCCCATCACCTTAAAAACTTGCTTGGAAGAACGTTGTCCGCATACTTAGTACTGAGTCCTGAGTCACCGAAGATTTGAGTGGTAAAAGCCGCCACTCAAACTTTTACCTGAATGATGAGTAGTTGTAATCTATACTTAAAACTCAAAATTCAGTACGTCTTAAAACTTAAGACTTTGAAAGCTTGTTAATTGTAATATTTTTAAAAGCTATTTATTGGCATCATTAGGAATTACACTATTGTTTATGAACCCAGAGGCATCTCAAACCCCAGAACCAATTGATGAATGGTTGGTACAAGAAGAACAGAGCAATGTAGTTGAACCTCAAGCAAACTCATCTGTTGATTCAGTGGTAGAAACAGCAGCCATTAGCTCACCAGAAAACCACGCAACTATTGATTCAACTATCTCCAATACAGCAGAGGTAGATCCTACAGTACAGCCAACACAAAATTTAAATGGTGAGTTTGTGGGGCAGTTAGAACCGGAAATTACTGCACTGGGGTCAGACAAAGCGGAATCACAAAAGAGTTTATTATACGCCACAGCACAGCAACGAGTGGCAGAGTTGCAAACCACCGAAGCAACCCTTAAGCAAGAAATAGCTAACTTGCAAGCTTCCTATAAAACCCTTCAGGCACAATTGAGTGAAACTCAAACTTCTCTGGGACGACTCGTACAAGAGTCAGTAGTCCAGTTAGAACAACGCAAACAAGCCCTGCAAATTTCTATAGAACAGCTAGAACGCCGTCAAGAACGTATTCGCAACGAGATGCGAACCACTTTTGCCGGAGCATCCCAAGACTTGGCAATTCGAGTGCAGGGTTTTAAAGACTATCTCACGGGTAGCTTACAGGATTTGGCTGCTGCTGCTGAGCAGTTGCAACTGACGCCAACTGTGGTAGAAAGAGAAAAACCATCTCTCAAACAGGCTAAAGCAGTTGAACTTCAGTCAGGAATACCACAATTTGCTCAACAGCAGTTTCAAGATACTACAAAGCAAATTCGCCGCTTGATCGATCAATACCGCAATCAGCCAGATTACTATGGTCAGGCTTGGCAACTGCGCCGCACTTTTGAACCAGTCCACGCTGAACGAGTCTCCAACTGGTTTTTCAGCCAAGGAGGTCGGGGTGCTTTGCGGACAATGGGTAGTCGTTTGCAAAATATCCTGATTGCCTCAGCCGTAATTTCAATTTTACACAAGCTGTATGGCGATCGCGTTCGTACTTTAGTCTTAGCTAATACACCTGAACGATTAGGTGAATGGCGGCGCGGCTTACAAGACTGTCTGGGAATCGGTCGCCCAGATTTTGGCCCAGACCGAGGCGTGGTATTATTTGAAGCATCTGAAGCTGTCGCCCAAAAAGCAGACCGATTGGTAAAAGCTAATCAATTGCCTTTGATTATTATTGATGATTCAGAAGATCAAATCAGTTTGTCCCTGCTGCAATTTCCTCTTTGGTTAGCCTTTGCCCCCGACCCCAAAACAGTGAGAAACTATGATGATGACTTTTAATTAGTTATTAGTCATTAGTCATTCGTAATCTTAAATCTATCTAAGGCTGCGCTTTATTTATCTAATTGTCATAGGCGCATCTTTAAAAAGAAGTGGCGTTAACCCAAATTTATTTGGATTTTTGAATTTTTATGATGGCTATCTGGTTAACTCTATGCGGGGTAATTGTACTTGTAGCTTACCTGCTGGGTTCCTTTCCCACCGGGTATATTGCTGTCAAGCAGTTAAAAGGTATTGATATTCGAGAAGTTGGTTCGGGTTCTACTGGGGCAACAAATGTGCTAAGAGCCTTAGGCAAAGGACCAGGAGCATTCGTTTTAGTACTTGATTCTTTGAAGGGAGTATTAGCGATCGCTCTAGTTTATTGGTTGTTCAATTTTGCCATTAGTCAAAATTTTATACCTCCAACGGTAGATGTAAAAACATGGCAACCGTGGCTAATAACTTTAGCTGGTTTAGCTGCCATCCTTGGACACAGTAAATCAATTTTTTTAGGCTTCACTGGTGGTAAATCCGTTGCTACTAGCTTAGGGATTTTATTAGCAATGAATTGGCAGGTAGGTTTAGCAACAGCGGGTGTGTTTGCTGTCGTCGTAGCGATATCGCGGATTGTTTCTTTGAGTTCAATTGCAGGTGCGATCGCTGTTTCTATTTTCATGTTGCTTTTGCATCAACCTTTACCTTATGTTCTGTTTGGGATTGCTGGAGGGTTGTATGTAATTTTCCGCCATCGCAGTAATATTGAACGACTAATTGCTGGTAATGAACCAAAAATTGGACAAAATTTAGCTACAGAACCAAAGCAAACTGCATAATTAGCTAACAACCAACAGATATATCTTCAACAGCGAACAGTTATTAGTAATTACTGATAACTGTTCTCTTATTGAAATAGCTATTAGAAATCAATAAAAGCATGGAAAATGCGCTGGCATAGTCTGTTGGTAATTGCCTGAGCAACTAAAAACAGATTATGCAGTTTTTATTGCTGAAATTTGAGATATCTAATCGCTAGTATTTACCTAAATGTCGTTTTATCCAGTATGAAATTTAGGACAAATAGATGCCACTGAAAAATTATGGTGTTCTCAAAGGTCGGGCTATAGATAGGAAGCTTGGTGAGGGATCTACTCCCCATTACCAAGTACTTCTCACAGACGAGAAGCAAAAACATCGCATCGCCATTAATGTGAAATCAAAGCAAAGTCCCTCAGAATTACTATATTTTGTAGATGAAAACTTCTCTCACCCGATTGCCAAGGAATTGCATGAGTTGGATTTTGGCTTCAAGGAGTTGGCGAACAAACCTGGAGGGCTGGCTTTAGACTATATCCGGGCGAATTTATTCGATCCAGCTCAGATGAAACCTTTACCCTACAATCTGCCAGGGCCAGATAACGACCTTAGTGAGTTACTCGAATTATATATTGCCCGAGCGGTCGCTTCACCAGAAGCAGT
The DNA here is from genome assembly GCA_029379225.1 of Nostoc sp. S4. Lineage (GTDB taxonomy): Bacteria > Cyanobacteriota > Cyanobacteriia > Cyanobacteriales > Nostocaceae > Nostoc. The sequence goes on along the minus strand of JAQYWR010000049.1, from coordinate 9,577 downwards.
CCTCTACCCCTTTGGTGAAAAGTGGGGACCTGAAAAAGATATAGAGGACAAGTATTTTGGTTTTCTCCCTGGTAACGGTATCCATGATATCCACATGAACCAGGGTAATGCTGGTCAATTTCAAAAAGATAATGGTGTTTGGCAAGATGGGGGATTGCTGATTCACTATCCAGCCCGGAATCAGTGGGTGGGCATCTTTTTAGCCTTCCAATCCCAGTCTTTCCACACTGACGATACTACTGGCAACAGAATAGATGTAATTATGCCAGCTACAACAGCAGCGATTCGGATTATTGCCGCTTTGGTAAATCCTCTGGGAGATGATATAGGCAAGGAGACAGTATCTTTAATTAATAGCTCAGCAGATAAAATTGACTTGAGTGATTGGGCACTTGCGGATCGACTCAAACGCAAGCAACGTCTTAGTGGTATTATTAATCCTGGCGAGGTAATGAGAGTACCTTTAGCCAAAGAAGGTATCCAACTGGACAATAATGGCGGTATCATTACCCTTCTTGATGACAAAGGACTTAAGATTGATGGTGTTTCGTATATCAAGAAAGATACCCAAAACCAAGGTTACACGATTGTGTTTTAATTTTAGTCATTGGTCATTTGTCATTGGTCATTAGTGAATAATGAAGCGCAAAGTCACGACTCGGAGGTTTCCTGCCAACAAATGCCACTGAAGAAGACACAAGACCCGCCCAAAGCAGTGGCTCAACTTTGCACCAAAGGACAAAGGACAAATGACTAATGACAAATAACTAAAGAATTTGCAAAACAACTAATGTCATATCATCGGTGTTTTGTTTTTCAGCACCGATGAATTTTTGAACTTGGTCAAATAAATAATCAACAATTTCCTGCGGTCCATTACAATATTTACAAGCTGTATTGAAGTCAGTAATAAAGTTTTCTTCGTCAAAGCGATCGCCACTAGCAGCAGCAGCATCAGTCAAGCCATCTGTATAGTAAATAATTGTATCCCCAGGTTCTAACTGTGCCTGGGCATCTTCATATTGGCTGTTAGCATCTAAACCAATTAGCATCCCTAAAGTATCTAAACGGCTGACAGTTTTCGTAGCCGCGTGCCACCACAAAGGAGGATTGTGTGCCGCATTGCTATAGGATAAAGTTCGATTTTGGGGATTGTATTCTGAGTAAAATAGCGTTACAAAGCGATGGGAATTTTCTAAGTCCGCATACATAACTCGATTTAAGTTTTGCAGAATTCTGGCTGGAGAATTACCGTGTAGTACTTCTCCTCGTAGCATTCCCCGCATCATCGTCATAATCAGTCCAGCAGGAACACCTTTGCCCATAACATCACCAATTACCAAACCCCAACGACCGTTTCCTGCGCCGCCTCTGGTGTTTGGCTGAATCTGATTATTATTGGTAGCGATAAAGTCGTAATAGTCTCCACCCACACGATTTGCAGGTTTACAGCGTGCCGCTAAAACTGCACCAGGAATTGTAGGACATTGGCGTGGTAGAAGTCGCCGTTGAATTTCTGCACCAATTTCTAGTTCTTGGTCTAAACGTTCTTTTTTTCTAAGCTCTACAGCTAGTTCATCGTTTTCGATCGCAACTGCTGTTTGATCTGCCACTAACCTAACTAACTTTTGCCTAGTTTCTGTCCAACTATATTCTGGGTCGCGGCTTAAAACATACAGCCAACCCCGTTCTGTATGCTTTACCAAAATCGCTGTACCAAATATTTGCACATCTGGCCCTAAATAGCGATGCATTTGGTCATCCAAAATTCCTGTACCATTTGCTATCGGGGCAGTATTGGGCACAAGTGTGATTTGACTGCTGGCTATCTCTAACGCTTTGCGGATATTCTTACGCTGGTGACTATCTTGCCAGTGTAGTTGCTCTAACCTGACTTGACCATTTGGTTTGTAGAGAAACAGGGCACTGCCATCAGCATCTGTTACTCTTGTTGCCATCAGTGGGATCAGTTCCAAAAACTGATTCAAGTTATTGAAGCTTCTGAGGGCAAATCCTAAAGAACTGAGTAAATCTTGAATCTTATTCTGTTCCCGGTGCAACCTTGCCACGAGTTCTTTCAAGGCCACCACTGGTGTGACATCAGTCGCAGCACTACTATTATTGTCAGTGGGTTGAGAGGGCAGTTGAGACACAGGCACAGGTACTATTACACTTTAATTTGGTAGGTTTGAGATTATATGAGATTATATAGAAATCTTTTGGCTGTTTTGGCTTTGGCATTGCTAAATCATATTTAGACAAGACTTGTCACTTTAGCAAGGGTATAAAGACGTAACAGGTAACTCTTATAAGTATTTTATTTACTTATTGCATTCTAAATTGAATGTTATTCACTTAAAATCATGCCTTTTTAATTAAAACTAAATTCACGAAATTTCTTATTTTGGAATAACAGTTTGCAAAGTTTTTTATTTTTTCATAATTTAATTTTCAAAACATATCTCTGAAGTCATAAAAATACTTTAATAACAGAACAATTCCTCCAGCTTTTGGACTAAGTATTTTTTTCGTGCTTTGTTCTTCGTCCTTTGTTAATTCCTGAGACCAATAACTAACGATCGAACACTTGAAATCTCTAGATTTATTCCAGAAAATATTTCTAAATACTTTTGGAAGTAACAGTCAAAAGGATACTTGGGAGTTTTGAAGCAGTTTAGTTGCACCAATTGATGATTTTAGGACTTAAGCTGTTTCTAGTGTTTTGTTTGTAGTTAGTTTCAGCGATAATACCAGATTTAGTTACACTTAAATATATCAATTTGTCAAGCAAAATTTTTAATCCCAGCTTTTTCAACTAGTGGTCTGTCAAGGCAACTTTGTTGGATTTAAAACTCTCTTCCTGAAGGCGTCAGTTATAATCCTTCAAACTTCCCCTGACAAACCATTAACCGCTCAACAGGGCTTCAACAAACTCGTAGCTAGAAAAGGGGCGCAGATCTTCGATTCCTTCGCCAGCACCAATAAAGCGAATAGGTAAACCTAATTGCTGGACAACGGCAAGGGCAACGCCGCCTTTGGCAGTACCATCGAGCTTGGTTAAGACAACGCCACTAAGTTGGGCAGCTTGGGAGAAAACTTCGGCTTGCCGCAGTCCATTTTGACCTAAAGTGGCATCTAAAACCAACAGTGATTCTACTTTGGCATTTGGGGCTTTTTTGTCGATAATTCGCCGAATTTTACTGAGTTCGTCCATTAAATTTTTCTTGTTTTGCAGTCGCCCAGCAGTATCTACTAAAAGTAATTCTGTTTGACGCGCTTGGGCGGCAGCGATCGCATCAAATACAACTGCTGCTGGATCTGTATTTTTTCCAGGATTGGCAATAACTTCTACACCGCTTCTACTACCCCAAACCTTCACTTGTTCCACTGCGGCAGCGCGGAAGGTGTCTGCTGCCCCAATTAAGCATTTATAACCAGATTTTTGTCCTAGATGGGCAATTTTGCCGATAGTCGTGGTTTTACCAGCACCATTGACTCCGGTAATTAACCAAATATTTAAAGTTTCTTTTTCTGGGGTAAAGCTAGATTTATGGAATGTTTTGCCTGGTGCATCCAGCATATCCCGGAGGATTTGTTTGAGATAAGCGATCGCTTCTTCTGGTGGGGTGACTTCTTGGAGCAATTTTTTCTGTAGGGCATCTACAATCAAGTCTGTGGCTTCTACACCTACATCAGCTTGCAGCAGTAATGCCTCAATTTCCGATACCGCAGCTTGGTTAAGTGGCCCTTGCCCAACGATCGCTTTAAGTTGGTTAAGGATGCTACGGCGAGTTTTATCTAATCCTTGCCGCAGCTTTTTGAGCCAGGTAATTTCTTCAATCGAAACATCTTCCGCACGTCTACCTTGGGCTGCTAAAACTTCCGCTGACCAGACAAATCCATCATCAAATACTACTACAGGGGTTTGGTCTTGTGTCTTTGATACTGACTGTACAACCTCTGGTTCTGGCACCTCGATGGCACTGGCTATGAGTTGTTCCAACTTTGCTTGCCGTTCTGCTGCCGCCCGTTCTAAGAAGGATGGTAGTGTTGGCTGTGTTGTCTCTGGCGTAGTTAGTGGTTCGGTGGGTATTATTTGAGTTTCATTTGCAGTTAATTCTGAGCTTTTGACATCTGACCGATCGGCAATTGCGATCGCTGGAGAATCTTTTGTACTTTCTTCATCTGTAGTTGTTTGGATACCTTCTGCCTGTTTTGTTTCTGTTGTCGCAGTAGCTTGTTCAATTGCTTGAGTTTCTATTTCAGAAGTTACCGTTTCATCACTAGTTTCAGGTAGTTCTGATGGTGCTAAAGCATCTACTGAATCAGATGGGGTTTCTACTGATTGGGATTGTTGTTTTTGTTGAATATTTTTGTAAGCGGCTTTAGCAAACGCCAACAAGTCTGTTGTTGTATCTGATGAAGTTTCGGCTGTCTCTGGTTGGGGTTCTTGTACAGGAGGGGTTTGTTCCTGCTTCTTCTCAGAGGGGGTTTCAGAGGAATCATTATATTGACGACGGAACCAATTAAAAACCATTGCAGCAGTATTAGTTGTTATGGAATTTATAAGTTATAAGTAATGAGTTTAATTGAACTTGGGGTATTACGAGTGCTGTTAGCTTTATTCTAGGCGTTGAGCAAGTGCTGAGTTAGGAGTCACAAGCTATTTTCTCTCTGCGTCCTCATCTCCTATATCTCCCTTACTTCAAAAACTAAGTATAGAAACACTATGCGCTTTTCTTCTGATCGCTAACTCGGCGCAAAACACCATTAATAAACCGATGACCTTCGTCTCCACTGTACCGTTTGGCAAGCTCTACTGCTTCGTTGATAGCGATGCTGTCTGGAACTCCCAAGAATTTCATTTCTGCTACAGCAATTTGTAAGATATCTCGGTCGATTTGGGCGAGGCGAGTTACTTGCCAGTCTACTAAGGCATTGGATATGAGTTCATCTATAATTTGTCGATTTTCGCTGACTGTAATTACAACCTCTTTAGCATAATTACGGACTCCTTTGTCCTGATTAGCTAGCTGAATTAATTCTGGGAAATCGACAGCCGTACCCAACTGATTGATTGCTATTTGGGTAGATGCGATCGCCTCTTGGAGCATTGTTCTGGCAGTATTGAGGTCGGAAGCACGAGTTTGGCTACTTAAAAGGCGATCGTTACTGCGTTGTAGTTCACCTGCGGCATTATTCAGGGTATCTTGCACTTCGGAGGTCAAGGTGCGTACTGCTCCTAGCACTAACTTTGATACCAGTTGCTCATCTTGTAATTTATCTAATTTTTTTGGGTTTACTGGTAATTGGCTAAGGCTTAAAAGTGCCAATTCACGAGCAATTTGTTGGGGTTTACGAGGTTGCATAAAAGTGAGGGTTGATTGTGCGAGAATTGATTAACCAGGTGGGACAAGCTTATAAGTCTATCAATTTTGGCACAGTCCAACAACAAAATTACGCATTTGCGTATGACTTTGCCAGATAGAGTTTAAGTTTCTTCCACACGAATAACTTGCTGTTTGATTTGGTCGTGTTTCATTTCCAATGCGGACTCTTTAGGGAAAACCAAGTGCGTATTAGAGGCGACAATTCCACCTGACACAATTATTTTAAAAGCATCTTCAATCGACATAGAGAGGTTCACCAGCTCATCCTCAGGAACGGCTGCGTACCATCCAGTAGTAGGATTGGGAGTGGTAGGGATAAAAACACTTAGCATGGGACGAGCCATCTGAGCTTGAATATCGTCGCTGATTGCACCAGTGACAAAGCCGATCGCCCAAATTCCTCGCCGGGGATACTCTACTAAAACTACACGCCGAAATTTGCCATTGGAATCTTTTAGAATTGTTTCTAAAAGCTGCTTGAGAGTTTTATATATCTGTCCAGCTAAAGGAATTGCCTGTAATAACCGTTCGCCAAAATCTAACAACCAGCGCCCAGCAATATTCCGAGCCATCAAGCCAATCACAAGAATACTCAATAATGGTACAGCCAATCCTACTATTAAATTCAGTATATTTACTAGTATCGGATGTAACCCATCAAAGGGATTTAGTTGTTTGGGAATTTGAGTGAGAAAGTTAATTACCCAATTGGCAATGGTAATTGTTAACCAAATAGTTGTTGCTAGAGGTATTACTACTAACAAACCAGCAATCAGGTCATTTTTTAGATCCTGTTTTAGGCGATCGATTACCAAGCCCCGATTCTCCCGTTTTAAACTATTTTCTTACAAGGATACATATAGACATCAACCAAGCGAATAACCAGTCGTTATTCTCAGAGAATGTTACTTTTCTTTGGAAAAATTGTAAACTTTTATTACAATTTTCTTAGTTATTACTAATTTACCGCGTGAAATGAAAAGCTGCTTATGATTGTAAAAGTGTTACCAGGTAAGCTTAAGAATTATTTTGTCTAGCGAATTACTCACATATTTACACAACAAGCTTTTCTGAAAAAGCTCCATTAAAAATATTAATTTATTATAAATGAAACACATATTGGGGCGCACAGCTAGCTGTGCGCCCCTACAAATGATTATTCGCTTGTAGAATATGAATGCGAGCGCCTCAGACTTTATATCGCATCAGCGTGTGTACTTTCCTGTACCAATGTTACTGTTGCATCTAACTTAGGTTTTGGTAGATACTTCATTTCCCAAACTTTGAGCAAAATCAAGTATTCGTAGAATGCTTGCAATGTACACCAAGCAAGACCAGGGTGTCCATCTAAGCAACCGCCTAAGACAAAATACATATATATAAAGCGTAGCAATGGTCTAGCAGGTAGACGCAAAGACAAATCTTTCAAGGCGCGGCGTCTTTCGACTTCCGACTTGCCAAAGAATAAATCTTGCCAGTTTACCTTTCCTTGTTCTAATTGATATAGAGTTTCCTGAGCTTCATCAGTGGAATAACGGTTATGTTTTTCAATCCAGCGACTTAAGCCCTTGCTACAAGTGTAGTGGGGATATGTTTCTTTTAAAAAGCCAGTTGCACCATCACAAACTTCTCGTTCCGTATGACCGTAGTCAGTAAACCAAACTTTTCCGTAACGGAACAGCCGCATTTGGTAACGGGGATATTGTGTGCTGTAACGAATCCAACGACTCATGAACATGACGCGTTCAGCCACATAGTAACCGATGTAATCTTGATTCTGACTTACCTTCTGGCATTCAGCAAAAAGTTCCGGTGTCATTCGCTCATCAGCTTCGAGAATGTAAACCCATTCATACTTTGGGGGAATGGACTCTAACATCCAGGTGCGTTGGCGTCCGTGGCTTTCAAAGGCGTGTTGAACAACGCGTATAGGATAGCGATTAGCAATTTCCACAGTGCAATCGCCACTGCATGAATCTACAACAATGATGTCATCCGATAGCATCGCTGATTCAATACAAGCAGCAATATCTAGTTCTTCGTTATATGTCAGTATGTAAATTGAGAACATTCCCCAGGTTTTATAGTTAAAAGTTAAAAGTTAAAAGTTAAAAGTTAGGAGTGCTGTCAGCTTTCTTCTCTAGGAGAGGCTGCATTAACGGGCGTTGAGCCAGTGCTGAGTCAGGAGCAAAAGCCAAAGATGTTTCTTGTCTTTTTTGGTTAGGAGTTAGGAGTAATTCTCCTCCTGCTCCCTCATCTTTTGGCTCGTTCCCCACTTTACACTGGCGAAAGAATTAGCGTGCAGTAGCTTTAGGTTTACCACCTTGTAAAGCACCCCTACCTCTTAAGCCTGTCCAGCCGATGATAATGTAACCAATAGACAACAGCAAACTGCTAATACCAATCCGCAGTCCAGACTTCCACGCACTATCTTTAGCTTGATTTTCAGCTTCATCCCGGCGCTGACGAATTTGGCTCAATTGTTGAGTTCTCAGAGTCTGAATATCTGTTTGTTGCTCAATCGCTTTGTCAAGTGCTTGGGGATCTGTTTTCGCCTTTTTTAGTAAGTCTTTGATCGCTGGAGGAACTTGAGAGCTTTCAAGTGCTTGCTTGTATCTTTGATCGTCTTTGAGTAGTTCGGTGAACTGAGCTTTGGTTTGACTCCGCAGCTGTTCTAGCTGAGCTTTTCCTTGTTCAGTATTTAATTGTGCTTGCAATTGCGATAACCGATTGTTAAGTTGATTTTCTGCTTGATCTGCTTCTTGGGTGATTCGATTAATTGTTTGAGCTTTAGCTTGATTCACATTATTCAAGTGTAGGGGAAATATTAGCAAGAACATTAACCCTAAAATACTTGAGAGAATCAGAGCTGGGAATCTTAAGTCAATACCTTGGGGGCGATCGCTTCCGGCATCAGTGCTATCAATCCAATACCCAGCAAACAAAAGTCCCAAGCCTACCAAAGGAACGATTCCCCGATCTACTAGCGCTGTCGCCAAACTGATTTGCCATCCGCGATCGGTTGGTTGAAAGGGCAACAAGAGAATCAAAAAGTCAACAAAAAACGACAAAATGCAGATTATTCCAACTACTTTAACTGTAAGGGCAGTAGTTAGGGAAGTAAAACGGTTAACCATAGTTTTTCAAACTTGCAGTGAATACAAATGATTTTCATATTTCAAGTTACTCGAATATTGTGCCCATGACCGTAACTGTTCTGTAGAAACACAAAGCAGATTTAATAACGGTGAAACCTCTATGTCTCTTGGTTTTCAACTAGACCACAGTAACATTTATTATGTGCAGTGTCTTCAGGAAATTCCTAGTATTTGAAGATACGAGGGTGATGCAGGACTAGAAATTTAGATCCCTACTTACTGAAGAAGTCAAGGATCTGGGTAGTAACTTTTGCTAAGATAAGTACCATTAAGATCTAAAGTAAAACTTATTTGTTAACTTATTCTCCTCATCCCTCCCTATCAAAGACTATTTTCTAATCGGCAGATCCTCTAGCCAGTCAACATTAACGAAAAACAGCAAGTTCATACGTAATATATTCAATTTTTGGGCAATGTCCAGGGTTTTCTGAAATACTTGAGCAGTTCCCTACTCGATGTTAGCGAATAACTCTGGGTGGGTTACTCCAAACCAATTAGTGATACTTACCGTCCCCACTGGGCTTAATACGAGGTCAAATCTATCTAGCTTCTCAAAGGCTATTATTAAAATTTGGGTATTTACTCCAAAACAATCTGTACTGATGATAATTGCTTTTTGTGCACCAACTCGAAAAGCCTCGAATCGCGGTCGCGCCAGCCGCAAACTTAAATTATCTTCGCCTTAAGACTGATAAACTAAATCCAAGTCCTACCAGTTTTGCATGAGTTGCGAATCACCATCTACAAACCGCACTTCTACAGATATGTCAATGATTTTTTGCAATTCTTTAACCTGAATTATTGTGTATTCAGTCATTTGACATTCAAAATTGGCAACACCAACAACTGCCAAAACAGGTATCAGTCGGGTTTTCGTATTCCCTAGTTCAGGATAGCGAGTAAAAATAATCAAACGCAGCTTTGGGCTTGCTGTTAAATTTAGCACGCAATACCTTCGTTTGAATAAATTGAAAGGCGTTGCAGAATAGAAATATGAATTAGGGCGATCGCTATGAAATGTCCAAGGTA
>JAQYWR010000048.1 GCA_029379225.1 Nostoc sp. S4 | reverse complement strand
CACGACCTTTGTGAGGGTTGGCAGCTTGCAAAAAACACTTAACGGGAAAAGTCAGATCGCTATTCTATTGCATACCGTAAGTGGCTCAAACAACAGGGTGTTACTTTCGGCACTATTTAGAAGTTGGCGATACTTTTGATTGTATCGCTCATAACTCTTCAATTTCGGCTTGATAAACTACTAGTACAACCGAGCTCAAATAAAGCTACCACCTAAACAGGTCAAAGGCTCACAGTATAACATTCTTTCTTTTCAATCAGTGTCTTGCAACTGAAGTTCCTACATTGCTACCACTGTGCGCTAAGAGCGTTTTGTTAACTAACGTTAGTTGCTTCTATAACTCTTAACCCGTCCCGCGCCCTGGCTCACTTTTACTTTTGCCTTGTTGTACTAGCGTACTTAAATTTTAGAGATGAAGTTACCATCCTAAACCATATTCTCAAATCAAGGAGTCGAAATAAATATTTATCCAAATCTGCCGCTAACGTAATCTCTAGTATCTTCCTGTCTAGGATTATTGAATATTACTTCTGTGGCATCAAACTCTACCATATAGCCACTGCGACCTCCTGTCTCACCAGTGCGGACATTAAAGAAGGCTGTTTTATCAGAAACCCGCGCAGCTTGCTGCATGTTATGGGTAACGATGACAATGGTATATTGCTCTTTAAGTTGGTGAATCAGTTCTTCAACCCGCAGTGTAGAAATAGGGTCAAGGGCGGAGCAAGGTTCATCCATTAATATAATCTCAGGTTGAACGGCGATCGCTCTGGCAATACACAACCGTTGTTGCTGTCCACCTGATAAGGATGAGCCACTTTGCTTGAGTTTATCTTTGACTTCATCCCATAAAGCTGCTTGCCGCAGACTTCTTTCTACTAATTCATCCATATTACCTTTGTAGCCATTGATTTTGGCTCCAAAAGCGATATTGTCATAAATTGATTTCGGAAATGGGTTTGGTCTTTGAAACACCATTCCAATTCTCCGACGCACTTCTACTGGATCGATGTCGGAGGCATACAAGTTTTTATCGTAAAATAATATTTTACCTTCTGCCCGAAATGACTCAATCAGGTCATTAAGCCGATTATAGCATCGCAGCAGCGTACTTTTACCACAACCAGAAGGGCCGATAAAGGCTGTTACCTTATTTTTGGGTATATCTAGCCAGATATTCTGCAAGGCTAAAAACTTGCCATAGTAAATATTGAGGTTTTCGGTGCGTAAAACAGTTTCAGTGTTATTAGCTGTGCTAATGTTACTAGCCATAAATTCAGTGTGATATTTATTTTACTGATGAGAATCTGCTCTATAGATGCTGTTGCACTAAGCTTTTTTGCGAGTTGCCCAGCGAGCGATAATACTTGCGATCAAAACCATCAATACCAAAATTAAAGACGCTGCCCAAGCTAGGGACTGCCAATTTTTAAACGGAGAAATGGCATACTTATAAACTAAAACAGCTAGGGAAGCTGTGGGTTGGAATAAGCTATCAGGCCAAAAGTTGGAAAACAGAGCAGTAAACAGTAACGGTGCGGTTTCTCCAGCTGCTCTGGCGATCGCTAGCGTTGCTCCAGTTACAATTGCTGGTAGGGCTGCTGGTAAAACTACTTGTGTAACTGTTTGAAAGTTAGTTGCTCCTAAGCCTACAGATGCTTGTCGCAAATCTTGTGATACTAACTGTAAGGCTTCATCAGTGGTTCGCACAATAATTGGCAACATTAAAATTGCCAGCGCTACTCCTCCACCAAGAGCTGAATATGAGCCTAAGTTCAGCTTTACTAGCGTTAAAACTACAATCCCATAAGCAAATACCCCAGCAATAATTGAGGGAACTCCACTGAGGACATTAGCCGCAAAACGTACCCATCTGGCTACTTTAATCGAACTAAATTCTGTGATGTAAATTGCCCCGAAAACACCAAATGGGATACTAATTGCGGCGGCAATTCCTACCATTAATAGTGTGCCCAAAATTGCATTACCAAAGCCTCCTCCTTTTTGTAAAGCTTTGGGTGGCAGTTCCACAAAAATGCTGGGACTCAAACTGCTAAAACCTTGAATAATGACATAAGAAAGCACTGCTAGTAAAGGCACAAGTGCCAATATGCCGCAGATAAATGCTATTACCGTCATTACAGTGTTAAGCAGTGTTCTTTTAGACATGGGAGAGCGAGTTAAACTGCGCTCTGGAAAACTAGAAGTCATAATTCAACCCAAAACCACGCTACAGTCGTTTGACTCTCACAAGGATTAACTCTGCCAGGATATTGACAGCCAAAGTCAAAAAGAATAGAACTAAAGCAGCGTACATTAAAGCCGCAACTTGCAAACCACTAGCTTCAGAAAATTGATTTGCCAGCAAAGAAGAAATTGTGTTGGCTGGTGCTAGGAGAGAAAGACTAATATTGTTGGAGTTGCCAATTAACATGGTTACAGCCATTGTTTCTCCCATAGCCCGACCAAGTGCTAACATCACAGCACTAACTATGCCCGAAAAGGCTGCTGGGATGAGAACTTGCAAAATCGTTTCCCAACGTGTTGCTCCTAGTCCTACCGCAGCTTGGCGTAAACTAGGGGGTATACAAATTAAGGCATCGCGCGATAAAGCTGTGATAATTGGCAAAGTCATAATTGCTAAGATGACTCCCGCCGGCAACATTCCTGGCCCAGTGGGAGAGGTGCTAAAAAATGGCAACCAGCCAAAATAACTATTTAACCATTTTCCTAAGTTGGTTAAAATAGGCACCAAAACAAAGATACCCCAGACGCCGTAGACAACACTGGGAATAGCTGCGAGCAATTCTACAGCAAAAACCAGTACCAGCCTCACCTTTGCTGGCAGAAAATCTTCGCTCAGTACAATAGCCGTGCCAACCCCAACTGGTACAGCTATCAAGAGACCAATAAAAGAACTTAAGAGAGTTCCATAAACTTGAGGTAGCACCCCGTAGTTATCATTAACCGGGTTCCAAGTGGTGTTAGCTAAAAAACCAACACCAAATTTTTGGATAGCAGGCCAAGCGCCAATAGCAACCTGCAACCCAATCCATAATAAAGTGGCAGCAACTCCAAATGCGAAAACGCGAGTTAGCCAAATAAAACTCCGATCCAGAGATTTTTCTGTATCAGAGCGATTTTTGATCCCTGATGACAGACTTGGAGAATTTGTAGTCATGAATACCGACTGTTACAATTAAATCAGAGAAAAATGTGCGAGGCAACCAGATTCAGAAAATTGTCGCCTCATAATTTTTTGAAACTAAGACATCGAATCCCTATAGAATCATAAGTCTAGCGAGCAGTCGCTCGATTCTCGATTAAAGATGTAGCTACTTGCTAGCACTAGTACCACTGCCAACAGCAATTTTATACTCTGGACTGATTTGGTCAGCCGCGGCAGCTACCTTAGTAATTACCCTTTGGGGTAGAGGAACATAACCTAGTGCAGTAGCTTGCTTTTGACCGTCAGTTAAAGCGTATTCAATCGCAGCTTCTATAGCCTTAGCTTTTGCCGGATTAGCATATTTCTTGTAAGCCAATAGCCAAGTGTAGGTGACAATCGGATAGGAATCAGCTCCTTCGGGGTCAGAAATAAAGGCGCGCAGATCTGGTGGTAGAGTTACTGATTCTAGGGTTTTAGCAGCTGACTGATCGCTAGGTACAACAAATTTACCGCTTTTGTTTTCCAAAGCAGCAAACTTGAGACTATTTTGTTTGGCATAGCCGTACTCAACATAACCAACAGAACCTTGAGTTTGTTGAATTTGGGCAGTAACACCCTCATTACCCTTAGCACCTACTCCCGTAGGCCAGTTAACAGTTTTACCTTCGCCAACTTTGCTCTTCCATTCTGGGCTGATAGCACTGAGGTGTTTTGTGAATACACCAGTGGTACCGCTACCATCAGAACGATAAACAACTGTAATTGGCTGTTGCGGAAGTTTGACACCTGGGTTAGCCTTGGCAATTTGCGCGTCATCCCAAGACTTGATTTTGCCTAATAAAATATCAGCGTAAACAGCCCGTGGTAACTTTAGTTCGGCAACATCTGGCAAATTATAAGCTAGCACGATGCTCCCAGCAGTCATAGGCAGTAAAATAACGCCCTTATCCTGTGGCACCTTCTTGATTTCTTCATCTTTCATCGCAACATCGCTAGCACCAAAGTCTACAGTGCCTTTGATAAATTGCTCAACTCCAGCACCGCTACCAACTGATGCATAGTCAACTTGCAGATTTGGATATTTTTTGTTCAAATCTGTAAACCAGGTGTCATACAGTGGTGCTGGAAAAGACGCACCAGCTCCTGTTAACTTGACATTTCCACCAAGGTCTAGTTTAGCTGGGCTAGAAGCAGTAGTATCTGTAGCAGTACCAGAAGGACTATCTTTGGTGGTTGTATTATCTGAGGTTTGCTGACCGCCACAGGCAGTTAAGCTGATAGCCAGTGCTAATACTGAAATTAAGCCTGTAATATTGTAACTGTTTTTTACACTAATACGTGAAAGCATTGCTATCGATTTTTAGTAACTTTCCAGGTGGGCGCTTCTAAGATACCCTTAAAAGGTCAAGCTCTAGGTAAACAATAGGTTAACAAACTGAAAAATCTGATGTTTTTTTGGAGAAACAGCAAATACTTATTTGAAATGATGGTTGATAAATTTTATACTTATCTTTTGAAGATAATATTATAAATAATCAGATAGTGTCTTCGTTACATGTCGTGGTAGAACTCAATTGCTCGTGTATTTTTGTTGTTAAACTCAGAAAAAATATCTAAAGATATAAAATCATATGGTATATTAATTAACTTAATATTTTATATAAGAAAATGCTGTTTATGCTCTCTAGCTCTATAATCGGAGGCTAGTGAAGAAAAGATTTAGACCGGAAAATTCTTCTTCGAGAAAGCAGAATCAGAGTAAAAGTAGATTGCCTATGTATGCAGAATAGGGCAGGCGATCGCAAAAAAACTTATTTAAAGAATAATTATTTGAAAAAAGCAGAGAAAAAGCAGTATAAATACTAAATTATTTGATAGTAATTTTACCACATGTGAAATCGAATACCAGCCACAATCAGACTAAACCTTAATTGAGTAAATCAGACAATAGATGCCTAAGCTACAATTTGCACAGATGAAAAATTACATACTCAAAAGGCAAAAGAAAATATGCTAGTTCTTTAAGTGTCAACACAGATTTGATTTCAATATTAATGTCTATACTGGTTGCTATTGGTTTTCCTTTTGCCTTTCTTTAGTTGCCTGATAAATGTTTGCTGCTTCTAACCAATTACTATGGTCAATGATTGGCTTACTCCTGACAATGGGTGGTACGTTCCTAGAAGCTTATGGTATAACTTCACCTTGGAGTTGGAGTAAGCATGGAATTCAGACTTTTTCTTTAGGTGTAACTTTTCAAACAGGTGCAGTACTCCTGGTCGGTTGTTTAGGGGGTAAAAATGCTGGCGCGCTCTCGCAAATTGCTTATTTAGTCATGGGGTTAACTTTATTACCAGTATTTGCCGAGGGTGGTGGTATTGGTTATGTCAAGTTATCTCAATTTGGCTACTTGCTAGGCTTTATTCCTGGAGCTTGGATTTGTGGCTTATTTGCCTTTAAAGCTAGACCTCGACTAGAAACCCTAGCCTTTAGTTGCATCTGTGGCTTGTTAACTCTCCACCTATGCGGTATTACTTACTTAATTATTAGTTATCTTCTTCAGTGGAAAGGCACAGAAAATCTACCTTTGATGCAAGCAATTCTCAGATATTCTTGGTTTGCACTACCAGGGCAACTAACTGTAGTCTGTGCTGTGACTGTAATAGCATATGTATTGCGTCACTTAATGTTTTATTAGTTTATTGTCATTTGTCCTTTGTCCTCTGTTACAAAGTTTTGATGCCTGCGGCAAGCCGCCCTCTCGGCGTCTACACCGGAAGCCGACGCACCCTGCCTTAAACCGCAGAAACGTCTACAGACTTTGCTCTTTGTCAAAAACTCATGACCAATGACCAATGACCAATGACCAATGACCAATGACTAATTCGCCATGCGTTTAAAAAATCGCCTTTTCTGGATTGCTGCCTTTATAGCTTTTTTCCTAGACCAAATAACAAAATACTGGGTAGTGCAAACCTTCAGCTTGGAGCAAACGCTACCACTTTTACCTGGAATATTTCACCTGACCTATGTTACTAACACTGGTGCAGCTTTTAGTCTGTTAAGTGGCAAAGTAGAATGGTTGCGCTGGTTATCTTTAGGAGTGAGTTTAGTATTAATAGCACTGGCGTTGTTTGGCCCAACCTTAAATCTGTGGGATCAGCTAGGCTATGGTTTGATTTTAGGCGGAGCAATGGGCAATGGTATCGATCGCTTTATTTTAGGCTATGTCGTTGATTTTCTAGATTTTCGCCTGATTAACTTTGCTGTATTTAATGTGGCAGATTCATTTATTAGTATCGGTATTGTCTGCCTACTAATTGCCTCATTCCAAAAAACACCGACTTCAACTGGTAGGCATTAAACTATTAAGCCTGGGATGATTCATCCCAGGCTATTAGTATCTCAAACCCTTTTTGAATAGATAATATCCGACAACTCGCTCTATAGGTTTGAGCCATTTAAATTTATTATCCTACATCAGTAAGTATAACTGGTGTAGGATGTCAAGTTCCACAGCGATCGCTAACGGCAAATTGATATTCAGATTGTGCCAAAGCTTTTAATTTAATTACCTGTGGAAGGAGTTGTTGGCGAGGCAGGAGTAACAGGAGTTGGTTCGGTACTGCTACCTGGAGTGCCAGACTCAGGAGGAGTTACACTTCCTGGTTCGGTAGTACTGCCAGGAGTACTAGGTTCAGATGGAGTAACGCTTCCTGGTGCTGGAGTCATATTGCTAGGAGCGCCAGGTTCAGAAGGAGTAATGGTTCCTGGTGCTGGAGTTATATTGCTAGGAGCGCCAGAAGAATCGGGAGGAGTCACATTTCCTCCTGGTCCTGGAGTTACGCTGTCACTGGGAGTGTTAGATGGCGGTGGAGTGGTACTTCCCGGTGTGGTTGTATCAGGAGTGGTGGTAGTACCTGATGGCATGGTTGTATCAGGAGTTGTAGTACCTGATGGTGTGGTTTTATCTGGAGTAGTGGTAGTACCCGATGGCGTGGTTGTATCAGGAGTTGTAGTGTTACTAGGAGTGGTAGGCGTGAGTGCTGTACCACCAGGACAGCGGGAGTTTAGCGGGAAATACTCGCACAGAATTTTCATACCTTCTGGCGACATCTTGATTTCCGTTGGTGAACTAGTGGAGGAGTTGCTACTGGATTGGGCTATGGGGGATTTACTGGATTGGGCTACGGCAATATTAGTGGTGAATGCCAAACATAGAGCTGTACCAATCAGGGTCAGAGATTTTCCCATCATTCTGAAATTAACCTCAACGGAACACTCGCCCTATTAAAACAGATAATAAGATTTAAAAAATCTTCCTAAATGAAGATACTTAACTTTGTTTCAAAATATGTGGATATGTAAAATTAGTATAAATTCAATCTATTTTAGAATGACAATTAGTGTAAAAAAATACAATTAAAAAATGATTATTTTATAGTTATAAACTAATAAAAGTAGATAAAACAGTCATTTTATAATAAAAAAACAAAATTATTTAATGATAAAAGAGTAATAAAAATGACAAATCGTTTACTATCACTTAATAGTATTATGTATAAAATAACTCATAATAACTGGAAAACCAATTTATGCCTTGGCTTATGAGTAAAATGATGGAAGATTAACATCTAAACTGTAGTTCGCCCGATTCTTCACTAAAAACTGTGATGTAAATAGCCGATGAGTTCTCCCCAACCCCCTCACAAGCCACAAACGTTACTAGGTCAACTGACTCAAGCAGTACAAACAGTTCAAGCTAGGGTCGATTTTTCTAAATTGGCGCTCAAGCCTAATGCCAAAGTACCGGAACTTTGGGTGCAGGATGCGGGGGCGGATAAAGCAGAGGTATATCCACTGTTGGGCGATCGCTATATTCTAGGTCGTAGCTCGAAATCTTGCGATATCGTCATCCGTAACCCTGTTGTCAGCCAAATTCACTTGTCGTTATCGCGTAATTCTACTCAGCGCACACCAGTTTTCATCATCAAAGACGAAAACTCTACTAATGGCATTTATCGTGGCAAGCGTCGTGTCAATTCTCTGGAACTACGTCACGGCGATATTCTCACCTTGGGACCACCAGAACTCGCCGCTTCTGTACGATTGCAATACGTCGATCCGCCACCTTGGTATATCAATGCCGCGACTTGGACAGCTTATGGCATTGGTGGTATCAGCACCCTGTTCGCATTAGTGATTGGCGTTGAATGGCTAAAATTTTCAGTTAGACCCTTACCCACAGCGACACGCGCCCCAGTAGTTGTTTATGCCCGTGATGGAGCCACCCCCCTAAGAGAGCCTCGGACTACCTCTCACGTAGACATGAAGCGATTAGAGGACTTTGGTCCTTATTTGCCTGCTGCGGTAGTCGCTTCCGAAGATAGCCGTTATTATTGGCACTTTGGGGTCGATCCGTTAGGAATCTTGCGAGCCGTGTTGATTAATAGCCGCACCGGAGATGTGCAACAAGGAGCCAGCACCGTTACCCAGCAAGTAGCCCGCAGTTTGTTCCGCGATTATGTAGGCAGACAAGACACTTTGGGACGTAAATTGCGGGAGGCAATTGTCGCCTTAAAGTTAGAAACGTTTTACAGCAAAGATGATATTTTGCTGATGTATTTAAATCGAGTTTTTTTGGGAGGGGACACCTCTGGATTTGAGGATGCAGCTAAGTATTATTTTGAAAAGCCAGCTAAAGATTTAAGTTTGGCGGAAGCTGCAACATTGGTGGGAATTTTACCAGCTCCCAACGGTTTTGATTATTGTGGGGATGGGCCAAATAAGCTAGAAACTGCTGAATACCGCAATCGTGTAATTAAGCGGCTGCTGGAGATGGGCAAAATCAAACCCGAAGATGCTAACCGAGCCAGACGTTCTACCGTACAAGTTAGTCCGAAAGTCTGCGAACAACAAGCTAAAACCATCGCTCCTTATTTTTACAATTACGTTTTCTCTGAGTTGGAATCAATTTTAGGGGAGGGAGCAGCCAGAGAAGGAAACTATATTATTGAAACCAAGCTCGATCCAGGCATCCAAAGCCAAGCAGAAGCAGCATTGCGTAATTCAGTAAATGGTAGTGGTAGAACTTTTAACTTTTCTCAAGGGGCAATGGTTACTCTTGACTCTAGTACTGGTAGTATCTTGGCAATGGTGGGGGGAACTGATTACAAAAAAAGTCAGTTCAATCGGGTTACTCAAGCTAAAAGACAACCAGGTTCCACCTTCAAAATCTTTGCTTACACTGCCGCTATCCAACAGGGAATTCCAGCATCAAAAACTTATTCTTGTGCTCCTTTAACTTGGCAAGGCTTTACTTACAAACCGTGTCGTGCAGGTGCAGACACTAGTTTCGATATTGCCACAGGGCTGGCGCTTTCGGAAAATCCGATCGCTTTGCGAGTTGCTAGAGAAATTGGGCTGGATAAAGTGGTGTCTATGGCCCAGCGTTTGGGGGTAAAGTCCTCACTCGATCCGGTTCCTGGGTTGGTACTTGGTCAAAGTGTAGTTAATGTTTTAGAAATGACTGGTGCTTTTGGTGCCATTGGCAATCGCGGCGTGTGGAATCCTCCCCATGCGATTAATCGGATTTTAGACAGTGGGGATTGCAGAGACCGCAACGATCTCAAAACTTGCCGCGTCATCTACTCCTTCGATCAAGATCCAGACGCCAACAAACGAGTATTATCAAATGATGTCGCCGATGAAATGACTAGTTTAATGCGGGGTGTAATCAGTAGAGGTACTGGTCGTAGTGCAGCCATTGGACTAGGAGAAGCTGGTAAAACAGGCACCACTAATAAAAACGTTGACTTGTGGTTTATAGGTTTTATTCCCAGTCAGCGGCTGGTAACTGGCGTTTGGTTGGGAAACGACAATAATTCCCCTACATCTGGTAGCAGCGCTCAAGCAGCTCAGTTGTGGGGAAATTATATGGGGCGGATTACAAGGTGAATTGGGGACTGGGGACTAGGGAGTTGGGACTGGGAAGCACAGGAGTCTTTCCCCTTTGCCCTTTTAACTCTTATTTATGCCCCATGTCTATTTTCTATACCTAATACCCAGTCCCTAATCTTCTAGTCCCCAGTCATCAATTACTGATATCCCTGCCAAGGAGTGATTTCTAATTTGCGATTAGGTTTAAATATCACTTGAAAGTGAGCAAGAGGTTCTTTGTTATTAGGAGCTGCGACATTAGAACCGTAGATA
Source organism: Nostoc sp. S4 (assembly GCA_029379225.1). Classification (GTDB taxonomy): domain Bacteria; phylum Cyanobacteriota; class Cyanobacteriia; order Cyanobacteriales; family Nostocaceae; genus Nostoc. Next base: position 52,193 of record JAQYWR010000048.1, on the reverse strand, counting down.
GCGTTGAACATCTGGGGAAGGGGTGTTTCCCGGAAATAGTCAAAGGCAACTTGGTTAAGTGGTTCATAGTCAGCAATTACAGCATCTTTGTTGACTGCTACCCGATATTTCAAATCTCGTGTAAAAGTGGGGGTGCCACTCCAAGCTTGACGAACTGTATTATAAAGTTTTTGATTTAAACTTTTGATTATATTAGAGTCAGTAATTTTTGCACCTACTACCTCTGGTGTTCTGGCATATCCGCGCCAAGGACTAACTTGTAGCACGCCTCCTGTGGTAAATACTACTCGGAATTGAGCGATCGGTTCATTGGAGATGGGAGCGCGGTTAGCTGGATTGTAAAGTAGGTTAGGTAGGGGAGTTTGCCCTACTCCTTCATTCGCTTCTTTATTCACTGCTTTATAACCTACGATCGCTGCATCCGCAGCTACACCTAAACGATAAATCAAATCCTGTTGCAATCCTGAGCGATTAGTCCAAGCTGGATGAATTTGATTGTATACTTGGCGATTTAATGCACGTAGCTGGGATGGATCGGTAATTTCTGGAACTGTATTTAAAAGTGCTTCTAAATCTTTAGCTGCTGGCTTGGTATTAGTTGTAGGTGTTGGTGTGGGAGTTGCAGCAGCTATTGGTGTTGCAGCCGATGTGGGAATTGCAGCAGTTGATGGTGGAGTGAGGTTTTGGATGGTTGAGGTAGTTTGCTCGTTTGGCTTGGGCTGCGGTGGACGTATTTGCGGAGGTGGAATCAAGTTAAAAGCGATCGCTGCTACTGCTAAACTAGATACTCCTACAGCTGCGGGAACTGCCTGATTAATCAAGGCTTGACTAGCACCGCCATAGCGTCTGGTAACTGGTTGTAGTTCTAAGGAAAGTTCTGGTAAAGTTTGAGTATCGGCAAAAAACTGATCTACTGCTTCCACCAAATCAAACAACTGCACAGTACTCAAATCTATTTCAATCGGTGGACGTTTAGAATTGCTTGAGCGAGACTCGAAACCCTCTGGTGCGCCTTCTGAATGCACAATTAATTTATGTCGGTTGCTGTCAACTTTTTGAAACTCTACTAACTCCGACTCGTGGTTGTGGGCTTGCGGGTTAGATACATTACTCAAAAATTCTTGGGCATAGCCACTAACTGCCCTGACTAAACTTTCAAAAAACTCTCGCCCTCCTGTTAAAGGCTGATTATATCCAGATATATAGCATTCTGCATTTACCAATATTGATAACTCTGGTCGCAGTTCTTGGAACTGTGCAGCCCTAGTGACATCACTTAACCCTTCTAAAAGCAGTGTACAATTAGGTAAACTGTACTTACGTTGAATATTCATTCCACCTCACCGTCAAAAAGACTAATCCAGAATCGCTGCATTCCAGCCGTACCAGTGCAAAATAGTAATTGTCCTAACAAATTTATCGCTAGTTCATCTAACTTTTGATCGGAACTTAATGCTAGTGACCCAGAACGTCGAGCATTCATCCGGCTCTTAAAATGCGCTCTAAACCGCTCTAGATAATTAGATAAGCGCAAATTCTGTTCTAGAGGAATCTGCTTTTCTTCCATTTGTTGACATATCATTAATAACTGGCGGATGACCACAGTTAAACGCCGTGCTATATAACAAGCAATGACTACCAAAGCTTTGGCTTCCATAACAGTTAGAGGGCGGCGCATGTGCGCTCTGCGTAGTGGGTTAGAGCTACGCATCCGCCATAAATTCACTCTATCTTTGACAATTCCTTTGAGATCCAACTCTTGAGCGAAAGCCAAGATTGCTTCAGAACCACCAAGCTCTAAAGCTTCAATAGCGAGTAAAATGAGGTCAATTTGCAACCGGGTTCTGCGAGGACATGTTTGTCCGGCGATCGCCGGATCTGGTAAAGTGTCCAGAATCATCGGCAGTGAATCTTGAGTTGGACTTTTCAACGGCGTTAAACTTGCGGAAACATTCATTCTATAAATACCTTGTGCGCTTGTGACAGACTAGGTAAAACAAATTTAAGATAACTAGCCAAGACTTGAACATTAGACTTATAACAGCAGTTATGACTACCTGATATATACATTACTTAACTGTTTCTACTCAAAGGATTCCCTATATTCAATTCAAAAGTTTAAAACATAACTTAATTCACCTCTTTTATGAGTGCTATCCTTTTCTAGCTTGATTTAGATTCTAATTATCGTCAATCAAGGGTCAAGCTTCAGTCTCCACCCTGGCGTATGACATTATAGTGTACGATTTTTCAGGTATCTGGTATTGGGGACTGGGGACTAGGGACTGGGAGAGTTAGGAATTTAAATTCATAACTCCTCAGTATCGACTCCTTACTTTCCTAATCCCAGTCCCTAATCTTTAATCCCTAACCCCTTAACCCCATTTTATGGATTTGAAGTCTCTGATTCGTGATATCCCAGATTTTCCCAAACCCGGAATTTTATTTCGGGATATTACTACGCTACTGCGCGACCCTGAAGGACTACGCTATACTATTGACTTTTTAACACAAAAATGTATCGAAGCTGAGATGAGTGTGGATTATGTCATTGGTATGGAGTCGAGGGGATTTATTTTTGGCTCGCCTCTAGCTTATAAATTAGGAGCTGGTTTTATTCCCGTTCGCAAAAAAGGTAAGTTACCATCGGCAGTTCACTCAATTGAGTATCAATTAGAGTATGGTATAGACTGCTTAGAAGTACATCAAGATGCTTTAGACGAAGGTAGCCGAGTTTTAATTGTGGACGATTTAATTGCCACTGGTGGAACTGCAAGTGCAACAGCAAACTTGGTGCAGAAGATTGGCTGCAATCTAATAGGGTTTGCGTTTATTATCGAGTTACGAGATTTAGAAGGGCGCAAACATTTACCAAATGTGCCGATTATTACTTTAGTCGAATATTGATATTATTTGTCGTTTGTGATTGATTATTTTTCTCCCTCATCTTTCTCTAGCTTTCCTGCTTCTTTTGTCAGTGGCTATAAAGAATAATCCAACTGACACTAATAACTAGCAAAATGTTATGACATCAACAACAAAAATTTCTTTAACAACGGGTTGGGATTGGCTGATTAGGCTAGTCACAAGTGAAACTTTTATATACGTAATCAAGCGGTTGTTGCAGGCATTGCTAACTTTATTATTGGCTTCGGCGCTATCGTTTCTGGTTATGCAACTTGCTCCAGGAGATTTTGTCACCCAATTAGAAGCAGATCCAAAGAAATCTAGAGACCAAATTAACGCCTTACGGAAATTTTGGGGCTTGGATAAGTCGTGGGTAGAACAATATTGGTTTTGGTTGTGGAATATTGTGTCCAAAGGCGATTTTGGGCCGAGTTTTTCCTATAAACGCTCAGTAGTGTCGCTATTGTGGGAACGCGTTCCAGCAACCTTGCTATTAGCGATCGCTTCTTTAATTGTAACGTGGGCGATCGCCATCCCCTTGGGTATTATCGCTGCCATCAAGCAAAATCGTTGGGCTGACCGCATTTTACAGGTTATTAGTTACGCAGGACAAGGATTTCCCAGTTTCATCACTGTTTTAGTGCTGCTTTTTTTTGCTCAAGTTACCTCGCCATTGTTCCCGGTAGGTGATATGACTAGCATCAATCACTCGGAACTCAACTGGTTTGGTAAAATCCTCGATATTGGCTGGCACATGATTTTACCAACCATAGCTCTCTCAATTACTAGTTTTGCTGGTTTACAACGCATCACTCGCGGCGAATTATTAGATGTTCTGCGTCAAGATTATATCCAAACAGCTCGTGCTAAAGGACTGCCAGAAAACCGAGTAATATATGTTCACGCTCTCCGCAACGCCATCAACCCTCTAATTACTCTATTAGGCTTCGAGTTAGCTAGTTTATTAAGCGGTGCATTCATTGCCGAACAATTCTTTAACTGGCCTGGTTTGGGAAGATTGACTTTACAAGCTGTAATGGCTCAAGATTTATATCTAGTCATGGCCAGTTTAGTGATGAGTGCAGTTTTGCTAATTGTTGGTAATTTAATTGCTGACTTAATGCTTAAAGTTGCCGATCCACGTATTCGTTTGGAAAATCTGAATTAATTATTAGTCATCGGTCGTTTGTCATTAGTTTTTTTTGCGTCTCCGTGTCTCTGCGTCCCCCCGTCTCCCTCACTCCCCACTCCTTCCATGTTGTCCGAAGTCTATTACCTGGTGCGCTCAAAAAGTGATGGTCGTTACCTGACAGCTCGTCCCAATGCAGATGCATCAGGTTATCTGTTATTATTTCGAGAAAACTTTGATGCTCTTAGTTATCTCAACACCCATGCAGCAGAAGTAGCAAATCGGTTTGCTATAGAATCGATTCCTGGTACACAGTTGGGAAGTTTGCTCAAACGCTGGGGTTTTACTGGTGTGGGCATTGTAACTGACCCGTTATTGCCCAAAGTCGAGTTTTTACAGCATAGTTGAAAACTAGTTCTTCTATCTTGACTAAAACCAGTTATCTAGTTCAAGTTCTGGAAAATTAGAATGGTTTGAAATATTTTTTGTCTAGTCACCTTTGTACGCTGAATGTTAGAAAAAACAAGGAATATATTAAGTAAATAACGGTGCGATCGCACAAGTAAAATTAGACAATATCGGTGAACTTAACTCATCACTATTGAACAAGGTAGCAACTAACTTTAAACTTCCTTGTTCGCGCCGATAAACTTCCACTTCTTGTTTGTACCAATCTACAATCCAATATTCTTTTACTCCTCGTGAAGAGTAGAGCTTCAGTTTAAGTTCCCTATCCCGCTTTTCGTTCTCATTACCAAGAGACAGCACCTCTACCACTAGTTCTGGCGCACCAGTTAAATGCCCCGCCTCGTCTAAAATTAGAGGCAATCTTTCATTACTAACCCAGACAACATCAGGAATCACATTATTATTCTCCCCAAAAATTACTCCTAGAGCAGGTACAACCTGTCCCAATGAAGTAGCTTGAGACCAGGTATCCAAAGGAGCAATAATTCTCGCACAGGCTCTTTGATGATTCCAGTGAGGCGCTCTGGTCACAAATAATTCCCCGTCGATAATTTCATAGCGGTTCCCGTTATCCGGAAGTAACTCTAAGTCGGCGGTAGTCCAGCGCACTCTCTCAGATATCGGCTGGTTCATAAATTATTATTTGTTTATGTATTTACCTATTTTAGCCAGAGTGGGCATTGGGCATGGGAGGTGGGCAAGGATAGGGAAGAGGATAGGGAGATAGGGGGAAAGAAGAATTACTTTCTCCCCCACCTCCCCATCTCCTCATCTCCCTTCCCTATCTCCCCCAGTACCTACACGACTACCTTTTCTTTTTCCAAAATCAACTTAGAACGCTTTACTTGTTCGGGAATCGCCACTGGATAATCTCCAGTAAAGCAGGCAGAACAAAAACTGTTAGTGTCTTCTCCTGTTGCTGTTAGCATTCCCTCCCAACTGAGATAAGCAAGGCTATCTACTTCCAGTTGCTTGGCAATTTCTTCTACTGATTTGGTGGCAGCAATTAGCTGGTCTTGAGAATCGGTATCGATGCCATAAAAACAAGGGTGAGTCACTGGCGGAGAAGAAATTCGCATATGTACTTCCACTGCACCCGCCTCACGTAAAGTTTTCACCAGTTTCCGGCTAGTAGTACCGCGCACAATCGAGTCGTCTACGATGATTGCTCTTTTACCAAGTAGCACATCTTTAAGAGGGTTGAGTTTCATACGGATGCCCGATTCACGCATGGTTTGGGTTGGTTGAATAAAGGTTCGCCCGACGTAGCGATTTTTAATCAGTCCTTCCATGTATGTGACCCCAGAAGCTTGAGAAAATCCAATGGCAGCAGGGATACCTGAATCAGGAACACCAAAGACAATATCGGCATCTACAGAGGATTCTTTAGCTAGTTGCCGTCCTAAGCGCATCCGGTAGCTGTACAAACTCTCATTGTGCATAATGCTATCAGGGCGGGCAAAGTAAATCATTTCAAAGACGCACAATTTGCGCTGGGGCTGTTGACTCCAGTGATAGGAAGCCAAACCTTCTTCAGTAATCCAAACTAATTCACCGGGTTCTACATCGCGCAGATATTCGGCTCCAATAATGTCTAAACCACAAGTCTCGGAAGCTAAAACGTAACGTATGGGATTACCTGGCAAAATGCCGATGACTAAAGGGCGAATACCGTTGGGGTCGCGGACGCCCATTAGACCGTTGGGTGTGCCAATAACTAAACTAAAGGCTCCTTGACAGCGATGAAACGCCTTAATTGCACCTTCTAACCAATCTGCACCTGCACTGATGGCTTGGGCGATCGCAAAAGCGATCATTTCTGAATCTGTTGTCGTGATTAAGTTGCATTTGTTTTCCAGCAACTCTTGGCGCAATTGCACTGTATTGACTAAATTACCATTATGTGCAAGGGCTAATGAACCTAAGCGAGTTTCAATTACAGCAGGTTGGGCATTAACTTTGCGGCTAGAACCTGTAGTGGAATAACGAGTGTGACCAACAGCAAGGCTACCAGGCAACTGTTCCAAAATCGATTCGTTGAAGACTTGAGATACTAAGCCCATATCTTTGTGGAGGTGGACTTTCGTACCCTCGAAGGTAGCAATACCAGCTGATTCTTGACCCCGATGTTGGAGGGCATACAATCCAAAATAGCTTAGTTTAGCAACGTTTTCTCCTGGTGCATAAACACCAAAAACACCGCAAGCTTCTTCTGGCTTGTCGGGATGATTTTCATAACTATCGATTGGGTTGTTGGTCTGGTCGGGGTATTCATCCGAAGTGACAGAATGAATAGAAATCATGCTAGCTTTGCTCCTGGTGGGGGGTCAATCAATGTTGAATTTTAGATTTCCGATAGCGTAGCGTTAGTCAGACTGCAAGCGTCTTTTGGATTGACCGCACCCTAGAACGAATGCGGCTTGATAATTTGAGATTTGTTTAACTTGCTCCCAGAGGGATGATACATGAACCAGAAAAAGTATTCCCAATCCGTCTTGGAAAGTTCTGTTGGCCATAAACCGAGGCTCAGACTTGATGCAAAATCTCAAATCCAAAATCTAGAATTTAGTGGTCGAGTGACTGGGATTATATCCATAGATAGTCGCAGAATTCTTAATAAATCTTTAACCATCTATTAAAACAGTACCGTAATTTGTTCACAAAGTTTAATAATTTAAAAGTTAGGAGTGAGGAGTTATCCTCTGTATTCTTAACTCGTGACTCTCAACTCCTCACTTCTCAACTAGGAGTAGTGGTTTGGAGGGAGAGACGCCTAACGATCGCCTGAGAATAACGAGCTTTCATCTGTTCAATATTAACTTTTATTAAGGCTTGGTTGTCAGTGGTTAAAACCCCCAAATCAGTGTCGGAATTACCAACTATACCCAGTTTTTGCCAATGCTGAGCCAAATATTCCTGTAAGTAGGATTCCCAAATTTCTTGTTGTTCTGGTGCGATAGAAACTAAGATTCTGGCACCACCTTCGGCAAAAAGCACTTCATCTAGTCGGCTTAACTGTGTTGGTATTATTTCTAAATTGATTTGGGCACCACGGTTGCCAGCAATGCAACATTCTGCTAAGGCGATCGCTATTCCTCCCTCAGCACAATCATGGGCAGAACGTACCCAACCATTACGAATTCCGTGACGACAAACTTGCTGTACGCAACGTTCCAAGTCAAAATCTACCTGTGGCGGTTTGCCGGCAACAGTATCGTGAATAGTAGCTAAATACTCGGATGCTCCCAAACTGAGTTGGGATGCTAAAGGTAATCCGAGAAGATAAATGATATCGCCTGCTGTTTGCCAACCTTGACCACAAATTTTAGTGAAATCAGGAATCAAGCCCACCATACCAACAACAGGAGTAGGATAAATTGGTTGGGGAGTACCTTGGAAATCAAGGGTTTCATTGTATAAAGAGACATTTCCACCTGTGACTGGTGTTGCCAGTTCTCGACAACCTTCTGCCAAACCGCGACAAGCTTCTGCCAATTGCCAGTAACCAATTGGTTTTTCTGGGGAGCCAAAATTGAGGTTATCTGTTACTGCTAGAGGTTCTGCACCAACACAGCTAAGATTGCGTGCGGCTTCAGCCACCACTGCCTTAGCTCCTTCATAGGGATCGAGATAAACATAACGAGAATTGCAATCTACTGTAGCTGCAACTGCTGATTTGAGATTTGGGGTTGGGAATTTTGGATTGGAGATTTCTTCGAGTGGGCGTAAGCGTACTACAGCCGCATCTGCACCACCTGGTAAAATCACAGTATTGTTTTGTACTTGATGGTCATATTGACGATATACCCAATTTTTAGAAGCGATCGCTGGTGTATCGAGTAAAGTTAACAGAATATCATTCCAACTTTGGAGGTGTCCTTGGAGTTCGATGCCAGCAATTGTACAACTGGGTAAGGAATCAGCAGTCCATTCCCAAGCTTGACGGGCATATTCTGGTGGTTCTGTTAACAAGTCCCGCTGATAAAGTGGGGTATTTTCCGCCAAAGCTTCAGCCGGAATTTCTGCTGCTACCTTACCCTGGAAAAGAATTCGCACGATGGGTTGAGCAATCACTGAACCAGCGACAACGGCATGAAGTCCCCAGCGATGAAAAATGTCAATTAACTCCTGCTCGCGCCCCTTATAGGCAACAAACAGCATCCGTTCTTGAGATTCTGAAAGTAGATATTCATAGGGAACCATTCCTAGCTCCCGTACAGGAATTTTATCTAAATCTAGTTCAATTCCCACACCACCTTTTGCCGCCATCTCTGATGTCGAACAGGTGATTCCCGCTGCTCCCATATCCTGGGCGGCGACAACTGCGCCTGTTTTAAAAGCCTCCAAACAAGCTTCAATTAACGACTTTTCCAAAAAGGGGTCGCCCACTTGCACCGCAGGACGGTCATCCATTGACTGTTCCGTCAATTCTGCACTGGCAAAACTCGCGCCTCCCATACCGTCACGCCCAGTGGTCGAACCAACATACAACACAGGGTTACCTAAACCAGATGCCCCAGATTTGACGATTTCTGGCGTTTCCATCAACCCCAGCGCCATCACATTCACTAAGGGATTATCAGAGTAAGCAGGGTCAAAGTAAACTTCGCCGCCAACAGTGGGTACTCCCACACAATTACCATAATGAGAGATTCCTGCTACTACACCAGTAAATAACCTTTGAGTTTTGACATCTTCTAAGGAACCAAAGCGCAGCGAGTTTAAGATGGCAATGGGACGCGCACCCATTGTAAAAATATCCCTGAGAATACCTCCTACTCCTGTTGCCGCTCCCTGAAAGGGTTCTACAGCTGAAGGGTGATTGTGGGATTCAATCTTAAAGGCTAGTTGCAGTCCGTCACCCAAATCTACAACACCAGCATTTTCACCAGGGCCTACGAGAATGCGATGACCTTCGGTAGGAAACTGTTTAAGTAAAGGTCGAGAATTTTTATAACAGCAATGCTCTGACCACATTACCCCAAACATTCCCAGTTCGGCTTTGTTGGGATGACGCCCTAAACGACGGACAATTTCTGCGTATTCTTCTGGCTTTATACCTTCAGCAGCGATTTCTTGGGGGGAAAAGGGAGCAGGAGATGTGGCAGTCATGGAAATAATGCACCAATTGTACAGAGCATTATTCTATCGATTTACAGGCGCTGTAAATGCAGTTCCAGAAATGCAGATAATTCTTCTTTGGATATTTCTTTCCGAACTACTTGAATCACCAAGTTGTAAGCTTGTTCTTGGGATAAGTTCAAACTGTAGCCGTTTAAGGTTATGAAAGTATCCATAACCGCAAATGCAGTGCGTTTGTTGGCATCAATATATCAATAAACGGATGGTTCATTGCTAAATAGTACAGGTAAGCTGCTGCTTGCTCGTGAATTGTTGGATGCAGAAGTTTTTGTAAAGCTCCTACCCAGTACTCATTCAAATGAGAATTGCTAATAGCCAGTATAGATTGGCTAAATATTGTAATACGCCTCAAGATAGATTGTAATATATACTGCAACACTGGTAATTGTACTGTTACTTACGAAGTAATAAAACTTTGTGAGCTTAAAACTGACATCAGTGATTTCCAAATTATGGAAATGGCTATCAGCCTCTCAGACAAGCCATTAGTTGAAAGCAGAAAAAATTAATAAAAGGCGATCGCATCTGCGAAATCTGGATTTAATGCTCTGGAATTTCATTGTGCTTAATTGACTTCTACAACAGCAGAGTCAATCAGCGAATGGCTTTTGAAGAAACAATTCTGGGAATTTTTCAAAGACTGCTCGTAGCAAATGAGTAAACTGACCTAACTAACCTAGATAAAGAGGATTTGATTTATGCCTAAACTTACCATTCCACCCAATTTCATTGGCACTGCTGATGCCGACACTTTAATCGGCGAACAGTTAAATGTATCTCCGGCCATAGGTATCGATATTTTAACTGGAGGCTTAATTTCTACGCGCTCAGGTAATGACACCATTAAGGGCACAGCTGCTGCCAGCATTGGTCGTTTCGACGAAGGCGGCAATGCGACTGGCATTGCCAACCGTGGCCGTCTGAATGCAGGAAATGGAAAAGACAGGATTACTGGCACTAGTACTGGCGGTGATGCTAGGAAGAATAGCGACTTTAACGGCAGTGACGGTGGAGCTGGGACGGGTATTGTTAACAGTGGCATTCTAGATGCAGGAAACGGAAATGACACAATCGGTGGCACTGGTACTGGCGGTAAAGGCGGCGATACAGGTCTGATTCCTGGTAACGGCGGAGCTGGGACAGGTATTGCTAACAGTGGCATTCTAGATGCAGGTGACGGAAATGATACAATCACTGGCACTGGTACTGGCGGCAACAGCGGCAATACTTCAGGTGGAAATCCAGATGATAACGGCATCATCTGGGCCGGTGGATCTGGGACAGGTATTGCTAACAGTGGCAGTCTAAATGCAGGAGACGGAAATGACGCGATCGCTGGTACTGGTATCGGCGGCAACGGTGGCGGTGGCTTCGGTGCTGGTGGCGACGGCGGAACTGGGATCGGCATCAGCAACAGCGGCCTTCTAAATGCAGGAGACGGAAACGACGCGATCTCTGGCATCGGTACTGGCGGCAACGGCGGTCCCAGCCGCAACGACGGAGGCGACGGCGGTGCTGGCATCGGCATCAGCAACAGCGGCCAATTAGATACTGGAGAGGGAAAAGACACGATTACTGGCATTGGTACTGGCGGTATCGGCGACAGCAGTGCCTTTGCCCGTGGTAATGGCGAAAATGGGACAGGCATCGCTAACAGTGGCAGTCTGAATGCAGGAGAGGGAGAAGACACGATTAGCGGCATCGGTACTGGCGGCAACGGCGGTGTTGATATCGCTGGCGGCGATGCGGGTACTGGAACAGGCATTGCTAACAGCGGCACTCTGAATGCAGGAGATGGAAAAGACACGATTATCGGCATCGGTACTGGCGGTATCGCTACCAGCCTGGTCTTCCAGTTCATTAATGTCAGCGGTAATGGGATCGGCATTGCTAATAGTGGCCAACTGCATACCGGAGAGGGAGAAGACACGATTACGGGCATCGGTACTGGCGGTAGTGGCAATATTACTAACGACGCTTCCAACGGGAACAATAACGGCGGAGATGGGATCGGCATTGCCAATAGTGGCCAACTGCATACCGGAGAGGGAGAAGACACGATTACGGGCATCGGTACTGGCGGCAGCGGCAGCATTACTGCCGAGGGCATCGGTGACGCTGGTGCTGGAATCGGTATCCAGAACACTAAAGACGGCACCATCACTACAGGATCGGGTCAGGACACAATTACTGGTTATGGCAACAGTTCTGGAAAGAACTCTACCGCCTATGGTATCCTCAACGATGGAATTATCGATACTGGTAATGATTCCGACAAGCTTACCGGACAGGCGACAGCAACCATTGGTGGTACTGCCTATGGTATTTATGGAAAAGGAACCATTAAGACGGGCTATGGCAATGACGAAATTATCGCCACCAGTATCCTAGATGGAGTTCAACAGAAAGTGACTATCGGTGGTGGCATCAAGATTGCTCTGGGTGCTGGGGATGACTACTTCAAAGGCTTTGGTGCTGCAACTGTTGATGGCGGCAACGGTTGTGACACTCTAGATTTAAGAGCTTTTAATCGCTCTCAAGTGGTTGTATCTGGTGTTATTTCTGGCAATACCCTTAAAACTGCCAACATCAGTTTCAACAACAATGGAAACCTCATTAGCTTGTCTACCACTGGCTTTGAGAGTTTTATCTTTGCAGATAGCTCTTTCTCGTACGCGACTTTGACAAACGGCGCATGAGTTTCTTAATTTGTCTATACTCATGCTTTACCCGCTAATTGTCTAACTGGTCTTGTTTGCTCTGAAACTGAAGAACGATCTACCAGCGTATATACTCTTAGCTCCCAACTTGCATAGATTTAGTGTAATTCAGTAATTACTTGGGCAAATGCAGTTTAGCTGTAACAATCAAGTGACGACAATCACACTTATGTATGATTAGGATCGTCTCACTGCGATTGCTCACTAGGCATAATTAAAGACAACTGAACTCTAGCCGAGTCATTAATAGGGAACACACTAGTTACCGACAGCCTTCATCAAAGACTGTCGGTTTTTTGTTATTAGGTATTGGTTATTGGGAGTGCTGAGTGCTGTTAGCGGTAGCGGGGCGTCTAGCCCGTGCTAAGTTAGGAGTTATTCTCCCCCTGCCTCCCCTGCCTCCCCTGCTTCCCCTGCCTCAAGACCCTCCCCATCTCCCCATGCCCCATACCCATAAAATTTCCCCACAAATGATTGATAGCTTGACAGAGATTTAGCCACAGCCACTACCAAATGTGGGGAAGTTAAAATCAAATTGGTAATCTTATGAGTGTCGAGTGTTAAAACTTTACACTCTCTAGTAGAGTAAACCTATACTCATAGAATTAACACACACTTTGTATTAAGACATCGCTTGAATGATGTAATCAAAGTATGGTGAAGCTTGAGCAGCATCTTCTGCACTTAGTAAGTCAAGAGCGGCTGTTTTAAGCGAATTAATCGCTTCTACCATTCCAGGTACAGGAACGCCCAATGAGTTGTACATTTCCCGCACACCAATCAAACCGATTTTTTCAATTGGCTCTTTATCACCAGCAAGTACACCATAAGTGATTAGGCGTAAGTACCAGCCAAAATCACGGATACATAGAGAACGTTGACGTTCACCGTAAGCATTACCACCGGGAGAGATAAAGTCAGGGCGCTTTTGCCAAAGTTGTTTGGTTGCTTCCTGAACTATCTTTTTTTCATTTTCAGCTAAGGTCGCAGCAATGCGCGTCCGTTGTACGCCGGTTTGCAAAAAGTCTTTGATATTTTTAAGTTCGCCACTGCTGGGATAACGCAGTTCGTCGTCGGCTTTGAGAATAACTTGGCTAATTACAGTCATGATGATTGAAATCACCTTAAATATTATCTGCTAGTTTAGCGAGTCTGAGGTACACAAGTGAAGGGGGAGTGGGGAATGGGGAATGGGGCATGGGGAAATGAGGGGGATCGGGGAGACGCGGGGACGCAGAGAATAATTAATGCCCAATGCCCAATTACTAATTACTAATTACTAAGACTAATGACTAAAATAATTTGGCAACAAGGTGAATTAATTGAAGTAACGATCGCTGACTTGACTGACACTGGCGATGGTGTGGGACGCGCTCATGGACGTGTGGTGTTTGTCCCAGATACCGTACCAGGCGATCGCGCTCTTGTCCGCTTAGTACATGTTAAACCAAAATATGCCCACGCTAAGCTCCAGCAGTTATTGCAACCATCTCCCCATCGTATCCGCCCTGGTTGTATTGTGGCGGATAAGTGCGGTGGTTGTCAGTGGCAGCACATTAATTATGATTACCAGCTAGCAGCTAAGCAAAATCAAGTTATCCAAGCTTTGGAACGCATTGGTGGTTTTATCCAACCACCAGTAGATCCAGTACTGGCTGCTGCTTCTGCTTTTGGTTATCGGAATAAATCTACCTATCCTCTGGGCAAATCGGCAACAGGACAGGTACAAGCTGGTTACTACCAAAAAGGTAGTCACCAATTAATTAACTTAAATCAATGTCCAGTCCAAGACTCGCGTTTAAATCCCATGCTTGCCGAAGTAAAACAGGATATCCAACAGCGGGGTTGGCAAATTTATGACGAACAGCGCCACCTTGGGCAAATTCGCCATTTGAGTTTACGCATTGGCCGCCACACTGGAGAAATGTTGCTGACTTTGGTGGTCAAGGACTGGAATTTACTAGGAATTGAAAGCCAAGCCCAGGAATGGTTAAAGCGTTATCCTCAGTTAATGGGAGTCTGTTTAAATCGCAACTGCGATCGCACAAATGCTATCTTTGGATTAGAAACCCGTTGCATCGCTGGAGTCCCCCACCTGCGAGAAAAATTTGCTGGATTGGAATTTCAAGTCCGCCCAGATACATTTTTCCAAGTTTATACAGAAACAGCAGAGGCACTATTGCAGGTAATTCAGTCAGAACTCAATCTTCAAGGGCATGAATTCTTAGTTGATGCCTACTGCGGTATCGGCACTTTAACTTTGCCCCTGGCGAAACAAGTACGACAAGCTATAGGCTTAGAAGTGCAACCAGCAGCCGTGGAACAAGCTATTTTCAATGCCCAGCACAATGAAATTAATAATGTGACATTCCAAGTCGGCGCAGTTGAAAAATTGCTGCCAAAAATGGGCACAATGCCGGAAGTCGTAATACTCGATCCGCCACGTAAGGGCTGCGATCGCGCTGTTATAGACACTTTACGGCAATTGAAACCATCTCGGATTGTTTACGTCAGCTGTAAAGTAGCCACCCTCGCCCGCGACCTGAAATTGCTCTCTCAAGATGGGCAATATAAAATAGCGCGGGTACAACCTGCTGATTTTTTTCCTCAAACTGCTCATGTGGAAGCTGCCGCCTTTCTTGTGCGATCGGATTTAGGTAAGAATCCTGACTCCTTTAAAAAAACTGAAATTTCAAATTTGTAGTCTAGTGCATACTAACAATGCTAAAATCGAATTAAGCTAAAAATAGAAATTGATTTTGTTTAAATAAATTCAAGTTGCATAGGCTCTTAAAAATATGAATGGGATTGTGTAAGCTAAAAATCGGCAATAAATTTAGAGTATCCTAATACTCTAGAAAATTCGTAGCAGCTTTTTAAGTTGCTAACTCTATTAACAAATCTATTTAGGCCATTATATATCCAAGCAATCCCAATTCTTTTATAGAGTCGATGCTCCCTAGCATTTTCAATATTTAGTTTTAAAGACGCAAGTTTGAAGGCAGCATGACCACCTCAATTTTTATCAGGGTGCCTGTGACACCAAACTGATGTCTAGCTAACTGAAAGCTATGGGGTTTCTCTAGTGATTACAATTTCGCTCCGTCCAGTTGGACGTTATTGGGGCACTATTAGTTTTGCCTCAACCCTCTATCTTTGTCCAATATTAGATTTATTGTTGGCAGAAATTCCAGCAAAATTACAATCAGAACTACGTTTAGGACTTCAAGAAGCCCTAGTAAATGCGGCTAAGCATGGCAATAATCTCGATCCGAGTAAAACAGTTGTAGTCCGTTTTTCCTTAATAGATAATCAATATTGGTGGATAATTTCAGACCAGGGTAGCGGCTTTACTCCCTCGCAGATTAGCGATGAAGAACCAACGGACTATCTGCCGCCAGATGAAGCAGAAAGTGGTCGTGGTTTATGTCTTCTCCATCAAATTTTCGATCAGGTAGAGTGGAATCCCAAAGGCACAGAATTAAGACTTTGTAAACAAATGGAAAATCGTCGGGGACTATCTCTGCGACGTTGAGAAATAGACGCTCTGACGCAAAGAATGATATTCAAGATATTCCCCGCGTCGTCCCCGTGTCTGTGCATCACTGCGTCCTCTTCATCTGGTATTACCGTGAGTTGGACAGGGAGGAGCAGAAATAGAGCGATCTAGCCAACCAACTGCTTGTTCTAATCTAGCTTGAGCTTCTTGTGGCTGATTCTTTAAAAGATAAACAAGAGCTGCTGCTATTTGTTCATTGGCGCGGGAATTGCGATTAGATTTGAGGCGATGCCAATCGTCAGGAGAGATACTCAGTCTTTGCATTAAGACTTGAGCTAGTTCTAAAGTACTAAAATCATTCAGTTGACTGGTTTTGGGCAGCTGGGTAAATTGAGACATAATTTGGAGTCCTTTGTCGTTTTTGAATTGTCATTTGTCGGGTCTTAGAAAGTAAAGCCACTGCTCAACTAGGGTCTTTCAGTTGCTTGAGTGACCTTTGATAGTCCCAAAGCTGGCAAGAGATTTTGTGCTTTGTCATTTGTCCTTTGCTGATTCACCAATGACAAATAACGAATGACAAATGACAATTGACTTTTAATCTTAGTTTACTACTTGTAAATGAAGCCGTCTCAAAAATCACAACCCTCAGGGGAAAATCCCGAACCAGATTTGTCACAGGAAATCGAGGAAGTAGAGCGAGCGCTCTTATCATTAAGAGAACGTTACCATCAAGTGGAAAGCGATCGCCAACAACAGGCACAATGGCAACAGCGCCGGGATCGACTCAAGCACAATAAATCTCAGACACCCGAAATCAAAGCAGAGTTAAGGCAAATTCAACAGCAGTTAGAAATGCTAGAACTGAAATTAGAAAGCCAGTTATTTTCTTGGCGTAGCCTCAAAAAACCTTTCTGGCAAGTCGTCCGCTTTGGTGGAATGGGCGTTATCATAGGCTGGATATTAAAGTCTTATGCTGGGTAAATATGGTAAATCGACGGATTGCAGAAATATTGCGAAGTGGTCAACCTGATGAGTCCCTCGAAGTGCAAGGCTGGGTACGGACAAAGCGCGAATCAAAAGGGTTTGCTTTTATTGAAGTCAATGACGGCTCATCGCTAGCTAATTTGCAAGTCGTCATCAATCAGGATTTGCCAGACTACGAAATTATATTGAAAAAATTGAATACCGGTGCTGCTGTTGAAGTGACAGGGGTAGTAGTAGCTTCTCTTGGGAAAGGACAGCGAATTGAGTTGAAAGCCCAAACAGTGAAAGTTTACGGAGAAGCCGATCCCGATACATATCCGCTGCAAAAGAAGCGTCATTCCTTTGAGTTTCTGCGAACCATTGGACATTTGCGAGCGCGTACTAATTCTTTTGGTGCAGTTTTCCGCGTTAGAAATGCTTGCTCAACAGCAATTCACCAATTCTTCCAACAGAGAGGTTTTTTATGGGTACACACACCCATTATCACTGCTAGCGATTGTGAAGGCGCAGGCGAACTTTTTAGCGTTACAAGTTTTAATTTAAAAAATATTCCGCGCACAGAAAACCAAGCAGTAGATTACAGCCAAGACTTTTTTGCTAAACCTACATACTTAACAGTCAGCGGTCAGTTGGAAGCAGAAATCATGGCGATGGCCTTTAGCAATGTCTACACATTTGGCCCTACCTTCCGCGCAGAAAATTCTAACACCTCCCGTCACTTAGCAGAATTTTGGATGGTTGAGCCAGAAATGGCTTTTTGTGACTTAGAGGGCGATATGGATTTAGCTGAGGCGTTTCTCAAACATATTTTTAAATATGTGTTGGAAACTTGTCCAGAAGATATGGAATTTTTTAATCAGCGTATAGACAATTCTGTATTGGCAACTGCTGATAATATTATTAACAATCAATTTGAACGCTTAACTTATACAGAAGCGATCGCACTTTTAGAAAAAGCCGATGCCAAATTTGAATATCCTGTAAACTGGGGCTTAGATTTACAATCAGAACACGAACGTTATCTGGCTGAACAACTATTTAAAAAGCCAGTAATTGTTACAGATTATCCAGCGAAAATTAAAGCTTTTTATATGCGGTTAAACGACAATGAAAAAACCGTCCGTGCAATGGATATCCTTGCACCAAAAATTGGCGAAATTATTGGCGGTTCTCAGCGCGAAGAACGCCTAGAAGTTCTAGAACGCCGCGTAGTAGCCCAAGGAATGAAGCCAGAAGATTTGTGGTGGTATTTAGATTTGCGTCGTTACGGTACTGTTCCTCACGCTGGTTTTGGTTTGGGTTTTGAACGACTCGTCCAATTCATCACTGGAATGACAAATATTCGTGATGTAATTCCCTTCCCGCGTACACCACAAAGTGCCGAGTTTTAGTTTGAGTTAACAATTGATTGTCAAATTTTTTACTTTCCGAAGCTGCATAAATCTGGTGTTTTCTCATCAATTATTTAGGATTACTATAGAAGCCTACAATTTAGAATTAATTTTGCAGGAGGATGCAAGGTTATCCTTGATTGTGTTTCCAGAAATTGAAGTTCAGATTAATTAAATATTTCCATACGTGTGGCGAGCGCAAACATTTTCAGGTGCAAATCAAACCTTTATTTTTCACCTACTTGTAGAGAATACCGAGATAAAATAGCTTTCATTTTCAAGTTAGTAAATTTCAGTATCGCCTCTACTAATTCTTGCTGTTCTGGTTCTAAAGTTAGTCTATTCAGGGCTTGATTGATATTGTTCCCAGTACGAAGGTTATGAGCGAGTTGGGCACGCTGGGATGAATTTAACACTGCCTGAATTTCCTTGTTTCTTCTATGACGCACAGCTTGGAGTTGTTGGCTTTGTTGAGGAGTCAAGTTAATCTCTGAAAATGAAGTCAAATCGCTGGCTATCTTAGTAGTTTGGGCGACAATAATCTCAGTATAGGTATTGATTTTAACAGGTGCAGCTAAGGCAATTCCTGGGATGAAGAGAATAAAGATAAGGATATTAGCCAACACAAAAATCCGTTTTGTCAAGTGAATTGCCATATTGAAAAATGCCTACACATAATTTAATGCTCAGATATGGGCTGGGGATTGGGAGTGCTGAGTTAAGAGTTAGGAGTTATTCTCCTTGTCCCCTTGTTCTCTTGTCTCCCTCATCCCCCTTAATATCCCCACTCAACAGTCAACAGTTCCTTTTACAAACTAGTATCAGGTCTTTTCATTCTGTTAATTTCGCGTTGTAATTCTTCAATTTGACGGCGCAAAGCTTCTTTTTCATTTTCGGAAGATTGTGCGGGAACATTTACTGCTCCGGAAGCAGGCGATCGCTTGTAGTTTCCTCGGCGAATTTGCTGATATTCTTCTGATACTGCCCACTCTCGTAAGTAATGTAAGCGTTCTACAGCAAAAGGATGAGTTGGGATTTCACCTTGAAACCCAGTGTATATTAAAAGTTTATACACTTGATTGAGTCCATCTTCATCAAGTGCTTGATAATTTTCAGACTGCTTAATAAATTCTTGTAAACTGCATTCATTGGCATATTTGATACTACCGCCCGTGACTTTCATCATCGAAGTCATCACAGGATTTAAGTCATCCATTACTAATAAAGCGGCGCGATCTGAGGATAACTCGGCTTTACGTCGCCATTCATAAAAAGCAAGCAACAAGCCTTGACTAACGAAATCACCAATACCAAAGGTTAATTCACCAACTCTAGAAGCGACATTCCTCACCCATATCGCCATTTGAATTAAAATAGTATGACCACATTTAATGTGCCCCAGTTCATGGGCTAGCACCGCTCTAATTTCGGTTTCGTTTAGTAAGTCTAATACCCCTGTATTTATGACTATGTAGGGATGCTCTTGTCCGAGTGCGTAACTATTAGCTTGGGAATTTTGCTCAACAAACAGTGCAGGTTCTGGATAAATGTCCAAATCTCGCACGCATTCCCGAAAAATCTGGTAAATAGTGGAATATTGGCGCGGCCCGACTTGGATGGTGTTGCCCATTAAATAAATTAACTGAGGGCGTTCAGCGAAAAATTCTACAAATTTACGGGCTAAAAAATCAAATCCTGGTAAATTACGTAAAGCTTGCTCGGCTTGGCTATCCAGTGGATGCCTAAAGGCTTCGCTGGAAATTCCTGTGTAGGTTGGCATAATAATTTAGGTAATTAGTGATTGGTCATTGGTCGTTGGTCATTAGTCATTGGTCATTAGTTTTGGATAAAGAACAAATGACAAAGCGCAAAATAAGATTCCTTACTCCTTCTCTACCAGACGCTACGCGAACAAACAAGCAAGTTAGGTAAAGCGTCTGGTAGAGAGATTGGCTGCACAGACACCTGGTGGACGGCTCGCCTAAGGCATTAGACGCCACTCAAGGAGCTGCCAAAGCCTAGTTGAGCAGTGGCTCAAGCAGTTCCTTTAAGTGGGGAAAAAGAGCCAACGCACTGCCTCAACTTTGCACCAGAGGACAAATGACAAGTGACTAATGACAAAGGACAACATAATAGAAATGGGGCTTTGTTCGTAAAAGTCACTTTGTTATGGGATTAAAAGCGTGTGATTGAGGCAGAAGTTCATTTGTCACTACATAACTTTTTGCGATCGCAGGCGGGGTTCCCTTCCTGGCCTCATCATTTGACGATGGCACGGTTGGTAGCACGCGCCTTGCGCCTTGAACGTAGCGCCCTAATTCAAGTAGGGGCGGTTTGTGGCTATCAAGGACGATATCGTACCAGTTTCGTAGCATCAGCCTTGATGTGGCATGGGCCTGTAATTATTGTTGCTCAAGAAACTGTGCAACAACTGCTGTTACGAGTAGAAATTCCTCGCCTACAGCAATGGCTACCAGCCAATAAACCGATTAGGACTGGTGACGCATGGCCTGATGCCCAGTTCCAAGGGCTACTGTTGACTTCCCCAGAAGCTTGGTTAAAAGGACAGTTTGATGGCGATCGCTTTCCCCAAGGTATTCCTACAATTATTGATGGAGTAGACGATCTCGAAGATTGGGTGCGTCATCAACTTACCCAAGAAATTCAACCCCATGATTGGGATCAACTCATGCTAGCTTGCCCACACCAAGCTGAGGCAATTCGGGAAGCACGGATACAACTGACACACGAACTTTTTCAGCATCCTGCTAATCCCTATGAGTGCTATCTCATGTCTGGGACAGAAATAGACCTCTTAAGCCGTCTTTATTCTACTTTAGACCTCGGTAATCTCCCAGATAGGTGGAAAAATTTCTGGCAACAATTTCAAACCCGCGACGAAAATCTTTCTCCTAGTGCATCCCCTGCCCTCTTCTGGGCAACTATTGCTCGTCGCCAAGGTTTATTTTCTTTACATTACGCCCCAATGGAATTAGGAAAAATACTTTCCCCCATTTGGCAGCGACAACCAGTAGTTTTAATTGGCAGTGCCATAGAACCGGAAACTGAAGCTCCCCTTTTCCGTCAGCGTCTCGGTTTGGACGATATAACTTGCCTAAAATTTTCTTGTGAGAGTCAAGCCGAAGCAATTCAACTGTATGTACCCTATAAATTACCCCTACCTAATACACCAGAATTTCAAGCGGCATTTATTCACAAAGTCCGCACGCTGGTTTGTCTAAGTGCTACAGCGCCGGGATTGACCCTGATATTGGTGGGCGATGTCCCACTCAAGTCTCAAGTCGGGGCAATTTTGGCCTCAGAGTTTGGTTCGCGGGTGCAGGTAGAAAAAACTTGTTTAGATGAAAATGGTATTTTAATCAGCGGTTGGGAATTTTGGCGGGAACATCAGCGAGTCTTGCCTGCGCCCCAGCTGTTAATTATTGCGACTTTGCCGCTACCATCTTTAGAAAATCCTTTAGTAGCTGGTAGAGTAGCTCGCTATAAGCGATCGCATCAAGATTGGTTCCGTTTATACTTATTGCCAGCCGCCTTAAATGAATTACAACGAGCGATCGCTCCAGTCCGAGAAAGTCAAGGTATTGTTGCTTTACTTGATAGTCGTGTAGTTAACCGCAGCTACGGCGCTCAAATTCTTGCAGCTTTAAGTCCCCTGGCACGCATTAACTATCTCGATCCCAGTCTGTTTTCTAATACAGATGAGGAAAATTTGGCTTAAAGGATTGGGGATTAGGGAGATCAAGGAGATGTGGTTCGACTTCGCTCACCATCGCCAGATGAGGAAGAATAACTCCTCACACCTCGGCAAAGCGTCTTTGGCTCTGTTCAACAGTAACAGTTAACAGTTAGCACTCAACAGTCAATAGTCACGATACCCTAATTGTCTATAACCACAATTCCTGGCAAGATTAAAGTTAGAACCTAAGTTGATTTCAATTGCTGATTATGGGTGAAGCAAAGCGTCGCAAAACCGCACTTGGGGAAGCATACGGTCAAGAAACTCGTATCTTGCCTTGGATTCCAATCACAAAAACTCAAGCGCAATCATTTGTTAGTTGGACTACTCGCGGTGCGTGGATAGGTATTGGTGTCATGGCTGCTGCATGGCTAACCATCCGTTTTATCGGCCCCGCTTTTGGTTGGTGGGAAGTAGTTTCTTAACAACTATTAAGTGTTTTTAACACCAGCTAAAATTAATGCGATCGCTTCTTGAGAGTGTTGTTCTAACATTGCTGGACTCAGAAACGGCTTGTCTTGAGGATAATGCTGAGTATTTCCCATACCAATAAAGTAAAACAAGCAAGTTCCCATAATATTAATCGCTGATTGTAAGGGATCGAGTTGGCGAAATGCACCTGTGGCAACCCCTTTTTCTAAAATTTTGACTAATACTTTGTCAATACTCACAGAAGTACTGTGTTTGTAATGTTGCCCTTGATTTTGCACTGCCTCGTGAAACATAATCAACGGTAAATTTGGATTTTGCGATACACAATCAAGCAATGCTGCCAGAAATATCTCTAAGGCAGCTTCCGGAGAAAGATTGTTTAAATCTAATTGGTGACTGGTTTGCAAAAGGTCTGAGTGCGATCGCTCCAACACGGCCTCATACAAGCCTTGCTTGTCGTGAAAGTAGTAATAAATCATCGACTTTGCCACGCCTGTTTTCGCGGCAATTGCTTGTGTTCTGGCGGCGATTAGACCATGCTTAGCAAACTCCTCTTGGGCTGCTGCTAAAATTACAGCTTGAGTCGCCTCAGCATCTCGAATCTGCCTAGTATTTAATAACTTTTTAGCTTTTGCTTGGCGTGCCACGAGATTTATATTTGTTCGACTGACTTGTCAGTCAGTGTAGCAGGGATTCCCTTTTTGGTGATTAAACAATAAACATTATTCAGTATTCTCAATTGCTTTTATAGACTAAAAAGTCAGTTGACAATATAGCAGAAAATCTGTTAACAATTAACCAACTGACAAGTCTGTCGATTGATTAATAAAAATGCTTAAAAATAAGAAAATTATCATAATTGGCGGAGGAATAGGCGGTGCTGCAACAGTACTTGCTTTGCACAGAATTGGTTTTGAACCAGTTGTCTACGAGCAAACAAAGCAGTTACGCGAGGTAGGGGCTGGGATTGCACTTTGGGCGAATGCTACACACATCCTGAAAAACTTCAATTTATTGGAGGAAGCGCTTGGAGTTGGCTATGTAACGACAAACTACCAATTTAATTCGCAAAACGGCAACGAGTTGGTTAATATATCTGTTGCTAGTTTTGAGTTGCCTGTTATTGCCATCCACAGGGCTGAATTACATCAGCTATTATGGCATCACGTACCAAATGAAAATTTTGTTTTAGGACAAACTTTTGAGGAATTGGAAATCGCAGAAAACAAGGTTCGCGCTCATTTCAGTTCCGGTTTAATTGTCGAGGGGGATGCTTTAATTGGAGCTGATGGTTTGCGATCGCGGGTACGAGATGCCCTCAAGTGCGATCAACCACTTATGTATCGCAAGTTTAAGACTTGGCGTGGTCTAACAGATTACGTTCCCAGAGGATACCATCCCGGCTACATTCAGGAGTTCTTAGGGGGTGGTAAAGGCTTCGGCTTCATGATGCTGGGTAAAGGGCGAATGTACTGGTATGCAGCCGCCACCGCGACCGAGGCACAACCAGATGCCCCAATTGGTCGGAAAAAACAACTGGAAATTATGTTTCAAGATTGGTTTGCGTCAGTTCCTGAGTTGATTACAGCAACGGATGAAGCTGATATTCTGACAACAGATTTGTACGACCGCCCCCCGACTCAACCTTGGAGCAAGCTGAATATTACACTGCTGGGTGATGCTGCACATCCAATGCTGCCAACTATGGGACAGGGAGCATGTACAGCATTAGAGGATGCTTTTGTGGTGGCTAAATGTCTCCAACAGCAAGCAAATCCAACACTAGCTTTCCAACAGTATGAGTTAGAGCGGTTTCCCCGTACAAAGGTAATCGTCGAGCAGTCCTTACGAGCAGGGAAAATGGGTGAATTGCATCATCCTTTTGCCGTAACACTACGAAATGTATTTATGAAACTGATGAAAGCAACTATCACCAGTAGTTTTAAGTCACTTCATGCTTACAGAGCTTAACTACAAACAGATATAGAACTCCTATTTGATTGCGTTAAAAACAGGCACACGAGCAGAGTGGAAAAGTTGTACCGCCCACAAGCAAGGGGCTTATACCAAAAATCTTTTTTCTCCTGTGCCCTTCAACTTCTTATGAAAAAACTCACCCTCAACTCGAAGACCGATCCCCTTTTCCCTGCCTATCACGCTTCGCGCACCACCCTCTAAGAGTTCAAAAATCAAAGCAGATTAATATGACTTAAAATGTTGCCATTTAGGCAACATTGTGATTCTGAGTTTAGGTATTGTCAGTGTTGAGTTTATCTATTCTGAATTCCACACTCAGACAAATCTCTTACCTACGTAGATTTAGTATCTAAATTTATATTTTTGTGCAATTTACTACTTGATTTAGCAATTGCACTTTCATCTACCCAAATATATATAGTTAGGAGGAACAAATTTGGTATACCTAATAGTCTGTGCATACCAAAATCTACGTTAGAAATAGAACAGATTAAATATGCAAGTAAGAGTGATTATAATCGTGCAAAACTACGTTAGGCTGTGTATTTGCAGTGAACTCCGTCTGCATACACTTAAAAATAACGCAATATGTAGCTTTTCTGTAGTTGACTAGTTGCAAATTTGAGTTACTCTTAGAGCGATCCCGTCGTGTAGGAATTTACCTTCACACAACTGTACAAAGTCATAAGTTAAATTTAACTATTCTCTCCCAGATTTTGAACTTCCAAACTGAATAGTTTGATACGACGCTCAAAACGCTGATGCTCTACCCTAAACAAGGTAGTTAACTAACGACTCAATATCATCTGTCTAGTAATTGTAATGAATAGTTTACAATACCAGTGGATGGGAAAATCTAAAGAAAATATAAAAGTAACTCAAATGACTGTGGTGTCTGGAGGACTAAAGTGTTTCTGAGACTAGCACATCAACATCGACAATTCGTCCAAGACTTGGTAATGAACCTGCAAGCCTTGGCGATTGTGTTAGAACGGCGTGGGTATCCTGCGTCCTGTTACACCTGTGGCGACCAAATGAATAGCGCCTCGTTTATGGTTAGCTTGGGTGATAACCACCTGATTCGGTTTTTAGTGTCCGATTATGGGATCACTTGGACAGAAATGCGGGATGACCGCGAATTAATGAAGTTAGAGGGTGCGGAGGCAATTAACCAGTTACAAGAGTTGGCTAATCTTGTCAAGCAATCTATGCAAACTGATACAGACTCCAAAACTCTGGCTAAGAACTGTTAAGGTTCTAAAAGTCGATGGCAAATTACAAATTGATTTTCGGTAGCTGGTAATCGGTAATAGCGGCTTGGTTAGCGATCGCTCATTACTGATTCCCTTACCATTAAGTGATTGGCTGGTGGTTAGTCCGTCGCATATTTTTTTGTATCTGCCAAAACTTCACGAGCCAAATTTTCAGCCTTGAGCTATTTAAATGTTAAAATTCATCACACTCAGAAGTAACGGATATGGCTGCTGATTGCTAGATGTTAGCTCTAGCAGGGTGCACATGTCCTGCTGAATTCCAAAGCGATCGCTCCTGTTGTGGTCAAATCTAATCAAAGCGCGATCGTCAAAAAATTCAATAATGGGATACCGCAGCTACTGAAATCGCGCATGTTGGGCGTTACTAAAGTCAGCTGGTGAATCTGAGCAGTAGTAGCAATCATCTGTGCTTGAGTGTGCGTTTTTCCTATTAATCTGGGTTGACTTGAAAGTTTACCAGAACGTTATGGCGATTTCACTGGTGATACGCTAAGGGACTAATAAATAAAAAATATCCCAGTGTTCACAGTCAACTGTCAACAACTTGATACAGGATAATTTATTTCTTGAAGTTCGCTAAAGTCCGTTGCCAATCAAAATAAAAGGTGCCCAGTAATAGGGATGACTAAAGTTACTAACTGGCGTTGTAGGTGCATTGTCATTTTTTGCCTGCGATCCGGTGATTAATGAGATTTGAGCTTGTCGTAGGGCTTGAGTTTTAGTCAACTTCTCAGAAGAGAGAATATTATAAAAAGCGCTCATTAGTGCTTGTGTACCACCATCATCCACAGACCATAACGAGGCGATGGCGGCTTTAGCGCCGGTTTGTTGGATCTGATAGCCAAAGCCCAAAATTTCCTCACCGTTACCCAACTTGCCTCCCAAGCCAGTTTCACACGCACTCAGTACTACTAAATCTACATTCGGGAGTGACCAACTAGAGACATTTCTAAAGTTAACGCGATCGCCATTTCCGAATAAAATAAATGAATCTTCTGGTTTACCCACCACAAAGGCTGCATGAGTCGCTAAATGGACAATTGTATAATCATCCATTTGGGGTACAGCAACTCTGGGACTAAAGGCATCGTTTAAAAGCTTCTTAGTTTCAGGAACCGCCGCAGCTAAGCTGTCTACTTCCTGCATTGCAAATGGCAAACCAGCAAAAGCAACTTGGCGATTGCCAAGTTGGATTCGATAATTACCTTTAGTAAAAGCGCCTGCTAAAACTCGCAAAGTCGATTGTTTTGGAGTATTTAAGTTAGTCAAGCTAGCAGATGTAATGTGATTTACACTAAACCGTTCGACTAACCAATTTTTGCCATCATATAAAGCGGCTAAAGGAATGTAACGTAATTGGTCATCTGGAGCATAAATCAAAGTTTGTGTACCTGAGAGTTTCAGGTCTTTCTCTATTGGTTTAATCAGCCAGTTATATAATTGGCGTGCAGGTGTTTTGATATTTTGACTAGGATTGATTAAAGCTTGGCGGAAATCGCCAATTGTTTGATGGAGATTTTCGCTTGTTACAGTAACAGTGCGATGAATTGGTGGAGAATCGGGAGTTACTAATACCAATTCCAAGCTATCTTTTAAAATTAATGGATAGAGTAATGCAGATTTTTGGGGCAATCGCGCTAAATTATCCCGAACTTGATTGAGACTTTCTAAATCCAAATTTTGCTGCCTAGCAGTACGGCTAATTTGTTCTATCTGCGCTCTCACAGGAGGACTATCAAGAAATTTATTAAATTCATCCAAGAGTTGCTGTTGATTTAATACTAACTGTTCGATGCGTTGTTTTTGTTCTGGCGATCGCTCTTGGGGAGAAATTTTTCGGAGTTTTGTGAGTTCTTTACCGAGTACAACAGCATTATCTAGAGTTCGATCCAACTTTTGGGTAATTGGTTTTTCTTGTGCCACTATATCAATGCCTTGAGCAGTACGTTGATTTCCCGGCACATTTTGGAGATACTCCTCTAATTCTTCAACTTTGAGTAAATCCATTGTCCGTTGCGCTTCCGGAATACGTTCCTGTTTGAGTAATCGTTCACTCAAAAAGTGATATGTCTGATTAACAGTTATGCTATAAGCATCTGGTTGTCGTGCAGTCAGGGCTGATGGATTCAAGCGAGCTTTCTCACGATTAATTACACACCGCTTGTAGAAAAGAATTGCTAACTCTGGTTGGTTTTGAATATCGAATAAGTAACCTATGTTACTGTATGTTTTGCCAAGTCGAACGAGATCCCCAAGTTCTTTATTAATAAATACGGCTTGCTGATAAGATTGAAGTGCTTCGGCATACTTTTTTTGACTTTGGTATACTCTGCCGATATTGTTGAATGTTATAGCTTCCCAAGAACGCTCTCCAATTTCTCTACTGATGGCTAATGCTTTTTCTAATCTTTGCAATGCTTGTTGCGATTGACCTTGCTGAGATTGTTTTATAGCCTCTTGATTGAGCCTTTCAATTTCTGAGAGTTGATTATTCTGGGGTAAAGCTTGAGCTTTTTCTCCAAAATCTGTAGACGCACAGCGGCTTGTCGTCAGGCATGGTAACTTTGTATTTCTACTTACTTGATTATTTTTTGGATAGGCCATCCCAAAACCTACTAAACTAAGTAGAGTCAAAGTCACAACCCTAATATACCGGAGATTAGGCCGCATAACAAAACACTCCCTATACTCGGAAGTGTAAATTTTAAATCAATAACTCCTGGAACGCAATTAATTTTTATACTATTCGATATTTAGATAATTTATAGATTGTGAAAATAGTGTCCACAAACTTGAAAATGTCAGAAGAAAAACCCAACCAACCAAAATTACCACCAACCAGTGCCCTTGACAATCCATCAAGTCATGTATTTGAGAACTGGTTTGAATATCCTATAAGAGTGCAACCCCATCACACTGACTATGCAGGTAATGTCTGGCATGGTTCCTATCTAGCTTGGATGGAAGAAGCACGAGTTGAATGCTTGCGATCTATCGGTATTGAATTTTCCGATCTAGTAGCTTTAGGTTGTGATTTACCAGTTGTAGAATTGTCGGTGCGCTATCATCGTTCAATTCTATTAGGGATGGCAGCAGTAGTAAAAACGCGCATGGCTGAGGTTACTGGCGTACGAATCGATTGGGATTATGCCATTGTCTCAACTGATAGACAACAATTATACGTCACAGCTAAGGTCACCTTAGTAGCTTTAGATCGCGAAAGAGGCAAGATTATGCGTCAGTTACCACCAAGTTTTAAGGATGCATTGGTTAAGATTTCAGCGTTAAATACTTGATAGACAAAGCTTATAGATGAAAATTTTGTCTGTTTATGTTTGCGATTTACGTTGATTAGCAAAAGTGAATTTTTAATTTTTTACTTGCCGCTTTGGATTTGCGAAATAGTTTGAGCAAACTGGGTTATATGATGCCAAATATCTTGTGGAGTAATGCCAAAACTGATATTTAATAAAATAAGGATTGCTGCAAGAGTCAATGCAGTACTCACGGTTGCTTTCAGCAACTTCCACAATATTATGAAGACAATCCAAGCTACAATTAACGTAGCAATCATAATATATAAATTCCTTAACAAGAGCCGTTATTTTAAAAGGTTTTATTCAGAAAAGTAAACTTTTATCTGAATAACCCTCGCTTCGCTCCAATTCAAAATTCAAAATTCAAAATTCAAAAGTAATTAAATAATTTTTAATTTCTACATTTTGAAATTCCATGAATTTTGGATTAAAGGTTTGGATTGGAGCAGTTGGTACAAGCCCCTTCATTTATGAATGGAGGTACAAAAAGCGCAGCGCCATTATTTCAAGTCCCCGGATTTATCCGTGGGATCTTTAATGCATGAATTTTGAATTTTGAATTTTAAATTCCCCCGAAGGGGGTTGACAATTACTGGTGCCAAAGGTATTAAACTTAATTGCGAGTAGATACTAAAGCTCAGATTTTTTGTGTAACTGTGCCAATGCCATATTAGCTGAAAATAAGACAACAATACAGATAAGAGCCAACTTATTTGGCAATTTGGCAGAATTTATGGAAAGAATCTTTTCTTGAATTTTTGTATTAGTAATCACAAAAAACAGAGTTATATATAACAATCCTAGATGAATTGTGAAAATTTGTGGTGTCTAGATCCCCGACTTCTCAAAGAAGTCGGGGATCTAATTTTCACGAATGATTTAAGACTGTTATAGTAATTTAATAATTACTGTATTAACTCGAAGGAGTCAAAAAACTTTCTCACATCACTGATTTGAGGATTTTTATCGCTTCCAACAAACAGTAAATACAACCGTTGATTAACAATAAAAACTCTACCCCTCAAAAAAATTCCTTCTTTTTCATCCTATAAATTCATTTCTATACCGGGATATGCACCTAAAGTAATATTTTGCTGACTTAATAATTTTTTTCCATCCTCTAACATTCCTTGTACAGCGAAATCCAATAATTCAGTTGAAGAAATCTGAGTCAGATCATTCTTAAAGTCAGCATAGCCAACTATATACACATTTGTTTCATCAGTACTCAAATACATTTTTGTAGACTTAACAATGTCAGGCTTTTCACTTTGCTCTGGTGTGATATCTGAAATTTTCTCACCTGGCATGAGAATAGAGGATTGGCCTTCATCTGGAGAGAATTTTTTCCATTCTGGTGCTGGTGCGATCGCACTTGATGTCGTTAATTGGGTTACATTTAGATTTTGGCTGTTTATTGCCTCAACTTTGGGACTGTTGAATGTTGTTGATACGAAAATTAAAGCTACTATGGGATACAAAAGGCAATTTACAAACTAACCTCAAAGGACACCAGAAATTCATTATCAGTGCCGCCTTTAGCCCCGATGGACAGCGTATTGTTACTGCGTCAGATGATAGTACTGCCAAAATCTGGGACAGAGCAGGTAATCTAATGGCTGACTTGAAAGGACATCAGCAAGGAGTCACAAGCGCTGTTTTTAGCCCTGATGGAAAGCGCATACTTACCGAATCATCAGATGGAACCGTGAAGGTATGGGACACTAAAGGTAATTTACTTGCCGACCTTAAAGAGTATAAGAAAGAAGTCAGCCGCGCCGCTTTTAGCTCTGATGGTAAGCGCGTATTCACTGTATTTAGTGACGGTAGCATAAATGTATGGCAACTTGGTGAGTTAGATGATTTGCTTGTACGGGGTTGCAACTGGCTGCAAGATTATTTTATCAGCCATCCAGAAACACGAGAGAGGTTGAGAGTTTGCCAAGTAAAAAGATAGGATGCAATACCTAGTGTCTTTCCTAAAAAATAAGAATAATAAGGAAGAAGTGAAGGGTTAGTAGTGAGCGATCGCATTTTGCTTAGTTTGAGGAGAGTGCAATCGCATTTATGATATTAGGGAAGTGCAATGTCTGACGACAAGCCACTATGCGTCTATGCATTTATTATTGATGGGATGAAGGGCAAATGATGTACTTGCTATAATCTCTTCATAAGCATTTAAGAAAGCTTGAAAATGCGCCGATTTACCCTTGGAGACATCCAAAATCTCCACAGCGATGTTTTAGAACAAGCTGCGACGGAACCAGTGGTACTGACAAGCGAATCGCAAGCTAGTTACGTAATTATGTCGGTGGACAATTACGAGCAATTAATGAATCGAATTGCTCAATTAGAAGATTTAATTTTAGGTCAACAAGCACAAATGGCTGTGGCTAATTCTAAAATGGTTGGTTTGGAGATTTTTACAGCAGAACTAGAACGTTTAGCAGCGCTTGATGATTAATTTCTAGTATGGCGAAGTTAGACGGTTTAGAGACGGTTCTCGATTTTATCAAAGGTTTACAACCTAAAATAGCTGCCCAAATAGCGAAAAAGTAATGTCGCTGAATGTTCACCCCTTACCCGCAGATTATAAAGAATTAACTGGTTATCCAGGATACTATCGGGTAGATTCTGGAGAATATCGTATTGTTTACCGCTTTGATGTAGATGCAGATTTAGTCGAAGTGATATTAGTAGGTAAACGTAACGACGATGAAGTTTATAAACAACTCAAACGTTTGCTGGGTTAGAGATTTATAGGGCGATGTCTGACGACAAGCCGCTGTGCGTCTACGCATTTATTGGGGTTTGTGGTATTGAAGTGCGATCGCCATGCTAGTATCAATCCGAAGTTGAAGGAAATTATATGACAGAATTTAACCTTAACGAAGAAAAAATTAAGTAACTATTTAAAACCGCACTCACCGAAGTTATCCAAGAACAGAAAGAAGTATTTGCTGATTTGTTAGCAGAAATTCTTGAAGATATAGCTTTAGAAAAAGCCATTAAAGAAGGTAAGGATACAGAAACAGTCAGCAGGGAGGTGATTTTTCAGATTTTGGCAAATAAAGGATGAATAATGACTAGAGTCCTCCGTAAACAGGAGATAGGGGTCAGCAAAAACTGTTACAGCTTCCTCGAATTGAATACCATGTTTCAAAAAATTCGACTCAGCTTTATTCTCGTCCCACTCAAAGCGCATTTATAGTATATACCGAAAATATTTGCCTTTGCTATCCTACACTGACTTGAACTTTAGGATGGAGTGCACAGAAGCGATCGCATTTATTGGGGTTGATGGGAAAGTGCGATGTCTAACGACAAGCCTTATGCCTACGCATTTACTGGGGTTGATGGGAAAGTGCGATGTCTAACGACAAGCCTTACGGCTACGCATTTTAGTGATTTCGGGGAAGTGCGATTATTTTACTCATTAACCCGCATATTTATCTGACTCAATTCTTCTCGCACAACTCGCCGTAAAATTTCTTCTAAAGGTTCTCGACGCTGTTGCACATATTCACGCAATGCATTATTTATCAAACTCTGATAGTTTCCACCATTTGCAAGATGAACTTGTTCCCGGAACCAAGTCAAAATATCATCATCTAACCGAATTGTAATCCTTGTTTTACCTTCGGCTGTAGGCTCAATAGCTCCACGTTTGCCTTTACTAAAATCATACTCAGTATCCATGATTTATTCCTCATCCTCATACTGCTGACGTTCTCTCCTAGTTGGTTTACAAGCAGATATTAACCGAATATAACTTTCACCCTGCCACGTATAAACAAAAACTATAATTCTACCAAAAGTATCCATCCCTATCGTCACAAACCGTTGCTCATCAGGATGCTCATCAATCACAGTGATAGCAAAATCATCTGTAAATACAGAAACCGCATCTGCAAAGTCTATTCCATGTTTTTGGTAATTGGATTTTGCTTTGTTAGTATCCCATTCATACTCCATATAATTCTAGTATGCACAATTGTACACAGTTGAATTTTTTGTTTTTGGATAGTCAAGGTTGTGCTTTAGTTGTACGAACATTAAGCGTAAGCGTTTATTACGTTTTTTGGGAGAGCGATGTTTGACTTACAAGCCCTACAGCTACGCATTTATTGGGCTTTGTGGGAGGGCGATGTCTAACGATAAGCCTTACGGCTACCCATTTATTGGGGTTTGTGGGAGGGCACTCCCTTGAGGTGGCTTTTTTTGCACTAATTATCGCCCCTGAATTTAACCGTTAGCCTTCAGCATTAGCCTGAAGGCTAAACAAGAATTGGTCAAGAGCCAGAAAATCTGCCTTTTAGGTATCTGCAATTAAAGGTTTTTATCGCAGAGAAATTATCCGCGAGTGAGTTTCTAACTT
Source organism: Nostoc sp. S4 (assembly GCA_029379225.1). Lineage (GTDB taxonomy): Bacteria > Cyanobacteriota > Cyanobacteriia > Cyanobacteriales > Nostocaceae > Nostoc. The sequence continues at coordinate 18,818 of JAQYWR010000048.1, read as the reverse complement.
TTCAGTCGCTGTTAAAACTTCTTGTCTTGCCCATTTATCTGCTGCCAAAATGTCATCTAAAGAGGGATTTGCACGGTTATCATTTTGATGGCGATCGCACACCCATTCGATACATCGAGGAATATCTAAAAACCGAATTTTTTCTGATAAAAATAAAGCTACAGCTTGTTCGTTGGCAGCATTCAACACAGCAGGCATGGAACCGCCAGCTTTACCCACAGCATAAGCCAATTTCATACAAGGATACTTCTGGTGGTCTGGTTCGCAAAAGGTTAAATTTCCAGCTTTCACCAAATCCAAGCGTTCCCAGTCGGTATAAATGCGATCTGGCCAAGATAAAGCATACAGTAAAGGTAAGCGCATATCTGGCCAACCTAGTTGGGCTAAAACTGAAGTATCTTGCAGTTCAATCAGCGAGTGAATAATGCTTTGGGGATGAATGACTATTTCGATATCGTCATAATCCAAGCCAAACAAAAAGTGAGCCTCAATTACTTCCAGCCCTTTATTCATCAAAGTAGCAGAGTCTACTGTGATTTTACGCCCCATCGACCAATTAGGATGCTTCAAAGCATCAGCAACAGTCACTTCTGCTAACTTTTCTACATCCCAATCCCGAAAAGCCCCACCCGATGCAGTTAGTAAAATTCGCCGCAAACCGTTTTTCGGAACACCTTGTAGGCACTGAAATATCGCCGAATGTTCGGAATCAGCAGGTAATAATTTTACTCCATGTTTTTGGATTAGGGGTAGAACCACTGGGCCGCCAGCAATCAGGGTTTCCTTGTTTGCTAAGGCAATATCTTTACCAGCTTTAATAGCTGCGATCGTTGGTAGCAAACCAGCGCAACCCACGATTCCGGTAACAACCGTTTGGGCTTCGCTATAGCGGGCGACTTCTATGACTCCAGCTTCACCAGCGAGTAAAATCGGTTGGGGGTCGAGGTCTTTAATGGCTTCTTTGAGTGCTGGTAATTTATCTTCTAAGCAAATTGCTGCTATTTTCGGTCGAAATTGTCGAATTTGAGCAGCGAACATTTCAACATTGCGCCCAGCAGCCAATCCTACAATCTGAAATTGATCTGGGTACTGACTAACAATATCTAAAGTCTGAGTCCCAATAGAACCAGTAGAACCAACAAGAGTAATCGCTTTCACAATATATTTAAGGATTTACAGATAACTCTCAATATAAATTGCTGAGGACTCTTTGGTAATAGCGATCGCCATAATCGATACGTTCGGGAACTCCAAGAAAAAATTATCCCGTTTGAAGTTGCTGAGTGTTGACTCTGAGCAGTGGGATTTTTTTTTATTTGTCAGTCCCTTAGCGGCAAGAGGGGAGATGAGGAGTAGCTAATGACCAATGATAAATAACAAAATTTGTATTGATAAATACGATATGTTTAAATATGAATGCTGAGAAATTGCCAAAAAGAAGCAAAAGAGAAAATATTCTCTAGTAATTGGCGATTTGTTAGGTTTATTACTTGATAGTGGTGGAGGATTGAATATGCAAAATCTTACTCATAAACTACTGAGCTGTATTCATAGATAAGAGGATGGAGAAAGTAGTATTTTGAAATACTCAAGTCTATGGTCAAAGTTCAGATAGCTATCAGAAAAGTTTTATGGAAAACTGATTTCCTATTTCCAGCCGCAATATGGCTTGCCAGTCGAATATTGATTTGGATAGCGATGTTGTTAGTTGCGCCAAGGCTACCGTTACCAGTAGAAGCATTTGTGCCCCATTTTGGCTGGCAGGTTTTTGATGCATGGGATAGTATGCATTACCGAGCGATCGCTACTTCTGGTTATGAATTTGTCAATGATGGTAACCAACATAATTTAGCCTTTTTTCCCCTGTTTCCCTTAAGTATCTGGGTTTTGATGAAGCTGGGTTTGCCGTTTGAATTAGCGGGGACTTTGCTAAACAACTTGGCATTTTTCGCAGCCCTTTACTATGTGTATTTTTGGAGCAAAGAGCATTATGGCAACAATGTTGCCCAGTGGGTGAGTGCTGTGGTTTGTTGCTATCCATCGTCTATGTTCGCGGCAGTAATTTACACAGAGGGACTGTATTTGTTTTTAAGTACGGCGGCTTTGCGGGCTTTCGATGGGAAGCAATATCGCTGGACTGCGCTTTGGGGTGCAATGGCGACAGCAACACGTCCCACAGGTATGGCACTAATTTTGGCATTGGCGATCGCAGCTTGGAAAGAACGCAGACCACCCATTGCTTATATTGCTAGCTTTGCTACCGCTATTGGCATACTTATATTCAGTTTGTATTGTGCGATTTATTTTGGTAATCCTTTAGCTTTTATCCAAGCACAACGGGGATGGCGACCTTCTTTTGGGTTTGATTGGCAGGGTTGGTTAAACATGCTGATGCAAATTGTAGTTGGTACCAACAATTGGCAATTTGGTTGGGTGCAAAACCCATCTGGCGGTATTCAAGACCCCTGGTATCTGTTGTTAATGGCTGTAATTGTTGGTGGTGGCTATTTTTTATGGCGCTTCCAGAAATATTTTATTTCTAGGAAATTAGCTTATGGCTTTTATGCTTTAGTTGTATTTTTATCGCTTTTGGCAAGTGACCAGTGGATAAATAACTTGCTGAACGTGGCTATGGTCTTAGGTGGTGGCTTGGTGTTGTGGCGCGAACAAAAGCAACTAACCCCAGTTACAGTTATCTATGGCTTTTGTGGTATTGGTTTGCTGTTAGCCTCTGGGGGAACAATTTCCTTGAGCCGTTTGGCTTATGGAATTGTACCTTTAAATATAGCTATTGGCGTGCTGTTATCTCGCCACCCTCGTCAAGGATATTTTATACTCGGCTTGTTTGCAACATTATTGGCCAAAATAGCTGTAGGATTTGCCCAAGAGCATTGGGTTGGTTAATAGATGTTAAAGGCATTAGAGATTGGGTAAGAGCGGAAAAATTTTGTCATCAATTGAATTTAACTTTGCTAAAAATATGACGACAAAACAGGCATTCATACAGCAAAAGTTCTCCTCAACACCAGCTTTAGTAGGAATTTTGTCATTATTTTTTGCCCTAATTCCCATCTCTTTAGCACCATCTCTGACCAAATTATGTCAACTAGAAATTGGTGCAAATGCTGTAGTATTTCATCGTAGTTGGATTGCTACAGTTGTCTTTGGTGTATGGAATGGACTTGAGGCTTTTTGCTACCAACAGTCCGATAACCAACCAATCGAACACAAGCCTTTGACCAAACAAGAAATATGGCTGTTGTTAGCAATGGGAACCGCTGCTGCAACTTACCTGCTGTTGTGGGCTTGGTCGCTGAGTCAAACTAACGTTGCTAACGTAGCTTTGTTATCTAATTTGAACTCTTTATTCGTGGCTTTGGCTGGGTATCTGTTATTCGGTCGGCGTTTCGATTACAGATTCGTTATTGGTTTGACGATCGCCTTGCTGGGAGCGATCGCATTTGAAATCAATAAGGTGCAATTTGCCACCGACCAAATACTTGGTGATGCCTTAGCATTTCTGACTGCGATTTTCATGGCAACTTGTATGTTGCTGATAGAACGACTCCAGTCTCGATTTAGCACCGCAACCATAATGCTGTGGCGCTGTGGAATCACAACAATGTTTCTCCTACCCATCCTGCCATTCCTCGAAGATAGACTACTCCCCTATTCGTGGATGGGTTGGTTTTTGATTATTTTTCAAGCCCTTTTTTGCCAAGTATTAGGTCAGGGACTTTTAGCTTACAGCCTCAGCCGAATCTCTTCAGGAGTTGTCGCCGTCACTCTTCTGGCCGAACCAGTTTTGGCTTCAATTTTTGCTTGGTTGATTTTTTCGGAACAGGTGGGCTTGTTTGACTGGATAACTTTTGCTGTAGTTTTAGTAGGTATTTATTTAGCTCAATCTAGTCAATCTATTGTGAAAGTGACGAACAAAGAGTCATAAGGGACTGACAAATAAATAAATATCCCATCGCTTTTGAAGCAGGGGGGCAGGGGGCAGGGAGCAGGGGGGAAAGTAGGTCGTTTTGAAAGAGCGAAATTGGATAATTTATTTTCTGGAGTTCCCTAACCCAGCGCAGAGGTATGTAAAGGTTTAGCCAAGTTTATTAGCAATGTACTTTACCTGATGGTTGCAAATAATATTTTTTCATAGTATGAGAAAAAAACTCAATCAGCTTGGTAGTGTTGGTTGGATGATTGGCGTGAGTACGTTAATTTTATTAGCGTGCAGCAGCTTACGACACGAGTTGTTTCAATCAAGCGCTTTGGATTTAGCAATTTTTGACCAAGCGGTTTATTTAATTAGTCAAGGAGAACAACCTATTAGTTCTTTAATAGGTTTTCACATTCTCGGCGATCATGCTTCTTGGATCTTCTATCCCTTGGCTTTACTGTACAAAATCTACCCCAGTGTTTACTGGTTATTTGCCGTACAGGCAACTGCTTTGGCATTAGGCGCTTTGCCTACTTGGCATTTAGCCCGTCAAGCAAGGCTCAAAGAAAGTCAAGCAGTAGCGATCGCATTTGTATATCTCCTGTATCCAGTGGTATATAACGCTAATTTATTTGATTTTCACCCGGAAGTAATAGCTGTACCACTACTATTGGCGGCGGTTTTAGCAGCAAGATTAGGTCAGTTGGGGTGGTTTTGTTTAAGTATTTTCTTGGTCTTGGGATGTAAGGAGATATTATCCCTCACCGTTGCTGCGATGGGAGTTTGGTTACTGTTATTTGAAAAGCGGCGTTTATATGGTGCGATCGCTCTTTGTGCTGGTGTGGTCTGGTTTTTGATTGCTACTCAGGTAATTATTCCTTTTTTCAACAGTGCAGAAGCAACTGCAATGGGACGTTACAGCTATTTAGGTAATTCAGTTCTAGACATTGCTAAAAATATAGTATTTCAGCCAGGACTTATCTTAGTAAAAGCTTTTTCACTGGATAATTTGGCATATTTGGTTCTGCTGCTATCACCTGTGATTTGGGGGCTTTCCCTACAAGGAATAAAACCTTTGGTAGGAGCTATTCCTTGTTTGGCACTCAACATTCTAGCTGATTACCAACCTCAAAAAGATTTGATATACCAGTACTCTCTACCAGCATTGCCATTTCTGTTGTTAGCTGTAATTTCTAGTCTCGCCGCAGGTAAGGGATGGCTACAAAACAAACGAGCAATTATCCTCTGGTCATTGGTGGCATTTTTAAGTCTGGCAAAGTTTACATATTTTGGCGGCAGATATTTGGCATATATAGATACTTGGCAAGCAACAAAACAAGCGATCGCCCAAGTTCAAACTCAAGGAAGCGTTTACACCACAGTAAAAATTGCTCCTCATTTAAGCCATCGAAAACTGATTACTTTGACAAATGCCGATTCCCCACCTATTAATTTAAATGTTTTTGATTATATATTGCTCAATGTCCGTCACCCTAGCTGGTTAAGTAATCAGGAGTTTGCCATTAGCTTGGTCAATCAACTAAAAAACAATCAACAATTTAAGTTAAAATATCAGCGTGATGATGTATATTTATTTGTAAAACTCTATTAATAAATAGTGTTTATGTTAAGTTGATATCAACAAATTATTGATGTAACACTACACGAGATTGGGGTTCAAAGAGACAAAAAAGACTAGAAATTCTCTCAATTATTAATAATTTTTTGTATAGCAACAGAAACATCTGGAAATGCAAGGGTTTGAATTATTCCCTCCGTTAATATCAGTTTTTTTGCGTAATCTTCCTCTATAATTTCTCGAAATGCTACCAGATGTAGTTTTTGAGATTGACAACCCAATATTATAAAATACCTGCTTGAGCGTAGATTTTGGTTTTGATTTCTAAATCTTTTTCTAAACTGAGTTAGCATATTCAATTAACCAAAAAATATTTTCTGGATAGGGATGATGTTCTCGATACTCGCGTCCTAAAGGTCGGACAATGGCAATATCTGGTTCTGGTTCCGAGTCATTAGGTAAGCTAATTGGTTTAGCATGACGAACTTTAGCGCGTTCGTCCAAGTACTCTGGTTCAAATTCATCGAGTGTTCTAAATTTTTTTATGACTAAGGACTCCTTTTTCAATAAATTCTCAGATTCCCACAGTTTTTCTAGATAATGACTATCCTTGAATAGTAAGGGAATAAGATTAGCGTAAATTGCCAGCAGGTGTCAGATGCTGCAAGCAGAACAGATATTACAAGACCGTTATCAAATCCAGCGTCAACTTGGCAATAATGGTATTCGCCAAACTTGGCTAGCAAAGGATTTAAAAGCTGATGATGGCGAGAATTCCACTGTTGTGGTTAAACTTTTGGCCTTTGGTGGTACTGTGCAGTGGGATGATTTGAAACTTTTTGAGAGGGAAGCACAAATTCTTAAACAGCTAAATCATCCCCGTATCCCTCAATATATTGATTATTTTTGTATCGACGATCGCACTCTCTGGTTTGGCTTAATACAACAATACATTCCTGGTGAATCGCTCAAGGAAAAACTTGCTAGTGGCAAAAGATTTACTGAAAAACGAGCTAAAAAAATTGCATTTGAAGTATTAAATATTCTTACGTATTTACACGAACTGAATCCAGGAGTATTGCATAGAGATATCAAACCAAGTAATTTAATCTGGGGCGAAGACAATCAAATTTATTTAGTTGATTTTGGCGCAGTTCAGGATAAAGCAGCGAAAGAGGGCGTTACTTTTACTGTTGTCGGTACTTACGGTTATGCCCCAATGGAACAATTTGGTGGACGTGCGGTAGCTGCATCGGATCTCTATGCATTAGGAGCGAGTTTAATTCATTTACTGACTGGTATCTCTCCATCTGATTTACCCCAGCAAGATTTGCGACTGCAATTTGCAGACCGAGTTAACCTCAGTCCCAGTTTTATCAGTTGGCTAGAAAAATTGATCGAACCTGCACCAGAACAACGATTTACTAGTGCCGGGCAAGCGCTGAATGCTCTCAAATCTGGTTTGGTGGTCAAATCTGCAAACAAATCTCGGCTTTTAGTGCCAAAAGAAATTATCAACAATTCTGGATGCGGTATCAACAATCACAATGAAACAGTGCCAGAGGAAATTCTCGGTTGGAACTGGGGCGCATTTCTCATGCCTTGGTTTTGGATGTGGACTAACCAAGTGTGGTATGGATTGTTCTGCTTTATACCCCACGGCTGCTGGCTAATGGCGATCGCTCTTGGTGCCAAAGGCAATGAATGGGCTTGGAAAAGCAGACAGTGGCGCAGTATTGAACAATTCAAAGCCCATCAAAGAGGTTGGGCGATCGCTGGGATTTTAATTGGTGCGCCTATTAGTATTATGTTCTGGCTGTGGGCGATCGCTTTGCTCAAATCTGTATTTTAGTAGGAAGTGGGAAGTTAGGGGTGTGGGAGGAAAAGGAGGTGTGGGAAGGATGGGAGGTGTGGGGGGAAAGATTTCTTCCCCATCCTCCCACACTCCCCACATTCCCCTCTCTCCCTTGTCTCCCCACACTTCCCACACTCCCCCATCCCTCTTACCCACTCACTTGCGATTCAACTACACCCACAGGACAAGAAACGTTTGTTCCTCCTAAACCACAATAGCCATTGGGATTTTTTGCTAGGTATTGCTGATGGTAGGCTTCGGCGTAGTAGAATTCCGGTGCATCCAAGATTTCTGTGGTAATCTTGCCATAGCCTGCGCCGTTAAGGGCTTGCTGATAGGCTTCCAGGGATGCTTCTGCTAACTGCTTTTGATTTTGAGAGTATACATAAATTCCCGAACGATATTGAGTGCCAACATCGTTACCTTGGCGCATCCCCTGAGTGGGATTATGACTTTCCCAGAAAACTTTCAGCAGTTCAGAATAACTAATCACTTTAGGATCGAAAACAACCAATACCACTTCATTGTGACCAGTTCTTCCAGTACACACTTCTTCATAGGTGGGATTGGGTGTAAAACCCCCAGCATAACCGACCGCAGTGGTGTAAACTCCTTTGAGTTGCCAGAATTTGCGTTCTGCACCCCAAAAACAGCCCAAGCCAAACAATGCTTTCTCTAATCCATCGGCAAAAGGAGGTTTTAGGGGATTCTTATTGACATAATGCTCGGCGGGTACTGAGATAGATTGTCCCCTTCCTGGCAAAGCTTCCTCAGGCGAGGGCATATTTTGCTTTTTGCCAAATCCAAATAGTGCCATTGATTTTGACTCTTATATATATCTTTACCTTATTTACTATTCTAAAGATTCCAGCATCGCTTGGGGTTTTCTCACACAAGAGGTATATTCGGATTTCTACCCACAGCCTCACGAACTTCTGACTAAGGATGTGAAGATAGCTCCTCAAGCACCACAGGCGAGGTATCCTCATCTGAGGCGACAGTAAAATCATTGTTATCAAGCATAGTAAAGGATTAAATTTTAGATATATAGCAATTGAATTAAAGGTTATGACATCTTCAAAGCCTAGATGTTAGGAATAGTAATGTTTTACCTCCTGCCCCCTGCTATAGGATTAGTTTTACCAAAATTTAATAGCATTTTTCTATTAAAAATTTACGAAACTTCGTTAATATTATGAGTATTTTTCAAGGTAATTTGGCGGCAGAAGATACTTATGGATAAACTACCAAAAATTGACCGTCAAAGGGAGCATCAAGCGAACGAACGTACTTTTTTAGCTTGGTTACGCACTTCTATTGCATTGATTAGCTTTGGAATTGCTATTGCTCGATTTGGTATATTTTTGCGCCAGCTTAATGTTGCCATTACTCAGCAAGAAACTCAAATCAATCGATTAACTAATTCTGAAAACTTGGGTCTAGCTTTGGTAATTTCTGGAATTTTCACAATTGTGTTAGCAGCGTGGCGATACAATAAAGTTTTCTGGCAAATTGAACGAGGAGATTACAAACCAAATAGATTGATTGTTTTAGTGATGACTGTAGTCGTAATTCTTTTAGGACTTTTTTGTATTCCTTTGCTTCTATGGCGTAATAAAGTACCTTATCGTTTTTCTGTTCCAATTCAACCACAATCACGAAATTTGCAATTTTTAACCCCAAAACCCAATATTAAAAAAGGAATAATTAATCATAAGTATCAGCAAATCTTTGTGTTTTTAAATCAGTTATAAAATAATACTCAACAAGTTACGATCGCCTAAGAAGAAATTTTTGGTTATCAAAGTCGGCAAACAAGTATATCATGTCCTGTTAAAAACTTATCATTTAGAGGGCAGGGGGAAAGAGGCTTTTGTGATTTTTGCACAGATAGGGTAATTATAAGTGATTAGCCGGACTTAATATAAGATCCCCGGCTTTTTCAAGAAGTCAGGATCTGAAGTTTTAATTAACAGTAGCTTCAGAAATAACTGTCACACAAGCATTGACTAAAGGTAACAACGGCCCTAGTTGTTCTTGTCCATTAACGGCTAAATCGCTGTGACACAAATAAACTCTCTTCGATACGCGAGAGAGCAAATCTGCCAAAATTCTGCGAAGTCGTTGTTGTTCTGCTGATTTTTCATCTTCTGCTGTCCAAGGTTGGCCTAATCTGTCTTGCAGGAAAAACGGCGCACCGAACAATGTCGCCGCACCACCTTTAGCCCATAGAGGTGAACCAGCATCGAGCCAAAAATGCCAGCGGTGCGATCGCCTACTAGAGCGATATTGAAATATAGTTGCTAAAGTCACAGCTTTTCTGGCTCCACCAAGGGGACGTACTGGGTAGGGGTTGGCGGTGATAGTACCGCGTCGCAGCAGTTGAATGAATTCGTCAATAATAGTCGCTGAGGGAAATGGGGAGATGGGGGGATGGGGGGATAATTTTGAATTGGTTTGTCGCAACCTGGTATCAATTTCCCAGTAGTGTTGGGCGGTTTCTAGTAATTCCCGCAATGCTGCTAGTTGTTCGTAGGGGAGATTGCTACCATTCCACAAAAAACGCACAATTGCTCTATCTAAGAGGGAAATGGGACTGGGAATTAAACGCTGTTCTTGTTGCGATCGCTGTTGTTCTAACCACTGTAATATTTCGTTATAGGCTGTGGTAGCTGCATAGCCAATTCTATCCCAGCGCTCGAAGGCTGAGACTGGTAGCAAGTTGGGGCGGTCGGGGTGGGGTACAAAGCAGTAATCTGCGATTAAACCAGCGCGTACTGGGTCAATATCTGTAGAGACACGATTCATCGCGTCTGTACTTTCAGGTGGTTGTTTTCTACTCAAAACAACCAGCATTTCTGCTACCGCATCCCGATCTACTAGCCGTCCCAAACCGGGATACACTAGCGAGAGCATGGTGAGCAATGCCCGAATTACGGGCGAACTAATTAAGGGGCGTTGGTCGTTGAGCGATTCTATTTGGATGTTTTGTTTGCTCAGGATTTCTACTAAGGTATAACGAGCGATCGCATCTAAACCAGGTGCTATAATCGCTATTTCTTCTGGTTCTACTTGCTGTGATTGGATGGCATTGGCAATTACTTCTGCTGTTTGCCGCAATAATTGGGCGCGGGAAGTGGTTTGAATTGAGTGGACAATTTCTGGTAAGCTCAATGGCATTATGGATTCTGTGACTAATTCCACCATTTGTGTAGCCAGTTGTTGTCCCAAGGACTCTGGAGGCGGCCCGGTCAAGGTTTCTACACGACAACGCGCTGCTAATCCTTCGAGGTAATTTGGGTCTGCTCCCAATCCTAATCGCACCGCGCCATCGGGATTGTAACTAAACGCCCCAACTGCACCTTCGTCTAAGAGCAACTCAAATAATAAACGGGCTACGCCAGGATAATCATCCACATCATCCGCGAGTATTGCTTGATAGCGTTTTGTTAAGTGCTTTTGGTAATTGCGATCGCTTAATAAATGCTGACTATAAAGTTCAGTAATAATCCCATAAGTTAGTAATCCCCTCTCTAAACACCAGTTACGCCAATCTAACAGCAAAGACGCCAAAAATTCTGGCTCTAAATTTGTACTATTTTCCGCCAAACCTCTAGCCAAAATCTGGGCAATATCTTCGCAAGGTGTACCACTATAGGCTGCTAATTGGAATAAGTCTAGGATGCGACGCACTAAACGAGACTCATTCACACCCGCAAGACGTAAAATTTCTTCGTCTAATTGGGAACGCCACAATTTGATTGCTAACTCTTGTTCGGTTTCTGGGCGCAATCGTACTGGAAACTGTGCCTTGAGGTTCAATGAATTAATTAGCAATGGCCAAAATAAAATAACCTCATCCTGAAAAAAACCTAGCGGTGTCTTCGCCCGAACCGGATATTTTCCTACGGTTGATGTAACAATTGTATCACCTAATTCTCGCCGATTATCATCATTGGCAGCTAAGACTAAAACTCCTGGATCTGTTGGCTTAAGATCTAAAAATTTAGAGGCATTATCACCTTTTTCGCGTCCTTGTTTTTTAGTATAAAATGAGTCGGTATACGGTTTTTTAGGTTCTACCCAACTACAAAATTGCTTTACTAAGCGAGTTGTCTTACCACTGCGGCTAGTGCCTACAATCCAAATCGAATGAGAAACCACGAACTTTCTCCTTGTAGATTTGCTAGTATACCTTGTGCGTTAACTTAAGGTTAAGAATCACCAAATAATGCTGGATGATTGTCTGCAATGAAAAACTTTGTTTTTAGCCAAAAAATCTATTCTTTCTTACTTGCTGCTTATCGATGGTACTTACTGACTCCTGAACGTTCTTTACATCAGGCTTACGATGCAGCATTAAAGATTCAGGAAATAGAAGATAAGCATTTTAATGGTAATAAAATAGACATCAACTCAGCCATGTACAGTAACAGTGTCATGGATTATTTTGAGTCAGACTTAAACAAGCTATTAAAAACTGCCAAGATGCGGCTTACAGAGTTTAGAGCAAGCCGTTGGTTTCTCAATGAAGAAGATCAAAAAGCTGCTGATAAAGCAGGTATAGAATACCTCAGTGCTTCTTTCGTTTTAGAAAGGCTCAACTTTATCGATGGAGTTATATCTAAATACACAATATCTCCCGAACAAATAACTTCTGGAGTTGTAGTGGTAAAACCTCCCAGTACACCAGCTGACTCAGCAATTACTTCAGCTTTACCGCCTAAGCCCCCAACTAAATATGTAGAGAAAAAATCGGATAGAAAATCAAAGCCTAAAACTGATACAACCGGTGTTTTACCGCGTTCAATTTTAAGTACTATCAATCGTTTGCAAGTTGAATTAGACCCTAATTCTGAAGGAGAAGTAATTCAGAGTTTTCGTCAAGCTCAAAGAAGAACAATAATATCTATCAGATTTCTTTTACTTTTAATAATAGTACCACTTTTAACGCATCAAATAGCGAAAGCTTTTATAGTCGGTCCAGCTTTGGAAAGATTTAGAACTAGCGAACAAACTGAGGTATTCCTAAATTATGAAATGGAAGAGGAAGCACTGACAGAATTACAAAGATTTGAAGAAAGAATCAAGTTTGAAAATCTGATTAATCATGCACCTCCATTGTCGCTTGAAAAGATAGAAACAGAACTAAAAGAAAAAGCGACAGAGATTGCAGAAGAATTTCGCCAGGAAAGCTCTAATTCGATTAAAAACGTTTTTGCGGATATGTTTTCTGTGATTGCTTTTATCTGGCTTTTGCTCACCAGCAAGTCTTCTATTGCTGTACTAAAAGATTTCTTCGATCATATTGTTTATGGACTTAGTGACAGTGCTAAGGCATTTATTATCATTTTGTTTACCGATATATTTGTCGGATTCCACTCTCCTCACGGCTGGGAAGTTCTTTTAGAAGGTGTATCCCGCCATTGGGGATTACCAGCAAATCGAGATTTTATCTTCTTATTTATTGCTACATTTCCAGTAATTTTAGATACCATTTTCAAATACTGGATATTCCGATATTTGAACCGAATATCACCTTCAGCAGTGGCTACTTACCGGAATATGAATGAATAGGTAATGGGTATAGAGCATTGGTTGAACTGCTAAATACAAACTTTCACAAGCCATCAACACTAATGTTCTATATGATTAATTTTGATGGTTATATATACTTATAGTCAAGACTTTAGTCGTTGATTTTTTCAGCACTAAAGTCCTAACTACGAACTGCTAAAAAATTTGCAACAACCTATTAGTTGCTGGCGTATTAGCAAGAAAATTTTTTGATTTTTCAATTTTATTAAATATTTTTTCATGAAAAAGATATTTGCTGAGTTAGGAAAGTTTCACAACTTTATCGCTATCAGCGTACTTGCAGTTCTGTCAATCTCTTTATTGAGAATGCAATCTTTAGTAAATCGGGAACTCAGTCCGCCAGAATGTCGGGTGAAAAAGTGGGAAATCCCAGTGTCGTTGACAGATGAAAAACAAATACCTATAAAAAAGCAAAAAACAGTATTAATTAAAAGGACACCAGTTACTTGTTGTCAGAGTGATACTTCTTGTTTAGATGAGGTAATCTATGGAAGAATACCAGATAAAAAGGCATTATTGACAGCTGTCGATCGCAGTTTACAATACCTACAAACTGAAGCCGCTGCGACTGCTTACCAAAAGTATCCAGTGGCTGGAATTAACCGCGATCGCGTATTCAAAAGTTTACAAAGATTCCACGAAATTTTATTAAAAAGTAATTCAGCAACCGAGTTACATACAGCTATAGAACGAGAATTTGTTTATTATCAGTCAGTCGGTAAAGATAACAAAGGCACGGTTTTATTCACCGCCTATTACGAACCGCTTTACGCCGCCAGTCGCGTCCCCACAGCAGAATATCGTTATCCTGTTTATCGATTACCTCCTGATTTCAACTCCTGGTCTCAACCTCATCCTACACGCTTACAATTAGAAGGAGCAGATGGTTTACAAGGCGCAAAAGGGAAATTACGAGGATTAGAATTGTTTTGGTTGCGCGATCGCCTCGAACCATATCTAATTCAAATTGAAGGTTCAGCCAGACTTCAGCTAACTGATGGGACTCAAACAACCATAGGTTATGCAGGTAATACTGCTTATAATTACAAAAGCATTGGGCGAGAATTAGTCAATGATGGCAAATTACCGCTAGAAGGTATAACTATGCCAATTATTCTCGACTATTTCCAAAAACATCCCCAAGAATTAAATATTTATATTCCGCGCGATCGCAGCTTTGTTTTTTTTCAAGAAAACCACGGTGAACCAGCCCAAGGTTCTATCAATGTACCGCTAACAGCAGAACGTTCTATCGCTACAGATAAATCTCTAATGCCTCCTGGCGCTTTAGCGTTGATTCGTGCTGCTATTCCCTTTGTTAATTCTACCGGAAACATGGAAGAACGGATTACAAGCCGCTATGTTCTTGACCAAGATACCGGAGGTGCGATTAAAGGTGCAGGTAGAGTCGATTATTTTTTAGGTACTGGTAAAATAGCAGGCGATCGTGCTGGCGTTACAGTTAGTAATGGGCAATTATTTTATCTATTACTTAAGTAGATGATAGGGTTTGAGATTTTAAATTTTAAATTTGAGATTGGGAATCGCCTTAGTCTATCTAGGTTTTATGAATCCATGTATTGCAATCATTTTTATTTAGGTATCAAAGTATTCTAAATTAGAATTTAAAAACTTATGTTTGGACTTTATCTGTTATCTAGTTAAAATTACTATTAGTAGTAAATATTATCTAGAAATTATTTTTACTAAATAAGTTAAGAGCATTCAAAGTTTAGGCTAAAATTTTTTAGTAATTTTCTAAATAGTAGTTTTTTGGTGCTAGGATATACGACTATAGATCGGAATAAAAGCGCTGTACCTGTGAAACAAAAGCCAAAACCAAGGATTGCTTTGCTTCGTGAAAAGGCAGGGCTAACCCAGCTTGAGTTATCGCGTCTTGTTGGCGTGACTGAAAGCACTATTCAAAACTGGGAAAGTGGTAGAACTGGGACAGATCATATTGAAAGAATTATTAGGTTTTGCAAAGCTTTGAACTGCCAAGTAGAAGAGTTGATTGAATTAGTGAGCGAGTCCCCAGAATAATCTGCAACATCAAATTCATCGGTTGGGTACGAATGAGTCATCTTCAACAAACAGTTCTGACGCAATGCGAAAAGCAATAATTTAAGCTATTTTGACACCAGTCCCATAGAACAATGAACATAATTGATATCAAGCGCTCTTGCTTGCAAAGAAGGGCAGCACAACTCTGCGCTACCCTACAAATTATCTGTAATTCAAGTAAATGAAACCTTTAGATATGCTAATTACGAATTACAAATTCTCCCAAGTAGAACTAGGCTTCTAAATCCATCTCAACATCGTCATCATCATGATCGTAAGGAATGTCATCAAGATCTATCATTTCTGATATTTCTTCTATTTCACCTAGATAGTCAGATTCTTGATGCTCGCGCTCTATCAAACGACCACTTGACTTTAGCCATTCCAAGAGGATAAATTCGTTACTTGTACGAATGACAGGCGCTCGTTGATTACGAGGTTCTTCACGCAAAGGACTTGTAGGCATAAAAAACTCACTTTTGATATAAGTCCAACTAGTATCCGTATGCTATCTGGATTTTTGAGACAGTTTACTGTCTTTATGTAAATTTATGACAGTAATATTTGTCAGTTTTTCGAGAGATATTTCAGTACAGTTTCCTTGGCTAAAAATTTCAATTTTCGGAATACTCGAAAGTAAATTTTTCAGGTCAATTACTGACATAAAATACCTCCAGAATCAAAGGTTGCAGAGATTTAGATTCGGAGAGGCGTCTATGTAGTCACTAACATGACCGAAAATATTTCTCAACATATTTAATGATAACATAGTTAACGGTTAAACTTTTTTAACTATTCTGCTCGGTAGACATTTGGTTACTAAGAACAGTAAAGTTGTATTCAATTGCAACTTTTAATTAACTAAATATGCTGAATAACTTGTTTTAATTTATACTAAATAAAAAGTAGCTGAAGAATAAGTTATTGATAGCGATCGCATTATCCGATCGAAACAAGGCGGGCACTGCCTTTGGTTAGCTCAAATCCTTTTTTCCTGTTGACTGTTGACCGTCAGCAGTCAATAAACTTAGGAAGTAATTGTGTAATTTAAAGACGTAATAGCTTAGTTGTCAAGATTTTTAGCGAATCCTGAAATAGGGCGTTGCTGATTAAGAGTATGAATTTTGTTTCGCGCAAAAGGCTAAAAACAAAAGTTAAAAACTTTGAAGTTTAAAATTTCATACTTAAATTCAGCAACGCCGCTGATGGTCGTTAGGATCTGCCAACTAAATCAATAGCTCAATTCTTGCATAGGTTGTTAGGTCGATTTAGAAACCTAAGGGGTACAAGGAGAAGTACCAGTAAAAGTATTTACGCAAGTATTCACAACAGTTCTAGACACAGTTTTGATGCTATTGGGAAGAGGAGCATATCCTCGAGCTGTAGCTATCTGGTCTGGAGTGGGGTTGGAGGAATTAGCGGTGGGAGGAACTGGTTGTGTCGCATTTGCTAAAGCCCAGTTGATAAAGCTTCTAAGATGAGTTGCGATCAGATTGCCGTTAGTGCCTCCGTATACGTCATAAAACAGCGTGTAAGTTGCTGTGGAAATGGGATAGGCTGTTGAAGGCGTTGGGTCGGCTAAACCATCAATTCTAATCAGCCTGTTATTGGGAGCAGTACCATATTTTACAACCGTTCCAGCACTCAAAGCGTTTTGAATTCCAGTTGTTGTAGGACCAACGTATGCATTTGCTTTGTTCTGTAAGAGTGCGGCAGGTAGACTGTTAGCTAAACGTGTAGCACTATCTACATAACCAATTGCACCAGAATTATTTTTAATCGCAGTGGCTACACCTCCACCTCCTGTGGCAGATAAGAAACTTGCTGGCCAAACAACTGTATTGGCTGGTGGTGTTGGAGGTACAGTACCTGAAGTACTTATGCTACCGACTCCTCTATTCCATACATTAGCTGCTGGAAGACCTTTAGTTGCAGCAGTCTGACATGCAGTATTTAGATGGGTGCTTAAAACGAAAGTACTACCACTATTGTCGCTACGACGTACAACTTTGATGGGTAAATTAGCTGCAATTACTGCGCCACCGTTATCTGCTTTAATGCTGGCATCATTCCAATTTACTATGGCACCATTCAAAATACCACAGTAACTCTTTCGCGAAAGCTTAAGTCCACCTGCTGGTATGGTAAGACCACTACTGTTATAAGATAAGGTGATTCCGACACCTACTACAGGTACTTGAATGGCCTTTCCGCTATTGGGCTTTCCAGTACCGGTAGTAACTGTTTGTTCTATTTGTGTTCCTGCTAAAGGGTCATCACTAGCTGCAAAAGAGACTGGGGCTAAGATGGTAGGACCAGGTGATGCTGGTGGTGGAGTTTGACTGAAAAAAGCTGTTATGCCTGCACCGCTACCAACTGAAGCGTATCTGAATGTGTCGTTATTAACGACTGGGCCATAAGTTCCGTTTGGGTAATTGAGGAAAGCTGGGGGTACATCAGCATTAAGGGATGTAGGATTTCCAACCCCGAAAACGTTAAACCATGAGCCTTTTGAGCCAAAAGGATAGGAATTAGTTGCTCCTGTACCTACAAACAAAGTATTTACAGTACTTGCACCTAAACCATTTATCGAGGTAACTCCAGTAGGGGGAGGAGTGGTGGAGGTCTGAGCTAAAGATTTATGAGTAACAGATTGAGCTACTACTAAACCAATTGTTATGGCAAGTAGAGAAATTGAACTTGTCAAATTATTCGATTGGCGATAAAAAGCCATGTCAAGCTCCTTAAAATTAATTTAGAGATGAAGACCCTGAAAAACCAAAATGAATTGTCAAACTAGTGATTAAAAATAAGCTTTTCTGAAGCCCAACAATTTGGTACTAAAAAAGTTATTTATAA
The DNA here is from genome assembly GCA_029379225.1 of Nostoc sp. S4. Taxonomy (GTDB): domain Bacteria; phylum Cyanobacteriota; class Cyanobacteriia; order Cyanobacteriales; family Nostocaceae; genus Nostoc. The sequence continues at coordinate 926 of JAQYWR010000048.1, read as the reverse complement.
ATCACGAGTTTGCACAAACTTGTGAAAAATTTAGAGCAAATAATATGAACATCACTTTCTTTGATGTAGACGTGTGCCATTCTGCTATCAGCTACAGTGAAGGCACGACACAAACAAAGTAAAAATTTCACAATTTTTTTAGGACTGCTATGATTAATAGCTGTCAGACTCTTGCAACGAATTTAACAGTAGAATGTTAAGGTAAAATTCAAATCATGGTTAGATTATGGAAAGATTAAAAAATTTACTATATTTTCGGAATTATAGAGATGGTTTAAAAAAAGGGCTTATTAGCCTTTTTTCTTAATTTGGCCAACATGAAATTTAAACTATTTACATGTGGTATATGTAATATTATTTTGGTGATTAAATTTAATTTTAAAGGTAGGAATGGATATTAAATATAACTTATAGTCTGGAAAAATTAATTATTGTGTTTATTAAGGAAATAGGTTATTTCAGCACTTATAAAACCTAGATTTGATATTTTTTCTTCAATGCCTAAGTTTTAGTATCTTTTATCCACAATCAACGAATTTATAAACGTTGTGAATGTTTGAGTAAAAGCATAAAAGGCGGTTTCCCTATGAGCAAATGCTGTTAGCGAAGCAGTAGCGACGCAGCAAAAATTCTAGTCGGTGCGCCCTTGCGGGTTTTCTGAATTGAAGCAACTGACGTCAGAGCGGTGGCTTTTGCCGTAGACATGAAGTGGCTTGCCGTCAGACATCTGTTAGCGCAGCTCTATTCGACACAGGAGCGTCACCCGGAAGACTTGCTACAGGCTATCGCCAAGGAGACAAATGCACTGAATGCTCAACTGAACTTTGTTTAAATCTGGACTACTTAATACTAGTGACGGTAGACTGCTATCCTCACATCTTGCACCTGGAAGTATGAATGTCAAAACCGCAACTACGTGCAAGGGT
>JAQYWR010000091.1 GCA_029379225.1 Nostoc sp. S4 | reverse complement strand
TCGTATTATGTTACGCCGTCTTGTTGTCTAAAGATTTACTTTATAAATGGTCTCTAATTAGCAAAACAATTTTACCTGTTACAGACCCACTTTCAAGTAATTGGTGGGCTTTAGTGGCTTCTTCTAAAGGAAACTTGTGACTAACATGAATTTTTAACTTACCTTCGTCGATCCAAGTGGCAGATTGTTCGAGAATTTCTGCATGATGCTGGAGACTTTCTGATAATCCTAGCAATGCTGGTGCGAGCATTAATTCTAACCCAATGCGGAGATTACGTAATCTAGCAGTTTTCCAAACAGTATTGGCATCTGGTTCCAGAATCGTCACAATATCACCATATACTCGTACTGCAGGAAAAGTTTTATGAAAAGTTTCGCCACCTACGGTATCAAAAGCTAACTCTACGCCTTCGCCGTTAGTCCAATCTAATACCGCTTGCACAAAGTCAGTTTGTTTGTATAAAATTGCATGGTCAGCACCTAATTGTTTGACGAAATTAGCTTTTTCCTCAGAACCCACTGTGGTAGAAACAGTAGCACCTTTAATTTTCGCCAATTGAATTGCTACATGCCCGACACCACCAGCACCGGCATGAATCAAAACTCGTTCTCCAGGTGTCAATCTTCCCCGTTCGTATAAAGCTTCCCAAGCTGTGATTAAGACTAAAGGTGCTGCTGCTGCTTCGGCAAAGGAGATAGACGCAGGTTTACGTGCTACAAACCGCTCATCCACAACGGTAAATTCGGCATAATTGCCTCGATCTGCGCCCAAACCGCCATAGCAAAAATATACCTCGTCGCCGGAGCGAAAACGTTGCACGCTAGCACCTACAGCTTCCACAATACCTGCACCATCACATCCTAAAACTGTTGGCAGGCGATCGGGGTAAAAAGTACCTCGGCTACGAAGTTTGGTATCAATAGGGTTCATACCAGCCGCCACTAAGCGGATTAAAAGTTCAGTATTTCCTACGGGAACACCAGGGTTTGGCACTTCTTGTACTTGCAGAACTTCCGGACTGCCAGCTGCTGTCATCAAGACTGCTTTCATGACTTTTTCCTCTTGCCTCTAGATGCACAGTTATTTGCAACTTTAGCGTAATCGGGTGGACACACAAAAGAGGGTAAGAATTCCTCAAGCGTTGGGAGCATAGATGGCACGTGCCTCAATCTGGACACCAAGAGTCTGGCCCTTCCTCCGCAGTAGGGTATTGTTGTGTAAGGAAGTCTTTTGAAAGAACGATGTTTTACACTAACAGATCAATAATTTTCTTTATCTGTACTTGAGTAAATAGCTTTGTTTAAATCCCGCAGCAAATCTTCTTCTGCATCCCGCTCTTGCTTGAGTTCTCGAATCATTTCTTGACTAGAACCAATCAGCAAGCCAGCAACTGCACCGACAAGAGCGTATTTTTGCTCCAAATTTTGATACATTTGACTGGTGTAAGGGCAAGGAAGTAAACTCGCAGTAATAAAACCAATTCCTGCACCCACACATGCTGTCACCAAGCCAGAGAAAGCGATTAATTTAGCGTTCATTTGCCTCGCTCCAATGCTTATAAATTTGCTAAATAATCAGAAGATACTCTACATTGTCTCAGCGGTTTCCAAAGTTGTAACTTAATCTTTATCTCTTGTAATAGAAAGCAGAGTTGGGCAGAGGAGGCAGAGGGGCAGGGGAGCAGAGGGGTAGGGGATAAGTTGTATTAAGTCTTTCCCCTTTGCTCTTGTGCCCAATCCCCAATTCCCTATTCCCTATTCCCTATTTCCTATTTCAATCACTCGATTCATTGGATCTGTTCTCATCAGTGTTTTGCTTGATAATGACAGATGAATGTTGATGAGCATTCGTCGTTGGCGTTAGCGTCTCCGTTCGCGCAGCGTCTCCGATAGGAGAAGGAGAAGACGTTGGCGTTGGCGTTCGCGAAGCGTCTCCGTCAGGAGAAGCGTCTCCGTCAGGAGAAGCGTCTCCAACACGAGAAGGCATCGCTTTTGATTGTTCATCTTCGTTTCCATCTGGAGATGGTGGTTGAGAGCGATTAGTAGGTTTATGTTTCAAGAAGCGATCTTCCAAAGTCTTAATGATTACATACAGCACTGGAACAAAGAGCAAACTTAAAATCGTTGCCACGAGTAACCCGCCAAACAAAGCCGTTCCCAAAGACCAGCGCGAGGCAGAACCCGCTCCGGTGGCGATTACCAGAGGGAAAAATCCCAGTAATGCCGCACTCGAAGTCATGACAATTGGTCGAAACCGTTCTTCGGCTGCGGTTAAGGCTGCCTGTGGAATTGCCATACCCCCTTCATAAGCTTGGTTAGCAAACTCGACGATCAAAATGGCGTTTTTCGAGGCGAGTCCGATCAGCATTACCAATGCCACATTTGCGTAGACATCGTTTACCAAACCGCGCAAGGCTAGCGCACTCAACGCACCTAACAACGCTAACGGTACGGTCAACAAAATAATCGTGGGATCGATATAACTTTCATACTGAGCGGCAAGTGTGAGAAACACCATAATGATCCCGAAGCCAAAAATCAGAATGCCCAAGTTACCTGCACTTAATTCTTCGCGGGCAGTTCCGATCCAGTCACTGCCAACACCTGAGATTGCTGTGGTGTTCACCGCTTGCTGCATTGCTTGAATTGCTTGTCCACTGCTGTAACCCGATGCTTCTCTGCCTTGCAAATCGATGGCGCGGAAGCCATTATAGTGATTAATTACAGATGGGCCTGTAATTGGCGTCAGTGTTGCAACCTCGCTCAATCGCACCATTTGGTTATTTGTCGATCGCACATAAAGCTGACGAATATCATTCGGCGATCGCCGATAGTTGCCGTCTGCCTGAACATAAACGCGATAGCTCTGCTGTCCAAGGATAAAATCATTGACATACTGCGAACCAATGGCGGTTCCAAGTGTACTAACAGCATCCTGAAAATTGACGTTGAGTGCTTCGAGGCGATCGCGATCGAAGTCGATTTGAAACTGTGGGGTATTGGCGGTGAACTGGGTAAACACAGCGCCTTTAAGGGCTGGTTGTTGATTCGCTTGCGCGATAATCGCTTGGGCATTAGCGAAAAAATCATCGATTGTCAGTCGCCCGTTGGTGCGGTCTTCAAGCTGCAACTCAAATCCACCTAACGTACTAAAGCCTTGAATCGGTGGGGGACTGACTGCGGTGATTACGGCTTCGGGAATCCCTTGAAATCCGCCATTAATTCGGGTCAAAATTGCAGACGCACTTTGATCGGATTTGCTGCGATCTTCCCACGGCTTGAGTTGAGCAAAGAACACACCGCGATTTGACCCACTGCCTGCAAACCCAAATCCTGAAGTCACAAAAATATTATTAAATTCTGGTTCTTTTTGGAGAATTTGTTCAACTTTTTCGAGGACTCGATCGGTATAGCCGAGAGCAACTCCATCCGGGGCTTGAATAATGCCTAACAAAATGCCCTGGTCTTCACTCGGAACAAATCCGGTGGGAACATGGGTGAACATAAAATAAGTCGCAGCTAAACCGACCACAAACAATCCAATCACAACGTAACGAACGCGAATCAGAAAATTGACGATCGCTAGATATCGTTGAATGATCCATGCCAAAATTTGATTAAATTTGTTAAAAAACCAGCCAAGCGCGCCGCGTTTGGGTCGTGGCGGACGCAGCAAAATCGCAGACATACTGGGACTGAATGAAAGCGCATTAAACGCTGAAATCGCGATCGAAAAGGCAATTACTAACGCGAACTGCTGATACATTCTCCCAGTCGAACCCGGAAAAAAGGCTACTGGAACAAACACCGCCATCAACACCAGCGACGTTGCCAGCACTGCTCCAGTAAGTTCGTCCATTGCCTCGATTGACGCTTGAAACGGTCGCACTCCCTGTTCTATCTTGCGGGCGACTGCCTCGACGACGATAATTGCATCATCTACGACTAATCCTGTCGCCAAAATTAAACCAAATAAGGTCAAGTTGTTTAACGAGAATCGAAACGCGTAAGCAAATGCTAATGCGCCAATCAGCGAAACCGGAATCGCAATAATCGGAATAATTGTTGCTCGCCAGTCTTGGAGAAACAGAAAAATCACCAGGACGACCAGTGCGATCGCTTCCACAAGCGTTTTTACCACTTCTTCGAGTGACGCTTGCACAAACCCAACGGTATCGTAAACAATCTTGGCTTGTAATCCCGGCGGAAACTCTTTCATCAGGTCATTCATTTGCGCTTCAACGTTTTTCGCCACATCCAGCGCATTACTACCTGGTAACTGATAAATTGCGATGCCGATCGCTGGCTTGCCATTATTTCTGGCATTACTAGCGTAAGTCTCCGAGCCGAGTTCGGCATGACCGACATCTTTGAGTTTAATTAAGTTACCATCACTTCCGGCTTTAATGACGAGATTCTCAAATCCTGATGCATCTTTGAACTGACCATTGACTCGCAGCGGAATTTCATAACTTTGACCTGGAGGCACAGGCTGTTGACCCAACGTTCCGGCTCCGGCGAGAATATTTTGCGATCGCAGTGCTGTTGCCACATCTGTCACGGTTAATTGCCGACTCGCCAGGGCATTTGGATCGAGCCACAAGCGCATCGCATACTCTTTTTCACCAAAAATTGTGATATCGCCAACTCCCGGTGTTCTCAGCAGTTGATCCCGCAAATTGAGGTCAATATAGTTACTAATAAACAGCGCGTCATACTCATTATTTTGGGGATAAAGCGCGTACACTAATAAAATGCTGGTTGAAGACGTTTGCGCTGTCACACCGAATTGTTGCACGGTCGTTGGCAAGCGAGGTGTCGCACGGGCAATGCGATTCTGCACGTTCACTTGGTCAATATTTTTATCCGTCTGTGACCCGAAATACACTGAAATTTGGCTACTACCTGCGGAACTGTTCGAGGTCATGTACTGCATTCCCTCAACACCGTTAATCTGTCGCTCCAGTGTCGTTGTCACGGCAGTTTCTACGGTTTCCACATCTGCCCCAGTATAGGTGGCTGAGACTTGAACGCGAATCGGCGCAATATCTGGCAAGTAATTGAGCGGCAGTAGCGGAATACACACTCCCCCCAAAATCAGAATCACTAAGGTACAAACGGTAGCTAATACTGGGCGTTTGATGAAGGTGTTAGCGATCGACATTATCAGATGTCCTGGATTTAGGATTGCGGTTGAATTGGTGCGCCTTCTCTAAGTTTGAGAATGCCAGCAGTTACGATCGTTTCGCCGGATTTTAGTCCTGAGAGGACTTGATAGTTTGTGCCTTGAATGTCACCAAGGCGCACTAAACGCTGATGCACAATTTGCTGTTGTTTGCCGTTTACGGTTTTGTTTTCGGTGACATACACAAAATTTTGTCCGGCATTGCGATAAATTGCGGCGGTGGGAATTAAGATACCTGGTTGTTGATTCCAAATCACCCGAGCTTGAACGTATTGCCCATCGCGCAATCGCCCTTGTGAATTCCGAAAGCGTGCCTTGCTCAAAATTGACTGCTGATCGGAACTGACTGAGGGAGAAATGAAGTTGACCGCGCCCGTGCCAATCAGTCGTTGTGTGGTAGGATCGAGCAATTGAACGGGCAATCCGGTTCGCAGTTGATTCAATCGATTTGAGGGTACAGAAAGATTGAGATCTAGCGAATCGTTTTGTGTGATTGTGGTAATGGTTTGTCCAGTGTTGACATAATCTCCTACTTTCACTGGAAAATAACCGACTACACCAGTAATCGGTGCTACCACTCGTTTGAAATTAAGGTTGACTTGTGAGGCAGCCGTGCTGGCTTGGGCTTGGCGTACATTTGCCTGTGCTTGCCGAATGGCCGCACGTGATGCAGCAACTTGTTTGTTTGCGGCTTGCAAGTCTGCGATCGCCGCTTGTAAATTATTTCTGGCAATGTCTAACTCTTGTCTGGCTATGGCTCCTTCGTTGACTAACTGTTGATTACGATTGAATTGTGTCCGTTGCAGCTCAACATTGGCGGCTGCTTTAGTTCGCTGGGCTTGGGCTTGTTGAAGTTCTGCTTGAGCCGTTCCTAATGCGGCTTGGGCAGAACTCGCCGCAGCGATGGAACTGGCGACATTAGCCTGAGTTTGATCCAAACTCAAGGAGGCGATCTGTGTACCTTGCTGCACTCGCTGACCACTCGACACGAGAATCGATTCGATTCGTCCCTGAGTTTGGGGCTGTAGCGTCACTTTTTGCTGCGCTTCTAACGAGCCGACAAATTTGGAACTTTCTTCGATTGTGGTTGCGTTAATTTTCTGAAGTTTCACCGGCAATGGTGGCGGGCTGGCAGCATTTGCTGCCGGATTAGTTTTTTGACAAGCACTCGTCAATGCTGTGAGCATTAGTATGATTACTAATACTGGATTTGGGAGCGATCGGTTTAAATATTTAAGTAGATAATAATGTTTTGACATCAGTAGAACGGTATGGAAAAACAAAACTATGTTAAGAAAAATTAAATTCGCTTAAACCCTCTTACCTTGAGCATAGCTGCCTTCTGCCTCCTGCCTTATCCCAACCATAAATATTTATACCGACCTACTTAAAACAAAATGCCGAGCAACTAAATTTACAGACTGCACAATTTTTTAATCTCAGTCCCTGAGCTTGAGAAAGCCCAAAAACTCCAACTTTGCCGCACTAAGTTTTCTAGATGTTTGATATTTTGTTTAGTATCAGATGCATCTTTCGTCAGAATCGCTGCTTGGCCTCAAACAAACTCATCTGGAAAAAATCTCTGGATTAATACTACGTGAGTTCAATGGATTAAAAAAAATACTAAAGATAGAGATAATTCAGTATGTTGGGTAGATATCAAAGTTTTCTGAAAATGATATCTTTAAGCGAACAATTCCCAATTAAATTGAGTACAATTTAAAAATACTACCATACCTAGTTCCGTATGCAATACGCTTGGGTTAAGCGTTAAACCAGATAAACTTAAACTTATACCCTAGATATACTGAATAGTAATATAACTAAAATAAAAATACTGCTAAGTAGCTCAACTTAATTAAATCTGAAATTGAATTGCTGACTATAATTTCTACTTAGAAATTGACCCTTCAATTCCCTCAACATACCAATCCATCATCAGTTGTGCTCGATCGTCCAACACCTTACCCTTTAGCACTCGCACTACCCCTTTTTGGTCTTTCACCGGCCCATCAAAAGGATGTGCAGTACCTTGAATAAACTCATCGCGCTTCGCATTCACCAGTTGTTGCACATCAGCCGGAATCACCAGATTCATCGGAGAAATATCTACCATTTCTTGACCAATACCATCCCAAACATCTTGAGATTTCCAAGTATTAGTCATTACAGCCAAGGCCTTATCTGTATAGAATTTGCCCCATTTATTAATAGCTGATGTCAGGTGAGCTTTTTGACCAAACTTGCTCATGTCAGTGTTATAGCCAAAAGCATAAATGCCTTTTTCTTCAGCAAATTGTACAACAGCACTAGAGTCAGTATGCTGCGTCAGCACATCCGCACCTAAATTGACCAAAGCTTGAGCAGCTTCTTTTTCTTTAGCTGGATCGTACCAAGTTTGCACCCAAAGTATCTTAACTTTTGCCTGGGGATTTGTTAGTCGCACTCCTTGAGTGAACGCATTGATTCCCCGAATTACTTCAGGAATTGAGTATGACCCAATAAAACCAATTACATTTGATTTTGTCATCTTGCCAGCAATCATGCCAGTTAAGTAACGCGGTTCTTCAAAACGTCCTAAATAAGTGCCAACATTAGCAGCACGTTTATATCCCGTACATTGTTCAAAGATAATATCAGGAAACTTTTTTGCAACTTTCATTGTTGGGTTTATGTAGCCAAATGAAGTTATAAAAATCAACTTGTTACCATCCAATGCTAGTTGGCGAATTACTCTTTCAGCATCAGCACTTTCATTGACATTTTCCACAAAGGTAGTTTTTACCTTATCTTGAAGATTGGCTTCCATGTGTCTGCGACCTAAATCATGAGCATAAGTCCAGCCAAAATCACCCACAGGTCTGTGATAAACAAATCCCACTTTCAGAGGTTCATTTATTACCACAGGCGATGCTAAAGAAGATACTTCACTAGGTGAATTGGAATTTCTGCCTTGAATACAACTAGTTAAGGCAAAGCTAGATCCTGCTAAAGTAACATAGTTGAGAAATTTCCGACGATCCATATTTATCGATTTGGTTCAGCTGCTGAAAAAACTTTTTTTAATTGTTAGTAGCGACAGACACAATATTTACTTAATTTTAGCTCTTAATTTTTGGGGACTGGGGAAGGTGGGGTCCCCTCTGGGGATAAGGGGTAATGGGGATTAGGAACTGAGGAACGATTAAAATAATTCTTTCCCAGTCCACAATACTCAATACCCAATACCCAATCCTCAATCCCTAGTACCCAATCCGTTTTGGAGGTTTTTAAATGAATTTATTTGAGCTTTTAGCAGGAGAAGACAATGATTTAGCCCTAGTTACCCCTGAGGGGCGATCGCTAACCTACAAGCAATTGCGCGAAAATGTTACTGGGCTGGTATCTCAACTCCACAGCTTTGGATTACAAAAGAGCGATCGCATTGCCATTGCCATGACTAATGGTTCACCAATGGCAATTACTTTTTTGGCTGCTGCTTTATCTGGCATCGCTGCACCTTTGAATCCCAAATATAAGCAAGAAGAATTTGCCTTCTACTATGCAGATACCCAAGCAAAAGCATTGATTACGCTGTCTGAAGAACCAGAAGCAGCCATTACCGCCCTCACACCCGATATGATGCTGATTAATGCCAAGGTCAATACTGACGGGACTTTGAGTTTTGAACTGGCGACTGGGGAAGAGGATGGAAGGATAAAGGGATGGGGAGATGGGGAGAAAGAAGAATTACTTGCTCCCTCATCCCCCCATCTCCCCACCTCCCCACCTCTCCCACCTTTCTCTGACGATATAGCGATGATTCTCCACACCAGCGGCACCACGAGTCGTCCCAAGCGGGTGCCGATTCGTCATCGTAACCTGATTGCTTCTGCGAACAACATTATTGGTGCTTATTCACTCACGGCAGCTGACACTACACTTTGCTTAATGCCCCTATTTCACGTTCACGGCTTGGTAGGCTGTTTGTTAGCAACTCTGGGGTCTGGCGGTACACTAGTTTGTCCCAATGGTTTTAATGCCCTAGAGTTTTGGAAACTAGTAGAAACCTATAAACCTACTTGGTACTCCGCAGCACCAACGATGCACCAGACAATTTTGGCACGCGCTAGCCGCAATACAGAAATTGTCAAAGCGAATCGCTTCCGTTTTATTCGCTCTAGTAGTGCTTCTTTACCGCCAATTATCATTGAACAACTGGAGGCAACTCTCAATGCTCCTGTCGTGGAATCTTACAGCATGACTGAAGCATCCCACCTAATGACTACTAACCCCCTACCGCCAAAAGTCCGCAAACCGGGTACTGTTGGTTATGGCTTCGGCGTAGAAGTCGGCATTATGGACTCGGAAGGTAACTTGCTACCCCAAGGAAGTTTGGGTGAGGTGGTGGTAAAAGCACCAAATGTCATTGACGGCTACGAAAATAACCCAGAAGCCAACGCCACTGCTTTTGTAAATGGTTGGTTTCGCACAGGGGATCAAGGCACACTCGATGAAAATGGCTATCTTCGCTTGACTGGACGGATAAAAGAATTGATTAACCGAGGCGGGGAAAAAATTTCTCCCTTAGAAGTAGATGATATTTTGCTGCGCCATCCGGCCGTCGCTGAAGCTTTAGCCTTTGCTGTTCCCCACAAATCTTTAGGAGAAGACATTCATGCAGCTGTTGTCCTGAAAGCAGAAGCTAGCGAAAAAGAACTTTTAGCTCACTGTTTAAGTATGCTGGCAAACTTCAAAGTCCCTAAGCAAATTCATATTTTAGAGCAACTACCCCGTGGTGCAACTGGAAAATTGCAACGGTTGGCGATGGCGAAATTGCTTGAGATAGGTGAGTAAGCAGTGGAGGATGAGGGAGATGGTGTTTTACAGGTTTTTCAAAAAACAGCCTTACTTGTAATAAAGGCGATCGCATCCCATTATTGTTGGTGCGATGCAAAAGCGTGAGCAACCTATCAGGGAACAGAGGGAAGCTGAAGTTCAATTCCTAATTTGCTTCCTAAATCTAGAGCGTTATTAGTAAAATCAATAATCCCCGCAATCGGAGTGGCAATCATTGTACCAACTGCCGCCAAAGCGAGTAGACGCTTTTTCAAACGGGTTCCATTTCGTTGATTTTCAGGCTTGTTAATTTCTTGCTCTACATCATCAATGTCAACAATTATTTCGTCTTGAATGTTTTTTGGAAATTGTGCGGCTGTTTGACGCATAGTTGTGATAATTTGCAGAAGTTCAGCAGTACTGGCACCACTGGTTTGGTTAAAGTTAGATGCCGTGATTTGAGCATTATCTTTCGCTTGATTAACAAAATTAGCGATATTTGCACTTTGATTATTATTTGTAATATCACTCATAGGTCTATAATCTCCTTGATTATTAGTGTTATATATATTGTTAACTATCTGTAGCTTATCATTCAATTCAAATTCTCTTTCTGGCATCTCTATATCAGCTGAATCACCATCTCTTTTTCGGCGTTTTTGTCGCATTTCCATTGGTTCATAACCATCTAGAAGTTGACGCAAATTGACCTTGATTCGCAGTTTACCAATAGGATATTCTATTTCTCCCATTGCTTCTAGCCCAAGTAGTTCTTGATAGTCGAGGGGTGGGTGGTCAGGATAGCCGGGAACAGGAACCCACTCACTGATTTCAGGTTTACTGAAAGTGTTGTGAATTTTGTTGAATACATCACGAATCATTAACAGAAATGAGCGCCGCGTAGCTTCACGACCGTCAATGGAGATGAAAATTTTCTTATCTTCAGTATCAGCTTTGATGCGGGCAACGTTGTAGGTTTCTTTGCTTTCAACATACGCCAGCATTACGCCACTGCGCCAGTAGATTTGATTGTGAATTTTTTCGTGGGCGAGAACGATGAAGCGAGACATAATGCTTTCTGGCAAAACGCGATAGTGATATTGGAATTCTAGAGTGTTGCCTGTAAGATTCGTATCGCTGGGTTCATCTTTGGGTAAGAGTCCAGGAATTAGAAATTTTGGTTTAGGGCAGTCAGGAAGCTGAAAGCAAATCTGAAATTCTTTCATCAACTCAGTCAGGAAGCAGTGACGCTTTTGGGGGTAGCGTTTTAGGTTAAGAATACGGTTGGTATCATCGTAGGTGACGATGCCTTTAGTTTTAGTTTTTAGTGTTTCATCGCTGAGTAAAGCGTAAATACCTTCAGTAACCCAATCAGGGTTAAGGACGTTGGTGGATTGAAGAATGGGGTGGTCGTGGAAGTGAAGCACTAAGCCAAGCCGATGTAGCAGGTCGATGAGTTGTTCTTGATTGCGTTCTTCAGAAATATTTTTCCCTTGACAAATAGAGGTATATTGAACGTAACTAATGAAGTCCTCATTCATCTTTTCCAGGGATTCTTTAACCTCAAACCACGAAAGAGGCAGCAAATCGTATACCTCCTTCATTTCTCCAACTTCGCGGGTAATAGCTTGGCAGAGTTCATCAATACCTTCGTTGTTTTCACACGAGGTTTCGATGATGGCTTTGATATTAGGATATTTTTCGCGTAATGCTTTAGTGTTGATGTCTAAAGGTTGTTCATCTTTTTTGTTTCCCACAATAATTACAGGCGACTGACCGCCGAAGGTTTCAATCAGTTTCAGCCAGTATTCAAGACGGTTTTCCTCTTCGCTAATACGACAATTACACACTAAAAGATAGAGACTTCGTTTGGTAAGAAAGAACTGGTGGGTGGCGTGGTAAACTTCCTGTCCGCCAAAATCCCAAACGTTAAGGCGTACATCTTTACTGTTAACATGGATAGTCCAGTTGGTGACACCGAGACCATCGGTTTTAGACTGATTGGGGTTGAAGGTATTATCAATCAGACGATTGACTAAAGAGGTCTTACCAACACTACCTTGACCAACTAATAATAACTTCGCTTCGTTCAAAGGGCGAACTTCATTGCTACGAAGTTGGCGACAATAGTTAAATATTTCTTGGATAGAACCAGGGTCTTGAGCTAAGTCCGGCAAACCTAGAATTTCTGGGGAAACAGGTAGAGGATTTCGCCGCAAGTCTAATTTTTGAAGATTTGGCAATTTTTCCAGATATTCTGGAATTTCGGTTATTTGATTTTCGTCGAGGTAAAGCTCGGTCAGATTACTTAATTGTCCTATGGATTCTGGAATTTCGGTTATTTGATTCTTGTAGAGGTAAAGCTCGGTCAGATTGCTTAATTGTCCTATCCATTCTGGAATTTCGGTTATTTGGTTATTACCGAGGTGAAGCTTGGTCAGATTGCTTAATTGTCCTATGGATTCTGGAATTTCAGTTATTCGGTTTTTGTGGAGATAAAGCTTGGTCAGATTACTTAATTGCCCTACTAATTCTGGAATTTCGCTTATTTGGTTATTATCGAAGTCAAGCCTAGTCAGATTACTTAATTGTCCTATCGATTCTGGAATTTCGCTTATTTGGTTATTATCGAGGTAAAGCTGGGTCAGATTGCTTAATTGTCCTATCGATTCTGGAATTTCGCTTATTTGGTTATTGTGGAGGAAAAGCAGAGTCAGATTGCTTAATTGTCCTATCGATTCTAAAATTTCGCTTATTTGGTTATTATCGAGTTCAAGCCTGGTCAGATTACTTAAGTGTCCTATCGATTCTGGAATTTCGCTTATTTGGTTATTGTGGAGGGAAAGCAGAGTCAGATTACTTAAGTGTCCTATCGATTCTGGAATTTCGCTTATTTCGTTATTGTGGAGGGAAAGCAGAGTCAGATTGCTTAATTGTCCTATCCATTCTGGAATTTCGCTTATTTCGTTATTACTGAGGTTAAGCTCGGTCAGATTACTTAAGTGTCCTATCGATTCTGGAATTTTGCTTATTTCGTTATTATTGAGGTAAAGCAGAGTCAGATTACTTAAGTGTCCTATTGATTCTGGAATTTCGCTTATTTGGTTATTGTGGAGGGAAAGCAGAGTCAGATTGCTTAATTGTCCTATCCATTCTGAAATTTCGCTTATTTGGTTTTCGTAGAGATAAAGTTTGCTCAGATTTTTTAATTGTCCTATCGATTCTGAAATTTCGCTTATTTGGTTATTACTGAGGCTAAATAGAGTCAGATTGCTTAATTGTCCTATCGATTCTGGAATTTTGCTTATTTGGTTATTATCGAGGCTAAATAGAGTCAGATTGCTTAATTGTCCTATCGATTCTGAAATTTCGCTTATTTGGTTTTCGTAGAGGCTAAGTAGAGTCAGATTGCTTAATTGTCCTATCCATTCTGAAATTTCGCTTATTTGATTTTCGTAGAGATAAAGTTTGCTCAGATTGCTTAATTGTCCTATCGATTCTGGAATTTCGCTTATTTGGTTTTTATGGAGGACAAGCTCGGTCAGATTGCTTAATTGTCCTATCGATTCTGGAATTTTGGTTATTTGGTTTTC
>JAQYWR010000047.1 GCA_029379225.1 Nostoc sp. S4 | reverse complement strand
TTTGCGCTTTTTATTTACTTTTTACGGGTTTATTCGGTTAGGTGCAAGATGTGAGATTTTGAATAATCTGTTTATTTCGACTGTGCTCTACTAGTCGAGCAGTAGCTCAGGGAGGAGAGGACAAATGACACTTATAGTAGAGGAGATAGCTAAACGAAAATGCATATACTGCAATTACCAAGCAATAGTTTGATAGCTCCCAGTTAAAGACCTACTAGGAGCTTTTTTTTGCTTGATTATCTATTTAAATAGGTGGATAGATAAAAAAGTAGTACTAATTCAACTACTCCTTATGGATATAAATAATTAATTCTGATGATGGATGGAGTAAAAAGATTAAGATTGCTAATATAAAATTGTAAGTAAAAAATGTTTATCGGGTTAAAAACAATGAATATTCTTGCTTGGATTGTTTTAGGTCTAATTGCTGGCGCGATCGCTAAGGCTATCTACCCTGGTCATCAAGGTGGCGGAATTTTGGGGACAATTATATTAGGAATTATCGGTGCATTCGTTGGTGGTAGCTTAGGTATATTCTTTAGTACCGGAACCTTAACTCTAGCGGCTCCTACTCTCAGCATCCCAGGTATTGCAGTGGCAGTACTCGGTGCAATTGTCGCAGTTTTCCTATGGAATTTATTTACTCGTCGCAGCGCTCTCTAAAAATAGAATTGCGGTCAATCTACGAATGAAGATTTAGGAAATCCTTTTAATTATTTTATTTTGGAATTAAATCAAGACAATAGTGTCATCGTCCCTAGGCGGTGGCACTATTTTTGATTTATCTTAAATTAAACAATAATTATTAGACCAAACTTAATGCTGGGCAATTATAACAGCAGTCAAAAGAATTGTATTCACAGCTTTTGTACCATATGAATTAATCGACAAGGGACTTAAGCCCCTTGTCTTAACAGTGTAGTAAGTCTCAAAACCAACTATAAAGCAAGCAAATTAAAGGTTAGGACATAATGACAAGCCTGGATGTTAGGAACAGTAATGTTTTACCTCCTGCCTTCTGCCTTCTGCCTCCTGCCTCCTGCTATAAAGTCTGTTTTACTTATGACTTTTGACTTGTGCAATTGGAAAAGCTCAAAGTAAGGGATGATTATGTAAACAGTCTAATCGGACATTATCATCCAGATATTAGCTTCCTGGTAATTGCTGTGGTTGCACAGATGATAGTTGCGGTTGCACTCCCACCCAAGGAGTGAATCTATTTGTATTAACGCAGGGTGCATTATCCAGTTCAGTCTTGAGTCGGGTGCTGAAGGACTCGAATAGTTCGACAAGAGTTTGGCGATCAGTCAAGCAACCTTGGAGGGCAACAAGTTGCTCGAGAGTCCAGTTGTAAAGCTGTGTATCTCCTTGGTTAATCCGTAAGTACAACTGAGTCTCGAATTGTCCTAAGCGGACATAAAAGTTTTCTAC
Source organism: Nostoc sp. S4 (assembly GCA_029379225.1). GTDB lineage: Bacteria > Cyanobacteriota > Cyanobacteriia > Cyanobacteriales > Nostocaceae > Nostoc. The sequence continues at coordinate 63,567 of JAQYWR010000047.1, read as the reverse complement.
CTCTGTTTTGATTGACTGCATATCGAGATAAAATTGCTGTTTCTTAATATCCGAGAGAACGGTTGTTCTAATTGACTCAGTAAAATTCTGAGTAATTTCATTCCTAACGATGGAAGTCACGTCATTGCGGAAGTTAAGAATCTTGTTATCAAAGTTGACGTTGATACGGTTATCAATATCACTAATAACATTGTTGACAACTACTTGTACATTGTTGTTTGTCGATTGATTGACTATAGAATTGATACGCCGATCGATGTCTGTTTGCATTTGCTGAACCACTAAGTTCTTAATATTCTGGTTTTGATTAGCAATGATGCTATTAAACTAATGTAAATTTGTATGGTGATACTATTGATATTCTTGGTAATTAGTTTGTCAAGTTTTAAGTGCATCTTTCAAAACTTACACAACAATTCCACTCCCCAGCATAACCAATAAATATCTCTAATTTCATCATCAGTAACTGCTGCGTCTCCCGAGGCAGGTAAATTTGTTACCAAACGAAACTCAGTTTTCGTGTCTAAATCACAAAAATTAATAACTCTATAGGCTTGAGCATTAAAAATATAGAATCTTCATAAAATTTTCAATAAGTTGACTGATTCCTACACACAAATTGACGATGTTCCGTTAAGCTATAAGCTCTATGATTATGGTTTATTGAACGTCTTATGCATTGGTTGTTATCTGGGCCGTTGAGTACAGAGAAATTGACGGTTAAGATTGCAGGTTTGCCTGCACCGTTACAAGGTAAGAAGTTGGTGCAGTTGTCAGATTTTCACTATGATGGTTTGCGGCTGTCGGAAGGTATGTTAGAAAAAGCGATCGCAGTTAGCAACCAAGCTGAACCAGATTTAGTTTTATTGACCGGTGACTATGTAACTGACGATCCCAAACCAATTCACCAACTTATACTTAGACTCAAATATCTCCAAAGTCGCTGTGGGATCTATGCTATTCTTGGCAACCACGATATATATTACAAACACGCAAAAGCAGAAGTAACAGAGGCGTTAACTAGCATCGGAATTCACGTCCTTTGGAACGAAATTGCCTATCCACTAGGAAAAGAATTACCACTCGTTGGACTGGCCGATAGTTGGTCACGGGAATTTAATCCGGCTTTGGTTATGAATCAGCTAAACCCAGCCACACCCCGCATTGTTTTATCCCATAACCCAGATAGTGCTGAGAAATTACAAGCATGGCGAGTTGATTTACAATTATCTGGTCATACTCACGGTGGTCAAATCATAATTCCCGGAATTGGGTCTGCGGCGTTAGTTTACAGCAAGATTGCCAAAAAAATACCCTTGAAAGTGCGGCGTCGAGTACGATTTTTAGAAGAAAATGTTTCTATCGTCAGCCATTGGGAATGGGCCCAGGGTTTCCATCGCATAGGAAAAAATCAACTATATGTCAATCGTGGTTTGGGAACTTACCTGCCAGGACGTTTATTTTGTCGCCCAGAAGTTACTATAATCACGCTACAAGGTGAGTAATTTTAAATTCAACATGTGAATCAGCTTTATCGTAAGAGTTCAGACACAGATGAGATTATTGCTATTTATCAAGTTGCATTTTGATTTTTGGTAAGCTGTAAGCGCTGGTATGAGGAGTATCGGTTGGCTTATGCATTGGTTGTTTACAGGACATTTAAGAGTAGATAAAGTAACGGTTAAGATTGCGGAACTTCCAACATCTTTACAAGGTACAAAACTGGTGCAGTTATCAGATTTTCACTACGATGGTTTGCGGCTATCGGAAGATATGTTAGCAGAAGCGATCGCACTTACTAACGAAGCTGAGCCAGATTTAATTTTATTAACTGGTGACTACGTAACTGATGACCCAACACCAATTGATCAATTGGTGCTGCGATTAAAGCATCTCCAAAGTCGTTGTGGTATTTACGCCGTCCTGGGTAATCACGATATCTATTACAGCCACTCGCAAGCAGAAATTACAAAAGCATTAACTAGTATTGGAGTGCATGTGCTTTGGAATGAAATTGCTTATCCACTAGGAAAGGAATTACCATTAGTAGGACTAGCTGATTATTGGTCGCGGGAATTTTATCCCGCAGTAGTTATGAATCAACTAGATTCGATTACACCCCGCATTGTTTTATCACATAATCCAGATACAGCCAAGATATTGCAACAATGGCGCGTAGATTTGCAATTATCTGGTCATACCCACGGTGGTCATATCGTAATTCCGGGCATTGGCCCTATAGTATTTTATTATAAAAAGCTCCTGAAAAAAATTCCCAAAAAATTACGGCGTTGGGTAACATTTTTACTAGGAGACTACTCAAAAGTGGTGCGATATTGGGAATGGGCGCAAGGATTTCACAACGTAGAACAAAATCAACTATATGTCAATCGTGGTTTAGGTACTTATAAACCAGGACGCCTATTTTGTCCGCCAGAAGTGACTGTTATTACATTAATTAGTCATTAGTCATCGGTGTAAATAAATAACAAAAGACAGCCCTCACTGCTCAGAGTGTAATTTAAATGCATAACACTCAAAACATAAACCGCCTGAAGCTACGATGGATACATATCAGCAGCTTGGGGCGGTTTCTTGAAGATTGGATAATTCAGAGTTAACTAATTCAACTAAGGTGGACAGTCTTCGCGATCGGTTTACAGAGAATTGCACATCCTTATTTATTCCAACTAGGCAGGCATTTTCTGGCTGTGCTTTCTAAAACCTCCAACATAACTCGACGAACACAAGGCTAAAACACATTTAACGGATGCCACAACCTAAGAGCGATCGCTAAAAAATTAGAGCAGGAGGTACAGGCTCTAACTTAAAAGTTTTAACTTACTTTTAACCTGTTTGTACCTTGTTTTTAATCTAGCATTGTGTTTGTCTGGGAACAATACACGTTCACTAAAGTTGAATACCATTAATTTATCGTAACAATTCTGAAATATTGCTTAAAATTTGTCCCACTTGTTATATGTTCGCGTTAATGCCAACATTATCAAGTGGGCTGAAAGTTCAGAAGCTATTATCGGCTAGAACCGTCTGTAGTAGTATCACCTGCGGTAGAAGAACCACTATCAGATGTACTCTTTGACTCGTCTACTCCTTGAGATGGAGTGGTTTTAGAGGTGTCACTTTTGGTAGTTGGAGTGAGAGTATTAGTAGAAGTATCGCTTTTGCTTTGCGAAGTCGGAGTGTTACTAGTTGGATTTGTGGTCGGAGTTGGTATCGCCTTAGGGGTTAACTGGATTACAGAAGGTGCTTTTTGTGCCGCAGGCTGCTGGGGTGGAATAGTAATATTAATATTTGGTTGGCGAGGCAAAGATGGAGGTGTAACCTGCTGTTGTGGGACAGGAACAGGAACGGGTACTTCCCTAGTTCTTTCAATAATCGTCGTTTGTGGTTGAGGAGAAGCACTAGGAGTTGGACTGCTATCACTCGTTGGTACAGGAACCAAAACTGGCGCAGTATTATCAACGGCTGTGTTGTTGCGCTGGTTATAATACCATACGCCACCTATAACCAAACCAAGTACGGCAGTAACGATAATACCCAAGAACAAACCACGACTAGCATTATTTTCATCACGTTCGGCTAAATCAGCTTGCTGGTATCTACGCTCAGTATTTCGACCTTGTACGTAACCGTTAGTATAAGAGTTGGGATTAGCTGTGTTGTTGACTGTTTTACTGGTTCGTGTCAAATGCGTGTGAGTATTACCATTAACATCGGTGTAAGATTCTTGATTGACTTCACTGCTTTGGCTTTGGCGTTCATTGGGAATAGACATAGCTGTTGATTTCACTCCTCAGATAGGATATTGACAAACTAAAGTTTTTTCAGAACAAGAGATTTTAATGAATTGAAAAATATATGTTGCTGATAAAATTGAGTTCTATTTGCTACTCAGGTGTTGGTAATTGTCAGGATAACCTCTGCGATCGCACAACTGGCTCTATCTCCAGAGAGTTAATACTTAATCAAAAGAAAGAGTAGCCCAAAGATAGATGTTATTATGCTGTCAGCTGATATCTGAATCCAAAATCTAGTAATTTACATCAGCTAAATTTTTAATTTGTTGTTATACATCGCAGCGCGAAATTTTGATTGTCATGTCTCGGCTACCACTAACTAGAGTTTTGCCATCAGGACTGAAAGCAACAGAGTTAACCCAATCTGAATGGTTATCTAAAGTGTAAATATTTATTCCAGTGCCAATATCCCATAGCTTGACTGTACAATCTGCACTACCACTAGCAAGATGCTGACCATCAGGATTAAAAGCGATCGCACAAACATAGCTGCGATGTCCAGCAAGAGTGTTAATTAGCTTACCTGTACTACTGTCCCATAGCTTGATAGTCTGGTCATAACTGCCACTAGCTAAAATTTTCCCATCAGGGCTAATAGCAACACACATTACCGAACCTGAATGCCCTTTGAAAGTTTGCAGCAGTTTTCTACTGTTCAAATTCCACAACTTAACGGTATTATCTGCACCGCCACTGACAAAAATCTGCTGCTTTGGGCAAATGGCTAGGGAGTAAACTAAGGAAGAATGACCTTTAAGGACGTGCAGCAATTGTCCCATACCCATGTGGGAAACTTTGATAGTAGTGTCTGTTAGCCATCTGACGGTAAGCTTGCTTTATCTCCTTAGCAGATGCACCCGGTTTCAACCCAAGAATATCGTAAACATGATTTATATCGAAGCGATCGCTCATACTAAGAAATTAGCACCAAATCTCATTATACTTAGTGTTACCCAGTATCAGTATTGACTAACTCCAGGTATGGTGTCGCTATTTGAAACGTTAATTGCTAATCTCATATCCAACGCCGATTTAGCCGCAGTAAAGACTTTATTTCTTGACAAAATCTTGTTAGCAGTTTAGGCTTTGATACGCGCCTTGGTGATGACGAACTACGCCTAGCACCCGGATTTGTTAACTCTTGTTCTAACTGTGTGGCTTTTTTTAAATCAGAAGTTGCTCTATATTCGTATCCTAGTTGAGAGCAAACTAGCCCACGATATTTATATGCGTCAATATAATGAGGATTGAGATGAATCGCGCGGGTAAAATCTGCGATCGCATCCTCATATCTCCCATGAGTAGCATTCTCTACCCCTAAAGTATAAAAAGCTTCTGCATCCCAACGTTTGACAGATACTTTTGTGGGATTTTTTGGCGAAGATGAGGATGGATTTGTGGTAGTGGGAGGCTTAGATGAATATTCAGACTTAAGTTGATTGTAAGCGGCGTTGATTTTTTTAATTTTTTCTTCAGCTTCCTGTTTTTGCTTTTGCTCAAAAAAGCGATCGGGATGCCAAATTTTCACCAGTTTACGGTAAGCTCGCTTCAGTTGTGTTGGCGAAGCACCAGGTTCCAGCCCCAAAATTTCATAAGCATGATTGATATCGAAATCGTCGTGCATACTGAAAAAATCAGCAACTATGTAAATCCATGTTAACTATTCCGCTAAATCTCTTTGGGTCAACTCAAACACCTCATTCTGGTTATCACTGGGATGGAAGTAGTCGCCGCTTCTTTGAAGGTTGGTATTATCGCGTCACCTTACCGGAAATTGGGCAAACATTCGCCTTTATGTATTCCATCGAAGATCCCATCGGTGATAAACCTTATAGTGGCGGTGCAGCCCAAATCCTGGGCCCGAATGATGAATATTTATGGCGTACTTTTCCAGATGTGAAAAAATTCTGGGCTAGTCAAGATGTTCTAGCTTTAGGCCATTGGGGTAAGACTGATTTACAAATTTCTCCCCTGTATCTTCTACCAACAGAATTTGAGTATTATGTTCCAGAAGGCTATCAAGCCACAGCAACATTAAATCAGGGAATGATTCGCGATCGCGCCACTAATAATTATTGCCGTTGGCAGTATGAAATTCAACCAGTATACGGCTGGGGCGACCAAGATAGTATTCAGCAATCAACCGCAGGTTTACTGTCATTCTTGCAGATTTTTGAACCAGGATGGCAAATTTTGATGGCTCACGGTTTAGCTAGCGGTAAAATTGACTGGAATGGCAAAATTTACGAATTCACCAACGCCCCAGCCTACGGTGAGAAAAATTGGGGCGGTGCTTTTCCCCAAAAATGGTTTTGGCTAAATTGTAACTGCTTCGAGGGCGAAAGTGACTTAGCCTTAACTGCTGGCGGTGGACGGCGGGGTGTATTGTGGTGGATGGAATCTGTCGCGATGATTGGTTTGCACTATCAAGGCAAGTTTTATGAATTCGTTCCCTGGAATTCTCGAGTCGATTGGGAAATTCAGCCTTGGGGTAGATGGCACATGAAAGCTAGTAATTATCATTACGAAATCGAATTGACAGGAACCACCGATTTACCTGGTACACCCCTACGTGCGCCTACAGCCGCAGGTTTAAGATATTGTTGCCGGGACACTATGCAAGGAAAGCTAAATCTAGAATTACGAAAACTAAATGGCAGAAAATCTCAAATCATCCTCAAAGCACAAAGTTTTCTTTGCGGTTTAGAAGTCGGTGGTCACCCTTGGGATAATCGTTGGCAGTCTCAGTAAAAATGCTATAATTTCAAACGTGGTATTTTTTGGGGCTGTAGCTCAGTTGGATAGAGCGAGCGCCTCCTGAATCATCGGGCACCATAAGGGAAACTTTATGAGTGAATGTGGTTGAATTCGGTGAACCCTAAAGAGTGAAATTTTCCTTCTTTTTGATATGCTTGTTGTGATTGTCAGAAGCATCACAAAAGCAGTTTTTAGAAAGTCGGATTAGTTATTTATTGACACTTTATGGGAATACCGAGCCAAGCTTGATTCCATTCAAGAAGGTGTAGAGACTAGGTAGCCACCACCTAAAGGCTAAAAGTCTATGGTGAAGGTATAGTCCAGAGAGTGGGGAAACTCACACAAATCTGAAGCGCTAGGTCGTGCGTTCAAGTCGCACCAGTCCCGTTAATCTTAATAAACTAAAATTTTTAATTTCTCAATTGTACTGGCATAGCTAAGTAGGTCATTTTCAAACCACCTAGTGGCGTAAAAATTACTGGAGTTAAGCTTTGATTCAAATGCATTTGAATTTCGGAAGATGGTAGCTCTTTTAAGCCTTCCATCAAATATTTAATATTAAAAGCAATTTCTATATTTTCTCCAGAAATTTGTGCTGGCATTGGCTCTCTACCACTACCCACGTCTTGAGCTTCACAAGATAAGATAATTTCTTGGGCTTCGCTATCAATACTAAGCTTCACAATATTATTTTTCTGATCTGCTAGCACAGCAATTCGCTCTAAAGTGCTGATAAATTGTCGCCTTTCAATTGTTACTTGTCGCTCAAATTGACGTGGAATCAATTGCCGATAAGCAGGATATTGCCCTTCTAATGTGCGACTGGTCAAGCGCTGATTTTGCCATGCAAAGACAACTTGACCTTGTTCTAAATGTAAAGCTACAGGTTCATCAGATGAGGCACTATGAGCTAGCATTCGTTGTAGTTCGCGTAATGCTCTAGCTGGTACAGTTACTTCTAGTTGACTAGTTCCATCTAGAGGACGCTCATTGCTAGTTTCTACTACTGCTAGGCGATGTCCGTCTGTAGCTGCAAATTCTAAGGCATCTTGTTTAACTGTTAAATGCACTCCAGTGAGTACTTGTTTGGTTTCATCAGCACTGGTAGCAAACAATGAACCCCGTAATCCTTCAATTAATGCAGCACTAGTGAGATGGAGTACTTCGGTATTCTCAATTATCGGTAGTTCGGGAAATTCCTCAGCCCCCATTGCTCGTACCTGATAATATCCACTCTTGGGTGTGAGTGTAACAATTAAACCTTCGCCGCTACCTGTTGCACCTGTGAGGGGTGATTCATCATCTAAAGTAATTTCTCCCTCCGGCAGACGAGAGGTGATGTCTACAAGTAACTTAGCAGGAAGTGCGATCGCTCCTCCTTGCCATACCTCGGCATTAAAACTAGTACGGATACCTAAGCTCAAATCAAAAGCTGTTAAGCTTACCTGGTTAGTTTGAGCATCCGCTTGTAGCAACACATTAGCAAGTACGGGATGAGTCGGTCGTGAAGGTACAGCACGACTGACGAGTGAGAGGTTTGTACTGAGGTCGCTTTGGGCACAAACTAATTTCATAAGTCAGATTCAGCTAGTGAAAGATATCGTAACATCCTTATTGTTTATATGCGAATGGCAAGAGCAACGGACGATGGGAGACTTCAATGATACAAAGTTGCGTTCAAAGATATTAGTATTGGCAGGCGAAGGGGCTTTAACCTAGATTTCTCACTTGTGAGAAATCCAAGTAGTGTGGGAGGTGTGAGAGGAAAAGGAAGTGTGGGAGGATGGAGAAGAAATCTTGCTCCCCTCTCTCCCCACACTCCCCACACTCCCGACACTCTTGTGAGAAATCCGGGTTTAAGTTCAGGGGAGAGTGAGATATCACCTTTGAGTGCAATTTAGTATCAGAACAAGCAAGTTAAAAGGCAAAACTAAAAACTAAAGAATTTTTTGCTTTTTCTAAAATCAAATGATATGAAGTGGCTAGAACCCTTTGATGGATCGTCGGATACAGGTTAGGATAATCCTTCAATTAGAGGAATATCTTAAAATAAAGCGTGATTAAGCGTGTTTGAGCGAAAAATTATCCAAACTTAGATTTGGGTATATTCTTTTGGCAGGTTGCTACTCTACCATCAATTATTGTTTTTCCAGTCAAACAAAATTTTCGAGTCAGTAAATTAACTTATCGAGCCTTGAATAAGCTACTTTTTACAGGTAAATCTTTTAAATTTATGGCTTTTGTGCTACCGCTAGTCATATGGTGCGGATACAAAGAAGTACAAAACCAATTTGTGCAGCCGCAAGCTGTGATCGTCTTAGGTGGTTCAACAAAACATTTAGAGCGAGAGAAGTTTACAGCAAAATTTGTCCAAAAGCATCCAAATATACCAATCTGGATTACGGGGGGTAGTCCACCAAAGTTTACGCAACGAGTGTTTACCAAAGCTGGCGTCGATCCCAAACGTTTACACTTGGACTATGAAGCAGTTGATACAGTCACTAATTTTACTACGTTGGTAGATGATTTGCAAGCTCGCGGGATCAAGAGTGTTTATTTAGTTACTTCAGACTTCCATATGCGCCGGGCTTGTGTGATTGGGGAAATTATTTTGGGTAGTCGGGGTATTTATTTAAAACCAGTGCCAGTTCCTTCAGAAAACCCCCCTGAATCTATTGAAAAATCTATTCGCGATGGAGCTAGAGCCATACTTTGGTTAGCAACTGGTTACACCGGAGTAGATCCGACTAAAAATAAACGCTAAATTAAACCAATTTTAGATTTTAGAATTAAGAGAATTAATGCTAATAATCCAATAGTTAATCATTAGTCATTGGACGAATCACTAAGGATAGCCCTTAGTAGTCACCTGTGCAGTTGGGCAAAAAAAATGCCCCACTTTCTCCCACAATTTGATACCCTAGCTTAAACAGAATTGAGAAAAGTTAAAGCGTGGAAATTCAACTTGGGCGGGGAAAAACAGCTCGCAGAGCTTACGGAATAGATGAAATTGCTCTTGTCCCCGGTAACAGAACTCTAGACCCCAGTTTGGCAGACACTAAGTGGCGTATTGGCAATATTGAGCGAGAAATCCCGATAATTGCCAGTGCAATGGATGGCGTAGTAGATGTTCGCATGGCTGTACGTTTATCACAGTTAGGAGCATTAGGTGTCCTCAACTTAGAGGGTATTCAAACTCGCTATGCTGACCCAGAACCCATATTAGATCGGATTGCTTCTGTAGGAAAAGATGAATTTGTTGCCTTGATGCAAGAACTCTATGCCGAACCAATAAAGCCAGAATTAATCGAAAAACGTATTCAGGAAATTAAACAACAAGGTGGGATTGCGGCTGTGAGTGCGACTCCAGCAGGAGCAAGCAAATATGGTGAGGCGGTAGCAAAAGCTGGGGCAGATTTATTTTTTGTGCAGGCTACAGTGGTTTCGACTGCACATTTGTCACCAGAGTCTTTAGTACCACTTGATTTGGCAGAATTTTGTCGTTCAATGCCTATTCCCGTGGTATTGGGGAATTGTGTAACTTACGAAGTCACTTTGAATTTGTTAAAAGCTGGCGCTGCTGGTGTACTAGTGGGAATTGGCCCTGGTGCAGCTTGTACGTCTCGGGGAGTATTGGGTGTGGGTGTGCCACAAGCAACTGCGATCGCTGATTGTGCTGCGGCACGAGATGATTACTACAAGGAAACTGGTAACTATATCCCCGTCATCGCTGATGGTGGTTTAATTACTGGTGGCGACATTTGTAAATGCATCGCCTGTGGTGCCGATGGTGTGATGATTGGTTCCCCCTTTGCCAGAGCCGCCGAAGCCCCAGGACGCGGTTATCATTGGGGCATGGCAACTCCCAGCCCAGTCTTACCTCGTGGCACCCGGATTCGCGTTGCCACCACTGGCAGCCTAGAGCAAATACTCGTTGGCCCAGCAGGACTAGATGATGGCACTCACAATCTTTTAGGTGCCTTAAAGACGAGCATGGGTACCTTGGGAGCTAAAAATATCAAAGAAATGCAGCAGGTGGAAGTTGTAATTGCCCCTTCTCTATTAACTGAAGGCAAAGTTTATCAAAAAGCTCAGCAATTAGGGATGGGAAAATAGAATTGGAGCATGGGGTATGGGGAGATGAGGAAGTATGAGGAACGTGGGGAGGTTATAAAAAGCAACAACTCTTGGCATCTTTGCCACACTCATAATCCCCAATACCCCATTTCCAACATCAAAGTTCTTAAATAAATTTTTCAGGCCCCTAAACAATTCCTGGAAAAATCTTATCTGTCGCCTACAATAGAAATAGCGGAGACGCATGTTTCCGTTCACTCCTCACACCACACTCCGCCCGGACTACTGTTCGGGCGGTTCCTTATGTTTATGAATAAATTCTAAAGCTTCTTTGCAAATGTACATCCTCGACTCCAAAGCAGATGTTTTTGCTATGGTAGAATTTTCACGAAGCTCAGATATATTTGGCGAAGGTTTTAGGCATGTCAGCAGCCGCACAAGTTACGGATTCTACTTTTAAGCAAGAAGTACTCGACAGCGATGTACCCGTTTTAGTTGACTTTTGGGCACCCTGGTGCGGACCATGCCGTATGGTAGCTCCTGTTGTCGATGAAATCTCCCAACAGTACAAAGGTCGAATCAAAGTCGTCAAAGTCAACACGGATGAAAATCCTAATGTTGCCAGTCAGTACGCCATCCGCAGTATTCCCACACTAATGATTTTTAAGGGTGGACAAAAAGTCGATATGGTGGTAGGCGCTGTGCCTAAAACTACATTAGCTACCACTCTGGAAAAGTATCTTTGAAACTCAATTGGCTACAAAATCCTCTTGAGTTATATATTCTGTTGTAACTTTAAGTTAATTTTTGCAAACAAGTTTGAAAGATGTTAATTCCTCATTTTTCAAACTTGTTTACATTTAAAGATAATTTAATAATGTTTTAATATTTTTAGGAGTTTTCTATCTCACAAGCAACTCCTTAATTACTGCATCACTAATTTTCAGTGCTAACGCCGCCAATAGAAAACCTAAAAGCCCAGTTAGAATTACTTTACCTTTGCACCAATCGATCTCTCAATCAGATTTGCCAAACGCAAAATCAACCAACTAATAAACATTGCCGCTAGGATAGCCACTATCAGCGTAATATGTGGACTCTCTGATTTCCACTTCAACAACATCTACCATCGTTAAAGTTGCTGGCTGTTAGTAGGAGTAAGACTAATGAGAGTAATTACTAAATTGCGTTCTTGCTCAATAATTAGCGTATCTAATTCTCTCCTCACCATTTGTGAAAGAAATTAACGGTAATAATAATTAATCTTCTGCCACTTGTAAAAATCCAATACTGATTTTAAATAATTCAAAATTACCTGCACCGTTAGAGTAAATAGCAAAATAACTGCGTATCTATAACTTTGTTTCTTTCTTCTGGCGTCATGCCTTTAATCAAAACTCAAACAATCACTATGTCCGCAGTACCAAGACAAATATAGCCAGCGAGCGATAAGTATCTAAATCAGAACAGAGATATTCACAACAGGTAACTTTTATCAAGGTTTGCTCACAACCTAATCGCAATCCTGCTCAGTTTGCTAGAACTTAAAGGAAGGTTAAAATAAACAATGACAATAATAAGCTTGTTCAAAAAAAAGCAATAAGTTCTGTATTTTTAATTAAGTTCCACAAATGTTGAAGTAGCGATATATTTTGATAATCTATTTCCCATAAATCAACTATTCGTTGTTGAATCTATGAAGTCTTATTTAGCCGCCGCTATTCAATTAACCAGTGTGTCCGATCTGCAAAAAAATTTGGCACAGGCAGAAGAATTAATAGATCTTGCCGTGCGTCAAGGTGCTGAATTGGTAGGTTTGCCAGAAAACTTTTCCTTTATGGGAGAAGAAAAAGACAGACTCGCGCAAGGGGATGCCATTGCTATTGAAAGTGAAAAATTTCTTAAAAAAATGGCTCAGCGCTTTCAAATCACCATCTTGGGTGGCAGCTTTCCACTTCCAGTAGACAATACAGGCAAAGTCTATAATACTACTCTACTTATCGATGCAAGCGGTGAAGAACTTGCCCGTTATTACAAAGTACACTTATTTGATGTTAATGTCCCTGACGGCAACACCTATCGCGAATCTAGCACTGTTGTGGCTGGTACGCAACTACCCCCCGTTCATTTTTCAGACAAACTCGGTAATTTAGGACTTTCTATTTGTTATGATGTGCGCTTTCCAGAACTGTACCGTCATTTAGCAAATAAGGGAGCCGATGTCTTATTTGTTCCGGCTGCTTTTACCGCCTTTACTGGGAAAGACCACTGGCAAGTATTATTACAAGCAAGAGCCATCGAAAATACTGCTTATGTCATCGCTCCTGCTCAAACAGGCAACAACTACGATCGCCGCCAAACCCACGGACACGCTGTGATTATCGACCCTTGGGGAGTAATTTTAGCCGATGCCGGAGAAAAGCCGGGAATTGCGATCGCTGAAATCAAACCCACTAGGCTCGAACAAGTCCGTCGTCAAATGCCCTCATTACAGCATCGGGTATTTTAGGGACTGAGAGTATAGGAAGAATGGTCGGGGTAGGGTGGATAGCTTTTGATAATATCCTCAGATACTCCCAACCTTCAATGCCCAATTCTGATGAATAAAACAAAAAACCGGGTAGTTACCCGGTTTATGCCAATATTAGAATCCTCAGTCTTTTAGGAGCATAGCAGTACTGTGCATCTTTTTATTCTTTAGAGAAATTAAACTTTGGCTGCTGACTTGGTAACAACATTGAGTTCACCTTTAGCATACTTAGCAGCAAAATCTTCCAAAGAAATTTGCTTGATCTTGCTTGCGTTGCCAGCGGTGCCAAATTGCTGATAGCGTTGAGCACAAACCTTCTGCATGTATGTAATAGAAGGCTTGAGGAAGTGACGAGGGTCAAATTCCTTGGGATTTTTTGCCAAAGCTTCACGTACCGCAGCGGTAATAGCCAAACGGTTATCGGTGTCGATATTTACCTTACGTACACCGCTCTTGATACCTTTTTGAATTTCTTCTACAGGTACACCGTAGGTTTCAGGAATTGCACCACCATACTCGTTAATCATTGCCAGCAAATCTTCAGGTACGGAAGAAGAACCGTGCATTACTAAGTGGGTATTAGGCAGACGGCGGTGAATTTCTTCAATGCGGCTGATGGCCAAAATTTCGCCAGTTGGCTTACGAGTAAATTTGTAAGCACCGTGGCTAGTGCCAATAGCAACTGCTAAAGCATCTACTTGGGTTTGCTCTACGAAATCAACTGCTTGGTCAGGGTCGGTTAGCAGTTGAGAATGGTCGAGTGTACCCTCAAACCCATGACCATCTTCAGCTTCACCAGCACCAGTTTCTAGAGAACCCAAACAACCAAGTTCGCCTTCAACACTGACGCCTAGAGCATGAGCTACATTTACGACTTCGCGGGTAACACTGACGTTATACTCGAAGCTTGCAGGGGTCTTAGCATCAGCTTCTAGAGAACCATCCATCATGACGCTAGTGAAGTTGTTCTTAATTGCTGAATAGCAGGTAGCAGGGGCATTACCATGATCTTGGTGCATGACAATGGGAATCTGAGGATAGGTTTCTACCGCTGCTAAAATCAGGTGGCGTAGGAAGTTTTCTCCTGCATAATTACGAGCGCCACGAGAAGCTTGCAAAATCACGGGGCTATCTGTCTCTACAGCAGCCTTCAGGATCGCCTGAATCTGTTCCAAATTATTAACGTTGAAAGCTGGGATGCCGTAACCGTTCTCAGCCGCGTGATCCAACAGCAGCCGCAATGGTACAAGCGCCATAGATAGTCCTCCTAATGTGGTTGTCAGCTAGTCGGTGTGAGAGAAGCGTAATAATCACGCTAAATCTTAAGAGTTTTTTCAACTTATAGGAAATTATAACTAGTGTTGTGTGCTTATGTTGAAAAAGTTTAAGCTAAAGTTACTATAAATATGCCCTATACTACTGTACGGCGAGCTACTCCAAGGTGAAAGGCTTTGGTAGCCGTGTATGCCAAATAATTTGTTAAAAGCGATCGCTTCAGCCTAAATCTGCTAATTTCTGCACAAATGCTGTGTGTTCGGGAGATTCCAAGCCTGCTTGTAAAACAGTTAACACGGTTTGCATATTCCCTGCTAATAACTCTGTGACTCCTAACCACAATCCTGGAAAAACCCGACTTCGTAAAATTCCGCTACTATCAGTAACTAACTCTAAATACTCACCCTCTTCTAAATAGAACCAACTCAATTTTTGATCGAGTACTTGCCAAACGATATATTCTTTAACCGCATTGCGGCGATAAGCTTGTTTTTTGGCATGGAGGTCGATGGCGACACTACTAGCCGCAATTTCGACAATCAACTCTGGTGCGCCTTCAATATGATCATCCTCACTCAGCCTTGCTTGACCACCTGCTTCTGGATTAATGAGGAGAAGGGCATCTGGTTGAAGTTCATTATCTAAGTCTAAGCGCACAGTGGGTTCAACTCCTAAAGCTACACCTGGTGTAGCCGCTTCGTAAGTAAATAACCAACCAATAATCCAACCGTGCGGTTGACTGTGACTTCTAAAACGCAAAGCAGCAGGCATAATATAGACAATTCCCTCAATCAATTCGGCTTTCAAGTTACGCATGGCGTTGTAGCGCCGCTCAAATTCATAGCGGCTGAGTTTGTCGCCATTTTCTAGATGAGGAATTGTCCGATGCTGTGAAGGTGTTTTTACCATAACGATGGTATTTAGGATTGCTATACGTTTATCGTACCGAATTGGAAAAATTTCTTGTGTGTGTTACACAATCGCCCTGATCGTAATTAATCAATAAATATGTAGGCAAAATCAGCTGTAGACATCGTACCTATTTCGATCCAATCAAACTCAAAAGCGTCGCCCCTTTGCAGTCATATATCACTGTTTTGTAGGATGTGGACTCTTTGATCGCAATTTATAAAGTAATCACAAAAGTATTACACTGGACTAACGGGCAGCCTTTTCTCACTCAAAAGCTCTGTCAGCTCATCTGCAATTCTTCATCTGTGATTCTGGCAAACAGTGAAGCCGAATGGATGGAAAATTTGGTAGCAATAAATGTGATAGATAATTGGAAATCACAGGATGAGCCGAAGCATTTAATAACTATTCGCGATCGCATTCTCAATAGCCATCTACAAGTTAATAAACTCCTAGAGCTTTATCGACAAATTTTACACTAAGAAGAAATATTCTCCGTTGATAGTCTAGAAGAAAAAGAATTAATCTTATCAGGGCTAATTATTAAGCAACAAGGTTCTCTGAAAGTCGAAAACCGTATTTACAAATTGATATTCAATCAAGATTGAATTGCTCGGCGTATCTCTGAGCAATGCTCAACCAAAGACCTATATTAACTCCATGGGTCGCCCGGGATTCGAACCCGGAACTAATCGGTTAAAAGCCGAGTACTCTACCGTTGAGTTAGCGACCCTTTCGTTGATTTCGCAACTTTGCCATCATAGCATAGATATCTGTAGTTTTGTAAAGGGGTTTAGAAAAAATTTGCTGTTAAGCGTATAGATGCTGTATAGCTACCCCCTGGATCTAATACAGTTAGATATTCACCAGTGTTTAGAGAGTTGCGAGCAGCGCTCCACGGTTCTAGACAGTAGAAGTCTTTGCCTTTGAGTGTCCAAAATACTAAAATGGGATATTCATCGCCATAATCTAGAGTCAACTTGAGCTTACGGTTATTGTCCGTCACTGTTGCTGATTTACTAGTTAACTGCTTAAAGGCAACATCAATTTCATCCTGATTAAAATCAAAATTTCCGTTAAAAGAATGACTTTCTTTAGTTATCTGGTTTTGATACTCTTGAGAGGGAATTTCAAACTTTAGCGCAGTTTTCTCGTGTGTCAGAAAATAAGGATGAAAACCTAAAGAAAAGGGCAATGATGCAGACGAAAGATTTTTACACTGCTGGTGAATTTCTAAGGTATTACCTTGGAGTTTATAAGTGAAAACTAGTTGAAAGTCAAAAGGATAAACTATCCGTGTTTGGTCGTTGCTGTTGAGAACGAGGGTAAGGCTAACTTTATCTTCAGCTACTTGCTCAGTTACTTGCCAAGGTAAATCACGAGCAAAGCCATGTTGTTTAAGAGTGTATTCTTTCCCGTTATAGGTATAAGCGTTATTCGGTAAATTGCCACAAATCGGAAACAAAATAGGATTTCCACCCCTGACGCTTAAATCAGGATTAGCAAAGCGTTCAGTGTCCAGATAGAAAATTTCTTGTCCTTGGACGCGCCAACGGGTAATAATACCACCGCGTTCTGGGACAACTTCCAGTTGAGAATTAGCGGTTTCATCTGAAAGGATGTAGGTTTTGTATTGTTGCTGTTGAAGTGCAATGGTAAACACAAGTTTTAGTCCTAATGGGTACTGGGGAAGGTAGGGCTCCCTCTGGGGATAAGAGGTAATGGGGACTGGGTACTGAGGACTTGGTATTGGATACTGGGGATTGAGTATTAGGGATTGGGGATTGGATACTTGAGTGAGAAAGTATTCCTAAATATTTATTTTCTAGTTCCCAGTCAACAGGAGCCAGTGCGTTGCGTATTTTCCCTCCGTTGTTCGCGCAGCGTCTCCGTCAGGAGAAGCAACTGGCGTTCAACACTCAACACTCAACACTCCCCAAATTTACTCGTCTTCTGCAAAAACGAAGCGATATAATTCACTGGGGTCTGGTTCAGGGCTGCTTTCAGCGAATTTCACAGCTTCGTCAATTACTCCTTGAATTTTACGGTCTATGGCTTTGATTTCTTCATCGTCTGCCAGGTTTTGCTCTATTAAATAAGCTGCCAACTTTTTTATTGGGTCACGAGCAAACCAAAATTCTTTCTCAGCTTTACTTCGCATTTCATCGGGGTCTGCTAAGGAGTGACCCCGGAAGCGGTAGGTAAGAGCTTCAATTAATGTTGGCCCTTCCCCAGCACGGGCGCGGGCTACGGCTTCTTGGGCTACAGCACGCACTGCCAGCACGTCCATACCGTCTACTTCTGTGCCCACCATGTTAAATACGCTGGCTTTTTTGTAAATTTCTGGCTGGGAAGTTGCGCGATCGTGAGCCATACCAATTGCCCACTTATTGTTTTCTACCACAAAAAGAATTGGCAGTTTCCAAAGAGCTGCCATGTTTAACGTCTCGAAAAACTGACCGTTGTTAGCTGCACCGTCGCCAAAAAAGCAAGCTGTCACTTGGTCAGCACTTTCGTCTTTTAGCACTTCGCGGCGGTATTTGGTTTGAAAAGCCGCTCCCGCCGCTACAGGAATTCCCTCTGCTACAAACGCATAGCCACCTAGCAAGCGATGTTCGGCAGAAAACATGTGCATAGAACCACCGCGCCCTTTACTGCAACCTGTGGCTTTGCCAAATAACTCTGCCATAACCTCTTTTGCTGGTACTCCCGCACTCAAAGCGTGAACGTGGTCGCGGTAGGTACTGCAAACGAAATCTTCACCCGGTCGCATCGCCTGGATAACGCCAGTGGAAACGGCTTCTTGACCGTTGTACAAATGGACAAAACCAAACATTTTGCCCCGATAATACATTTCAGCGCATTTATCTTCAAACAAGCGCCCTAATACCATGTCTTCATATAACCGCAACCCTTCTTCTTTAGTAATACGCGTAGTAGCAGTATTAAATGTGGGTAAAGTACGCTCTTGAACCATTATTTTTGAGTATCCCTGTTGTACAACTTCAAGTTACGGTCTTAAATAAGTTGGCCTGATAACGCCTTAGTCTTTAACAGTTATCAATTATCAGTCATCAGTTAGTCAGTTTCATCATTTGGGTTTAAGTTCGGCACGATATGCCTGATAACTGCTCACTGTTGACTGTTCACTGATTTAATTTATGCACCAAAAAAGGACTTTAGGGAATAGGGAATCAGGAGTGGGGGAGATGAAGGAGGTCTTGAGGCAAGGGAATAATAACTCCTTACTCTTGGAAAGACTTGGGTTAATCGCATCTCTACTCCTAACTTTTAACTCAGCATTCACAACTGTTTTGCCCAATGTCCTATGCCTAGTGAGGATTTAATCACCGCAATAAACATCTAGCTGTTTGGGTTTTTTATCTCACTAATTTCCCTTGATAGACTACCAATCGAGATAGACTGGTTTCTGCATATCCATTAACAATTTAAAAAAAAGAATGCAAAAGTCTATATATCCAAATAGGTAATTGTAATTAAAGGTCAATTATGATATGATTTTTGTCTCATGTTATCAGGGTCAATTCCCGAAAGTGGTAGTTTATTGACTGCATACTTGGGAAAATCCCGAAAAATCAATCACTAGATTCTTGTAACCACAACATCGATCCCGTCATCATAAGCGGTAGTTGTGGTTTATAGCATTGAATGGTTGATTATAGTTGTATTAAATTAAAAATACTAAGAATTAAAACAAAAAGCTGAGACTTTCTAGGCGAAGGCAAAAAATTAGTACTAGAATGTGACTCAAAATTTCGGGAAGGTACAAAACAAGTAGTTGCAATATACACTTGTAGAGTAGATTCTACACGGCATTATTATGGCACGGTTTTACTGGCCTGGAACGCTCTAGGTGAATTATGTCGATCGCGGTGCAGGGGAAGTGGGCTGTGCGAATTCCGCTAGATTACTACCGAATTTTAGGACTACCGTTGGCGGCAAGTGATGAACAATTGCGGCAGGCATACAGCGATCGCATTGTACAATTGCCAAGACGTGAGTATTCAATGGCAGCAATTTCTTCTCGTAAACAACTTATAGAAGAAGCTTACGTGGTTTTATCAGATCCAAAACAACGCAGTACCTACGATCACCTTTATCTTGCTCACGCCTATGACCCTGATAACGTCGCTGCTGGCACAGTAGCAGCAGAAAATCCCAGAGAAAGCCACAAAAAAGGTGTCGATCCCCAGAATTTGGGCATTGATGTTTCCCAAGACGAATTAGTTGGTGCTTTGTTAATTTTGCAAGAATTAGGGGAATACGAACTTGTACTGAAACTTGGTCGTCCGTACCTGGTAAATAAAAACGGTGTTTCAAGTAACAACAGGAGCAATAATTTAGCAGATGAGGAAATCGCTGAAAGTGTCGAACGTCCAGATGTCGTTCTCACTGTTGCTCTTGCTTGTTTAGAACTAGGACGCGAACAGTGGCAGCAAGGTCACTACGAAAATGCTGCTATATCCTTAGAAACCGGTGAAGAATTATTAGTACGCGAAGGGTTGTTCGCCACTGTACAAGCAGAAATTCAGGCAGACCTTTACAAATTGCGACCGTATCGAATTTTAGAGTTATTGGCACTACCTCAACAAAAGACTGCCGAACGACGCCAAGGCCTAGAATTATTGCAAAACCTTTTAGAAGATCGGGGCGGGATCGATGGCACAAAAAGCGATCGCTCTGGTTTAAATATAGATGACTTTCTGCGATTTATTCAGCAATTACGTAGTCACTTAACAGTTGCAGAGCAACACAAGTTATTTGAAGCAGAAAGTAAACGTCCTTCTGCTGTTGCCATTTACTTGGCGGTCTATGCTTTGATAGCAAGAGGATTTGCTCAACGACAACCAGCTTTGATTCGTCAAGCAAGACAGATGCTAGTACGTCTGGGCAATCGCCAAGATGTACATCTAGAACAATCGCTATGTGCATTACTCTTAGGACAAACGGAAGAAGCAACTCGTGTTTTAGAACTTAGTCAAGAGTACGAAGCTTTAGCATTTATTCGAGAAAAATCTCAAGACTCTCCAGATTTGCTACCAGGACTGTGTTTGTATACAGAACAGTGGTTGCAACATGAAGTCTTTCCACATTTTCGAGATTTGTCAAACCAGCAAGCTTCCCTTAAAGAGTACTTTGCTAACCAACAGGTACAAGCTTATTTAGAAGCATTACCAACTGACGCCCAAACAACTAATGAATCAGGTGTAATTAATCCCCAGCTTTTTCAACAGCCACAAACGAATAATCCCTATTTTCACAACAATTCAACTGGGTTTCGCCCATTCGAGCGCAATCCAACACCTGACCCAGATTTGTCAGAAACACCAACAAAAGAAAAACTTGAATATCCAAATTTCTCCCCACCAAGGTGGAATTCATCTGAAAGTGTTAAACCAGAAGTAACTGCTGCACAGGTTCCTACTGCTGAACGCATGACCAGACCTAATAATCAGTATTGGAATGGTTCAGCTAGAAGTAATGCACCCAGTCAAAATCAAAAGCGGAGACGAAGAAAACCTGCTCAACCTGTTAGTCGAGAACGGATACCAGATAATCGTCCTCGTCCTCGTCCTCGGCGGCGGCGGCGAACTTTTGCTAGCACTATAGAAGGGAAAACACGGCTGGTGTGGAGAGTGTTTATTTCCCTAGTGATTATATTAGTTTTCTGGGTATTAGCCACAGCAGCTTTTAGATGGATAAAAAATCTATTTTTTCCTTCACAATCAACGCGTGATTTACAGTTGTTAGTACAGATAAATCAACCACCAGTATTTATTCCCGATCCAAACAGTAAGCCAGAATCATCAGAAGGCCCTCTGACAAATGCAACGGCAGAAGAAGTAATTCAGGCTTGGCTATCTACCAAAGCCGCAGCTTTAGGGCCTAATCATCAAATTAATAATTTAGAGCAGATTTTAACTGGTTCAGCTTTGTCTCAATGGCGGCTAATTGCTCAACAAGATAGGATGGATAACCGCTACCGCAAGTACGATCATAGTCTGAAGATTGAGTCTGTAGAAAAAGTTGATTTATTTAGCGATCGCGCTGCTGTGGAGGCTACAGTCAAAGAAGCCACAAAGTTGTATGAAAATGGTCAGTTTGAAGGTTCTTCTAATGATAAATTGCGAGTTCGGTATGATTTAATTCGATATGGAGGTAAATGGCGTATTCAGAGTATTTCGGTTGTCGAGCAAATAAGTTGGAATTTTTAGTTCAGGATAAGATTTTGGCATAATATTGTCTGGGAAGCTTCGATTTAGGGTTAACAGTGAATTAAATAGTATAAAAAACTTGCTCAAGTATGTTCTCTTAACCTTTTTGGGAATACTGAAGATATTGACTGGCAGTACATTAACGTGCGCCTTCGTTGGAGACTCACGTTACATTAATGAAAATTGCTGCCTTAGACTCTAAAAAAGGCTGTATATGGATCTCAATCCTATTCAAAAGTTAAGAAAACAAATAAAGTCTGAGATTGAAGCCCTAGAATTAAGATTAAAGGACAAAAGAGTGTTCATTTTCTGATCAAAACTCGCTGCTCAATAAATTCACTGAAAAGTATTGTGGCACGGCTGGATAGAATTGAAAAAATACTCAAAATTCCAAGCTACGATTTGGTCTTAATAGGTAAGATAGGCGTAGGTAAAACCACAGTAATATGCCACTTATTCAATTTAATTGGCGAAGAAGAAAAAACTGTAGGTAAAACTGGAAAGAAAATTAGGAAGATTGGCGAGTTATTGTCTACAGGTGCAGGGCGAACTACTATTTGCGAAGTTATTCTCAAACCATCTCAATCTGTAAAAAGCTTTCTTGAGATAGAACCCTATAGTGATGAAGAAGTTGAGGAATTCATCAAGGAGGTTTGCACATATTTTTGGAATAAGGAGCATGACCAACATTCCGATATGTCCGATCTGCCTCCTGCGGAACTTCTTAGAGCGATTAGAAATATTACCGATCTTCGAGATTCTCAACTTGGGGGTAATCGTGTAGATAAAGCAGTTGAACTAGCTCAAACTTGCTCAAGTCTCAACAGTTTTATAGAAGTTGTTTTGGAACGTGCTGCTTTATCAAGCAGAAAGCAAACACGATTATAAGCATCTTCTGAATTTAAAACTATAGAAGATGAAAATAACTGGTTACGAGACAACTTTGGTAGCTTGAATCTTGGAAAAGTTGATGGATTTTCTTTGCCAAAGAGAATTAATGTCTGTGTTAGTAGCAGGATTATTGACTTTAGCAAATATCCTAAATTTAAATCAATTATTGATACTAGAGGTATGGATGATGCTAGAGATAGATCAGACTTATCTGATTATATACGTAGTTGTGACGATTCAATTTGTTTATTTGCAGAACAATTTATGACTGCACCAAGCAATATAAGCGAATTATTGAAAAGATATCTGACCCAAGAATCAAGAGATATTGATACAAAGCTTGCGTTGTTGGTTCTTCCCCGTAAAGGTGAACCCGAAGATGTCATAAGTTTAGATGGAAAAGTGGAGGATAGAGAGAAAGGAATTGAAGTTAGAAAGAATCAAATTCATGATGCTTTCGCAAAAGAGAACATTAAATTTATTTCGCAAAACATTCTTTTTTATGATGCATTACAATTTTACGATCATGACCATGTACTGAAACCCTACTATGAAAATGATGATGTTATCAGTGATAAAACTCATGTCTTAGATTCAATTAATAAGATTATCTATAAAAGAGAGGAGGCTTTACTGAAAGAAGTAAAAAAACATGAGCAAGAATTTGAAATTATTAAGAGTGGTGGCGTACTCAACCCACACGAAGAAAAGCTAATAGACGATCTAAAAAAAACTATTGAGGCTTATCGTAACTCAAAATTCCTAAGTAATTTTAATAATAAATATAAAAATCATTTAAAAAGTTATCATGTCATGGTTTTTCGTGCTATTAATAATAGATTCGGAACCTATTCTCTTCGAGGCTTTGATATATATTTTGATGCGTCGAAAGTTTCAGAATATTTGCTTAGAGATAAATTAATCGAATTAAAATCTGAAATTATTGGTGCTCTTGAATTAGTAGAACAAAACGCCTCTGATAGTTCAGGTTTGAAACCTATTATGCAAATTTTAAAAGAACAAGTAGACGAATATTTTCAAAAACCGTGATTACAATTGCTCAAGAGGTTTGTGAGTATATAAAAGATAGTCTTGCACCACAAAGTTACTCCAATGAATTTTGGGAGTACGCTCAAAATAGATGGGGAAAGGGTTTTGGCTACAGAAATGATGTACTAAGGCAATATGGTAACCAAATTGATGGCGTAGATGATTGGTTATCCGAGAGAGTACAAGAGTTATGGCAACAAAACTTTATGGATAAGATCTTGGAAATCTTTGGCGAGGGCTGATGCAATCGCAGCATAACATCTAGGTTACAGCAGACGGGAAAGAAATCTCAGTGGGTATACCAAAGAAACCTATCTGCCACCGCTGAACGAAAACGTTGACAGTGAGAAATCACGTGTACGTATTTCCTTTTTTCTAACTGGTAATTGATTTAAATCCTCAACTTCAACTTTGATAAGTAATAACTGTTTTAATAATTTTCCAACACCGCTAACAAACTCTTCAACATCAAATAAGCAGAAGTCCCTCCCGGATCTTGATGTCCAACACTCCGTTCTCCTAAATAACTAGCACGCCCCTTTTTCGCCTGCATTGGTATAGTTTCCTCCAACGCTTTTTGAGCTGCTGCTACAGCCTGTTGCATAGCTTCCACAGTGCCTTGATTTTCTCCTAGAGCCTGTCTAAAAGCCGCTACAGCCGGGGATAGCACATCCACCATTGTCTTATCACCTAGTTGGGCTTTACCACGTTGCAGCACACCGTCTAAACCCGCTTGCAATAGCTCTAACATATCTTGCTCTGTTAATTCCTGTTTAAGAGCTACTGCTGTACTGGCTCGCAAAAACCAAGTACCGTAAAGAGGGCCACTGGCACCACCAATAGAAGAAATCAAAGTCATACTCACGGTTTTGAGAATGCTACCGATGTCCTTGTCTGCAACAGTGGGTAACTGAGCGATCGCCTTTTTAAAGCCGCGATCCATATTTATCCCGTGATCGGCATCTCCAATCGCTGCATCTAATTCTGTCAAATATGTTTTATTTTGTTCTATTTCTGATGCAAATACCTGCAACCATTGTAAAATCTGCGCTTGAGTCACCATATTGAAATAATTCGTAATTCGTAATGGGCTACGCCCCGCTTCGCTAACGTAATTATGAAATTTACCAGCGCCAAGTTGGCGTTTTTACTGGTGCATCCCATAGCCGGAGCATTTCATCATCTAATTTCAGCAGGGTAATGGAACAACCTTGCATTTCTAGAGATGTAATATAAGAGCCAATTAAGTTTCGCACAATTTGCAATCCTTGTTGTTGGCAGATTTGGGCGAGTTTGCGGTAAACAAGATATAACTCTGAAACCGGAGTTCCACCCATCCCATTGACAAAAGCTAACAAGCGATCGCCTTTTACAAATGGTGGATCGATTAGTTCTACATCCGCCCATTCTCCTTTGTCTTCATCCCATTCGCGCACTGTGCGAGTGTATGCCGTATCCTCAATCAGCGATCGCGTCAAAATTTCGGTAATCTCATTTACTGATTTGAAACTTATACGTTTTCTTCCTGGTTCACCGTGAATACCGATACCTAATTCGATATCGCGATCGCCTAATTCAAATATCGGCGTTCCTTTGGCAGGGGTTGTACAGGATGTCAGAGCAATTCCCATACTCCGCCCATGCAAATTTACCCGCCGACACAAATTTGCTATCTGTAGCAAATCGTACCCATCTTCAGCCGCTGCACCACAAATTTTTTCTGCCAGTACTGTTGTTCCGACACCTCGTCGTCCTTGGGTATAAAGGCTGTCTTTGACTGCTACATCGTCATCAATCAAAATATTTAGCACACGGATGTCTTCAGCACGGGCTAACTCCGTTGCCATTTCAAAGTTCATCACATCGCCACTATAATTTTTAACGATATAAAGGATACCAGCCCCACCATCTACTTGCTTGGCTGCTTCTAGCATTTGATCGGGTGTAGGTGAAGTGAAAACTTCCCCAGGACAAGCTGCATCAAGCATTCCTCTGCCGACGAAGCCAGCGTGCATCGGTTCGTGACCGCTACCCCCGCCAGAAATAATTGCTACCTTACCTTGTACAGGTGCATCAGTCCGATAGACAAAAGCAGGATTAAAGTTGACTTTAATTAAATCAGAATGAGCGACTGCCATACCTTCTAGACTTTCGCGTACAAAGTCTTCCGGTTTGTTAATCAGTTTTTTCATGGTTTGGTCACTTCTGACAAAGAGGATTTGAAATTAGTTAATCAGCCAGAGAAACATTATTTCAGGTTAAGTCTTGTTTACTACTCGTTGTTGGTATTCCTGTTCGGTAATCATATCGAGAGTGTTCTCTAAGCGGTCTACAAATACGATGCCGTCGAGGTGGTCATATTCGTGTTGAAAAATCCGAGCGACAAAATCGGTTAATTCTTGCTTTTGTAAATTGCCTTGGCGATCGCTGTATTCTACTTCAATACTTTTATACCGAGGAACTAACCCTCTAATACCTGGAACGCTCAAACAACCTTCCCAATCTTTGACAACTTCAGTCGAGTGAGCAATAATTCTGGGATTAATCATGGCAGTAGGTTCCATTTCCGGCGCGTTGGGATACCTGGGATTAGGACGGGAAGCCACAATAAATAAACGATAAGAGTGTGCAACTTGAGGCGCAGCAATTCCCACACCGTTAGCCTTGACAACGGTAGCCATTAAGTCATCGATTAATTTTTGGATATCTCGAGCTTGAATATTCTCAACCCAAGCAGCTTTTTGCCGCAGTGTTGGATTGCCTAATTGAATAATTGATTCAGACATGAGAAAACTCCTTTGGTAGATGGGGAGACGGGAGGACGCAAAGAAAAACAAATAACAAATGACAAATGACCAATTTTATCCTTCACGTCTTACAGGCAAAGGAGCAGGTCGAACTGCTACTTGGACAATTTGCCCGTTGCGCTCTACTTGCATGGGTAGGTTGGTACCGATTTTGCTATTTTCTACTAGCTTCTGTACTTCTTCAATTTTAGTAACAGGCTGGTTATTAATGCTTTTAATCACATCACCTGCTCGGAGTCCTGCTGCGGATGCGGGCGATCGCGGTACAATTTCAACGAGCAAAACCCCTTCATCTGCTGTTAGATTTAAGCGATCGCCTGCGATGTTTTTGATTCTTTCTTTATTTTCTGGTGTCAGTGTCACCATTTGTACGCCCAAATAAGGATGATCTACCTTGCCTTGAGCAATTAATTCCTGGGCAATTTTTTGCGCGGTGTTAATCGGAATTGCAAATCCTAAGCCTTGAGCGCCTCGGATAATGGCTGTGTTCATCGCAATTACTTGGCCGCGAGTATTTAGTAGTGGGCCGCCAGAATTACCAGGGTTAATGGCAGCATCGGTTTGGATATAGTCAACTCGCTTATCACTAGCACCAATATCACTACCAGAACGACCTGTAGCACTAATAATCCCAGAAGTAACCGTATTATTCAAACCCAAGGGGTTACCGATGGCGATTACTGGCTCTCCGGGTTGTAAGGCATCTGAGTTACCGACAGATAGGGTTGGTAGATTGTTGGCATCAATTTTGATTACAGCTACATCTGTTACTGGGTCTTCACCCAAAACTTTACCGTTAAAAGTGCGACCATCTTTGAGTGTCACAGTTACTCGATCGGCACCGTCTACTACATGGGAATTGGTCAAAATTTGACCAGAGGAATTAATGATAAATCCAGAGCCGCTACCCCGTTCTACCCGTTGTGTCGGCTGTGGCGCTGCGTCTCCAAAAAACCGCCGCAATAATGGATCGTTAAATTCTTCTGGTACACGAGAAGTGATTGTTCTGGAAGAATCAATCCGAACGACCGCAGAACCCACATTTTGCACGACTTTTACCACAAAATTAGGATCTCCAGACGATGAGATAATTGGTGGAGGAGCAATTACCGGATTGGAAGCAATTGGCTTTTCGGCTTGAGGATCGCTTTGTTGACTCTCAAAGGTTTTGGCAGGTAAAAGAGAGCAGCTTCCCAGCAACATCACTATCGAGAGCATCCATAACCTGTGGGGCAAACCCCTGGTATTAATATTTTTGAGTGCTAAGTCATGGTTTGTTATCTTCATGTATCGTTGCTTCTCCCTTGTCAGTCAGTGGGTGTTAGGATCTTGCCTACCGGGTATGTCCCAAAATGATTACAACTTAAAAGCTTGTTTAGGTCTAGCGTCTGGGGATGCTAAATTGGTGCTTTCTTTTCTATTGTGACGATTAGCAGCAAAGGTGGTGGAGAATGGAAATTTCCATAGAAAGTCTGTGGAGTCAGGTACTAGAGCGCCTACAGCTTGAGCTATCCCGACCTACCTTTGAAACTTGGATCAAAACTACTAGTGCGGAACGATTAGAAAATAACTGCTTGGTGATACGTACTCCGAATCCATTTGCTCGTAATTGGTTACAGAAGTATTATGTCAACACCATTGCTCATGTAGTACAAGATATTTTGGGTCATCCTGTAGAAATTTACATTACTGTTGCTCAAGGTGATGAATCTCATATTAATGAAGCAGAGGTTGCTTGGGAATCACCAAATCCTAGCAGTATTTCTGAACCCATTTCTCATAACAACCAAAAAACTACGGAATTAAACTCTAAATATATATTTTCACGTTTTGTAGTTGGTGCTAACAATCGCATGGCTCATGCTGCTTCTTTGGCAGTTGCCGAATCTCCTGGAAGAGAGTTTAATCCTTTATTTTTATGTGGTGGTGTTGGCTTGGGTAAAACTCATCTGATGCAAGCTATTGGTCACTATCGCTGGGAAATTTCTCCGAATTGTAAAATATTTTATGTTTCTACCGAGCGGTTTACCAATGATTTAATTACAGCTATTCGTAAGGATAGTATGCAAAGCTTTCGAGAGCATTATCGAGCTGCTGATGTTTTATTAGTGGATGATATTCAGTTTCTTGAAGGCAAGGAATACACTCAAGAAGAATTTTTTCATACTTTTAATACTTTACACGAGGCAGGCAAACAAGTTGTCATTGCTTCTGACCGTCCTCCTAACCAAATTCCTAGTTTACAAGAACGTCTTTGTTCTCGATTTTCTATGGGGTTAATTGCAGATATTCAAACGCCGGATTTAGAAACGAGAATGGCAATTCTCCAGAAAAAAGCTGAGTATGAAAATATTCGTTTGCCCCGGAATGTGATTGAATATATTGCTTCTAACTATACTTCTAATATTCGAGAACTAGAAGGAGCTTTAATTCGAGCGTTGGCTTATATTTCTATTTGGGGTTTACCAATGACTGTGGAAAATATTACCCCAGTTTTAGAGCCACCGAATGAAAAAGTGATGGTTACCCCAGAAGCAATTTTGACAGTTGTAGCTGAGAATTTTGATGTTTCAATCGATGACTTGAAAGGAAACTCACGACGCCGGGAAATTAGCTGGGCGCGTCAAATTGGAATGTATTTAATGCGTCAACACACCTCTTTAAGTTTGCCGAGAATTGGGGAGGAGTTTGGTGGTAAAGACCATACAACGGTGATCTACAGTTGTGACAAAATAGCTCAACTCCAAGAGAGCGATCGCACTTTAGCACAAACACTACGCCAACTGAGCGATCGCATTAGTATGACTAGCCGCTCTCAAAAATGATGTTATCAGTCAAGCAAACTCAATATCTCGTTTTGAATTTTCGATTCTCTACTTTGCTTAGTTGAAGAATAGTTTATTTAAAGTTTTCCACAACCATCTTCCTAAATTATTAGTCTTGAAAGCTAGACTATTGCTCGAAGATATTAACTAACGTATAAAAATTGATTAAATTTAACTTCACTTGTGGAAAAAATCTTACTTTTTGTGGAAAAATCTGTGGAAAACTTGAGATTTTTTTGATAAAACTTAATTGAGTATAATTACCTTGTGGAAAAAGCCCAGAGTTTTTCCACAAGTTTTCCACAGGTCTTTAACTGATTGAATTCTGATTCAACATAACTTGTAACAGGTTTTCCACAATTTCCACAATAATAGCGATCGCCGCTACTACTAGGCTCGAATTCAAATTTAGTACCGAGGGCGCGAGCCGGACGGTTGCAGCATACACGCCGCGCTCCGCCAGCGCTCTTGCGGCCGCCTCCGACTTTCAAAGAAAGCAAGGGTCGGGCACGTCCGCCTCGGTCGCGAGCGGAACCTGACTTTTCACGTTATGTAGATTCATGAGCAAGGGTGTGGGGTTGCAGGTTCGTGAGGCTTTCTTCTTTTGCCTACACCCACTCAGCCACCCCCTACCCCCTGTCTTGACAGAGGTCTTAGGACTTCCCGTAAAAAGTCAGCTGCAAAACCCACCCAGTGGCTCCAGTCACGAACACAGGAATGTGCAAAGTCTCCTCTACGTGCAATGGATATCGGATTGGGTGTCAGGGGTGCCTGACCAGCATTGACAGCAGAAATCAGGAGCGAAACGGGTCGATTCCGTAGTTCTTCGCCCAGGCGTTCTCTTCGCCAGCAAGAATCTCCTCGACCTTGAAGTAGCGATCCCAGAAAGGCGTCTCGCGGAGCTTCTCGCAGAAAAGCTCGTAGCTCTGATGATCCCCAGCCTCTATCATCCAGACATCAGTGATCCGCGCAGAGTAGAATTCGACGTCATACCACTTCAGGCGAACCCTGTTGTGGAACTCGTCAAGGAGTGGCTGAAGGCTGTGACGACCAAGCCTGACCCGCTCCTCAATTGGAAAGGCAAGCCACTCCGGAGTTGTCTTGACCAGTATGAACACCGTCTGTGTCCGGTTGGCAGTATTTGTTTGGGACATGTTTGTTATCGCCTCTTGATTAGCAGCTAAATCTCTGGACGAACTCAACCATTACGAGGCTGGCACGCCATTTACTTTGTTGCCTCGACTATAAAAAGTTTGACGAGAAAATGTCGCCTAGATTCTTGCTGGCTTCAACAGATTCTTGCTACTGGTTGAGAAATGTTTTGGGAGTGACACCAACGATGCGCTTGAAGTGATGGCTTAGATGACTAGGATTGGCAAACCCGACTCGGAAAGCGACATCAGTAACGCTTAGCTCATGCTGTAACAGCAATTGTTTAGCACACTCTACCCGGCATTGAATCACATACTGGTGAACTGAAATTCCCATCGATTGCTTAAATAAGCGTGAGAAGTGGTATTGGCTCATGCTGACCTCGGCGGCAATTACGCTCAGGCTCAAGTTCTGGTCTAGATGCTCCTGAATGTAGGTAAGCGCTCGGCGTAGTTTGTAGTTTGGCAGTCCACAGTTATGAGTGCGAATTGAGCCTTTCCTGACTGAATAGTGCTGTAGAAGGTGTACTGCAAGAAGGGTTGCGGCAGAATCAGCAGATAAGCGGCTGTAAACGCTATCAGTTTCTAACACTGATTTCAGTGCTGCCCCAATTTGACAGATTAATGGATCTTGTTGGGCAAAAATTGGTATCAGCTCTACCTTAACTGGCTCGTGCGATTCGTAGGCGATGCGGCTCACAAACCCAGGAGTGAGGGAGATTATGGTACATTCGGCGTCAAAATCCCAGGACAAGCTGTGAGAGATATGAGCTGGGATAATGGCAATCTCGCCCCTACCTATCTGCCTTTGCTGATAGCATCCGTCAATCGTCCACTGCATACCTCGATCGCACTGAAAGTGAGGGATGTAAATTTCGTGTTCAGCATCAAGATGCTCTGGCACTTCACTAGGAGGCTGGCAGTGATATTCCAGATGAACGTCTTGCCAACCAACAGATGTACTAGAAAGTAGCGGTTCACGAGAAAGACGAAAAGCGTCTTCCCAAGCGCGAGCACAAGTCCGGGCTGGTGCAGGCATTATCGAGTTAGTCTCTCTAGCATCCATCTCTGATTTGACCTAAAAATTGGGATACAAGCTTCGCTCTTCTAGGGCAACTTTCCTTTTAAAATTAGGTTAACAAAAGGTTATGTTACCTTAGCTACTGCTCTATAATCACCTTAAACTACTATATCTCGCGCAATTTACCGCAGTTTAAGGAAAAAATTGATGAACCAGTGGCCAAGAACTTCTCAATCAATCAGACGCTTCATCGAGTTAGTTCAAACTTATACCGTCATATCTGTGCAGGCTATCAGAAAATGGAACCTACGTTCAATCAGAAGTTGGGTACATAAGCTTTCTTTGTGGAGCTTTATTAGTTTATTTTTAATCGGAGTTAGCTTCAGCGTAGCGATAACAGCCTGTTCATCACGCAATACAAATAACATAGGTAATGTTAATTCCACTGCCAAGGATAATGTAAAGCTAACGCTTGTTTCCTACTCAGTTACCAGTGAAGCGTATAAGCAAATTATTCCCAAATTTACAGAACAGTGGAAGAAAGAACACCAGCAAGATGTCACTTTTGAGCATAGTTATGAAGGTTCTGGTTCTCAAGCATTAGCTGTGATTGATGGCTTAGAAGCCGATGTAGTACACTTATCACTCAACCTGGATGTTGACAAACTAGTTCAGTCAGGTTTAATTCAACAGGGTTGGGAAAAAGAAGCGCCTAATGATGCAATAGTGACTCAATCTGTAGCAGCGATCGCTATTCGTCAGAATAATCCCAAAAATATCAAAACTTGGGCAGACTTAACACAAAATCAGGTGGAATTAATTACAGCTAATCCTAAAACGTCTGGTGGCGCACGCTGGAATTTTCTTGGTCTTTGGGGTTCAGCAATCAAAACTGGCAAAAACGAAGCTCAAGCATTAAACTTCATCTCCAATGTTTATCAACACGTACCTTTGCTACCTAAAACTGCTCGTAATGCCAGCGAACTATTTTTTAAAAAAGGTCAAGGTGATGCTTTGCTCAACTATGAAAATGAAATGATTTTATCGGCACAAAATGGTGAAAAATTTACATATGTAGTACCTGATGTTAATATTTCCATTGACAATCCTGTAGCTGTTGTAGATACAAATGTCGATAAACATGGAACTCGTTTAGTTGCAGAAGCCTTTGTTAAATTTCTTTACACTCCAGATGCACAACGAGAGTTTGTCAAATTAGGATTTCGTCCTGTTGATACCACAATTGCCAAAGAAGTAGAAGGCAAATATCCGAAAATAAAAACTATTTTCAAAGCTCAAGATTTGGGAGGATGGGACGAAATTCAAAAAAAATTCTTTAATGAAGGTGCAATCTTTGACCAAATACAAACTAAGATTCACTTGAAACAAGTGTAATACAGCAGAATTCAAAATTCAGGAGTCAGGTGTAGATTGGATTGAGGAACAAAACTCAACATTTTTGAGTATTTGTTTTACGAGTTTCAAAAATGATTACTACACATGTAAGTTGGGTTGAAAAACAAAACCCAACTTCAAGACCTTGATTTTGTTATGTTTGGTTGCGTTCAACCCAACCTATCCCTTTATTCTTTATTGTTAAAATTTATCGGAACTCTTGGTAACTGTTTCTAGGAAGAATATACAGTCTCATCTGACTGACGCCACGCAGGATCGACTATGCATATAAACACTAGTGGTTCAGCCCCAGAATTCCGAATAAATTGTTTAGCATTGGGTGGAATGTAAACAGCATCTCCTGATTCTACTATCTGTAGTTCATCATCTATGTGCATTTCTCCTTGACCACTAAGAATGTAGTAAACTTCAGAAGTTGTCAACGAATGAGGTGTAGAAGTTTGGCCAATGGGCACTATTGCATGAGCTAGGCTGTAGCGTAATTTCAAAGGTTGCTTATCAGGATGCAACAATTCTCGCAAGATAGTACTATCACCTGCAATGAATTCTGCACATGCATTAAGTTTTTGTACTAGCACTGTAAAAAGCCTTTAAAACAAGAAATACACTTTATTATGGCTGGCTACTAGCCATTAGAAAAGCCTAAATTTTATCTTCTAGCTAGCCTATAAACAGAGAAAACCCACTCATTAGTGATGTTATTAGTTATTTATCTAGACATCACGCGCTTTGAAAAAATTGTAAATGGCAAGTGCAATAGCTAAAAGCAATACTGCATGAATTAAATTCCCGGCAATATGAAGTGTTAATCCTAATGCCCAAAAAGCAACCAGTACAACAACAATGCCCCAAAGTAGACTTAACATATATTTACTCTTAGTAAAGTGATTTTTACTTGTTGAAATATTTTATAGCCTAACTTTGGTTTTACTGTATTTATCTTGAGATAGGTTTATAAATTTAAATCATCTTTCTTCAGAAAGAAAATTTAGTAGCATCAGTCTTGAGTAGCTCGACAGGGTAATCAAATGTCACGCTACTACGAGAGTTAATGGCGCGATTTAGTGATTTGTGTAATCGGAATTTCAATCCAAAATTCTGTACCTAATCCTGGCTGAGAATTACATTTAAATACACCACCGTGTTTATCCACAACGATCTGGTAACTAATTGATAACCCTAAACCAGTGCCTTTTCCCACTGGTTTAGTAGTGAAAAAGGGGTCGCAGATTCTTGCTTTGAGGTCTTGAGGTATTCCCGGGCCATTGTCTGTTATGCGAATTACTACACTCTTAACATTACCTTCTATCTCCCCAACAGCAGTATGGATAGTAATTTGACTGCTATGAAGTTTGGATGTAGAGCCTCTGTAATCTTCTAGGGCATCGATCGCATTGCTTAAAACATTCATGAATACCTGATTCAATGGCCCGGCATAACATTCTACCAACGGGAGCTTACCATACTCTTTAACTAATTTAATTGCCGGACTTTCCGGTT
Organism: Nostoc sp. S4; assembly: GCA_029379225.1. Taxonomy (GTDB): domain Bacteria; phylum Cyanobacteriota; class Cyanobacteriia; order Cyanobacteriales; family Nostocaceae; genus Nostoc. The sequence continues at coordinate 29,301 of JAQYWR010000047.1, read as the reverse complement.
TTGCTTTAAAGCGATGCTGCAAAATTAGTAAGGTACTATCAATGCCCTCGTGGATATCAACTGGTTTTTTTTCTGCCTGGTCAAGGCGGGAGAAATTCCGCAAACCCAAGACAATTTGTCGGATGCGGTCGATGCCAATTCTCATTGAAGATAAAGTTTTAGGCAAATCCTCAGTCAGAAATTCTAAGTCTATTTCTTCTGCACGCTCGCGAATTTCAGGGTTGGGGTTAGGGCAGTTTTGCAAATACAGGTCGAGGATACCGAGTAAATCTTGGGCGTATTCACTGACATGATTAATGTTGCCATAAATAAAGTTGACTGGATTGTTAATTTCGTGGGCAATACCAGCTACAAGTTGACCCAATGAAGACATTTTCTCAGTCTGGATGAGTTGGGTTTGAGTTTGCTTCAAATCATCCAAAGCTGTAGCCAGTTTTTCTGTCTGCTCCTTAGTCTGATTGAATAATTCGACTTGTTGAAGTGCAACCCCAAGCTGATTGGCAATTTGAGTCATAAACTTAATTTCTGAGGTTTCCCAGTGACGCGGTGCAGAGTTTTGGTAAGCTGCTAACAAACCCCAGAGCTGTTGCCCAATAAATATTGGGGCGATCGCATACGCCTTTGCTTGAATTTGCTCTAGGCCTGCAACATGGCACTCAGAGTGACCAGCTTGATAGATGTCATTGACTGCAAAGGTTTCATTGTGGCGATATCGCCCACCTTGGGTTTCCTGCAAATAGGTATCTAGCCAAACTGTGTTAGTATCTAGACTTACTAACTCTATCCAACCTTCACCCACAAACTCAGCAATGTATTCACCACTCCAATCAGCTTGGAAGCGGTACACTGCAACTCGATCCGCTTGTAGTGATTTACAAATTTCTTGAGTAGTTGTCTGAAAAATTGCATCTAAATCTAGAGATTCCCTAACTTTCGCCACAACTTCAAACAATACTCTTTGCTGTTCTGCTGCTTGTTGCAAATCTAAGGCCTGTTCTCGTGTCTGAGTGAGTAATTGAGCTTGCTGGAGTGCTACCCCCATTTGAGCCGCAATCTGACTAAGAAAGTCGATTTCAGAAGCTTTCCATTGACGAGGGCCTGAGTGTTGATAAGTTGCCAGTAAACCCCAAAGTTTTTGCCCAACAAAGATTGGAGCAAGTACAAAAGCATGAATTTGAAACTGCTCTAGATTGTCTATATGACACTGAGCAAACCCCATTTTGTAGATGTCATCGACTGCAAATGTTTGATTGTAACGGTAACGTCCTCCCTGTGTATCTTGTAAGTACGTATCATTCCAAATTGTATTAATACCTAGTTCGGACTCATTCGACCAGTATGGACTAGCAGCCTCGAAATCTCCAACAAATTCACCACCCCAATCACCATCAAAACGGTAAACAGAAACGCGATCGGCTTTGATTAATTGACAAACCTCTTTAGTTGTTGTTTGAAAAATCGTATCTGTGTCCAAAGATTCACGAATCTCGGCAATCACTTTAAACACAGCCTGTTGTTGTTCAGCTGTTCGTTGTAATTCGCTTGTGCGCCTTTTAACTTGATGCTCTAAATTTTCATTGAAGACTTGTATTTGTTGATATAGTTCATACTGTTGAACTGCGGAAGCAAAGTGTTTACTGAGGTTTTTAGCCAGTTCAATTTCTTCGATTGTCCATTTTTGAGCTTGTGCTTTTTTAGATTCACGCCAAACTTCAAAGGATTGTCGCGGGTATAGTTGCCTTCGATCGCTGTCATACTGTCCCGCCCATAGGGTTTCTGTATCTATTTCGTTGCGGAAAATAGTTAAATAGCCTAACAACTGCTGACGATATTGAAGTGGGATCGCCAACATACTGCGAATTTTAGTTGGTTGAAAAGCAACTTGCAAACTTCGCAAACTAGAAGTTAGATAAATATCTGAAATCGCCCAAACATCGTATTCTTCACTAGACTTGTAGTGTTCTTGCCAAAGATTATACTGCTCTATCAGTGGATATATTGTCTGTTCAGGCATTACAGGTTGCTGACCGCAAGTATAAAGTTTGATGCAGGTGTTTCCAGGAATTAAGCATTCTGTAAAGCTGGCGACCTTGCTATGGTGAAAATCAAAAGCTGCATTTCTGATACAAAGCCGACCACCAACACCATCAAAGGCAGCAACAGTGGCTTCTAGGGCTGGCTGTAATACAATTGTTGGGAGTGAATGTAGTAAGGTAGCAATGTGGTTAACGATCGTTTGTTGTTCGGCTGTTTTGCGGACTTGAGTCAGGAGGGTACTTTGAGCGATCGCAATTGAGAGCTGATCGACTACCATCTGCATTGCTTCTAGTTCATATTCGGAAATCAAACGCACTTGGGAATTATGAGATACCAACAGCCCCCAGAGTTGATTTTGATAAAGGATAGGGGCTGCTACGCTGGATTTGACACCCATTGCTGTCAAATATTCAATGTGGCAGGGGTCTACAGGGCGGTAACAGATTTCCTCTGTTATGGTTTCTCCGCTTTCTAAATCACGCAGGTGACTTTGACCAACTTCTTGAGTATCAACATTTACAATAGAACGCACCCGTGATTTAATAAATAGTTCGCGGGCGGTGGCTGGAATATCATCAGCAGGGAAATTCAGCCCTAGTAGCGACGGCAAGCGATTGTGATAAATTGACTCAGCAATGACCTGACCGCTACCATCGGCATGAAATTTGTAAATCATCACTCTGTCAGTTTGCAGTAGCGATCGTACCTCTGCTGTTGTTGCTGTGATAATCTCTTCTAATTCTAAGCTTCGTCGAATACGATTTGTAATTCGGTGTAGTAAACTTTCTTCATGGCGAGTTTCCCGCCAGTCTTGTTCAGAGTTCGAGGTCATTGCTGATAATATCTTCAATTAATAATTTGTAAACAGACATAATTAAATCTAATGATATTTTTGAATTTATTTAATCAATTTGTCTTCAGTAAAACTACGGCAAATTAATCAGGAAAAATTTTATTTGTTTTTGAGAAAAATTTATAAAAAATTAGAAAAAAAGACGCTAAGAGAATTGCGTCTTTATCAGCTATTAATCAAAAATTTTTGCTTTTTAGCTTTAACTTTTTGTGGAGATAGAAACGTTCAACAAAATTAAACTTTGATGTTATCAGCAAAGCTAATTTTCAGATAATCCTCTTCCATTTTTGCTCCTGCTGGTTGTAGTGCTGCTAAGGCTTGCGGCAAAACTAAGTTCCGACGGTGATTGCCAATAGTAATATTTAATTCGTCCCCTGTTTTACTCAGTTGAACTTGGTTTTTAGGAATACCAGGTAAGTAAAGTTCCAAGCTGTATTGATTTTGTTCTTGCACAACTCGAATAGTCGTTTCTTTGTAATAAACTTGAGTTGGGTCTTCATCTTTATAAAGGGTTTCTTTCAAGCGTTCTAATGCAGCTAATCCACACATTTCTTCAGAGAACAATGGAACTTCTTTCACAGGTAAAGGGTGGAAATTATCATGAATTTCCTGGCGATATTGCTCTTGACTTTGCTTCCAACGTTGAAAAAATGGGTCTTGAACTTCACTGGGAATAATCCGATTAGCCACAACTAAATCAGTGGCAACATTATATAAACTCAAATAAGCATGGGCACGCAGAGACTCTTTAATCACCATTTTTTCGGGATTAGTCACTAGACGCACTGAGGTTTGAGTATTGTCTGTTAATACTTTTTCTAGAGCTTCGATTTGTTCGTAAAACTCATAAGGCGCATCCATTACCTCTTTATCTGGTAATGAAAAACCAGCAATTGGTTTAAAAATAGGTTCAACCAAAGGCCGGAGTACTGTTGAGATATTTTGAAATGGTTTGTAAAAACGGCGCATATACCAACCGCCGACTTCAGGTAAACTCAACAAGCGCAGTGCTGTACCAGTCGGGGCTGAGTCGATAATTAAAACATCAAACTCACCTTCGTCATAATGGCGTTTCATCCTTACCAAGCCAAAAATCTCATCCATACCTGGTAAAATTGCCAATTCTTCCGCTTGTACCCCTTCTAAACCCCTTGCTTGTAAAACTTGGGTAATGTAACGTTTTACAGCACCCCAGTTTCCTTCTAATTCTTGCAATGCATCCAATTCTGCACCCCACAAATTTGGGCGAATTTTTCGGGGTACATGTCCCATTTCCATGTCAAAACTGTCTGCTAGGGAGTGAGCGGGATCTGTACTTAAAACCAACGTCTGATAGCCTAATTCTGCACAGCGCAGTCCAGTTGCAGCAGCAACGGATGTTTTACCCACGCCACCTTTGCCGGTCATCAATATTACACGCATGGATGATTCTTTCCTGCCTGAGGATTTTTAACAATTATTTACATTATCAACTGTTTAAGGAAAATAAATGCTGCTTTAGCACGTCTAGACGCGAACAGTTCAATAATGAATATGGGAAATAATCCAGCCATATTGTCATACTGACTGCTATTTATATAGTAGTAGATTAATGAAATACGGTAGGAGGCGGTAATGTCAAAACCAAAAATTCTCCAACCGGATGGAAACTATTCGTTTCGTTCATACTTTGAGTTTTTCAGTGATACAGATGAAGTTTTAGCAGAGTTTGATTATGCTTTTGTGCGTAAGCGTTTGCAACTTCCGAGAACGAGTAATCAAATAGACGGACTCGATAAACTTCGACAACAACTTGAAGATATAGCAGGAGGCAGGAGGCAGAAGGCAGGAGGTAAAACATTACTGTTCCTAACATCCAGGCTTTGAAGATGTTCTAACCTTTAACTCGCTTGCTATACAATTCCCTACGTTACTCTTAGCAGTGAAACTGCCAAAAGAGAAATTTTGGTTGCACCAATCTTAAGTCGAGTAGCAGTTATTTGTAAGCGACTGCTGCGAATTGAATACCCGTTGAAGGTAAATAATTTACTTCAAGGGAATTTGGACTATTTCATTCAATCACAATACAACTTAGTTGTGGTTGAAGCAAAACGAGATGATTTGACACGCGGATTTACCCAATTAGCAGTAGAAATGATTGCACTGTCAATGTTGGAAGCGCCAAATATAGTTTATGGTGCTGTGACAATGGGGGATGTCTGGGTATTTGGAACTTTGGAGCAGAACTTACGTACCATTACACGAGATATTTCATCCTATACTTTGCCAGATGATTTAGCAGAGATAGTCAAGATTTTGGTGGGGATTTTGGGGTAACCTTTATTACTAAATACATGCACTTAACAAAAATATTACCCTAACTCCTCCGTTGGGTTTTGCTGCAATATTAGGTCGAGCTTTGTTTCTATTGCTGAGAGTTTTTTGATAATTGTCGGACGATCGCCATCAACAGAAATTAGTAAGTTGGTTATTCTATCTTGTATATTGCTTAATTGTGCCATTGCATTCTGAAGCTGGATCATTCCTTCTCGGAGTTCCTGGCGTTCCTGTCGCGCTTCAGTTATTTCATCTAACATAGCTTGGACTGTTTTAGCATTACTCTCAATTAGATGTTTGAGTTCTTTATCAGTCATTGCGATCGCACTTTCAAGTTGAGTTTATTATTAATCATAATTTGTTGGTTGATTACTTTTTAAATACTTGCCAACATTGTTGAGCGATCGCCCAGTCTTCTTGAGTATGTATTACTAATACTCTCACTGCTGAGTCGGGTGTGGCAATATCTTCATCCACAGGCTGCTGTTGATTTTTTTGCAGGTCTATTTTTAATCCCAAAAATCCCAAAGCTTCACAGGCGGCTTGGCGAATTGCTGGAGTGTTTTCACCTACGCCTGCGGTGAATACCAAAGCATTTAATCCCCCTAAACTGGTAAGCATTGCACTAATACCAGAACACAAGCGATGCACGTAGATATCCCATGCCAGTTTAGCGCGAGTGTTGCCTTGAGCGATCGCTTTTGTGACTTCACGCATATCGCTAGATACACCCGAAATTCCTCGTAAACCAGAAGCTTTATTTAAAACCTCATATAATTTTTCTACAGAGTAATTGCAGTACTGCAACAGGTGAATCAAAATTCCCGGATCGACTGAACCAGAGCGACTACCCATCATCAATCCTTCCAAAGGTGTCATTCCCATAGTAGTATCAATACTGCGACCGTTTTTAATCGCTGCCAAAGAGCAACCATTGCCGAGATGACAGATAATTAATCGTAGCGATGCCAAATCTTCACCGAGAATTTCGGCAGCACGACTAGAACAATATTGGTGACTGATACCATGAAACCCGTAGCGGCGGATACCTTGCTCTACCCATTCATAGGGACCGGGGTAAATTGCTGCTGCATCAGGGAGAGTGCTATGAAATGCAGTATCAAAAACTGCAACTTGGGTGACTTCTCGTAAGATATTTTCAATTGCTTCTATACCTGCTAAAGCGCTCGGATTGTGTTCTGGAGCTAGATTAGCCAGACGAGCGATCGCCTTTTTGACATCCTCCGTAATTACCACACTATCTCGATAATCTTGTCCACCATGTACTACACGATGTCCCACCAAATCAATTTCTGACAAGTGATTAATTACTTTAGTAGGATCGCGAGTGAGTGTATTGAGCAGATGAGTAAGCCGTGTCTGTGGAGAGTCGCCAGAAATTGATTCTTGTAAGTTTGCACCTGTAGCAGTTTTCACTTCAATTTCTGCCACACCGTCGTCTTGAGTCCAGTTGACTTTTCCTTCCCAAAGAGGTTGGGCTGCTTGATTGGGGAGAGCCTCGTCTGCAATTTCATACAAACAACTTTTTTGGCTGCTCGAACCAGCGTTTAGCACCAATATTTTCATAATAGGAAAAGGCAACCTGCTCTAATCATGTCACAATGCTACAGTTAGTCGCGACAGTGTGCTATTGGGCATTAGACATATTTTGTAAATAGCGAACTCTTGAAAGCTAATCGAACAAGGGACTTACAATTAAAATCAATCGCGGTGTAGGCAGGGAGCAGGGGGGCAGGGAGCAGGGAGCAGGGGAGAAAAAGAAGAATATCATTTAAATAAATTGATTAACTTATTCTCTGGAAGTCCCTTAGCAGAAAAACTGAGGCGCAGATGCATTCAGATTGCAGGGCGATGCATTCAGATTGCAGGGCGATGCATTTACATTGCATTTAGAGTAGACAAATTCTTGCCTCTTTTAATAAGAGGAAGTGGGGGATTAGCAATCGTATCATGTCCAGCTAATCACTAGTGGTTAAAATTTCTTTGCGTCAGAGCATCTGCGTGTCTTTGCGTCAATCCTAATGATAAGTCTTTAACGGGACATGATATTAGGAGTTACCGAAGGCTGATATTTGGGAATATTTTCTCGATCGGTAAACTTATCCGATTGAGGACGTGGATTAATTATTTGCTTTAAAACCTGCATGACGATATGTGGCTGGAAAAGTGCGCTTGTTGGCTTGAGTAAATTCATCACTTCCAAGAAAAGCTGATGAATTTCTGCACTGTCAGCTTGCAGCAGTAATACTCGATCCAAATACAGCTGCATAAATTTGCTAATCAAATTAGGTTTTCCTCCCTCGGTAGTAGGCCAACGAAAGTCCTCACCTGTAGCCATCAACCAAGGTATAGAAATAGCTTTGCTTAGTTGCTTTTGAAAATATTGTGGGAAACCGATTAAATTAGTATTGGATTGGTTAGATAATTGCTTGCTCAAACATTCATCTAAAGTCAAAGCGCCCAAAGCAGCGGTAGTCATACCTTGACCATAGACGGGATTGAAGGCACAAACGGCATCACCGACTATTATCAAACCTTCTGGAAATCTAGAAAGTTTTTCGTAGTGACGCAGGTGATTCTCTGTACGTTTATAGGCGTAGATGGGCGAGATGGGTTGAGCGTCTTTTATGGCTTCATAGATAATAGGCGATCGCAAACTTTGGGCAAAGTCTAAAAATCCGGCTTCGTCAGTTGGTGGATAATCTCGACCTACGCCAGCGAGTGTAACAATCCAACGATTACCCTCTACTGTATAAACCACACCACTGCGAGTATCTTTTGGTGGTTTTGGCCAAATCAGCAAAACCTGCCAATCTGCCTGAAAACCCTCTGGAGGATGATACCAGCGGCTAGCATAGCCTAAAAAAGAGTTGACAACTGTCTGCTGGGGTGACTTATAACCCAATTCCTCCAACCACTCAGGTGTGTGAGAATTGCGACCACTGGCATCTACGACTAAATTAGCGAGTATCTCTGCTTCGGGTTCTTTACCAAAGCTGACTCGTACACCTGTAATCGTAGTTTTGTTAGAATTGCACAGCAAGTTAGTTACTTGTGCTGCTTGCAGGAATTCAATCTGGTCATTAGCTGCCAAACGGCGGCGGATAGTCCACTCTAAAAGATTTCGGCTAGAGGCGCAGCTGGTTAAATGAGAAGCAAAGCGTGGTGTCCAGCCGTTAAAAGTCAGCCAGAGAGAATCTGCTACCGAGTCTATAATCGGTGTGCCTAAATCAGCTAACTCAGCTATGATGCCAGGAAAAAGCTGCTCTAAAATCTGCTGACCTCGGATGAGCAAAACATGGACATGATGAGCTTGGGGTATACCGTGACGTTGTTCGGGTTGTTCGGGGAAGCGATCGCGCTCTACAATTGTGACGCGATCGAAATACTTGGTAAGTACTTGAGCTGTTAACAGTCCGGCAATACTTCCCCCAATTATAATAGCTTTATTTTCTGTAGCTGGAGAAATTTGTAAATCCAACATTTGAGATTTAATTTAGCTTTTTGTTATGATTTTACACTTAACATTTATTATCTTGCAGAGGTTTTTCAATTGATTTGATATCAAACTATTATTTGATTGTGTGAAAACATAGGTAGCATCAAATCTAAAAGAATACTATCTTGGGGATTTCATCCTAACGCTCCTTACAGGAGTTATATAGATTTTTCAATTAATAAAGTCAAAATTCAAAAGTAAAACAAAAGTTTGTTTATTACGATTGAACTTTGACTTATGAGTTGAAAGTGATTAAATTGCCTAAGCAGCAGTATTAGTTAATAACTTTTCTAAGTTTTGCTTTTGCAGAGAATTGAGATATTGTGAGACAATTTCTGGACTGAGCAATTCTATCATCAGGTGGTTCTCAATCCAAAATTCAATCACTTCAAACTGACCCCGGCTACAATGCAGTACCCGCCATCCTTCATTAGCAGCAATTTCTTTAATTTCTTTTTCACTAACAGGTACACTTATAGCAGCATGAACTGCATTGAATTCGCTAAGATTATTATTTTCACGAAATTGAACTTGTTGTTCGCCATTACCAGGAATCAACTCAGTACCCAGTGGGTAAACTTCAATCAGAGTACCTTGTTCATCAAGAGCTAATGCTACATAGCTTCCAGGGTTGGGACGAAATGGAGCAGTCTTTCCGCCTAAGAGTTTAGCTAAAACCTCAGCAACATGACGAGGGTTATTCGCTGGAATAGAAATATGGTGAATCATTAGTGCTACCTCAAAATTTTAGACAATTTATAGTTATTTAACCTTTAATCGATAGTTAATATCGACTTGATATCGCGAGCTGCTTCGATTTTTTAGCTTATTTGTGTAGGTAGTGAGGAGGAAATAAGAAGTAATAAATTAACCTTTTCGATTTGAGGGCAAGTTTTTCAAGCAATCTAATAGTATTACTCTAGATGGTAACTATTCAAAAACATATTTTTTAAGTAATACTTATTTTTTAATAAAATTTAGTATTAATTCAAAATTAGTTGCAGCTGATTTTCTCTAAAGATAATCTAAAGTCTTAATTGCATCTATCTTTGTTAGTATTTTATTTCTATCTATGGTAATATTTAAAATTTATGAGTATAAATTGATTCTTTTAATTTTATTTTTATTCAAAAACTAGTTTTATGTTTTTAGAAAACTATCAATTTCATTATTCATTAATTAATAAACTAGATAAACCAATAATTTTGTTTTTACATGGCTTCATGGGTAACAGTGATGAATTTGATGAAGCAATAAAATTATTATCTGAAGAATTCTCTTATTTAACGCTTGATTTACCGGGACACGGCAATACTCAAGTTTTGGGTGGAGATGAATACTATACAATGACAAAGACTGCGGATGCAATAATTAATTTATTAGATGAATTAAAAATTAGCAAATGCTTTTTAGTTGGTTATTCAATGGGTGGGAGATTAGCTTTCTACCTAGCTATACATTTTCCGGAACGTTTCTTTAAAGTTGTTTTAGAATCAGCTTCCCCAGGTTTAGGAACAGAAGCAGAACGATTAGAACGAGTTAAGCACGATACGCAAATAGGTAGGAAATTGACAAGAATTAATACTAAAAATGATTTTGCTAATTTTCTCTTTAATTGGTACAGTCAACCAATTTTTGGTTATATAAAAAATTATCCACAATATGACAAGATGTTAGAAAATCGCTTGCATAACAATCCGCAAGAATTAGATAAATCACTGCGCTTCATGGGTACTGGATGTCAGCCTAATTTGTGGTCAAAGCTAGCACAGAATACAATTCCTATGCTTTTATTAGCTGGTGAATATGATGAAAAGTTTATATCTATAAATATAGAAATGGCTAAAAGATGTAAATTCGCCCAGCTAAAAATAATTAGTGGTGCAGGACACAATATTCACTTTGAAAACACTTTGACGTTTGTGCAAATTCTGAGAGATTTTTGTAGGGTGCTTTGAGGACTTATAAAAAAGGAATTATCCCGAATTATTTATAGTCATCGCTTCTCACCCCTATAAGGACATTTCCATTAATTCTGATTTAAAGCAATCGGTAAAGGAAACCAGGCGCTCCGGGACGAACGTCTCCCCGTGTTTCCATTAATTCCGATTTAAAGCAATCGGTAAAGGGCCCCGAGATTAGTGTGGCCTCAACCAAGGCTGTGTTTCCATTAATTCCGATTTAAAACAATCGGTAAAGCCATTATTGGCGAGACGTGGGCGATATGCACGTTTCCATTAATTCCGATTTAAAGCAATCGGTAAAGGCTATCTCTAGATTTCTCTCTGATATGTCTATGGTTTCCATTAATTCCGATTTAAAGCAATCGGTAAAGGTTGGTTTAATTTTCAAAACAAACAAAGCTACTTCAGGTTTCCATTAATTCCGATTTAAAACAATCAGTAAAGATGTCTCGGAGAAAGAACCATGTCGATTAATCAACAGTTTCCATTAATTCCGATTTAAACCAATCGGTAAAGAGTTCGTCTAGGAGCCTTTGCCCTGTAAGAGTTTCAGCCGCTAAATCGACGGATCTCTGAAAAGTATTATATATCTTGTGCAAAATTAAGTAAAATACATACCTCAAATCCTTGTCCTGTAAGGCATCGACGCATGTCAACGAAAAATATAGGGTTTCGGCGATTTGGCGAGATGCGTCGATGAACATCTGAAAGTTACTCTTGAGAGTCAAAAGTCAACAATGGCATTGCACAAACTTTATAATAGGGTTAAAGGGGAAGAATGCGCTAATTGCAGGTGCAATATCAGGTTTCGACTAAGCGATCGCCATTAGACTCCCAACAAAGGTCTAATATCGCTTCTCAAAAAATTCTTGCATAAGTCCTATCTAGCTTCAAATCAAGCCGCCTACATCACCTGACAAACTACTGTTTGTAGATGGGGATTGACTTTAATGCTGATTTGGGTGAAACCCGGTCAGCTTATAAGTTTAGCTGGCGTGCTTTCCACAATTGAGCCGATAGATATTATTAGTGGAATTAGACGCTTATGACTAGCACAAGCAATCATCATAGTTTGCTAGAAGCAGAAGCTTGGAATTTTCTGGAAAAATCAATAATTTCTTATCAAGGAAAACCTATTGGTACTGTAGCCGCCAACGATCCGGAGGTAAACGCACTCAATTATGACCAGTGTTTTCTCAGGGATTTTGTGCCTTCTGCCTTGGTGTTTCTCATGTACGGCAAAGCAGAGATTGTCCGAAACTTTTTAGTAGAAACATTGAAATTACAAAGTCATGAAAAGCAGATGGACTGCTTTGAACCGGGAGCGGGGTTAATGCCTGCGAGTTTCAAAGTACATTCTATCGGAAGTGAGGAATTTTTGATTGCAGATTTTGGCGAACAAGCGATCGCTCGTGTTGCTCCAGTTGATTCTTGTATGTGGTGGATTCTGCTGCTACGAGCTTATGAAAAAGCTACAGGCGATTTGGCTCTAGCGCGTCAGCCAAATTTTCAAGCAGGAATCAAGTTAATTTTAGATCTTTGTTTGGTACATCGCTTTTCTATGTACCCAACAATGTTAGTTCCTGATGGCGCGTTTATGATTGACCGTCGTCTGGGAGTTTCCGAACATCCTTTAGAAATTCAAGTATTATTTTATGCGTCCTTAAGGGCAGCTCAAGAATTACTTTTACCAGATGGCGATGGTGATACTTATCTGAGTAAAGTTAATAGGCGATTGGGAGCTTTAAAATATCATATCCGCAATTACTACTGGCTAAACCTAGAGCGATTGCGAGAAATTTATCGTTACAAAGGTAATGAATTTGGCAAAGAAATAGTAAATAAATTTAACATCCATTCAGAATCTATCCCCGGTTGGTTAACTGAGTGGTTACCCGAAACTGGAGGATATTTAGCCGGAAATTTGGGGCCGGGACGGATGGATTTTCGCTTTTTTAGTTTGGGAAATCTGATGGCAATCTTAGCTTCCTTAGCAAGCGAAAGTGAATCTCAAAGTATCATGAATTTGTTTGCGGAACGCTGGCGAGACTTGATTGGCTATATGCCTGTTAAAATCTGCTTTCCAGCTTTAGAAGGTTTAGAGTGGAGAATTGTTACAGGATGTGACTCTAAGAATATCGCTTGGTCTTATCACAACGGTGGTAACTGGCCTGTTTTATTGTGGTTATTTAGCGCTGCGGCACAGAAAACAGGTAGGATAGAACTTGCCCAAGAAGCGATCGCTATTGCTGAAAGTCGTTTATTTAAAGATAAATTCCCGGAATACTACGATGGCAACAATGGTCGTTTGATTGGCAAGGAAGCCAGAATTTATCAAACTTGGAGCATTGCTGGATTATTAGCAGCAAAACAGTTCCTCGCAAATCCAGATTACTTGGAATTAATCAGTTTTCCAGAGGGATTAGAAGGGCCTGGTTGTAGTATTTGACGCAGGGACGCAGGGATGGGGAGATAGGGGGATAGGGGGATGGGGGGACGCAAAGACACGGGGACGCGGGGAACGGAGATAATATTTGATTGTTTCTTTGCCTGATGTTATCTTGTCTCCCCAATCCCCACTTCCTCTGTTTTCTCAAGATTTAGGCTTATACGTGGAAGCAACGTACAATTCTTTTAATTGCTTGACATCCACACCAGAAGGTGCATCTGTTAACAAACAACGGGCTTGTTGCGTCTTCGGAAAAGCAATCACATCCCGAATCGATTCTTCCCCAGCTAGCAACATTACCAAACGGTCTAAACCGTAGGCAATGCCACCATGCGGTGGTGTACCATATTCAAATGCTTCCAACAAAAAGCCAAATTTATTTTGTGCTTCTTCAGGAGACAAACCGATCGCCTCAAACACCTGTTGTTGAATTTCGCGCTGATAAATCCGCAGACTTCCACCGCCAACTTCCACCCCGTTGAGTACCAAGTCATAAGCTTGGGCGCGTGCAGTTTTTAAATCGCTCAAATCATCAGGGTGGGGTGCTGTAAAGGGGTGATGCAGTGCTTCTAAGCGTTTTTCGCCAGCGTTCCACTCAAACATCGGGAAATCTGTAATCCACAGCAAGTTAATTTTTTCTGAATCGATTAAGCCAAATTCCTTGGCAATAACTTGCCGCAATCTATCCAAAGTTTTATTAACAGTGGCAGCATCACCAGCCCCGAATAACAATAAATGTCCAGCTTTGGCATCTGTGCGTCGGAGAATTTCTTGTTTTTGTTCAGCGCTGAGGTTGTCTTTAATTGCCCCAATGGTGTCAATTTCGCCATCGTCTCTGACGCGGATATAAGCTAAACCTTTAGCACCGGCTTCGCTGGCTTCTTTGAATAAATCACCACCTGGTTTAATGCGGACATTAGAAATTACCTCGTTACCGTTGGGAATGGGTAGGATTTTGACGACACCCCCATTGATTACAGTGTCTCGAAAGACTTTGAAATTAGAGTCTTTGACAATATCCGAGACATTGACTAATTCCAAACCATAGCGGGTATCTGGTTTATCGCTACCGTAGCGTTCCATTCCTTCGGCGTAGGTGAGACGGGGAAAAGGGCGCTGTAACTCAATGCCTTTAACGGTTTTGAAGATATGACAAACTAACTTTTCGTTGAGTTCGATAATTTCTTCTTGAGACATGAAGCTCATTTCCATGTCTAACTGAGTGAATTCTGGTTGTCTGTCGGCGCGTAAATCTTCATCGCGGAAGCAACGGGCGATTTGATAATATCTATCTAAGCCGGATACCATCAGCAATTGTTTAAATAACTGGGGTGATTGGGGTAGAGCAAACCATTCACCAGGGTTAACGCGACTGGGTAAGATATAATCTCTGGCACCTTCGGGAGTCGAACGTGTAAGTATTGGGGTTTCGACTTCGATGAAACCTTCTAAATCTTCCAAGTAACGGCGCATAGCTTTAACAATTTGATGACGCAGTTGCAAATTTTGCGCCATGCGTTCGCGCCGCAAATCCAAATAGCGATATTTCAGCCGCAAGTCTTCCCGCACTGTTTCGCTGTCAGTTATGGAAACTTGGAAAGGTAACTGTTTACGAACGGCGTTGAGTAGTTGAATTCGGTCAGCGTAAACTTCGATTTCACCTGTGGGTAGACGGGGATTTAGGGATTCTTCAGGACGTTCTGTCACCCTACCAGTGATTTCAACAACATATTCATTTCGCAGAGCGTTCGCCTGCTCATAGGAATCAGGGGTGCGTTGCGGATCGCTGACGATTTGGACAATACCAGAGCGATCGCGTAAATCTAAAAATATCACGCCCCCATGATCGCGGCGACGGTCTACCCATCCGTAAAAGGTAACTGTTTCTCCAATATGTTCTTTTCGGAGTTCGCCGCAATAGTGAGTTCGCATAATTTGTTAGTTCTGTTTATCTGGGCTAGATTGGCAAGTAAATCTCAAAGCTTTCCCATTATCTAGCATCAATAGTAATTGTAGTAGTTTCAGTTCCAGAAAAAATCGATTAAGCCGATCCCACGCCTAAAAGAAGATGGCATTTCACGTTGACAGTTAACGGCGTCGGAAACAGAAACTCTCTACACGCCAACAAACTCTAATGTTTCGGCATTTTCTTGCTCAACCTCTAAATTGGTTCATTTAGAGACTTGGTTTGAGTGTGACAGCAAGCATGACTAGGTACTGAGGCAATAAACTTAACTTCAGAGTCCCGTTCGATAATGACGTTAAATTCTCTGGTCATTCGGAAATTGTTATTTAAGTTAGATAGATCCAAGTAGTATAAAAGTACTGTTTTATGATCCAAAACTAATAACTGTTAATCACTGTCTCCATAAAAATCTTCATCTAATAATTGTTCAACAAGAAAAGGACAATCTAGAGGATATTCTGCTTCCGAAGGTTTTCTGACTCCTAATTTAGCGTTTTGACTTTCTTTGATTGCCAGCTTCCGGGCATCAGCATAGGCTTGAGAAATAACTTCAATAATATAATTTTTAAAAGAAGGATTTTCTACTAAATCCTTTTTTACTCGAAAACGATGTTCTGTCACAGAACTATACCAGCTTCCTTTCATCATCTCAGGAGCATCAGATTGAACGGTTAACTTGAGTAAATGAGCAATCAAGATTGTTAAATTACTAATAAATGACCGTTTTTCTGACTTTCCCATGTCTTCTAATTCTAAAAGTAAATGCTCCCAGTCTATGTCATTAAAACGATGTTGTTTAATCTGTTCAATAATACTTTCTCGCCATAAATTAAAATCTTGTTCGTACAGTTGATTGTTCATATAACTTGGAATTTTTTCAAATTTATAAATTTTGAGATAGAATACTCTAATTTTAGAGTAACCCAATAGGTGCGATCGCTAGTATAAAAGCTTATGCCCATAAAGTAACCTTTAGCTGTATTGATGGGTGAAAAGCTATAAGACAAGCAGCGAATACAGAAGCAATTACTAGCTTAACAAATACCAAAATCTGATTTTGTTTAGTCCGAATTGAGGAGCAGCAGTTTTTCTTACAGTGGTTGAAAGAATTACCTAAAATTACTGAAGCTGAAAAAACCTCTCTAGATATAGTGCGGTGCAGATATCTATATCACCGAGGTACAACTAATTTATTAACTTCAACTAATTAATTATGGTATTTTGTATTAGAAAAAAATCGCTGATAGTGACTTGGTGACCCATAAAGACTTTTATAAAAAAACCAGGTATCAAGTACTAGCTCCAATAGAGAAATTAATAACCAGAATGCTAGAGAGAAAATTACAGGTAGGCTGAGATCGGGAAACTTACTTTGCAAATCGATAATGCCAAACAACAGTAAAAATAGTAGTGAAACTCCTAGAAGAAAAGACAACTTGACAATCGCGAGAATGAAACGGCTCATCTCCAGAATCCGATTGTAAAGCCGAGAAAATCTTTCCAGGATTTCTTCCATGTTGTTGATGACAAGAAAGATTTGTTGCCAGTGTAAATGGGTAGCTAAGGAGTATTGTTGCTGTACTTGCGCCCGTTCATATTCATTCTTGAAATTATCTAAAAGCTTGTCCAAAGATAGCATTTGGGAGCTAGTTTCCCATATTGGGAAATCCTTTAAATGCAAAGGAACTAAATAGTTAATCAGCTCTACCAAAGTTTCATTAAAATTACTGAGTTCCGGGGGAAGAGACTGAGTTAGACGAATGAGTTGGTCAATCTGAATCTGAAGTGTATAGTAATCATCATACTGTCTTTGAGCGATTAACTGACTATTAAACGTCAGAAAAACAATTAGTACTCCCAATAAAGCAGCTAAGGACTGGGATACAGCAGAAAAGAATTCAATCGCTACCTGTTTAGGCACTGTCAGCCAAGGGCCGTTTTCCCGCATAGCAAAAAGCAAAGTGGTAACAAATACAACTCCTACGAACGCTAGCTGATGACGAGTAAGAGTAGCTATGACTGTCCGCACTAAAGGAATGTTACTGAGTTGAACCAGGATTTTCAGACCTGGAACTGGTTGACAAATTTCAAGTCGTTGGGCTTTGCGGGTTGACATGATTGAAGAAGAATACAGAATACAGAATTGGTGAATTCAGTAATCTTTTAGTGTAGCGAACTACCACCAAGAGTTAGAACCACTAAATTTTTAATTTAGTGAAGTGTTTCACCCTTTATTCATCCACCAGTTACACTTCAATTCAATTGGAGAATTCTGGCGAGTGAGTGTATGTATTCTGTTTGATTAAAAGTATCGGTGTTGCTGAGTGAAAGTATGAATCTGTCTCACGCAGAGGCGCCCAAACACAGAGAATAAGAGTTTGAGAGATTAAATTTTTGACATTCATTCCTCAATTCAGCAACGCCAAAGTATCCCTATACTTATTCCCTACGCTGTAAACTCACATGATTTGCCCCGGACTGAATCAATTTGTTCAAGTTAGTCACGGCACTAGCATACTGAGGATCGGCTAATGTTGCCAAGGTTCGGTTTTGTATTAATGCTTTCTGTTGTGCCTCAGTTAACTCCACGTTAATATCTGGTGCAATGCCGACATGATTGATATCTCGACCTTTCGGGGTATAGTATTTGGCGATCGTTAGTTTTAATGCCGAACCATCCTCTAGTGGCTCTACGGATTGGACTAAACCTTTACCAAAGGTGCGAGTTCCTACTAAGGTGGCGCGATTATCATCTTGCAAGGCTCCCGCCAAAATTTCGCTGGCGCTGGCAGATCCCTTATCGACCAGTATCACTAAAGGTTTGTTGGTGAGAGGATGTCCCGATGCATTGTAGCTATCTTTAACTTGGTTTCGATTCACCAAAGACACGATCGCCCCTCGGTCTAACCACATACTGGCAATTTGCAAACTTGCATTTAGCAGTCCACCTGGGTCAGAACGCAGATCCAAAACGTAGCCTTGCACTTGCTGTTTTTCTAATGCTTGAATTGCCCGATACATCTCTTGGGGAGCTGTTTGCGTAAACTCTGGTAAACGGATGTAACCAATCTTGCCCGCTGTCGTTGTTTGCGTGTTGTAAGTTACAGGATGGATAGCAATATTTGCGCGGGTAAGTTTGAAAATTTGCGATTGATTGCCCCGTTGAATCGTCAGTACTACTTTGGTTCCTGCCGGGCCGAGAATCCGCTTCACGGCATCCTCTATTTTCATTCCCTGAGTGATTTGACCGTTAATTTGGACAATTATATCGTCCGGCAAAATACCCGCTTTAAAAGCAGGCGTTCCTTCAATCGGGGCGACAACGGTTAAAGCTTTAGTTTTCTCATTCTGTGCTAGTTCCAGCCCTACGCCACTGAGGTTACCAGAAAGGTCGTTATTTAGGGCTTTAAATTCCTGGGGATCGAAAAACTCCGTGTAGCGATCGCCTAATTTAGCCACCATTTCTTGAATTGCCCCATAAGCCTGTTCTTTAGAAGTATAGGAACGGCTGAGATACTGCTGTCGAATTGCTTTCCAATCTTGATGGTTAAAGCTGACATCAACATAATTTTTATCTAGGATTTGCCACACTTCATCCACAAGTTTTTGAGGGCTAGATTGGGGTTTACCTAGAGCTTTTGAAGCGTAGAGACTAGTTCCTGCCAGGATTGCGGCGATAACGGCAAGTTCTATCCTGACGAGCAATTTTTGTTTAAACATACTTTAACTATTGAAGAATAATCCAGAATTCAGAATTCATAATCTAGAATTCAGCAATGCTTGAAGATGGGGATTAAATACCCCTAGTCGTAGATAATTTTTTTGAATTCTGACGACTGACTCCTGAATTCTATTTTAATTAAACTACTAGGAATTATTTTGGGATTGCCCTTTACGGTGTGGATAGGCAGTTTTAAAAATATCTTGAATTTTAGTCTTTTGTTCAGCCGTGAGATTCAGGCTGTATACTGCTTTACGCATTTTTTCGCCTTGTTGCAATTTCGCTGACAATTGCTTTACCTGATCTGAAGTCAGAACTGCCTCAACTTGCTTGCGAACTGCTTCCCGCTTCTCGGCGCGTTCCGGTGTATTCGATGCCGGATTTGTTGTAGAAGTGTTAGTATCAGATACCTTTGTTCCAGAGTTGTCCCCTTGAGACACATCTGGAGATTTAGAATTACTGCAACCTGTAATTCCTGTAATTAGGATAGTTGCAAGTAAAAACGTTGGTAAAACTATCTGTTTTTTAATCATTTACTTGTGTTGTTTTTCTTGTATACGATTATGACTATTCTAATTCGATTTTAGTTGATAACTTTTAAGAAGATGTTTGAAAATTTGCTACTTTACTCACATCCCCAGCTAATCTTAAAAGTCGAGATAGATTTATGCATGGGCTAGAATTCCTAAGCTGACCAGTAAAAAAGTACTTAATTTATTGTGACTTTTTTCCTAGATTAGGAATAGTTAATCAGTCGAAATGGCTCTATCGATACTAGAGACAGATTCGTTATAGAAAAAGAAGAGTTTGATTATCCACTGCGCCAATTTATTTGACTTGTTTAACAAGTCAACTAATTTTGGAAAGTTCTGTACTCTGTGGAATGGCAAAGCCAGACCTTGCAGACTTGACTTAGGGATTTGCAATAAATAAATTATTACTACTTGTCGGGTGAGGGATTTATAAAAAATAAATTATCCCTCTTGTGGGGTGGGCAGGAAACCCGGCTCTGAATATAAGAAGGGTTTGGACACCCATCTGACAAGAAAATTTGGAATATTTTTATTTGTCAGTCTTTTACCCCACTCGCACTTTCCAATTTAAAGGACTAATGTGTTTTTTAACAATATTCCCTCTAAAATTGTGAAAATACTGATGGTTTTGTCATCAAGACCATTGAGTTGGAATAGTTCTATGGTTAGCTTGACCTACCCATCGTTTCGTCTGTTACTTTACTTAGAGTGGTTGTTATTAGCCACGGCAATGTTCATGGAAGTTCTGTTGCCATTTGAGTTGTCCTGGTCATTGCTGCTACGAGTTCTGGCGATCGCAACTTTCAGCTTGATGGGCTTGAGACTACCAATGGTTAAGCTGGAAACGAAATTACTTTATACAGCCCTGGAATTCGGTTTAATTTTGCTACCAGCAACTCACCATAGCTTATCTAGTCGCTCCGTTTTCCTGCTGTGTCTGGTACTGGTGATGCGGAGTTGTCTGATATTTAAGCGTTTTGGACAGTTGGTTGTCTTGAGTTTATCTCTGCTTTGTTACGGAATACTGCTTTTGTCAAGACCGATTGTACCTGAGAATTTTATCCCAGATAAACTAATTGTCATGTCCTGGGACTGGCGATTAAGTAATATATTATTGTTTAGCTTAACGTTAGTATTCGCTTTATTGTTAATTAATGCCCTGCTTGCAGAACGCCAAAGTCGAGAGCAGTTAGAAATCGCCCATCAGCAATTAGAGATAACCAATCAACAGCTGTGCCAGTATGCGCTACGGATTGAAGATCAGGCAACCTTGCAAGAACGCAACCGAATTGCCCGCGAAATTCATGATGGATTGGGTCACACTCTAGCCGCCCAAACAATTCAGATTAATAACACGCTGTTGTTTTGGGAATCGAATAATGACAAAGCATTGATATTTATCAAACAGGCAAAGCAACTAGGGGCTGAGGCGCTGCTGGAAATTCGGCGATCGCTTTCTGTTTTGCGTTCAAATCCTTTGCAAGGACAATCTCTCAAATCAGCGATTGAAAAGCTGTTGACAGATTTTCAGCAAACCACAGATATTGAGCCGTCCTGTAAAATTGATGTCCCACACACTTTGCCAACAGAAGTAAACACCGCTCTTTACCGCATAGTACAAGAATCGCTGACAAATATTTGCAAACACGCTCAGGCGACGAGTGTCACCGTTGGACTATTGGCATACGCTGGAATGATTCATCTATCAATCGAAGATGATGGAAAAGGATTTGACCCGACTCAAAATACAACCGGCTTTGGGCTACAAGGGATGCGAGAACGAGCAGTTGCACTGGGTGGTCAGTTGAATCTCCACAGTCAACTAGGAACAGGTTGCCGTATTTCTGTTTGTTTGCCACTATCAAAGCTGTTGTGAAGTTAATGTTTTAGGAGGCGGGAGACAGAAGGCAGGAGGCAGGAGGGAACCTACCCTTAAAAGAATGGATTGAAGTAAGGACATTTTATACGTCGCTGCAAGCAGTCTCACTATAATTTTTGCTTTTATAGCCGGAGTCACACCCTTTAGGACATATTGAAAGGATGAATCTCACTAATAGTAAGGTTTTTACCTCCTGCCTCCTGCTATAACTAGCCTTTAAACCCAGAAATAAAGTTTTAATTGATACTTTCTACCTCCTGCCCTCTGCCTCCTAACTCCTGCCTTTGTTATCAACTTTGTACAAATATTTAAAAACGCTACAACAGCGATCGCACAATGAATATGCATTTTTACTTATGATTAAGATTTTATTAGTTGACGACCAGCATCTTATTCGCCAGGGACTTAAGAGTATGCTTGAGTCGAATGCCCAGATGCAGGTAATCGGTGAGGCAGAGAATGGGCAACGGGCACTCGAACAGCTTGCCGCACTGCAACCCGATATTGTACTAATGGATATTCGGATGCCGATAATGGATGGAGTTGCCACCACAAAAGCGATCGCTCAACAATATCCTGATATTAAGGTTCTTGTCCTCACCACCTTCGATGATGATGAGTATGTTTCTCAAGCAATGCGGCTAGGTGCAAAGGGGTATTTACTCAAGGACACCGAACCAGATGAACTAATGTTGGCAATTCTATCCGTTTACAAGGGACAGACTCTACTCGGTCCAGGATTGTTTGAGAAAGCACTTATGCCTATTGCCACACCTGTCTCGTCCGTGGAACCTCCTCCTGAATTGGCACAACTCACACCCAGAGAATTAGATGTATTGCGGTTAATTGCTTCTGGAGCCAATAATCGTGAAATTGCCCAATCGCTGTTTCTTTCCGAAAACACTGTTAAGAATTATGTTACTAATATTCTGAGTCGGTTAAGTTTACGCGATCGCACTCAAGCCGCTTTGTTTGCCCATTCGTTATTTGGTGGACGGTAGTGGTAAATATCTTTCTTTTGTTATGAATAAAAATCTGGCAACAATCCTGTGCCAGTTTTTCAACTATTTCATCAGACAGGTAAGTTGATCGATCAAAAGGACTACCATAGGATTCTAAATCTAGGTTTTGTGAATCCATTCGTCACAATCATGTCTAGCAATAACTCTCAAAAGCAATGACTCAAGCCATACCTAACCTAGTAACCTTTGAGGAATTCGTCGATCGCCTACGTGAAAATTCTGGAGGACGCCACGAACTACATAACGGGGAAATCGTTGAAATGGCACAACCAGTCGGAGACCATGAAGAAGTAAAGGGTTTTTTGACGATAAAACTGAGTGCTTTTATAGACCGATTAGACCTCCCCTACATTGTCCCGAACCAAGCTATAGTTAGACCTCTAAAAAAAGATTCTGGTTATTTCCCAGATGTGTTGGTGCTAAATCGTACAAATTTAACAAATGAGCCATTGTGGAAAAAACAATCTACGGTGAGTTTGGCTGCATCGATACCTTTGGTAATTGAGGTTGTATCAACCAACTGGCGAGACGATTATTATTTAAAATATGCTGATTATGAAGAGATGGGTATCCCTGAATACTGGATTATAGATTATGCAGCGTTGGGTGGACGTAATTTTATTGGCAACCCCAAACAACCGACAATCTTTGTCTGTAACTTAGTTGATGGCGAATATCAGATAAATAAGTTTCAAGATAGCGATCGCATTATCTCCCTAACTTTTCCTGAATTGAATCTCACCCCAAACCAGATTTTTCAAGCTGGTTTGGTGTAATGGGTTTAAAACAGTTATAAGTTTTCCAGTATTTAACTTTGAGAGTAAGGGTGATTGAAGGTTTCCCAAGCAACTCTGGCAGCCTTTTGTAGGCGAAAATTGAAATCTACTAACTCTTTCATTACTAAGTGCCAATTCCTCTGGGCTTCGTCTTGAATTACTGCCCAGGCATTTTCTAATTGAACGCGATCGTCTTCCATAATTTTCCTTTGTTCAATCAATTCTCTAGCTTGACGCACAGATTTTAAATAGGTTTCACGCGTGAGAGTACCTGTTGAATCTGCCTCAGTTTGGGCGCGTCTTTTTAGTGCCTCAATCAGGGCTTTGGTTTCGCGCTTCACCTCATCACTTTCACCAGCCAATTCAATTTCTACTAATTCGTCACTTTGAGAACTAATTTCTACAATTACTGTCGATTCAGTAGATTCCACAAATGTAGCTTCAATGAATTCGATGTTGTTAGAAGTCATACTTAAAACATCCTTAATTGCAAAGCTTACTCTTGAATAAGAATTGCACCCCGTACTGATTAGTAATTTGTAAAGGACAAATGACTAATTAAGCTTTTGTTGTCAATTGTTGCTCTAATTTCAGCAACGCCGCAACTCGCGCTTCTGTAGCAGGGTGACTGGAGAATAAGTTACCCAAAAATTGTCCAGAAATGGAATTGATAATTAATAATGGCTCAAAAGCTGGATTAGTATTTAAAGGTATCTGTCTTGCTGTAGCTTCTAGCCTTTGTAACGCTCTGGCTAAAGCGCGGGGATTACCTGTTAATTTAGCAGAACCGGCATCAGCAGAGAATTCTCGTGTACGTGAAATGGCTAGCTGAATGATTGTTGCAGCTAATGGCGCAAGCATTACTGTTAATAAAACACCCAACGGATTTCCACCTCTGTTGTCATCTCGCGAGCCACCGCCAAACCATAAGCTGTAACTCACCATTTGTGCTAGGAATGAAATAGCACCAGCCACCGTAGCAGCAACAGCTTGTGTGAGGGTATCACGATTAATAATGTGGGTGAGTTCGTGGGCAATAACGCCTTCTAGCTCATCCTCTGGTAATATATTCAAAATGCCTTCGGTGACAGCAACAGCAGCGTTTTCTGGATCTCTTCCTGTAGCGAAGGCGTTAGGAGTTTGGCTAGGGACAATATAAACTCTGGGCGTAGGAATGTTGGCGCGACGAGACAACTTTTCCACAGTTCGATAAAGCCCCGGAACTTCCCTTTCACTTACAGGTTGTGCCCGATATACTGCCAGGGCAATCTTATCTGATTGATACCAGGAAAATAGGTTTGTTACTGCTGCTAACCCGATTCCGATAATCAAGCCACTAGTACCACCAATTATCCAGTAACTAATTGCTATCAAAAGACCACTTAGTGCAGCTAGCAAAGCAGCCGTTTTCAGTTGATTTGTCATATTTTCGCTCTCCTGCTAATGCTGTGCATATAGTTTTTATTAAAGACAGCATTAATTAAGCCACAGTTTGATTGTATCTAGGTAAATTCGGATATATAGTGTAGAAAACCTCTCTAATAAGTACGGTTTTCTCCATTTTATTGGGAAAATGTCATCGAATTTATATCTTAAATTTTTAGCTTTTTTAATTATTTTCTATAAATAGAAAATCAAATGCAATCAAAAATTGCATCTGTCTGTAGTCATACATCTTTTAACTAATTGACAAGATTAATTTAACAAAAAATAATTTACAATTGAATCACCCGCGCTCTTAATTGTGGATTCTGTATTCTTCTTTAATTATCTCTACTATGGGAAGAGGGTTGCAAGCGAGCTGTAACTCTTAATTTAGACAGCCTTCGCACTAGGCGCAAAGCTTGTTGTTTATATAATGCTCTTGGTAACTGTCCAGGCAAATTATCCATCAACTTTCTAGCTGTGCCAATATTACATCCTGAGATTATACTTATTTCATTTGCACCATCAAAAATAGCATCTTGAGCTAACACTTTCTCGACTTCTACTTGCCAAGTTCGAGGAAGCATTTCGCCGCGTTCAATCCGTTGCAGGCTGTTACTATTCGCCAGGACGATGAGGCGATCGCCAATACCAAGTTGTATATTATCAGAAGGCATTAACTTTACAGGCGATCGCTTCAGGCTTTGGTATAAAATTGGCACGACTCCATAACCATAAGCAACCTCAGCCAATAGTAATCCATTGAGTGTATCATTAGCTTCAATTATGTACTCTACTACCAAAATAGTTTGAGTATCGAAGTTAAACAAGCTGAGAATATTTTCTCCAAAAGCCGCAGCCGCAAAAACTTCTGCTGAAATAGCAGAGGTGCAAATAACTTGAGCATAAGGAAACAACCGTGCAACATTATCACGAAAATATCGGTCGTAAGTCCGAATTACTACACGAGTTGTAGGACTCTGAGCATGTACCATCAAAGCTATTTCTAGATTCTCTATATCATCATCTGTAACTACAACGACACTTTTACTATTAGCAAGATTCACTTTTCCTAAAGCATCAGCAATACTATCAATAATTAGTGGTACTTTTTTGAAAAAATCTATATTGAGTGCTGTGCTGCTAATACCCACAAAAGGTTGTTTAAATTCTTGTAATAAAGCCGCGACTCGTTGACCAACTCGATTTAATCCAATTAGTATAATATGGTCTTTTTGGGGCATTGATGGCTGGTAGCTATTGAAAAACTCGAATCTGGAACTTAAAAGAGCATCAGTAAGTAATGCATATAAGACTCCAACAAAACCTATACCAATTAAAGTTAGTCCAAGGCTAAACAATCGCAACCATCCTGACATATGTTGAGCTGCCTCTGGTGGTGTTTTAAAGTTAATACCGCCAAAAATATCTCCGTATCCTCCCAAAAGTAAAACACCAGTAGCATAAAATGCTTCCAATATGTTACTTCCAGGATAATTTAAAATATAAATAACTGTTCCTAAACCCCAGAGAAAAAGTACTGTCAACCCACAAATGATTGCCACTCGCAAACTCTGATAACGAGAGAATGTTCGCGAGAGATATACAATTTTATGTTTAAATTTTTTCCATGCTCTGCCTAATAGAATCTCTTGCCATAACTGCTGCCAGTTGTACTTAGGCTGAGTAGGAAATTTTTTTAAACTTCTAAGCTGCTCTGTAACTTCAATATAAATAATTGTATCACCTGGGCTTAGTGTTGCTTCTGGTTCCCATTGATGAAATTCTTTTGGCAATAAAAATGAATCATGAGCATGATTTAATAATCGACGATGTAGGGTATTAAGTTCATATATATGCAATTTATTGCACCAGTTATCGCTCATTTTCACCTGATGCTTGACTACCCGAAATTGATATTCTGCCATCTGAAAATATCCAATACTCTCATCTCCAAGAGCTGCAATAGCAAAGCCAGAAGCAGAAATTTGATTTGGCTCAAAAGCTATAAAATTACCAAGAGTCTGACTTAAAAGTTGATTAAGATTTTGTTTTTCAGAACGTATAACTAAGCGAGCTTGAGGATTTAACAGCCGTGCTGCCAAAGCAGCTTCTATATTTACTCGTTCGTTACCAGTAGCTAAAATTATAGTTCGGCACTGAGTAATGTTTGCTTGTTCTAAAACACCAGCCTGACGACAATCTCCGATTAGTAATCGTTCTAATAAACTTAATAAATTTGGTATCTGTAAATCTTTTGGTTGTTCTTGGTCGATAGCATTGACAACAACACCATACTCTTTGAGGATAGAAACACAATGCTGACCCAAACTTCCAAGACCACAAACTATAAACCGATCTAGTTTGGTTTGAGAATCTTGAATAGGCTGGTAATTACTTTCTGATGATGGCAACATATCATACCGTTAATGGTACATGCTTTACTGAGGCGGCTGGTATATTGCTATTTTAATTGGGAAAGGCAGTCATTAATTTTAGAAACTAATACAACAAGGCAAAAGCAAAAATGGTATCCTTAATTTAGTGTCAAATTAATGGCGATGGAGCTCGCCAAAACCGCCTTTCCAACCCGATAAATCATCACTGAAAAGGCTGATAGCTCCTACTTTCTTCGCTGACTGCGGGAGAGTAGGGCTTGACTAAATGTATTACCTGACTCTTCTGTAGAAAGTATCTGTCTACAAATCGCGCTTCAAGGAGTCATGGGATGCTAGCGAGTGTATTGTCAATTTTAATGATGGGCTTTTTTGTCGCTCAACTTACCCATCGTTTAGGCATTGCGCCTTTTATCGGCATAATTTTAGTGGGGATTATTCTTAGCCCCCAAGTTCGCAAGGTGACCGCTCAATTTGAACCGTTTATTGCACTACCCCACCTAATTAAATGGTTGCCGATTTCCTTTGTGGTTGGCATTCTTGCTGGAACTGCGTCTGCAATTCTTTTAGCATCATTGGAATGGGCAACTGATTGGCGAGAATCACATCGGTGGATTATCGCTTTACTTCCCCTTGGTGGCTTCTTGAGTGGTTGGATTTATCATCAATTTGGTCGGACTGTAGAAGCTGGAAATAATCTTTTGTTGGAAGAAATTCATAAACCTAAAGATATTATTCCCTTCCGGATGGCTCCTCTTGTTCTACTAGGAACAGACCTAACTCACTTATTTGGAGGTTCAGCCGGTCGTGAAGGTACAGCATTACAAATGGGTGCTTCTTTGGCAGACCAATTGACTAAAATATTTCATTTTCAAGGAGCTAATCGGCGAATTTTATTAACCGCAGGTATCAGTGGGGGATTTGCTTCAGTTTTTGGTACTCCCTTAGCTGGAACTGTATTTGGTCTAGAAGTTTTAGCGATTGGGAAAATTCATTACGACGCTCTTTTTCCGGCTTTAATTGCAGCGATCGTGGGAAATCAAGTAACTTTACTATTAGGTTTGCATCATACAGCATACCGACACGCTTCTTCCGTACCGACGCTGACAATTTGGGGATTAATTTCTGCAATTATTGCAGGTATAATCTTTGGAATAGTAGCCAGATTTTTTGCTAAAGTAACTCACCAAATTAGTCACTTCTTTAAAACCAAAATATCATATCCTCCAATACGCCCTTTAATCGGCGGTGCGCTAGTAGCAATAATTGTTGGATTGAGTGGTACAACCAAGTACATTGGGCTTGGTATCCCTACTATCGTTGATTCTTTCTACACTCAACTACCTCCTTGGGATTTTGCTGCCAAATTGGGTCTAACAGCTTTAACTTTAGGAGCAGGTTTTAAAGGAGGAGAGGTGACACCTTTGTTTTTTATTGGTGCAACTTTAGGTAATGCTTTGTCATTGATTTTGGGATTACCTGCACCACTATTAGCAGGAATGGGATTTGTAGGCGTGTTTGCAGGTGCAGCAAATACACCTTTAGCATCAACCCTAATGGGAATTGAATTATTCGGTTTAGAATCAGGCATATTTATTGGTATTGCTTGTGTAGTCAGCTACTTATTTTCAGGTCATTCTGGAATTTATTCGTCACAGCGTATCGGGTTGAGTAAATATTCTGCTGTATATTTAGAAGAAGGAGTGACTTTGGCTAATTATAGGCGGCCAAAAATGGATTTACCTGATGATAGCGAACAAGAAGAAAGTAATTCTCAAGAATAATTTTTAATTTAATTAATAGTTAATTAGAAAAGTGCATAGTTTACCACAGTAAGCATCTTTTAAAGCTATTCATAAGTTATTAATTGATAAGATTTAAGATGCCTAAAAGCGACGCTCAACAAACCTACACTATAAACTTTCCCATAATTTGCTGAACTGTTGAACTCACTATTTATCGAAATGCGATCGCACCTTTTACTAGCTATTTTTATTTACTAAATCTTCGCTTCCAATTCTTCTAAAGCTTGAAAACTTCCTACTTGCCAACTACGTTCCACCGCAGCAGGGATAATTTGAGTAATCGCTATATCTTCAAAATTAGGACTGGTGTTAGATTTTATATATTTCCCATCTCTCAGCAAACAAATAGAAAGGTTTCCGCTATCGTAAACCCATAGTTCTGGAACTCCAATCGCTTGATAAGCATCAAGAGTAGTTTTTGATGTGACATCAGTTTCAATTGCTAAATCTGGCGGCGGATCGTCAGGTTGTAAGCGGCGACGACCAATCATTTGCTGATAATTCTGAATATAAAAGCAAGCATCAGGTTCAACTCCTGCTACGCCTTGTAGTTTAAAGGTTGTGGAACTAAAAGGTTGATATTTACAGTAAACCAAAAAGTTTTTCCGAAGGGCGATCGCCAATAAATATCTACGTAGA
>JAQYWR010000046.1 GCA_029379225.1 Nostoc sp. S4 | reverse complement strand
ACTGTTGAAAACTTCTGACAGTGCTTTGCCAAATCCAAGACTTAGAGCATAGCCTATCGACATTGCACGCTCATTCAATCGGCGATCGCCTAATTCTAAAGTTGCAAAATTCTTCTCCCACCAGTCCAGCATGGCTTGTTACCTTTAGCACCCGATTGTAATTACTTTACCGTATATGCTGTGCTGTTGCTTAAATCCTTTACCTGTAAGCCTTTCAAGACTTAACGGCAAAAGTCAGACAGAAGCACTCGGTACGGGAAAACTCGATAGAGCGCGATCGCGTGGCTTAACAAAACCCTCGCTAAATAGTAAAGTTATCTCTTGAGGATTTAAAATTTCTGCCTTACCGAAGCGATTGATTTTCATAGGAATAACCTTACGCGCACTAATGCGTAGGCGATCGCCCTCCAGCAAGTACAATGAGAGTACAACACTAGTTGTACCTCTAGAAGCTAATAAAATGAAACGAACACTCTATATTCCTGATGAGTTGTGGACACAACTCGACCAATACTTAAAAGATCACCCAGAACAAAACCCATCAAGTGTTGTACAGGCAGCACTGGCGGAAAAGTTACGCCCCAAAAATGGTTCAAAGCTACTATCGCTGGCAGGAATTGTAGAAAATGCTCCTACAGATGCTTCAGTTAATGAGGACTATTTGATGGCTGTTGAAGTTAAAGAGCAATCTCAAGCTTTAGAATCTACAGATGCTTCAGTTAAGGAAGACTATTTGATACAAGGATGAAGCGTCTCGTTTTGGATGCAGGCCCCCTAATTGCCCTGGTTTCTCTCCAAGATAACTACCATGAGGAATCCAAAGCGGGTTTTAGTCAGTTACCAGCTTTGTTTGGTGAGGTTCTCACCCCTCTACCAGTGCTGTTTGAAGTTTACAAGTTTGTGCTGCGAGAACAATCGAGCCGTGCTGGCATGACTGCACTAAGTGTTATTAATGAGAACACAGTGATTGTACCAGTGAGCATGGAAATGTTTCACGAGATTTATAGCATGGTTCGCCAGATACCAAATTGGCAAGGAAGTTTAGAGGATGCCTCTGTTATAGTGGTAGCTCAACTTTATAACGCTAGTATTTGGACATTGGATTACAGAGATTTAAGTTGGTTTAAGAGTCTGGAATTCTGGTCACCGTGAATTACCAAGTCAGTTGAAACATACTCAGTTTGAGCGATCGTGTGGAATGTCTTATTCTCAATTTTGCCTGTGACAATACACTAGAAAAGTAAATAAGTGTAAATAAATTCAATCTTACAACCGTGGAAACCATTAGATTGCGGCAGAATGGCGCAGTAAATCTTACAGTGGCGAACTTTTACTGCTAATACTGGTGTCATAGTTGGCGATCGCCATATAGATGTATCATTGACATCCAAGCATCTCAAACTTTACTAAGGTTATCAGGGATATGGAAGAAATATTAAACCAATACTGTAAACAAGATAATCCTGGGCTGCTTCTCCTAAGTATGCCAACTGGTTCTGGTAAAACCTACAATGTTCTAAAGTTTATACATTCTAATTACAAAGAATTTGCCAAGCAAGAGAAAAAGATTCTATTTATTACCAACCTCAAGAAAAACCTACCCATTGACGACCTCAAAAAACTCTTTATCGACAATGGAAATGAAGAAGATTTTGAAAAATATGTTCTTTTTATTGACTCTAACGTAGATCCTGTCATTAAGAATTTGCTAAATATAGAACATCAAATTCCTGACAAATTTAAAAACGAAATATATTTACAACTAAAAAAATATATAGAAATACTCCAAAACGAGCAAATTCCTATATCTTTTAAAGAAAGCATTAAAACAGAGATTCGTAAAAATATAGAGCCAGCATTCCGAGACATTATAAAAAAAACATTGTCAGAAAATTTTGAAAATAAAAAAGCCCGTCTGTTAGCTATAAAAAATAATCAAGATTACCAATGGATTAAGGAGCTTTATCCCGCAGTATTTACAGATGATAAGACCATTTTATTTCTTAGTATAGATAAATTCGTTGCTCAAAATACCACACTTGTTGAGCCATCATATTACTTCACTGAGCGGTTGATTAATAAATCACTTATTTTTATTGATGAGTTTGATACTACCAAAGATGCTGTACTCAAAAATATTATTAAGTCAGGAGTACGAGATCGAGTGGATCTTCTTGATTTATTCTTGAATATTCATAATCATCTAATGCAAAGTGAATGTCCTGAAGTACTTTTGCAAGAATCAAAATGGAGAAAAAAACTATCTTCAGGCAAAAAATTGCAATCTCTACGAGAACAGATTGAATCATTACGAGAGAAAGCTAATTACATATTTAAAAAATATCAATTACAACATATTTGTAAATCTCATGAAAGTTTTTCATCTAAACAAAGAAACTTTCTTTTTTATGATTATAAATTCCATAATGTGCTAGCACGTAATCAACGGGTAGAAATTATTGGAGATTTAGATAGTCGTACCAATTGGATAAATGCTTTTAATATTAAAGATAAAAAGACAGGTATTGATATACAGGAATTGCTAAGTACGATTACAGGTTATTTATCCTACTTTCAAACAAGAATTAAGTATTTAGCCAATAACTATCGCCGTTTAAAAGAAGAAGAGAAAGGTGGTCAGGAAACTTTTCCCCTTAAATTAGCTATTCAGACAGTTCTTAATAATTTTCACCTTAAAGATGTCGAGTTTTTAACCAATAAAATTCTTGAAGATGATTTGCCGTATGGCTTGCAATCCTATCAAGGAACAATCCAAAATAAAAATTTTTATGATACAGGCTTTCGTTACTATGATATTGTCGATAGTGATGAGCATGATACATTATCAAAAATATATATGTTCAACTTCAGCCGTACACCCGAATCCTTTTTGGCTGGAGTTTGCTCAAATGCTCTGGTAGTCGGTATCTCAGCTACTGCCGGACTTTACACCAATATTGGCAATTATGATCTTAAGTATCTGAAATCTTGTTTAGGAGATTCATTTATACGCATTAAAGATGATGCTCTTGTTAAGCTGAAAAACGCATATAACGACGCAACTCAAGGTTATAATCAAGTTTCCATAAAAACTAAATTTCTTGGAACAAATTTACAAGAAGAAGCCATTAAACAGCTTGAAGAGCTTTTTCATGATAAAGAAGTAGCCCAGGATTTATGGAATACTCTTCGCCATACAATTACTAATGTTGATGAAGAGAGTATTGAGTTTGCATTTTGCCGTTATGTAAGAGCTTTAACTGCATGGAAATATTTTTTAGATAATTATGATTGTCATGCGTTTCTTTGTCTTTTCAATAAATTACCAAAGCCTTCCGATCCAAAGTTCGACTTGCATATATTGCATAAATATGCTGAATTATTATTAGATAGCAATTCAAATAATCTTGATTCTTCTGTAGCTGATACCTTCTTTGTTCTTAGTGGAAATAACTTTGAGGAAAGTAAAGAAAAACTCCTAAATGAGCTAAAAAATAACAAACGCCGATTCATTATTTCTGCATACCAAACGATTGGAGTTGGACAAACAAAACTTACAATTTCCGGTTCCTTCTGGTATAGAGCCAATACATATTAATAGCTTTTCCAAACATTCTAATATGGATATTAACGGAATATATTTAGATAACCCTACAAATATTCTTGTTAATATATTTGAAAATAATATAGATAACGATAAGTTTATAAAATATATTTTTCAATTGGAATTTATTCGAGAGAATGGAGATTTTTCACTAAACCAGTTTCAGAGCAAGTTGGATGAAGCTTTTCATAAATATATAGGAAGGTATAGACCTAGACGAAAAGCTGAGGACTTCATTAGCCCATACAATACAAATGCTTATTCACGCTACTTAAATAAAATCATTATTCAGGCACTAGGTCGAATATGCCGCACCAATATGAAGGCTCCAACAATTCATATTCTTGCTGACGCTTCTATCCGAAAACATTTAATTGGATTTTCTCTACCAGAAGATGTAATTCCTATTCGTGAATATACTGCTCTCCTTGAATCAGCAGGGAAATCGCCTAACCAATCTGAAGATTTAATAGAAGCACAAAACCGTGCATCCCATAAAAGTAATCAAACAGCTGCATATATACGTCGCCAACTAAGTACGCCGTGGACAAATCAAAGTGTTAAAAAGTGGCAAGAACTAAGAGAACAAGTTCTCCATCAACTAGGTATTGCAAAAGAGTCAGAATGCAATATTAACTGGAATAATATATACCTACATTTACCAAAACCTAACAATTTATATTATTTTTCACATGAAAATGACTATGATGATATCGAAGTTTTCTTTTCTGATGACTACGGTAAAAGAGAAGTAAAAGAAGTAAGCGAACGAACTGCTCGTCTTTCAGAGTTGATGAAAATCGATAGTTTTCATAAATTATTTACGGATTCTGGCTGGGCAACAACATTTCCTAAATCTAAACTAATGCTGACCCCTCCCATGTTCAACAATATTTATAAAGGGGCATTAGGTGAAGTATGTGGGAAACATATTTTTCAAAATCTCTTAAATATTCCTTTACTAGAACTAAGAGTAAATGAATTTGAACTCTTTGACTTTAAAACAGAGCAAAATATCTATATAGATTTCAAGTTATGGAATGATCGGGTTGCAGTAAAAGCTGATGAAATAATTGATAAAATCTGTGAAAAAATGGCGATTGTTGAAGCAGAAAGGGTTTTTGTTATCAACATTCTTGGTTCTTCCAACACTCCTTTTCAACCGATTCCATCATTTGGCAGAAAAATTATAGAAGTTCCCTATCTCTGTAAAAATGATAAAATCGATAATTTAGCACTTACATTTATTGTGAATGAATTTTTAACATGAGCATTCTTACAAATAGACTAAAGATAAATTTTCATATTGATACTATTGAAAGAGATTTTGTTTTTATCCGCTTCAAACGAGACAAAAATGGCAAATGGTGGGGAGCGGAAGAACTTGATCGTATTATAGGCGAAGATTATAAAGCCATGTCCGTTGGATATGCTCAATATGCCTATGCTATGTTTGATAAAAAATCAAATGATACTTACGCATTACTTCAAAAACTTAGAACTGATCCTAAATTTGCTAGTGTATCTGCAATTGAGGTAAAACCCCAGGCTGTTTATACTGGAAATGATGAATGTATATGTGAAGTAACACTTGCCCGCTTATTAATTAACTCTCTAGGTTCATCACGATCTAAATTTAAACATCTGCATTTCTCAAATCTGACTGGAGAATTACTTAAAGTCCCTCCATTGATAAATAAGCTTTATGATCCGATTGGCGTTGCTGAAATAACTCTTAGTCGTGATGAGAGTCAAAAAAATGAATTCTTATTGAACGTTAATGTAGCCTCTTATCGAAAAAAGGTTTCCATATTAAAAGAATATAAAGGTACAGTAGAATTGAAAAAAATTCTTAAAAGACCTGAATATGTGTTCTATAGTGGCACAGGAACTTTGAGAAGATGGCTTCCATCTGATGGTAAAGATACAGACCCTACAAAGTCTTACATACAATGCGGTAAACAAGGTAAAAAGCTTCATACTAATTTCCTTGAGTTTGAAAGTATAGAGAAATTTGAGAAAAGCCGAGCAGGTATTTTGTTTCAAGTTTTCAATAGTATTCAAGAATATCTATCTGAATATATGAGTGTTAATTTTTCCACTCTTGAAATTGATCGCAGTATTGAACTCAAAAATACTTTGCTTAAAAGTCCAAAACAACTTCACTCAAAACTAGATGGTCAGGCAATACATATAGTTGATAGAGTTAGTGATGAAGATTCTACTAATTTAGTAATTACACTGAAAGAATTTCTTCTTCCTTATATAACTGATGAAAAGCTAATCACCGTCGGTAAACGTGATAAACAAAGCGCTCTAAATTTTAGAATTATACATGATGCCGAATTTTATGAAAAAAGAGAACAAAAGGACGAATACCTCCTTTCAACAGATAAATTTCAGCGACAACATCTGACAATTGAATCAACTAAAAATGTCTCTAAGCCTATTGTTAAAA
This sequence comes from Nostoc sp. S4, assembly GCA_029379225.1. Lineage (GTDB taxonomy): Bacteria > Cyanobacteriota > Cyanobacteriia > Cyanobacteriales > Nostocaceae > Nostoc. The sequence goes on along the minus strand of JAQYWR010000046.1, from coordinate 62,322 downwards.
CAATTATAAAAGAACAGCTTATAAAGCGTGATATTAGCTATCGAACATTAAACTTGTTTGATTGGGGTAAACTTCAACTAAAAGGAATTTGGACTTTTGCTGCTTGGGATGAAGATACAGACCACGTAATTTTTATGGAAATTCAACCAAATGGTAATTTTGAATTTTACGAAATAGATGGTCAAGATATATTATTTAACTGGCAAAAGTTTGAGAAATATAGAAAATTCATGACAGAGGGTAGCTCAGGAGATAAAATCGAGACATTAGAAGGTCTTGTTATTTCTGATGCTGGTGATATAAATCAGATATTTATAACCGATGAAATTACTATTCCTGACCTTTCTAAAATTGAAAATATTCTCAAGGAAGTCGAAACTGAACTTCCTGAAAACAAGCGAAGTGGAGATGAGTTAGCCGATATAGTTGAAGAATTTTTACAAGAAGTATCTGACCTTGATATTGAAAAATTTGAATCATTCTCATCGGAATTTAGAAAAATTGGTAACCAACCTATATCGAAAGGAGATTTTAAGTCTTTAATCGCACAGTATTTGGGAACAACAAGGAAGGTAGGAGACAAGGATATTGATGTCAGTAGTACAAGTGAGGCTACTCGTTTTAGAGATTACCTTCTCGACCAATATCAAATTCGATTGAAGTTCCCCCAGGATAACCAGAGCAAAGAAGATTTATTCGACGCTTCTCTTAACATAAAATATTTTGGTGAAACCGAAAAAGAAGCTTATTACTTTGTTGGAGACCGAAAACAAAAGGTGCAATTCTCTTTCAAAGATGCCTGTCATCTTCGTAAAATCGTGGCAGTGGATGACTCAAAACTGATATTCAGACAACTCCTTGAAACTATGGATGTTGATTTTGTCCGCACAGGGCAAAGTACCGTAATCCCTTTCCCTTTTAAGTACATTAGGGAGTATAAGAAATTTGGTGATACTAAATGACTGTATGAGTAAGTACTAATTAAGTACAATAGCTCTTTATTTGAAACGCTACACTAAAAAAGTAAAGAAATGTAAAGAAATTAATTTTTGCCAATATGGAAACCATCACATTGGGGCAAAATGGCCCAGTTGTTACACCTTTGTGTATAGGTACTTGGGCTTGGGGCGATAAACTCTTTTGGAATTATGGCAATGACTACGGGCCAGAGCAGTTAAAAGAAGCCTTCACCGCAGCGCTACAAGCTGGAGTTAATTTCTTTGACACTGCCGAAGTTTACGGAATGGGATTATCAGAGAAATTGTTGGGGCAATTTATGCAACAGACACAACAACCTGTGCAAATCGCCACAAAATTTGGCCCCCTACCCTGGCGATTTACTGGTCAATCTGTCTGTGATACTTTAACACAGAGTCTCAAACGCCTACAAGTAGAGCAAATTGCCCTCTACCAAGTACATTGGCCTTTTGCCTTCTTTTTAAGTCAAAAAACTCTGATGAACGCCTTAGCCGATGAAGTAAAGCAGGGTAGAATTGCCGCAGTCGGTGTGAGTAATTACTCAGCAGAGCAAATGCGAGATGCCCATCAAATATTGGCAGATCGTGGAGTACCTTTGGCTGTAAACCAAGTACGCTATTCTTTACTCAGTCGTCAAATTGAAACCAAGGGTATTGTAGCAACTGCCCGTGAGTTGGGTGTGACTCTTTTGGCTTATAGTCCTTTAGCTCAGGGATTACTGACAGGTAAATACAGTATTGATAGTGCCGAAACCCCTACTGGTGCAAGAAAAATAGACCCACGATTTAATAAACAAGGCTTACAAAAAATTGCACCAGTAATATCTTTGCTGCGTAACTTTGGAGAAAAATACGATCGCACCCCAGCCCAAGTTGCTCTTAACTGGTTAATTTCTCAGGGTAGCGTGATTCCGATTGCAGGAGTGAAGACAGCCGAACAGGTACGTCAAAATGCTGGGGCTTTGGGTTGGAGATTGAACGAGGATGAAATTCAAGAGTTAGAAAAAGTTAGCCGTCCTTGGCTGTAGTATTTTTGAAGTACTTAAACGCAGGGGACTACAGTTAGTGAAACTGTGAGTTCCCAGCAAAGTTAGCTAAAAAGTCAAAAAGTCAAGAGTCGAAAGTCAACATCTTAACTCCTAACTCTTAACTCTTAACTGTGTCAATTTTAGATTTTGAATTTAGAATTTTGGATTGAAGCAAAAATCTAAAATCTAAAATCCAAAACTTATTAACTTCTTACTAGGAAGCAGATTCCCTAGCTGTAGGTGAACCTAACTTTTGAGTAGGTGAGACAGAAGTATCACGACGGCTTGTCCGTAGTTTAGGTTTGGGAGTACCACTTCTTTCTTCTTCTCCAACAACACTATCTGATTTCCAAGCAGAACGGGGACGCTCGCCAGAAGATTGGCGCTTGGCAAGTCTCGGTTTGGGAGTGGCGGGTTCCTCTTGGGGAATTTCTACCTCGGATTGCAACCAAGCGGGACGAGTTTGATCGTAAGCGATTTGCAATGCAGCTGCGGCGATCGCCTGAGCATCATATTTTTCAATCAATTCGCTGACAATGGGCAAGAATGAAGCCAAACGTTCGCCAGCTAAAGCTTCGCGCACTTGCTCCTGCAACTTCAGGATGTGTCGCGCTTCAATTTGCGCCCGTGTGGGAATTGTCAGCACTTGCCAAGCTTGGCGGTTATGACGTTCAAATGTTTGTTGTTTACGCCGCTCAAATGGCTGTACTAAAGAAATTGCAGTTCCTTCTTTACCAGCACGACCAGTACGACCAATGCGGTGAACGTAAGTTTCTACGCTATCAGGTAAGTCGTAGTTGATCACATGAGAAAGTTGATCGACATCTAATCCGCGTGCGGCAATATCAGTTGCTACCACCCAACGCACTTGACGATTCCGGAATCTGCTCAGTAACCGCTCGCGCGCTTGTTGGGACAAGTCGCCGTGATATTCATCGACGCTATGACCAGCAGCTTGCAGTTGATTGGTGAGTTCGGCGGCGGTGCGTCTGGTGCGAACAAAGATTAAAGCTGTTTCTGGGTCTTCCATTTCCAGAATCGGCTGTAAAGCTTTGGCTTTTGTCCAATGGCGGGGGATCAGATAAGCTACCTGATTAATTTTGTTGGGCGCAGCTTTAGGTTGCTCAACGGTGACTGTCGCAGGCGATCGCAAAAACTTGTTCACCAATTGGCGAATCGATAGTGGCATTGTGGCTGAGAATAAAGCTGTTTGCCGTTCTGTAGGTGCTTGGGAAAGGATTTTCACTACATCATCAATAAAGCCCATGCTCAACATTTCATCGGCTTCATCTAAGACAAACCATTTTACTCGATCGAGCTTTAAACAGCCGCGATCGAGCAAATCTATTACCCGTCCTGGAGTGCCAACGACGATATGAACGCCACGTTTGAGCTGTAACATTTGCCGCTCAATTGATTGACCACCGTAGATTGCTAACACCCGCAATCCTTCATCGCCGATAAACTGAGCGATGGCATCGTGAACTTGCATGGCTAACTCACGAGTTGGTGTTAAAACCAAGGCTTGCACAGCTTTTTGATTAATATCCAGCCGTTCTAAAATTGGCAGTGAAAATGCTGCTGTTTTACCTGTTCCAGTTTGAGATTGACCCACCACATCACGACCCGCCAACAGTTGGGGAATTGCTTGGGCTTGAATACTAGTAGGTGTAGTAAAGCCAATTTTTTCTAATTGTTCGACGCGTTCTTGGGAAATACCTAATTCTTGAAACGAAAGATTCATTAATTCTCCTAAATTTTCTCTAAGGATTTTTGGATTAGTCATTAGTCATTTACAAAGGACAACTGACAACTGATAAAGGACAAATTAGTTATTGACTTGACCATATAGGTCGTATGTATCAGCGTGGTGAATCGCTACTGGCACGATGGTTCCTAACTTTGCCTGTCCTTGGACATAAACTTGACCATCGATCTCTGGGGAAAATCTACCTGAACGACCGATTAATTCACCACTTTCAGGATTTTCTTGCTCAATCAGGACATCAACAATTTTGCCTACTTCCTGTCGATTTTTCTTTTGGGAAATTGGTTGCTGGAGTTCCATCAGTTGGTCTCGGCGCTCGTCCATTACTTCTTGAGATAACTGATTTGGCAGCTTGTAAGCAGGGGTTCCTTCTTCCGGTGAAAAGGTGAACACGCCAACATGATCGAATTCATGCCGTTGGACGAACTCTAGTAAATGCTCAAAATGCTCGCTTGTTTCTCCAGGAAAACCAACAATAAATGTTGTCCGCAGTACGGCTGTTGGTAGCGCCGTTTTAATGCGATCTATAATTCCATCATTGACACGCCCTTGCCAGGGACGGTTCATGGCTCGGAGAATCTCTCCATGAGAATGTTGCAAGGGCAAATCGAGGTACGGCAGCACGTTGGGTGTTTCTTTGATTGCCGCTATTACATCAAGTGTCAATCCCGTGGGATAAGCATAGTGGATTCTGATCCACGGTATATTCACTTTTCCCAAAGCACGCAGTAATTCAGCTAACTTTGGCTGACCATAAATATCCAAACCGTAATTAGTCGTGATTTGGGAAATTAAAATAATTTCTTGTACCCCTTGACTAACTAACTGCTCGGCTTCAGCGACTATCGATTCAATAGTACGCGATCGCTGGTTTCCTCTTAAATGAGGAATTATACAAAACGCACAACGATAATCACATCCTTCGGCAACCCTGAGATAAGCTACACCTTCTGTTGTAGTGCGATAGCGCGGTGTAGTTTCATCGGCAATGTAGGTTGGTTCGATACTAACCTGTTTGACCCGTTCGCCTTGTTCTACACGCTCAATTACATTTACAATTTTGTGATAATCGCCTGTACCTACCACTGCTACTGCTTCGGGCAACTCATCCAAAAGTTGTTCTTGAAAATGTTGCGCCATACAGCCAGTAATCACAATTTTTTTATTTGCTTCTGCCAGTTCTACCAAAGTTCTGACAGATTCAAGTCTCGCTGCTTCAATAAAACTACACGTATTAACAATAACGTAATCTGCTAACTCTTCATTTGTATCTACACCATAGCCTGCCTCTACCAGCATTCCCAGCATGTGTTCTGTATCAATTCGATTTTTCTCGCAGCCCAAGTGAGAAATGGCAATTGTTGGCTTTTCACCCATATTTTGAAAACATCTTCAGTTTTTTCTAATCGAATCGTTCTAGTGCTAACTTTACTTTTTTGCTATCAGTATCCTCATGAGAACATTAACAGCGGCAAATTCCCACTGTTAGCAAATGCCCATTAACCTATGACCCTATTGATAATAAAAATAGAGGTCATGTTATGATATTTCTATCAATCTGTTCCCCAGGGTGTATTGAAGTGTCTTTGGGTACATTTGACACTTGTAACGTTCTTTAACAATTCGCCTATTGGTATTTTACATTACCACAGCGTGTGCGTTGTTAATCTACCCATCGGGAAGCCGCCTAAAGGGCTTGTTGTGAGAAGTCGCTACCCTCAGGGAAATCGCCTTCGCGACTACGCCCATAAAGCAGTAATGCTACCCTGGCGAATGGCTAGTCCTACGACTGGGCGCGGACGAGACGCCTAAACCACGGAAAGCTGCCTCGCATGTTGTGAGTGGCAAACTCCTCTTGTAGCCAAGTTTTATCTTAACATATCTTATGACATGTTTGACGCCAATTTCCATCTTAAGAAGGAGGCAGCAAACTGACCAACATAAAAACAGATTTAATATTAATCAAGGGAATGGGGTATTTAAGAATGCTGAATTCTGAATTCTTCAGTTGTGAGTTCTGAATTCTGAGTTTTGTAAAATTGACTTATGGAAAATCATTCAAAATTAAAAAAGCTGATGAGTTAAGCTTTTCAGGTATTTTGAATTGTAGGTATATTTGGGTCTTGTAGTACTAGCCTCTAATCTCTAGTCTCTAATCCCCAATCCCTCGGAATAATTAAAGACGTGGACTTATATCAGCTATTTAAAACTCGCTCACCGATTATTGGCGTGGTTCACCTGCTACCACTGCCAACCTCACCCCGTTGGGGAGGTAGCTTGAGGGCGGTAATTGACCGTGCCGAACAAGAAGCCGCAGCCTTGGCAAGCGGAGGGGTTGACGGCATGATTGTAGAGAATTTTTTCGACGCGCCCTTTACTAAAAACCAAGTAGATCCAGTGGTTGTGAGTGCCATGACCATTGTGGTACAGCGGATACAGAATTTGGTGACATTACCTGTGGGGTTAAATGTGTTGCGAAACGACGCCAAAAGTGCAATGGCGATCGCTAGCTGTGTCCGGGCACAATTTATCCGCGTTAACGTCCTCACAGGGGTGATGGCAACCGATCAGGGATTAATAGAGGGAGAAGCCCATCAATTACTCCGCTATCGACGGGAGTTAGGCAGCGATGTTAAAATCCTGGCCGATGTATTAGTGAAGCACGCCCGTCCTTTGAGTTCTCCAAATCTCACAGTCGCCGTGAAAGACACCATTGAAAGGGGTTTAGCAGACGGGGTGATTTTGTCTGGTTGGGCTACTGGTAGCCCTCCTAACTTAGAAGATTTGGAACTAGCTTGTGGTGCCGCAGTTGGCACGCCAGTGTTCATCGGTAGTGGGGCCAACTGGGAAAATATTGATACATTGATGCAGGCAGCAGATGGTGTCATAGTTTCCAGTTCTCTGAAACGTCACGGACGGATAGAGCAACCTATCGATCCGATTCGTGTCAGTCAATTTGTGGAAGCTGCGCGTCGCAGTTGGAACTCCAAAGGTGAAAGCAAGTCAGCAGGACAAGTGAAATTACATTCTTAGGGAGTGGGGAGTAGGGAATGGGGACTAGGGACTAGTGACTAGAAAAAGTTTTCTGAATGCCCAATCCCCAGTACCCAATCCCCATTACCCCTTATCCCCAGAGGGGACCCCACCTTCCCCAATCCCCAGTACCCAATAGCAGTTTATGATTCGCCGCCGTTCTACTCCTTGGATTCATAAGTGGTCACGTCCATTGATTGCCGCGCTCGCTGGATGTGGTGCCCTGACAACAGGTTATCTCACTGTAGAAAAGTTAACCGGAGGCAGTGCAGCTTGTGTGGCACAGGCTGGTGTCAAAGGCTGTAATGATGTGCTTTCTAGTCCTTGGGCAACAGTTTTTGGTCAGCCATTAGCTTTGTTTGGGTTTTTAGCATACACCAGTATGGTGATATTCGCTTTGGCTCCATTGGCATTCAACTCAAAGGACAATACTAGTCGCAAGCAGCTGGAAAATTGGACTTGGTGGCTGTTGTTGGTGGGTGCGATGGCTATGTCTGTATTTAGCGGCTACTTAATCTACCTACTGACATTCCAAATCAAAGCTTTTTGTCCTTACTGTATCGGCTCAGCTTTGTTCTCCACTAGTCTTTTGGTACTAACAATTATTGGTCGTACTTGGGAGGATATTGGACAAATCTTTTTTACTGGCATTATTGTTGGGATGGTGACGTTGATTGGTACTTTAGGCATTTATGCTGGCGTCAATCAATCAGATGTCACACCTGGAACTTCTGGACAACCTGTAAAAATTTCCTTTGCTCCCAACGTAGATCCTAACCCAGCAATCGGTGGGTGGGAAATTACCACTACTTCTAGTGAGGCAGAAATAGCCCTAGCACAACATTTGGTGAAGATAGGCGCTAAGGAATACGTCGCTTATTGGTGTCCTCACTGCCACGAACAAAAGATGCTGTTTGGCAAAGAAGCTTATCAAGAAATCAACAATAATATTAAGGTAGAGTGTGCCCCTGAAGGACTCAAAGCTCAACCTGAACTGTGCAAAGCTGCAAAAATTGAAGGCTTCCCGACTTGGATTATTAATGGGAAAAGCTATAGCGGAGTGCAAAATTTAGAGGAACTAGCAAAAGTTTCTAGTTACACAGGCCCTCGTAACTTCAAATATTTTAAGTAATTGCTAAGAAGCCTGTTTCTGGCGACTTGACTTTTAGATTCCATAGTTAACTGGATAAAGACAGCAAGTCCGTTTCCGGTTGACTTTTTTGTTTTTGGTATATTGGTTTAGTGATAGATAATATGTGTTGTCCAATACTTAATTTTTTATTGAGTATTGAGAAGTAAAACAGGCTTAATGCCTAGCTTTAAGACCAAGTTTGTCTAGTTCAAAACTTAGAATCCGCTGTATCAACTTTCTTGCGGCTTTCACCTACAAACATCTCAAGCTGAAGGAACTTGATTAAGTATACTGGCTCTCATGCAATGTGTACTTTAATTTATTTTTGCAGCACATAGAAGCCGCCTTCGGGTGTAATTATGTCAGCGTTAAACGCCAAAGTGTGTCTGTTGAAGTTACTCTCAATATGCTTTCGTTATTAGTGAAAAAACGCGAATCCAATGAGCAAAATTACCTTCCTCAACATTTGTGTAGAAGCAAAGAACAGTCCCTAGATGTTTCTGGAAGTTTTTACAAGGGGAGTTACAAGCCGAATTTCAGAGCTTTGGGAGCGGCTTAATGAATAAACAGATACGCAAGTGTTTTGTAAAGTTAATCATTGGACTGAAACAATCGCTTAGTCGAGAACACAAGGAAATGATGACTGCTGCTGGCGTTGCGGTCTGCGTCCTACTTTTGCGCTCTATCGGATTATTACAATCTTTAGAATTGGCAGGTTTGGATCAATTTTTTCGCTTACGTCCAAATGAACCGCCAGAAGAACGTATTACTATCGTTGTGATTGATGAAGCCTACTTAGATCAAGTAGGTTCCTGGCCAATTCCAGATCGGAATATTGCCCAGTTACTGGAAAAATTAAATGTCCACAAACCACGTGCTATCGGCTTGGATATCTACCGAAACTTGCCAGTAGAGCCTGGTCATCAGGAATTACGTAATGTTTATCAGTCAATGCCAAACTTAATTGGTATTGAACTATTAACAAATGAAAAAAACCTTACAGTTTTACCTCCACTAGGACTCAATAAGGAGCAAGTGGGTTTTAACAACGTGCTGTATGACCCTGATGGGAAAGTACGTCGCAGCTTGTTGTATTGGCACGTTAAGGATAAGGTACACGAAAGTTTTGCCTTGAAGCTAGCTTTATTGTATTTAAAATCAGAGGACATCATTCCTACCCAAGCAAAAAGCAACCCTGAGTATTTGCAATTGGGTAAAGCGGTATTTACTCGTTTTGAAGCTAATGATGGTGCTTATGTTGGAGCTGATGCCAGAGGCTACCAAATTTTGTCCAATTTTCCCAAGCCCAAATCTCAAAATCCATCTGTAGAATTTTCCCATTTTCATCAAGTATCAATGAGCGATGTCCTCGCAGATCAAGTCCAAGAAAACTTAATTAAAGATCGGATTATACTTGTTGGCTCTACTGCACCTAGCCTCCAGGATTTTGTATTTATTCCCTATTCCAGTAGCTTAATGGGTACAGCAAAGCCTGTGGCTGGTATTCAATTACAAGCTTATTTTATTAGTGAGTTAATCTCAGCAGCTCTTGAGGGAAGACCATTACTCAAAGTCTGGGCTGAACTACTGGAATACTTGTGGATTTTTGTCTGGTCTTACGCGGGCGCTATCACGACATGGCGGATACAAGATGTAACGAAAAGCTTCCTCAGTGTCCTCGTTTGTTGCTTTGTATTAACCATCAGTGCCTATGTAGCTTTTTTATATGGTTGGTGGATACCGCTGATTCCTGGGCTGTTTACTTTTGGGATTTCAGCTATCTGGATGACGAGTCATATCGCCCATATACAGGAAGAGTGGAAACGCTCTAAGGAGTTTTTACATCACGTAATCAACACGATTCCCGATCCAATCTTTGTGAAAAATGAACAACATCAATGGATTGTTTTAAATGAGGCATATTGTCGATTCATCGGTTATCCGAATAAGTTATTAATTGAAAAGTCAGACTATGACTTTTTCCCTAAACATGAAGCTGATGTGTTTCGACAACAGGATGAGCTGGTTTTTCGGACTCAGCAACCCCACGAAAACGAAGAAGAATTTACAAATGCAGATGGTCAGACTCATCTAATTGCCACTAAGCGATCGCTCCATAAAGACTCAGCTGGCAATTTCTTTTTAGTTGGGGTAATCCGAGATATTACTCAACGCAAGTTGATGGAGGAAGAACTCAAGCGTACTGCTGCTGAGTTATTTCGCTCTAACAATGAATTAAAGCTCAAAGAAGACCATTTGCGTTATTTAGCATATCACGATCCCCTAACTGGTTTATCCAATCGCAAATTTTTTGCCGAACAACTTTACGAGTCAATACACTGGGCGCAACATAATAACTTGTTGCTGGGACTGCTGTTTCTCGATTTAGACGGGTTTAAGCAAGTTAATGATACTTTAGGGCATGAGATGGGCGATCGCTTGCTGATGACTATCGCTGACCGACTCAGCAATTCTTTACGCGCTAGTGATACAGTTTCTCGGTTGGGTGGCGATGAATTTACTGTGATTTTACGAGCAATTCCCAATGTAGAGGTAGCTGCTAAAGTCGCCGAAAAAATTTTAAGCGGTATTACCACGCCTATTGTTTTAGATGGATATGCAATCCGAGTCTCTGCCAGTATTGGTATTAGTGTCTATCCATACAACAGTCAAGACAGTGAAACTTTGATGAAACAAGCAGATGCAGCAATGTACCGTGCCAAACGCTCAGGTAAAAATCGCTACGAATTTGCTTAATTTAGCAAGAGTTAAGCCTCCTAAATTTTATATATAAGGTAATTATTTTTACCACTTTTTTGGCAATTTATGCTTAATAGGCATCCAAAGCGCTATTTTGTAAAAGCATTGCATATTATCCAAGAGGTAGATTTTTAGCCAAAATTCAAACTTGGCAAGGCTTTTGTCTTTTAAAAATCAACCCAAGTCAAGAGGTAAGAAAGAAATTAGTCAATATCAGTAATTAAAAAGTCTAAATTTTTTAGGTAAGTATTTTTACTTCAAAATAAGTTCCTATACTTAAGTAAAATTTTACCTATATAAATAGTTAAGTAACTTCTGTAAAGCTTGAAACACAGGACTTATAGATTTTTTAATTTATATTTCTTTACTTTATTTAAGTAATTACTATTCAAAACTTAAAGTATTATTTTATATCTTTTTACGGTTAGTTATTTATGAACTTGGTGTTTATACTTAAAAATATTAAGATATTATTAATAAATAGTGAATTAGGCAAACTGCTCATGGTAGTTCATCAAGATATCTAACTTAAGACTGATGCATAAATAGGACGTTTAGGAATATTTCTTAAGTATTAAGACTATTTAATACCAGCGAATTGATTTTGGTCTGCGAACTAATAGCACAATTACTTGTCTATTACGAGCATAAACTAATAATTTTGGAATATCCTAAGCTCATTTAAGTAAATGTACTTATTTAAAAAAATGATACTTTCCCAGCAAAAAACTAGTAAAGTTACTGATGAGAATGAAAATTAACTTACGAATAATAAAGTTTATAATAATTTGTATAGGTATTTACATAGTAATACCCAAAATTTTGGGTTATACAGGTGTGTCCAGTACCGCAAGTGCTACTAGTCTTAGCCCTAATGCCAGCAATACTTTAATTGCTCGCAAAGTCAATTCTCAGGATTTAAAAGACACATATATCCCGCCAAATTATGGTGGTCCTGACAGTCAGCATGGTAGTGGTACTCGCTAAGATTAATTTTGGATTTTGCGGCAAGTAAGATGAAAAGAAACTGGGGATTGGGGGAGCAGAGGGAGAATATATAATTCCTAATGGAGTTTTCAAAGTCTCCAAGGAGGCTCCTAACTCCACGCAAGTTCGATAGATTCGATTTTTCATAACCCCTTTGCAAATCTCTAACAGAAGCGGGCAGATGTTTAAACACACTTATTGTTTGCTAAGTTGTTCCACGTTTAAAAAAGTATATATATCAGGAGGCTGAAGGCAGGAGATAGCTATGCTGGAGGTAAAAACCTTACTATTCCTGAGATTCACGCTTGTCATTATGTCCTAATCTATCTGGAAACTGCTATATTTTTGTGTTGGCTGTTCATCGGTGACGGTTAACTATTTACAGTCAGCTCTCAACGAACCTCAACTTCTCTACGAGTTTGGCTAATCACTTATTACAAAAATTTTTTGCGTCAGAGGTGAAGCTCTGATAGCACGCATTCAGCCGAATACAATATGATTGACCATCAGCGACTTGACTACAACGCCGTCCCTGAAATCTCAAGCAATATTGAAGATTTCCACCAGTGGTGTGTTTGTACAAGTGTATGGACTTGCCAATTTGAATCTGGTTGAGGATAGTCTAAACGGTAGTGTCCGCCCCGGCTTTCGGTTCTAAAAGCCGCACTTTTGAGAATTAAATTAGCTACATCTAATAAATTGCGGGTTTCTGCCCAAAGTCGTAATTGCGCTTCAACATCTGGGAGGTCAAAACTAGCTGGTTCTGCTGGATGTAAAGTTAGCAAAAATTGAGTTAAAGGTAAGGCAGCCAAATCTTGCTGCCAAGATTCTATAGTAGCGATCGCAGTTTCTAACCCTGATTGTTCCCGGCAAATACCAGCATGTTGCCACACTAAACGCGGTAACTTTTCCCTGAGTGTTTCTAACTGTGCTTGCTGAGTCTGCCACTCGCTGGCATCAGCTGTAAATTTCCGCAATGGTAGTACTGGTGTTTCTAAGGATAGCCCAATGTCTGCCAACTCAATATTAGCCATCTGGGCACCGAATACAATACATTCTAGTAGAGAATTACTCGCAAGGCGATTTGCTCCATGTACTCCGGTACTGGCAGTTTCACCAACTGCGTATAAACCGGGAATATTAGTGCGATTCATTAAATCTGCAACAATCCCACCCATCCAGTAATGGGCAGCAGGGGCTACGGGAATTGGTTCATTGAAGACATCAATACCCCAATGCTGACAAACTTTGATGATGTTAGGAAAGCGGTGACGAATCTTGTCGGCGGGAATGGGGCGCATATCTAACCACACATGGGCAGTGGCCAGATCCAAGGCAGTACGTTGTAAATGACTAAAAATCGCTCTACTGACTATATCTCTAGGCGCGAGTTCACCAGCCGGGTGGTAGTCAAAGGCAAAACGCCGCCCTTGGTTATCGATCAGGTGTGCCCCCTCGCCCCGTACAGCTTCGCTAATCAAAAAGCGATCTGCACCCGGTTTAGTGAGGGCAGTGGGATGAAATTGGACAAATTCTAAATCGCGGAGGATAGCCCCAGCCCGAGCTGCGATCGCTACGCCATCACCTGTACTCACAGCCGGATTGGTGGTTTGGGCAAATACCTGACCGCCGCCACCAGTTGCTAGTACCACAGCACCAGCTCTTATCCATGTGATTTTACCTTGATAAAACAGGCTAATTCCCTGAGTGCGATCGCTTTGGGGTTCAATCCACAAACTCAAAGCCAAAGCTTGCTGAATGACTTGAATATTTTGGCGGCGCAGAACTTGGGCGGTGAGAGTGGTGGTCACTTCTCGTCCTGTAGTGTCGGCGGCGTGGAGAACGCGGTGGCGAGAATGGGCGGCTTCTAAAGTTAAAGCCAAAGCTTGACCGTGACGGTCAAAAGCAACCCCCAAGTTAACTAAAGACTGAATGCAACTAGGGGCATGTTCGGCGAGAAATTCCACAGCAGCGCGATCGCATAAACCCGCACCTGCCCGGATTGTATCTTCAATGTGCAGCCTTGGAGAATCTTCCGGGGCAACTGCTGCGGCAATACCACCTTGTGCCCAATCACTAGCGGACAAAGCCACAGTTTCTTTGGTAATCAACCCGACTCGCAAGGACTCTGGTAGACACAGCGCTGTATAGAGTCCAGCAGCACCAGCGCCGACTACTAAAACATCAAATTGGCTAGGAATATCTATCTGAGGCAAAGTTAAGGAGGAGGGGGAAATGGGGGCTTGGGGAGTAGGGGGAGATAAAGAAGAAAATAAATACTACCTCATCCCCCCGATCTCTAATAGAATATCCCACTCTCTAGAATCAGGAGTGGGCTGTCATTTGCTACATTAGCTGCAATGTGCAGTTATCTGTAGATGCCGTTGTTAAACCGATCGTCTCCCTCGATGAAGGCAGACTCTGGTTCTGTGACGGTGAAGTGATCGAAGTTGGTTTGCAGGGTTTGTTTTTGGCGATCGCTCAATCCTTGAATATTTAATACATCGTCTATGCTTTGGTAGGGAGCATTTTTGATGATCAGCTTCGCAAGGGTGGGATAAAGCCCTGGATACTGTTGAAAAGCTCGGACGTTGGTATTATTCAAATCAATTTTTTTACCAAATTCCGTTGCTAACTTCTTGTCTGCCCTATTTTGCCGCTCAATTGCCAGAACTGGGACTTGGGGAAAAGCAAAGCTATTGAAACTAGCAGCTTGGGCTATCTGAGTTGTTCCCAGCCATCCCCAACAACCAAGTAATAAGCTAAACACTGTTAATAAACGCATCAATCCTTTCACGATTTTTTTACCTCTTTTCATCAAACAGAAATAAAAGTTTTAAGCTAATCAGCTGTCAGTGGTCATTAGTCATTGGTCATACCCTGCGCGAAGCCGCTAATGCGTCTATGTTAGAGGACAAAGGACGAAGGACAAAGGACAAAGCCTGATAGCTTAGTCAACACAGCAGTCATCAGAAACTAATATACAGCGTATTAATATCCACAATATTTACTGTTACTGGGTTTGACTGTAATTTTGCTAAAATTTTTTCCAGTAGTAAGAGTGCCTGCTCTAGTGGCAACACCCTTACATCTATAAATTACGGTATCATTCCCAGGCTAAACTAAATGTTTTCGGGGTGGCTGATTCTAACTTCCAGGCGGATACGAGGTTCTAGGATGTCTAATACCGTAAATTCTAGTAAAGGTGGCTGTATCCTGGTGAGTAACTATTGTAATATTTTTTAACTAAAAAATTATCTACAGCATCATCACTAATGTGCCGTAGATTAGTCTGGGAAAAGTTTTGTTATTTTTACGCGGCGATCGCAGCTAACAAAAATAAGCTGTCTACTAAAATTGTGCTTATAACTGCACCACCAAAGGCATACCAGTGTCTTTGAGTTTGTCCTAAAGATAAAATTCCCACTGTTAGCAGCCCTAAGGCGAGAATTATTGCCCAAGCTTGTCCCCAAGGTGTCTCTACCCGTATTAAAGCATTTTGTAAAATTTGTGACGTAGTATTTGCCTCTGCTATCATGATTTGTCGCCAATAAGGCATCAAATCTACGATGTAAAAATATACATCTGTTAAAACTGTACCTAATAAAGAACCTAAGTAAAACCAGTTACCTACCTTTCCCCAATTCCTTGCCAAACACCAACAAGCAAATGGTAAACCGATAGACTCCACTGGTAGATGCCATAAAGGTTCCCAACGTAACCAACCCCAGTAAATTGCTCCTGCTAACCAACTCCAACTGAACCCGAAAAGCAAATCTCCCCAGAGATATGTTGCCGGACGTGACATTAATCTAAAACTTAGCCACACCCAAAATCCTGTCAGCGCTAAACTCAAACTTGGTAGCGATCGCACTATTGGTGCTTCTATAAATACGGGCACTGATACCAAAAATACCGCCGCCGCAAATACTAGCCATGTTTGTCGAGCAGAGGTAAATAAAGTCAAAGATGGAGAAGACGAAAGTGTAGACTCCAATTGCGCGATATCTCTATGTGTAGTGCCAGATACATCCAACTCGGTCTCAATAGAAGGAATAGCAGCGATGTAAGAGGACAATGTATTATTAATCAAAGTTTTTAATATTTGTTACTAAACTTTATTTTACTTAAAATATCATAAATCAAAATCCCCTTGGGGGGCATTTTGATTTTACCTGGATTTTGCGTAGGTTGGATGTCGCCCGGAAAAACGGATGACAACAACGTAAAGTTGGATAATTCACAAAAGTATGTATATTTAGTAGGAGTCTCAATTAATGGTGACAAATTCGCTATTCCCCCAACTGCTACAGGTGGGCGGGGAGTATCTAGCTGTAGCTTCCAGTCCAGTCAACTTGATAGAGCAACTGTTTCAAGCATTTATTCTGGGCATTGTCCAAGGAATCACAGAATTTTTGCCGATTAGCAGTACAGCTCATCTGCAAGTGTTCACTCAGGCTTTTCACTGGGAAGCGCTGGGATCGAAAGCTTTTCTGGCGACAATTCAATTTGGCAGTGTGATTGCAGTCTTAATCTATTTTTGGACAGATATTACCCTGATATTAACGGGAGGCTGGAAAGCTATTCAGCAAAAAGACTGGCAGCGAGAAGAATGGAAATTATTAGTGGGGATAGCAATCGGAACTTTGCCTGCTTTAGTTGGAGGATTTATCCTCAAAAAAGCACTCAACGACGAAAATTCAACGATTAATAGTATGACCACTATCGCGATCGCTTCAATCGTGATGGCGCTTTTACTGGGTGCAGCTGAAAAATTAGGCAGTCGCAAACGAGATTTTAACTCTGTAACAATTGTTGATGGATTGCTAATCGGGCTAGGGCAAATGCTAGCTTTAGTACCGGGTGTATCGCGTTCTGGCTCAACTTTAACAACTGCATTATTTTTGGGGCTAGAGAGGCAAACAGCAGCGAGATTTTCCTTTCTATTAGGAATTCCTACCTTAACAATTGCTACTTTATATGAATTTTTTAAAGAGGCGCTAGGAAAAATTGACTTAGTAGTGGTGATAGTAGGAACTCTATCAGCGTTTGTATTTTCATATATATCGATCGCCTGGTTGTTGCGATATCTTCAAACTAAAAACACTTGGATATTTGTGTGGTATCGCTTGGGATTTGGGGCAGTAATCCTGGGTGCGATCGCTAGAGGATTTTTGCAAAATAGTTAATAGTCCTTTGTCATTAGTCCTTCGTCCAAAGCAAATGACTAATGACCAATGACCAATGATTGATAACTGATGACCAATGACTACCATTCAACCTGCCCGCATTACCAGAGTATTACCTGATTCCATAGCCGCAGAGATTGGCTTTGAGGCGGGGGATGCGATCGTTGCTATCAATGGTACGCGTCCCCGCGATTTAATTGATTATCAATTTTTATGCGCTGATGAAGTCTTGGAACTAGAAGTTTTAGACGCTGTTGGTAAAACCCATCACATTGAAATTGAAAAAGACTACGACCAAGATTTAGGGCTAGAATTTGCAACTGCCTTATTTGATGGCTTAATTCAGTGCAATAACCACTGTCCCTTTTGCTTTATCGACCAACAACCACCAGGTAAGCGTTCTAGTTTGTATTTAAAAGATGACGATTATCGTCTGAGCTTTTTGTACGGCTCTTATCTGACCCTCACCAATCTACCAGAAAGAGAATGGCGACGCATTGAACAAATGCGTTTGTCTCCGTTATATGTTTCTGTTCATGCCACAGAGGCGGATGTGAGAATTAGATTGCTAAAAAATCCGCGTGCAGGACAAATTTTGCAACAACTCAAGTGGTTTCAACAAAGGCGACTCCAAATTCATGCCCAAGTCGTTGTTTGTCCTAGCATAAATGATGCCGAACATCTCGAACAAACTCTCAAAGATTTAGCCTCCTTTCATACTGGTGAAGTGCCCACAGTGGCATCAGTGGCAGTTGTACCAGTTGGGTTGACACGATTTCGTCCCCAAGAAGATAAACTTACACCTGTAACTAGGGAAAAAGCTAAAGAAGTGATTTCCCAAGTCAAAATGCTTTCGCAACAATTTCGCCAGCAATTCGACTCTAACGTTGCTTGGTTAGCCGATGAGTGGTTTTTAATTGCAGGCGAAGAATTACCAAGCGAATCTGAATATGAAGAATATCCCCAAATTGATAACGGTGTTGGTTCGATTCAATTATTTCTCAAACAATTTGCCACCGCTGCGGCAGAATTATTACCAGCAAAAATCTATCCTCAAAGAAAACTTACTTGGGTAGTGGGTAATACCGTAGAAAAAGCATTTCAACCGATTTTGAAGCGTTTAAATTTGGTTGAAGGTTTAGAAGTAAATATGCGTGCTTTATCTAGTGATTACTGGGGACAGGATATTAGTGTCACAGGATTACTAACTGGTCATGACTTGCTTTTGAATTTAGCAGGGCAAGATTTAGGTGATGGTATTTTGCTACCAAAAGTCATGTTAAAGCATGGTGAGTTAGTATTTTTAGATGATATGGGTGTTGCAGAATTAGCAAGCAAATTGAAGACAAATATTTTACCAGTAGCAGGGGTTGAAGATTTAATTAATACCTGTATTGTTTAGCTTATTTTGTTAGTCTTTTAGCTTATACAATTTAACAAGATTCTGCAACTTATATTATTTAGTATTTTAGAAAATTAATTTTTTGCCTAGTCTTTTGATCCCTTGTGGTGTAGACTGAAAATCAGTAGGTAAATATAGCAATAGCGTCCAGATAATTAGGCTAATCAACTAACGAAAGCTTGCTACCTTTATAATTGCTTCTATGTGCAGCATTTTAAGGTTAGCCATATAAAAATAGCTCTATTAAATGACTTTGGCTTGTTTCGCTCAATAAAAGGTGAAATAAAAACTAAAAATCTCAAATCAGCAATTTAAAATTGCTAGATAAAAACAAAGCCAACGTAATTTATTACCCCTTTTTAGCTACTAGCCTAAGTATAATTGAGAGTAAGCATCCACAAACTGTACGTGTTTGTGTGGTTAATTTTGAGAAAAATAGCTTCTTTGGCTAGTCATATTTAGGCTATCCCTCTAAATACGAATTTTCATCGATTGAGTCACCTAATTAAGTTTACTTAGTCCAAGGTTTTGGACTAAAACTCATTTTTTGCATTCAACAGTTTGAATGTAAGATTCCGATTTAAAAAATTTAAATTTATCAGCTTGCTGTCTACTTTTACGTTTAATTGAATGTCATGAATGATTATAACTTTATTTTAACTATTTGCATCGTAGCAGTAGGCTATCTATCTACTATTTACCTGTGGATAGAGTTTTATCAGAACTCAAATGACTGATTTGATAGCTACAACATCCCTAATAGTTATCCAAGTAATTAGTCAGAATCCAGATAATTTAAAAATAAAGTATGTTGTAAATTCTTAATTTTAGGGTTTAGTGAAAATTATCTACAATTACACAAGCGCCTATTTGAATTTGTAAATGAAAAAACTTCTAAACAGTTAGTTAAGAACAGAATTAAATTTACAATGCAATAGTTGACTATTTATGTAAAATAGCCTGTGACAATTTGAATATCTTTCTTGGCATTTTTGATGAATATCGAGCCGCTAGATTAATTAAGCAGATTCACTAAGTAGCTTTACCAATAGTCTATTATGTCTTTAATGAATTATGATTAATAAATGAATTAATCATTAAGTAAGGAGTAAGAGGTGAAGCATCAGCAAAACCGAAAATATCTAAAAATAGAAATAAAAAAAACTAGAAAGTTATTGATTTTTGGGTTAGAAATTTTAATTTTAAATTTATTTAATATTTTACCAGTAAAGGCGGTAACAGAAGAACCTGTATTGAGCGTAGTGTATAGCCAAGAAAATGCAAATCAATGGACAGGGATAACCGATCGCCTGCAAACAGCTGGGGTTAAATATTGTGTAATTCCTCTAGATAATGTCAGAAATATGGCGGATTGGGGCGATCGCCGGATATTATTTTTACCAAATCTAGAGACATTAAACCCAACCCAAGCGATCGCCCTAGAAGAATGGATGAGTAAAGGAGGGCGCTTAATTGCTACCGGCCCGATGGGTAGTTTGTCAGCACCAGGAGTGCGTCAGTTATTGCGATCGCTCTTGGGAGGTTACTGGGGATTTAGCCTCAGTGGTACAGAAGAAATCAAACCTGCAAAAACTAAAATCCCAGGATGGACAAATCAAGCTGAACTCTTTGGCAAAGTCCGTGGTGGTGTTGTGATTCCCAATGATATGGGCGCTCAATCTCCTGCCATTTGGAATTCCCAAGATAATCCTGCGGCAGTAGTTTCAACTGAACGTTCCACATTTATGGGCTGGCGTTGGGGAACAGATACAGCCTCAGCACCAGAGTTAGATAGTGCTTGGTTAAAATCTAGTGTCAATTACTATTTGATGGCACTAGCACCATCAAATCGGATGAAAAAAATAGAAGGAGCTTCTCAAAGCTGCTCTACTACTGTGGCAACAGTAGGGG
This sequence comes from Nostoc sp. S4, assembly GCA_029379225.1. Classification (GTDB taxonomy): domain Bacteria; phylum Cyanobacteriota; class Cyanobacteriia; order Cyanobacteriales; family Nostocaceae; genus Nostoc. The sequence goes on along the minus strand of JAQYWR010000046.1, from coordinate 42,135 downwards.
GGCAGGGGGACAGGGGGGCAGGAGGGCAGGGGGGCAGAGGAGCAGATGGGCAGAGGGGCAGTTTATCTTCCTCATCTTCCTCATCTCCCCCATCTCCCCCTCCCCGCCTGTCCCCCATTCCTCCAAAAACTGCCACTGCTCCCCAACCGAGGCCGCTTCCTGTGGTCAAACCGTCAACTTCCCAAGAGCCCATTGACCAATTAGAACAAGCAGTGCGTCTAGATGTTGTACCCAACTCCAATGAGCCGATTAATCAAAACGAAGCGATTGCTCTCCAGCAGGAGTTAGAAAATCTGATTGGTCGGGTAGAAAGCGCCAATTTAGCGGCAGTGTCAGCAAATGCTGCTAATCTTGGGGAATCTGGAGATTTGGGGAGCGTAGATGTCCAGTCTGTCAAACAGAAAACACAATTAGCCTCTACTAGACCAGGGGCATTAGTCAACACCAAAGAGCAAGCCTTGGCACAGGCTAAAGAAATTGTTAAAAACTTACCTCAATTGATTGCCCAAAAAAACTACGCTTTGGCTCGTCAGCAATGGCTAGTTGCCAAGAAAATTTTGTGGCAGCAGTTTCCTGTAGATCGAAGGCTAGCTCAGCCAGAAATCCGGGCTATTTGGTTAGACCGAGGGACGATTGTCCGAGCTGGTAGCAAGGCGGGACTAGCTCAAGTTTTTAACCGACTAGCAGCAACCGGGATTAATACCGTCTTTTTTGAAACTGTGAATGCTGGCTATACAATTTATCCTAGCCAAGTTGCCAAAGAACAAAACCCATTGATTCGCGGTTGGGACCCTTTAGCAGATGCAGTCAAACTAGCCCACGAGCGGAATATGGAATTACACGCTTGGGTTTGGACTTTTGCCGCTGGTAACCAACGTCACAATGAAATTATCAATGTTAATCTTAATTACCCAGGGCCAGTACTGGCAGCTCATCCCGATTGGGCAAACTACGATAACCTGGGCAACATGATTCCTATTGGTCAGACTAAGCCATTCTTAGACCCAGCTAACCCACAAGTGCGCCAGTATTTGCTCAAACTCTACACAGAAATCGTCACTCGCTATGACGTGGATGGCCTACAGCTAGATTACATTCGTTACCCCTTCCAAGACCCACTTGGAGGTCGAACCTACGGTTATGGTAAAGCTGCAAGAGTGCAGTTTCAGCAACTAACTGGTGTAGATCCAGTAAATATTTCTCCCAGCCAGCCAGAACTGTGGCAAAAATGGACAACATTTCGTACCGAACAAGTTGATAGCTTTGTTGCCCAAGTATCACAGCAGTTGCGACAAAAGCGAGCAAATTTAATTTTGTCGGTTGCAGTCTTTCCGCTACCGCAAATGGAGCGGATTCAGAAAATTCAACAAAACTGGGAAACTTGGGCAAGGCGAGGGGATATAGATTTAATCGTTCCCATGACTTATGCTCTGGATACATCGCGCTTTCAACGACTGGCTCAACCTTGGATTGCTTCTAAACAATTAGGAGCTACCTTATTAGTACCAGGAATTCGCTTACTTTCTTTGCCAACAATTGGAGCATTCGACCAACTCCAATTAGTCAGAGATTTGCCGGTTAGCGGTTATGCACTCTTTGCCGCAGAAAATTTTAACAATGAGCTAGAAAAACTTTTTATTAGCACCCAAGGTAGAGTTCAATCTCCAACAAATGAACCTATTCCTGAGCGCCAGCCTTTTCAAAGTGCTGCGATCCGTTATGCAGCGCTACAACGGGAATGGAAATTTGTTTTGCAAAACGACCGACTGCCAATGCCTGCTCAAACAATTTTAGATTTTAATAATCAAGCAGAAGTCTTACGTGTTGCTTTAAATCAGCTTGCCACCGCGCCTTCTGCCAGTAAACTACTAGTGGCGAAAGCCTCCCTGACTCGCTTTGAGTCTCAATTTCGAGTATTGATGAAGCAAGAACTCAAGTCAAATTCCTATCAAGTCAAAGTCTGGGAAAATCGTCTTGCAACTATAGAAAGGCTATTGCGTTACGGCGAAAGGCGCATAGAGTTACGTTAGTAGCAATGAGGAAAGTTAAGAGTGGGGGAGAAGAGTTTTCTCCTCTGCACCCTTGGCCTACCGCTAGAGCCGATGAATTCCATACTCAATTTCCAACTAAATAGAAATTACTTTGTATTTCTTCACTACTTTTCCAGTGTTTATACTTCAAAGATTACTAATTATTTAACGTCAAAATGTTAGAAAATACTAAGTGAGCGGCTTGAGATAACTATCGTTTGATAATAGTTATAGTAATAATCTATGCAAGCTTTATCTCAGTTTCTCGGGCTAGAAAGCCTAGAGTCAATAATTAACTGTTTGCCGCTAATGGTTATCAGATGCGATCGCTGTGATGGCAACACAGAGCAAAAGTGTCTTGGTAGGCTCTTGTTCGCAGTTAGTCGAATACTTGACAAAGCACGATATTGTACAGCTTATAGCTTTGTCGACGAAGTTCTCTATGATTATATCATTAAAAAATCAAATATAAATAGAGGTTAATTATGCGAAAAATTTTAATAATTGAAGATGAAGAATCAGTTCGAGAAAATATTTTAGATTTACTAGAAGCTGAAGATTTTGAAACTCTTGGTGCTGCCAATGGCAAAATCGGGGTGCATTTAGCTATTTCTGAAGTTCCTGATTTAATTTTGTGTGACATGATGATGCCAGAACTTGACGGTTGTGGCGTGCTAACAGTATTACGTCAAGACCCAATGACAGCAACAATTCCCTTTATTTTTCTCACTGCCAAATCTGCCAAATCTGACTTTCGTCGAGGTATGGATCTGGGTGCAGACGACTATATAACTAAGCCATTCACTCGGGCTGAGTTATTAAGTGCCATCATGAATAGGTTGGAAAAACACGCTACTTTAAAAAGATATTTTTCTCCGCAAACTGCAATCCACAACTTGTCTCCGAAAATGCAGTTATTACAAATTAGTTTACATCGGGCAATTAAACAACAGAAATTTCAAGAGTTTGAGATTTATTATCAACCAATAGTGGATATTGCTTCTGGAAAAATAGTAGCTGCTGAAAGTTTGTTGCGCTGGCAAAGTCCGGAATTAGGAATAATTTATCCTACAGAATTTATTCCCTTAGCAGAGTCTACAGGTTTAATTATTCCGATTGGTAAATGGGTATTAAAAAGAGTCTGCGAGCAACTTAAAAGCTGGCGCAATCTCGGAATTTTTTCATTGAATATTGCTGTAAATTTGTCAGTTATTGAATTTAATCAACAAGATTTTATTCAAGAAATAATTAATTTTATAGAAACCAATGAGTTGCAAGCAGAGTGTCTAGAACTAGAAATCACAGAAAGTATGATTCTGCAAGATGTAAATAGTGCAGTTGTTACTATGAACAAATTGCGAACTTTGGGTGTAAAAATAGCGATCGATGATTTTGGTACAGGTTATTCTTCTTTGATTTATCTAAAAAGTTTACCAATTAATACTTTAAAAATCGACCGTTATTTTATCCATAATGTTGCCACTGACCCACAAAAATCAGCGATTACCAAGGCATTAATTCAAATGGCTCATAATCTCAACCTAAATGTAGTTGCTGAAGGTGTAGAGACCGAAGCAGAACTAGCTTTTTTGCACCAACACAATTGTAATTTCATGCAAGGTTTTCTATTTAGTCGTCCGTTACCAGCAGTCGAATTTGAAAACTTATTATTGACAAATAAATGTTTATATGTATAGTAATTGGGGACTGGGGAGATAGTGAGTGGGAGGAGTGTGGGAAAGAGGAGGAAAAGACGATCGAAACTTCCTTACCCTCCTACACCTCCTAGTCCCCAATCCCCAGTCCCTAGTCCCTAATCTTTCCAATAAAAATCGGACTTTAGACTGGCGACAATTATTGAGTCTCAAATCTAAATTAGAAAATTATGTCTAGTGTTTACTGCCATGAAAGCTCCTGCGCGTTTCTTGCTGCCAGTTTTTTTACTCACGTTAGTAGCATGTAACCAGACTCGCGCTGACTTAGATAATTCCCCACCGCAAACATCTGTATCTAATGCCGAACTAACACAAAATGCTACACAGTCGAAAAATACTATCCCGACTGAAGTATTTTCACCTAAACCTATCCGAATCAATCTTAAGAACTTACCACCACCTTTCGCAACAGAAAGTGCCTCCAAGCGACCTGACGTTGTGCCAATTCCGCAAGACCCAGTACTACACGTACCACCAGGGTTTACAGTTAACGTTTTTGCCGAAGGTTTAGATGCCCCACGGTGGCTAGCTTTAACTCCCAGTGGTGATGTACTGGTGACTGAAACTGGGCAAAATCGTATTCGTTTGTTGCGTGACAGCAACGGTGATGGTGTAGCCGATGTTAAAGAAACCTTTGCTAGTAGGGACAACGGACTCAATCGACCCTTTGGTATGGCTTTTGCAGGTGATTCCTTTTTTCTTGGAAACACAGATGCTGTGTTACGTTTTCCCTATACTCCAAATCAAAACCGGATTACAGGCAAGGGGCAAAAAATTGCTGACTTACCTGCTCAAGGTTATAACAATCATTGGACGCGTAATGTTGTTGTCTCACCTGATGGAAATAAATTATATGTTTCAATTGGTTCGGGAACCAACGTGGGTGAAGAACCCTCACCACGGGCTTCGGTGCAGGTAATGAATTTGGATGGTTCCCAGCAACAGACCTTTGCTTCTGGTTTGCGTAATCCTGTTGGTTTGGATTTTCATCCTGTAACTAAGGAACTTTACACTACTGTCAACGAACGGGATGGAATCGGTGATGATTTGGTGCCAGATTATTTTACACGCATTCGACAGGGAGAATTCTATGGCTGGCCTTATGCTTACCTGACGCCAAAAAACCTCGATCCGCGTCAAAAAAACAAAGACCAAAGCAAACGTCCCGACTTAGCAGCCCGTACTAAAACGCCGGATGTGCTTTTTCAAGCGCACTCAGCAGCATTGGGTTTGCAGTTTTATGATGGTAAAACATTTCCTCAAAAATACCGTAACGGTGCTTTTGCTGCTTTTCGTGGTTCTTGGAACCGCGATCGCGGTACTGGTTACAAAGTTGCGTTTGTTCCCTTCGATGCAAAAGGACGACCCCAAGGCTACTATGAAGATTTTCTGACCGGATTTTTGCTCAATCCTTCTGTGCCAACTACTTGGGGACGACCCGTGGGTTTACTTGTGTTACCAGACGGCAGTCTATTAGTTACAGAAGAAGCCAATAACCGGATCTATCGGATTCAGTATACAGGAGAGTGAACAATTCCAAATTCCAAAATTCAGTCGGCAAATCAACTACCTGGGGTAAATTTACAACAGTTGCAAATCAACACAAATATGGTGACCATCTACCTATCCGCTTTCATCTTCTTTACGGTAGATTTTTGAAAAATATTCATAATCATTGAGTTGAGAAATTAGTTATGGCTTTGAATGAAAATAATACTCAGTCAAATATTAATGAAACGTCTTCACATTCAGGTACGCGATACTGGGGTAACGTGGAGGTGATTGAGGAAGGAAAAACCTATAAAATTAGTCGCGTTGAAATTAAGCCCAGGCACGGCATTAAACCACAAATCCATTATCATCGCAACGAACACTGGGTTGTAGTTTCAGGTGTAGCAAAAGTAACTTGTGGAAACCAGGAAATACTACTAAATCGCAACCAGTCAACTTATGTTCCTGCAGCAACACTGCATAAGGTAGAAAACCCCGGTCATATTACGCTAGTAATTTTGGAAATTCAAAATGGTGAATATTTAGGTGAGGATGACACAGAACGCCCCTATGACCTAAATTTGATCAAGTCTGTAGGTGATAGTGAATAAGGGATGAGGGAGATTAGAAAAAAGTTTCCCACCCTCACCAGCCCTGCCACACTCCCTGTTTGGCTTATGCCCAAATTAAAACCACCCTTCTTGTTCGAGAGTTTCAATCAACTGCAAGCCACGGGGATCGCCTACTCCTAAAAGTGAGGCTTTGGCGTCTTCTCGTACTCCCAAATCTTGGTCTTCGGCAAAGGCTTGAATTAGAGCATCGATCGCTGTAGCATAAACTACGTTAGAAGGCAGTTCGCGGCACAGTTGACCTATTGCCCAAGCGCAGTTGCTCCGTACTGCCGCGACTGGATCTTGGACTAAGGCTTCTATTAATGGCGGTATTGCCCCGATAATTGCTTCATAACTCACTTCTGCCATTTGTGCTAGGGCACTAGCAGCCCACAAACGCACTGCGGAAATGTCAGTTCTTAAGGCATCTGCCAGGGGTGCTAAAGAACGGCGATCGCGACAGTTTCCTAAAGCCCAAACAATGCCTTTACGCACATAGCCATTCCAATCCCGATTCAATTGAGCGATTAACGGACTTACCGCCTCAGAACTGGGATTGCGTCCGATACCATAAGCTGCACTCACTCGAATTAACGGACAGGTATCAGTTAACAAGCGAATCAGATGGGGAGTAGCGCGAGCATCTTCAAGATCGCAAAAAGCACGCGCCGCTAACATTCGTTGCTGAGGCTGGGGATTGTTTAGCAGGGCTAACATTACTTCTGGATCGGGCTTGGGCACTTCTAAGGAAGCAGTTAGCGGCTCTATCTTATCTAAGGGGCTTTCTAGCTCCTGTGTATCAAGTAGGCTTAGATCGTCTTCGTCATACATAATTTGATTTCAATCCCTTTTGGGGATTAAGACATAATCCCCCGCGCCAATCTGTTAAAGCCTTATATATATCAGTTGCGTTATCGTACATCCCTTGTCTGTCGTTGACTTCGATCCAAACGAGAACCGCCATCACAAAAGACGCTAAAATATTTTATCGCTATTCTCTAATTTATTTTTCTGCACTCAGGAATTTTACCATCCATAGCGATTGGGTTTGATAACCTAACCGATCGTAAAGATTTAATGCAGGTTTGTTTGATTGAAAAACTTGTAAGCCAATTTGGCGATCGCCTCTTTGAATAGCCCAATTTTCCACATATTGCATCAAGGCTGTACCAATACCTCGCCGCCGATGTTCTGGTGCAACATAGAGGATAAAGATATGAGCATGACGGTTACCCTGTACTTGATCTATAGCATTGCCCACCCAGACGCAGGCGATGGGGGGATGGGGAGATGAGAAAGGTGAGGCGGATGAGAAAGAATTTACTTCCCCTGCTCCCCCGGTTACTGAGCGCAGTCGAAGTATGCTCCCCTGCTCCTCATCTTCATCTACCCACCACAAGGGGGTATCAGTGGAGAAGTATTGCTTAACTGTTTGTTCTAAGTGAGAAAAATCCTGATTAGGAAAAATATCTTGGTAAGTCCGCTGCATAAATTTCAGCAGCAGCGCCCGATCCAAAGTTGAGCCACGGCGAATAAAATACCCAGGTAGTAATTGCTCAGACACGTGTGACGTTGATTGACTTAGTTGGCTGAGTTTTGTACTGCTGGTGGTATATCACCAGCAGTAGGTTGAGAATTTATGCCCACCTCTTCAATTGGTGCTGGTGCTGCCATATCGGAGGGTAAAAAGATCCGAGCGCTGACTGCTACTAAAGCAAAGACAAATACCAAAACTACAAGCAGTGGAGCAATGTATTGACGAAAAATAGCCATATTTTAATTGCAAATAAGTAGGTCGGTGTGAATATTTCTCGTTGGAAAAAGGCAGGAGGCAGGAGGTAGGAGCGAAGAGGGTTTAAGTCTATTTAATTTTTATTAACATAGTTTTGTTTTTTCAGACTATTCTACTTAGTTAACAGCTTTTATCAGAACCTAGCTGAAGATTTGTAAAGTATTCTTGGTTTATTTTAGCGATTTTCTGGATATGGAGAATGGGGCATTGGGAATGTTGACTGTTGAGTTAAGATTTATTTTCTTTGTCCCCATCTCCCTTTTGCTTTTCTGCTTCCCTGCTCCCCATCTTTCCAGTCTCCACTACTATTGCCCGCGTTCTAGGTCATCAAGCACTCTCTCGCAATACCAATTTTCCGGCATCCCTGGATAAGTCTGTTTTGCCTGTTCAATTAACCTTTCAGCAGCAGCGGTATCACCAGACAACCTCGCAATTAACCTGTTTTTGAGATAGCTATCAGATACATCCTCTTGTGATTGGTTTGGTATTGTGCGATTGGGTGATGATGATGGGCGAGACTGCTCTCTCCGCAATTGCCAAAATAAAACGTAATAGAGTGTGCCAAAAATTAAAATTAGGCTGAGTGTTCCAAAAAAAGTTAGGAGGTTAAACGCTAGAAATCCTAGAACTAACTGCGAGAGAACATACCCAAGTAATAAACCAGTAAGCAAGAGGATGAATGTACCAACAGCAATAACTACTTGATTCCCCATATATCCTCTTCTTCATCCTCAAGTCCTGGTCTTTTTACTGCCACTGGCTGAGGGTTCCAGGGGGCAAATACTGGCAATAGGAGTAGTCCTGGGACAGCGGCGGCGATGGTGATTAAGAAAAATATCGGCCAACCTGTGCTTTGGGCGATCGCGCCTCCAGGGGCCGACAGAATATCGCGGCTGACAGCCATCAAGCTGGAGAGTAAAGCATATTGGGTTGCGGAAAACCGCTGGTTACAAAGACTCATTAAAAAGGCAACAAAGGCTGCTGTCCCCAATCCACCACAAAATTGTTCGATGTTGATGGCAAGTACCATAGCTTGGTAGTTTTTACCGATGTATGCTAAGAAAAAGTAAGCTAAATTACTTACTGCTTGTAGAATACCAAAAACCCAAAGCGATCGATTGATGCCTATAGTACTCAATATTGAACCACCTGCTAGGGCGCCAACAATCGTCGCAATTAATCCCATGCCAACTTGAATTGCTCCAATATCGGTTTTACTGAAACCTGTTTGCAACAAAAAGGGCGTGGTCATATTGCTCAACAAAGCATCACCCAGTTTATATAGGGTTATGAATGCAAGAATTAAAATAGCGTAGAAGAAACCTTGACGCTGAAAAAATTCGCCAAAGGGCAAAATTACAGCATCAGCTAAGGAAGCGGGAGGGCTAATTTCTTTGGGTTCTGGTGCTAATAAGCTAGCAAAAATACCAATCAACATTGTAAGTGCCATCAACAAGTAAACCGATGACCAAGGCATTTTATCGGCAAGTATCAAGGCTAAGGCACCTGCAACTAACAAGGCGATTCGATAACCTAAAATAAAAACTGCTGCACCAGCACCCATTTCTAGTTTTTCTAAAATGTCGGTGCGGTAAGCATCAGCGGCGATATCTTGAGTTGCACTAATAAAAGCAATGACTATGGCATTGATGGCTAAAAGCTGTAATGCTTGTTTGGGTTGTTGAAATGCCATGAAGCCGATCGCTACGATCAAAGCAATCTGCGTCAAAATTAACCAACCCCGTCGTCGTCCTAAAACTGGCAGGGAAAACCTATCTACTAAGGGTGACCAAAGAAATTTTAACGAATAAGGCAAGCTAGCAAGACTAAACCACCCAATAGCGGCTAAATCTACTTTCTCCACGGTCATCCAAGCCTTTAAGGTATTACCGATTAACAATAACGGTAAACCCGATGCAAAGCCCAAAAGTAATAAAGTCGCCATCTTGCGACTACTGAAAACTTGCAGCAGGGATTTAATTTTCCTCATGGTTTCAACTTTGTACCTCTTTTGAGGAAATCTCAGTCATAGTAATTCGAGTTTGGATAAAGTACAACAAGCCAATGAAAAAATGTATCATCTAAATTAATACCTTTAAGAATTTGGGCGATCGCAGCACCAGTAATTGAGTATTAATCCTTATCATGAGTGGTGTGTGCTTTTGTGCAAACACACTAACTCACCAAGATTTACTCGCTCTCAATCCAAATTCAGGATACCTTTATAGCGCAGTGGTTTACCTTAACTTTCCTAAATCTGATAAACTTGATGTTCTCTAATTTCTACTCTATGTGTGGCGAGGCATTTTTCCCAACCTTCACGAGTCCCGATATCGCTTTTGTGCTTGAGCAATCCTAATTCCTCTTCTTGTTGGGTGAGTTTGGCAAATTCTTCGTAACGCGGATAGTCGCTGCTGACAAATGTTTCTTTGCGGTGCAAAATCGGCGGATTTGCTCTAGTTTTGTATTCTCGGTGAGTAATAGTTAGGGTTTTTAAGTCAATACTTATACTTGCATTTAAAGCTGGATGGGCATCAATATCAAATTCGGGGTAAAAAAGATAGGATATTTGCGGTTTATCAATGTGATATTTTATTAATGTGGCTCGGTCTACACGCCCAATGGTGCGGCTAGCGCAGCCTTCATAAATTCGCAGTAAAGGATCGAGGGCTGCAAGCGCTGAAACATGGACGTAAAGGGCACCACGGGTGTGTTTACCAATTTTGCTTTTTTCGCAAGCAGTTTGAATCACTCCAGATTTGCCTAAGCTGAAAAGCTTTTGGTCGGAGACTTCGCAGGCTTCTTCGTAGCTACTAAAAAAGGCTTTGATGTCGTGACGCATTTCTGGCGCTAGTTTTTGCCATACAGGGCGGCGATCGAAGTGGGTGAGGGCGAGATAAACTTGAATATCTAGAGAACGACGATAAGCGATCGCATCCCATTCTGCTTCATCGGTAGCTTGCAAAACTATGCTAAAGGCACGGCGGTAGTTACCAAACTCGCTCAATAATTCCTGTTCATTTTCCAATTCGCCTTTTACAGGCAGTCTACCGCGCTTGGTAAAAAAAGCCATGAGTGGTTGCAGCTGTTCTTGGTAATCTTCAAACCGCTTAGTGGGAATACGGACTCGCGGTGTAGAAGAGGTAGAAAAGAAGCGGATAGCTTTGTAACTTTCTTTTTGGGCTTCATCTCGAAAAACAAAGTAAACGCCTAGCGCTATGGGCACCGCATCCACATTTAGCACTTCATCAATGTAAGTTTTAAGTTCTTCTTGTTCGTAATATTTCTGAAAAGTGTTGCGACGAGTTACAATGCCATCGTTGTAAGCCAGCTGGGTTTTGCTGGGAGCGTTAATCAGTATTTGAGCGGCGACAATTAAAACTTGCTGAGCGAGTTCCCAAGCTTGGATGAGGCTTTGACGGCGTTCCTCTACATCTTCGATGACATTGAGGACATAACCCAAATTGACGACATCGGCGTGTGTGTGTGGGACATCGGGATGGTAGTAAGGGTCCCAGCCTGCACTCGTGTAGCCTAAGTTTGCAACTCGCTGCACATCACCACCATAGCCGCAACCATAATCAAAAAAAGTGGTGTCTTGATGCAGGATTGCCCATTCTACTGCCAATCGCACAGGGCGGGAGATGTCAGTGCGAGCGATCGCAGCTTTATGACGCTCGATTTCTAACGCTTCAGGCATAATATTAGTTAACAGTCAACAGTTAACAGTTAACTAATATCCTTTCAATCTTTAATGACCAGTTGAATTAAATCTTCAATTTTCTTGATATTTTGATCGCCTGCTAAGTAGCCAATACCCCGATGCAAATGCAGCCGGAATTGGGTAGCGAGGGTTTCTTTATCAATGCGATAGCCGTCGTTATGACAACGTTGCTTGAGGGCGAGGAAGAGAATATCAGACATTTCGCCGCCAAAGACACGCCAAGTCATTTCGACGTTGCTATCTTGGGGAATTGGTACCGGGGAAGGTGGAGTTGGTTCTGCTAGGGAACGACAAAATGCCCAACGGCAAAGAATATTCCATTGGTCAATTTTGGTGCTGCGTCTGAGTTTGAGGAGTTGGTCTTTGGCTGTTTGGGAGAGTTTTATTCTTTCGATTGGGGATTCCATAGTGTTTATAAATAGTGATACATGAATCATACGCTTGGGAAAACTAAGAATATGACTTAAGTTTTCGCCAAGGAATATTAATTAATGGAAAGCCCTGAACTACGACTTCTTTCACGCCCAGCAGGTAGTTCAAAAGCCTTAGTCTTTATAGATGGATATTTAAGTGAAGAAAAAGTGAGAAACACTACTTTACTTGATGCCTTAGATAAAGTTGGTTGGAAACATTCTGTCTATCATTTTTGGTGGGATTCTGGCCTTTTTGAAAGTTCTATTATCGGTTTGGGTCTTGGTCATTGGCATAAAACAAAATATCGTGCTGAACGAGTTGGTAGAGATTACTTTCCTCATTTAATTGGTAATCAAATTCGTGAAGAAAATGTCTCTCTTATGGCTCATTCATTAGGAGCGCGTGTTGCTTATTATTGCATGGAAGTTTGGAGAGAAAGAGAACATTTTTTACAAGATGTAATTCTTCTTGCTGGTGCTGTTCGTAGAGATAGTAGCAAAGACTGGGGGTATGCAGCTTCCCAAATCAGAGGAAACTTAATCAATGTATATAGCTCTGATGATAAAGTATTAAAATATATATTCAAAATAGCTGAAGCAGGACAGAATGCTTGTGGACGGAAACCAATAAAAGAGTATCACCCCAGAATTACTAATGAAGATGCAACTTATCTGATTGGTAAAAGCCATAGCGCATCCAAATCTTTAAATTACTTATCAGAGTTAGTTAGAAAAGGGTTATGGCAGATATGAAATTTTTTGTCACCCAAATTCATTATTAACAGCGGCAATTTCTAGCTGTATATCTAAATCATTAGCCATTGCAGCTAGTTGTTTATTCATATATTCAACATTAGTAAATTTATCTAACTCTTTCCTTCTCGTACTTGTCTCGTAATACGTTCTAAAAGCCATTAAAGTTGTTCTAACAAGAAATTACTCAGTTCACGCTCTATTTTTAGTAAATTTGGTGAGTCCATAATTTCTGATCTATTTTCCGACGTTATTTATACATATTGTAAATATCCAAGCTCAATAAAATAGCGATTTTATTTAGTCTAGATATCTACTACCAAAAATATTGATTTTCTAGTACTGTTGTTTGACGGGTAGCGGAGTCGTATTTTAGCTGGTATTCGCGGGCGATCGCTTCATTTTTCCTCAGTGTTTCGACTTCTTTTTTACCGATTTCAGTATCAGTAGAAAGGAGAATTACTTGATGGCTGGCGGCGGGGAAGTATTTTTCTACTAGGTTGTTGCGGTGGGAGGAGTCGAGTCTGCCGAGAGGCGTGTCGATGGCTACGGGTAAGCGCAGACCAGAGACTTTGGCTAATCCCCAGAGAAAGGCGATCGCTAGTAGTTGTTTTTCACCAGCCGAAAGGCGATGTTTGGGAACTGGTAACCCATCAAAATCGAACAAAGACAAGGCAAAGGTTTTAGTATCAATAGCAATGCGAAATACTAAATCCGATTTATGCAGTAGGTAGAGGAAACAATTCTTCACTTCTTCCTCTAATTTATTGAGTTTTCGCAGCGTTAATTTTTCCCGAAAAACCTTAAGTGTTTCTTGTACTTTCGAGGCTGAGGTAATGATATGTTCCCTATTTTTATGGTCTATATTTTTGTCAGTATAATCTTTTAATTCTTTTTTCGTTATTTCAATTGCATCCGTTAATGCTGCTAATTTATGACGAGTAGTTTCGTAATTTGCTTTAGCTTGCACAACTTCTTTTTGTGCTGCGTCTACGGCATCGCGTAGCTTTTGATAAACTTCTGGTTCGGCAGCTGTCTGCACTTGTCTTTCTAACGTAATAATTTCTTCTTCTAGATTCTTGAGATTACCTAATTTTTGTTTTGCAATATTACGAGCATTCTGTAAATGATATCTCACATTATCTAGTTGACTTAAACTTTCCTCGTCAGCTAATAACCAAGGTGCTTCAGCTTGGAGCGAGCTTGCATATAAATTATCTACATCGTCAACTAAAAAAGATTGAATTTTATCAATTTGTGTTGAGGCGATCGCTAACTGACTTAACCATTCAAGTAAGCGTTTATCTCGCTCAAGCAAAACATCTCTAGCAAGTTGTACCTGCTGATTACGAAATTCATTTGCTCCCTGTGTTTGTACCTGACTTAATAAATTAGGAATTAACGCTAAAGGCAAAAACTCCGCAGCCAATTCACACAACGACTGCCGAATTGTTTCTAATGCAGTAGTTTTTTCTTTTTGTTTTTCTTCTAACTGACTGCGTTCTGCGGCGATTTTACCACCCTCAGATACAAATTTATCTAAAGCTTCTCTTTGAATAGTCTCTAATTCTTCAATCTGAGTTTTAAAATTAGCTAATTCCTGTTCTGTTGTTTGATAATCATCCTGCTGTTGTAATAACCTTTTTTCAATTTCTTCTAGGTTAGCTAAATCTCTGGTATCAGCCATTTCTTTACGCTTACGGTTGACTAAAACCTCCAAATCAATTGCTAATTTATCTGCCAATTCTAGCCCTAATAGTCCGCGAATAGCTTCAATAACCATTTGTGGTGGTGTTTCTTGTTCTGCCAGTTCTTTAACTTGTTCGCCATCAAATAAAAATAAATTAGAAATCCCTAAAGGCAATAAATTTTCTATATAGTCGTCCCAAATATTCACCAGATAATCAACTGGCCAGGTGTCATCATCACCTAAAATTCCTAGAGCATCTTTACCATCTTTAGGATTTTTTTCCCAAGTTCTAACAATACGATATTTTATTGGCTTATCGTCTTCGATATGTTCAAATAGTAACTCAATTCGGGTCTTATCAGTAGGATTAGCTTTACTATTAACACATTGATTTAAAAAATCACTGTAGCTCAGATTACCACGCGTTGAGCATTGGGCGCGTTGTCCATATAGGGCAAGACGAATAGCATCCATGAGAGTAGTTTTCCCGCCGCCATTCATACCACCTAATAGCAGAATTGGGCGAGGATTTTCCTCAGTTCTTGGGTCAAGATTGATTACTTGTCTGCCAGAGTAAGGGCCAAAATTTTGTAATACGAGTTCCAGAAATATCATTATCTATATTTAACCCATGTAAGTGGGTTCTGTTTGTGTAACCGCGATTTTTAATTGTCGAGGATTTTTTGTAGGGTGTGCATTGCCCACCCTACCATATTTTTCATTAGCTCAAATCTAATTAGTTTGTCAGAATATGCCTAGTTAAAATACTCATAACTTCACCAGGGTTAGAACCAGGTAATAAAGGACTCCACTCGTTAACTTGGGCGAAACCAAGTTTGTATAAAGTCAGAATTGTGTTGTTAACACCTCTTTTAGAACCATAAATTACAACTTTTACAGATTCTCTATCTGGTGTTGTTTGTCTAGAATCTTTGGTGGAAACAAGCGGCGCGTTAGTTTCCAAAGTCTCTGTTAGAAAGCTTTTAGTCATTGAAATTTACCTGTTTGCTGATAAGCTGCGCTGTTACATAAACGTAACAAGACGATCTTACACTGTTTGTTACATATACAGAACATTTACTAGGTTATAAGCCTTTGACAAAATCAAAGGCATGGGAAAAGCAGGAAAAGCGCTGAAACAGGTGTTAGAGATATACAGCATCAGCCAAAACAAGTTAGCAGTGACAATGGGAACAGGACGGCCAAACGTTCACCGATGGGTTAATGAGATGACAGACCCCGTGGCTGATGCGGTGTTGGAAATTCGTGATGCACTCAAGAAAATTAATCCTACCGCAGCAGAAGAGTTTATAAAGCTGTACTTGGGAGATGCTAACGAGGATAATGAGCAAACTTAAGGCTTTGTTTATTTATTTTTAAATTTCATATTTGCCCAAGTCTTGGCATTGTCAGCAGTGTCAATTTGTGTATCGGGTGTAGTTGTTTGTTCCTCTGGTGCAACAAAATCTGCTAAAGTTAGCTGTTTGACCTTTTGAATATCACCTTGTTCAACTGCTGTTTTCAAATCTCGTTTTAGATGAGCATTTTTCACAGCTTCATCTTTAGAACGAGAACTGGTAGCAAAGCATTTTTCTAAGCTTTCGTAAATTCCTATACGACGCGACATTTTGCGAAATTGGCGTTCTGTGTCTAAGAGTTTCGCCATCAGTTCTAAGTGCATCTTATCATCTGCACAGACTTCTTCTAACACAGCCCATTCATCGCTACCTAATAAACTAAGGTCAGCACCGGGACGCGGGTCTTTAAATTCTTCACCTGTGACCTCTTGATAAATGCGGGGTAAGCTGTCATCAAACTCGTGTTTTTCTTCTAACCAAATACGGCGAATTTCACTCAATTCTTCTAAACTTATTAAAGTAATATCGCGCATATTTTCTGGTGCTGTTTGACGGATTTGTGTTTGAGCTTCTAAGAGTTGTCTTAATAAATGTTCGCGCCAAGATTTAACGTAAGGGCCTGGTATTGGTTCAATAGAAATTTCTCCATCCAAGTTACGCTCAAACAGTTGAACTTCTCCCCAGATACGACGGAAGTCCCGTTTATCGCGGTCGTTATCAATATTTAATTCTTCTAAGCGAATATCAATCAGAGGTTGTAACCATTCTTTTTCCTCATCGTTTTGAATCATCGCTTGCATAGATCTATCACTATTAACCAGTGTGCAGACCCAGCATCCAAAACGAGAGCTACCACAACTAGGAGTAGAAGTATCAACAACTAATGGGCATTCGTTATCAGCTGTTGCACCTCTATACATCGCAAATAAGTCTTTGTTGCTGTATCCCCAAGGATTATCCCATTGCATTAAATACAACCAAACTTCATCAGTACGCCAATCTTCTATAGGAGTGTAAAGCAATGAGTTAACAAGGCTGGGATGAGGACTAAGGCGCTCCCGTACTCTACGAACTTCACGTTTTGACATGATAGCAGCACGATTGACACTTTCAGTTTTGCGAGTTCCTAACACAACAATTGTTTCGCCGCTAGCCCTAATAACATTACGGATGAAAAGGTTAGATGGGTCAATTTTTAAGCGTCCAGTACACCAACGGAATTTATGGCGTGGTGCTGGGTAGCCTTTGCCAATTAAACCCACCCAGTATGTTTGTTTAATCTCTGGTTGTAATAAATGCGGTTCTACTGGCATTTTTTGCTCTTGAGCCGCTATTTTCATTTGCTCTAGTGAGTTGCGTACCCAAGCAGCTACATAAGGATTTTCTACACCTGTATCAGTTGTAATGACATGAATAGGCTTAGTTCGCTTTTCCAGTGGAAGTCCCAGTATCGCATTCCAAACAAGCTGTAAAGTCGCCGTGCTGTCCTTGCCGCCCGAATAACCAACAACCCAAGGTATCGCATCTAAACAATACAATTCTTGAATTTCAGTGGTAAGAACTTGGATATACTCTACCAACTCTGCTACAGTACGTGTCTGCTGGCCATTATTTTGTGGTTGTGCTTCAGTCATTGGTTCCTACCTCTGGTCATTTGGGCGTTACCGCTTTTTTTACCCCAGCGTATGGAATGCGCGGGTTCCCAAAAAGTTTTTAAAAACTGATTTATTAGTATCTAACTTTTTGGACAATATAGCTATCTTACAAGTATAAGTTTTTAAAAATTAATATGAGAGACATTGCATCTGACCTAACTGCTGATATTGCTAGAGAGTACCTAGAGAGAGAAAACAAGGAAAAAGAGGTACTAGCTTTACTTCTAGAGAAATTTTTAGAGAAAAAAGACCAAATTCTCGTTCAAAAAACTGAGATGGGAGGCAGTGAAGCTTATATCGGTTCTGTTACCCTAGAATGGTTTGCCGGCAGAGTTCATTTCGCTTCTGGTTTACCTCTGCTACAAAAAAAGTACAATCCAGAGACGGATAACATTGAAATTGATGCAGATAGTATCGATGAAATTCAACAACGTCCCGTTGACTGGTCGCGTCAAGCACCCTTAGTTCAGTATTTGGCTGCTAGAAAAAATCATAAGTTTCCACCAGTGCTAGTGGTAATTAATCAGGCTTGGGTGGATGACTCTAAAGCATCTGAGTGGGATACTGAGGAACGCGCCACAAAATCTACTACAGATTTTACACCTCTAGATAAAGATGGTAAGGTCGGCTTACTTAATATATCTGAAGAAAATGTAACCATTTATGCACTAGATGGTCAACATCGGCTCATGGGAGTTCAAGGTTTAATGGAGTTAATTAAAACTGGCAAACTCCAGCGATATAAAAAGGATAAAACTGCTGATGATAGTTTTATTACGGTGGCAAATTTAATAGAACAATTTCAAGTAGATCCTGCTTATTTACAAAGCTTACCTAAAGAAAAAATTGGTATTGAGTTCATTTGTGCAGTTAACGCTGGGGAGACTCGCAACCAAGCTAGAAGAAGGGTGAGGTCGATTTTTGTCCATGTCAACTTGATGGCTGCACCTTTAACTAAAGGTCAGTTAGCACAGTTAAATGAAGATGATGGTTTTTCTATTGTGGCTAGAAAAATTGCAGTGACTCATCCACTGTTAGAACAACGTCCAAATCGTAACCCACGTGTTAATTGGAATAGTGCGACTGTAGCAGCAAACTCTACAGTTTTGACGACACTACAAGCGCTACAAGATATGTCTGAACGATATTTAGGTCAAAAATTCCCCCACTGGAAACCATTGGAAAAAGGCTTAATTCCCATGCGTCCAGAAGATGAAGAAATTGAGGAAGGAATTGAGGAATTTAAAAAGCTTTTTGATAATTTGGCTAATTTACCTAGTTATAAAATTTTGGAACATGAAGATACACCAGTTTTGCGAAGGTTCAGCTTTGAAAAAGGTGGCGGTGAAGCAAATATACTTTTCCGTCCTGTAGCACAAGTTGCTTTAGCACAAGCTTTGGGATTTTTAGTGTTTAAAAAAGGTCTTTCTCTATCCAGCATTTTTAAGAAGTTACGAAAGTTTGACCAACAAGGTGGTTTTACTGGTATGGAATATACTCAATCTCTTTGGTATGGGGTTTTGTATGACCCTAATAAAAAGCGAGTGCAAGTTTCTGGAAAAGATTTAGCGACAAAGTTATTAATTTACATCCTTGGCGGAATTCAAGATTCAATGGAACGTGCTGAACTTCGTAAGGCTTTGGCTAATGCTAGGACTATAGAAAATAAAACAATTGGTTTTGATGGTGAATTTGTGGAACTAAAAGAAGTGGGAATTCCACCTGTGTTGTAGTTAACCTTGGAATATATTTTGGCGATGCCATTCCAACGCTTCTACTTCTGGAAAGTATTGCTCTTTATTTGGTAGCAGTAGTCTTTCGCCATGAAAGTCTTTCATGGGTTTACTATAGGGAGATATTTCTTCTAATTCTCTACTAACAATGATTTTATACTGCTCATCAGCAGTAAACCAACCACGGTCAAAAGCCCAATGGTGATTCTTACAAAGAGCAATACCATTATGGATTCTGCTGTCATAAAATTGTGCAAATGGTTTGATGTGTGCGCCATCTACAATATTTTGATTTACGGCTTTAGTTACTCTAATGCCACAAAAAGCACATTGGGAATCATATACACGAACAATAGTTTTTCTGAAAAAAGTATTTCTAATTACTGCCTTTCTTATACCCCATTTTGGATTACTATCTAGGTTAGTTGAGGCAGCTAATTTTTCTGTAATTAAATCATATTCTTGGAAAGATTGGTTTATTTGCAAAATATCTTCAAAATCATCTTGCTGTTCTTGAAAAAAAGTTGTTACTAGTGAATCAATTAATTCTTGCCTTGAAGATTCATCTTGTAAAAAAATAAATAGTTCATTATCTAAATAAGCATATTCAACAGCCTCTTTCAGCTTGTTAGTTGTTTTTGGCTGTAAGCCTTTAAATTCTGGCTTCAATGCTAAATGCCAAAATCCCTCACTTTGTAAATGAAAGAATGGATAATGTAAACCACCTTTATAAGATTTAGAACTTAAAATACCCAGTATCTCTCAAATGTTTGAATTAATTCTTCTGAAACTGGAATTCGGTTATCATTAACAACTGCTCGTGTAATCAAATCAATAACAGTTAAAAGCAATATTGGTTTATAGTGAGCATTACCACGCTTACTGCTACTACTTACATTTAATTGAGAAAAAGATTTATAGTAATAATCTAATGTTTTCATAATTTTTTAAAATAATTTTAAAAATTAAGTAAAAAATCTACTTAGGTCAAATTCTTCATTTATCGATTCTTTATTATCTTTTTCTGCAATTAAGAATAAAAGAATACGCTCTGAATAATCTACGGCTCCGCGTAATTCAGTTTGTAAAAGTTCTAGCCCTCCATTGGCGTATTCTTCAAAAATTTGGGTGCGTTTATCTTCATATTCTTCTTGTTGCGAAGAAATAATTTCTATATCTTGTGTTTCATTAATCCCCAATAATTTAATTATTAGTTCATGTCCTAAAGAGACAAAGTTTTCTTGTGGAATTGGGGAAGGTTCTCTTTTGGTAGTCTCGCCTAAAGGTATACGCTTTTTATATCTAACGCCTAAAGCAGCAGCAAATACCATCACCTCTACATAAGTTTGAAAAGGTCCTGTTGTGTCTTTTGATGCGACTAAGGATTTAACTAACTCGGCTTTATCTTTAGCAACCTTGATTCTATTCACAGCCATTGATTTAAATATCTACTGTGTAGCCATATTAACTGAAAGCGATAAGCAAAGCCTACACCTATGCACTCTTTTATACCACTAAAAGAGCGATCGCCCCCACAAAAAAATGATTCAAAACTTAGATTGGAAACTGCACATCCTCATAAACTAAAGATATGGGAAAGCGAAAATCAACACTCGTTAAATGAACTTCATCCCCCTCTTCATAAGGATGTAATTCCCAAATCCCTCTATCATTTAGCCGGAAGCAATCTAAACTCATCTTTTCAGCATCAATGAGGACGTATTCTTGTAAAGTTTGGATGCGGCGATACTGCATAAATTTTTTGCCTCTGTCGTAAGCTTCTGTACTCGGAGAGAGGACTTCGACAATTAGACAAGAATAGTGAAGAAATTTAATAGCTTGTCTATCCCGTTCGTCGCAACTCACGACAACATCTGGGTAGTGAAATGGCCCGTTCTCAGTTACTGCTACTTTTGCATCTGCCATGAAGGCGCGACATTGACTTCCTCGGAGGTGAATTTTTAATGCTGAAGCCAAGTTTAGAGCAATACTAGTATGAGGAATAGTACCCCCAGTCATGGCGAAGACTTCACCATTGATATATTCGTATTTAATATCTTGATGTTCTTCCCATTCTAGATATTCTTGGGGAGACATATACTGTCCGTTTGAATTAGCAATCATAACCACATCTCTTGCTAAAAGTCGCTTTTTTCAACTTTAACTTTTTTGGGTGGTAACTTTATGCACAGAAAAAACTGTTGTGTTTTGGCGCAATTTTCTCTGTGTCCTCCGTGCCTGGTGCGGTTCGTTTCTTTCAATTAGCGATCGCGTTCCACTTCAATAATCTCTGTATACTCAAATTCATTAGGACTTTGCCGTACTAAAGAATATCTTTCCCCACCTAATTCAATATAATCTTGCTCGCAATCTGGTTTTGAAGAATAGTAAGTCAGCACATATTCCCTACCAATTTTCTCTGTGATTTCTTCTTCAACTTCACCTCGCCATTGAGTCTTTGTGACTAACACTATTAACTGATTCGCTAATTTCGGAATTGTGTTGGCAATGTGTCGCCGTGAGATTTCATCTAAGCTGCCAAATGGTGAATCCATAACAATTGGGAAAGTACTGCTATCGGGAAGCATCATCATTTTCCGCTTCTCGCTCCACTCCCGCACTCTATCGATAATACTGGCAATAAACGATAAACTGAGAATTTGATTTTGCCCAGTAGAAGCTGCAACTTGCGCTTCGATACCTGCTGTATTTTCTACCAGCGTCAATTCGTATTTATCACTGATTTTTGGAATATATGGTGCAACAGAAATCTCTGTAAATATTTCTTGGACTCGCTTTTCAAGTTGCAAACGAAACTGCTTTTCTTGACGATTTTTGACTTCTGTTAACCGTTCAATAGCATCTTGGGTGGCATTGATCCGCCGCTGTGCCAAAACCTGCTTGGCTTCATTCAATTTCTGCTTGGCGATTTGTTTACCCAAAGCATCAACTTCTATTTTTAGTTGAGCAATTCGCTGCTGATTTGCACCTTGTTCTCGATTTAATTCATCAATTTTATTTTCAATTTCGTCTAGACGTTTTTGTAAACTACTAATTTCTTCGTTAGCATCTTTGCGTAATCGTTCTTGAATACTATCTAATTCACTTTCGATTTGAGATATTGTTTGTCTTAGCTGTTCAATTCTAACTTGTTCTCTGTCAACCTCTTCCCAAAATGCTATTGCTTGCTTATCAATTTCATCTACTTGGGCGCTCATACGAATTGCGGTTTCTTCTACTGTCGATGAACCAGCTCGTTCTAACCAAATTTGTACATTGTTATGATGATGACTTCCTGCATTTAAGTCTGCACCACAAATGCAACGTTTAGATTTTAGTAATTCATTGATAAATTCCCGCGAAATTCCCGAAGTTAATTCACCGCGCTGCTTGAAATCATCAACAATTTTCCGAAATAGGCTTGTGGTATCTGATAGCAACACTGTATAACCCCGCGCCGAAACTACTTTTTTTAGCGCTTCTCTGGTTTTTCTCAGTTCTTCCCGGTTTGCTTCTTTCTGTGATTCTAAATTCTGCCGTCTTTCTTGCAGTTCTTTAGCAGCGCTGAGTTCTCGTAACCGATTGCTTGTCTCTTTTTTGAAAGTTTGTTGATATTCTAACTCTTGTTGAATTTCGCTTTGCCGTTTGGTGATACTATCAATTTCACGTTCGATTTTTTCTTGCTGTCGTAAAAGTTGTTTAGTTTCTGCATCACCGATAGCTGTTAACTCACTTTCTAAACTTTTTTTAGCTCCTTTCAAATGTGTAATTGAACGTTCGATTATTTCTACACCTAAAAAAATCTTTGTTGCTTCGGCGATTTCCGCTTTTTTATCAGAACGGACTATCTCTTCAATTCGTTCGCCGTCAAAGAAAAAATATTGATGTAAACTAGCGGGTAAAATCTGATTAATAATATCCTCTGGTGGTTGAGTTGGTAAATTCCATTTGCCATCATCGCCACTCACCCACATTGTTAATTGAGTTTTACCTGCTTCGAGTTCGCTGGCGTTTTTGTAAACCCGACAGGAACGTTTAACTCGATAGCGGGTAATATCATGTTCCCAACCAATCTCTACCCAACATTCTACAGCTTGTCCTCGTTCGGCTTGGGCGATCGCTCTTTTATTTACTAATTGTTCTGTTGATGCAAATGCCGCACTAAATTTCTCATATAATACCCAGGTAAATGCATTCAACAGACTTGTTTTGCCAGCACCGTTATTACCATGAATAATCGTCGTGTTATGAATCTCTCCTCCGGCAAGATTCATCTCTGGCGTAGTACCGTAAAACGAGCGAAAATTGCACAGTTTAATTGAAGTCAGCTTCATTGCACTGCTTCCTTGATAATATCTAAAATATCATCGTTAATATGCCCTTTGCTTTTCCTATCTAGCCTACTTTTTTCCAGCTTCCACACCCGCTCAATAATTTGCCGTACTTCCGGTGGAGCGTTCGTAATCGGCTCCTGCACATCATCAATATTTGCCTCTTGTGGCATCTTAGATTCTAAAATAATTTTTCTATATTTTAACCTTCTCTAGTGCTGCATTTACCTCCGTAAAGCCACTGTTAGCGTTATCTTTAAATTTTGAGAAACTATAATATTAAAATTTTAATTTTTTTGAAAAAACGCTTTATTCTTTAATATTTTTTTGATAAACTTAGTTTTAATAAACTATATTATAATGGGATGTAAGCTGCTTTAAAAATTTCACTTACATCCCATTATAATCAAATTCATAACTTTATTATTTCATACTTAATGCTTGTTTCTACCAAGCTCAAAAAATTTTTACAAAAAATACAAATCCTACCCGATTCATTATCAAATATCTAATAAACCATATCGCTTTTGTAAATCGAGTAACTTCATTCTAGCTTCACCAGCGTTATCAGCCAAATCAGCAAACTCCACAAAACGACGTAACTCCTTTTTTAACAGATTCCGCTCAACTTCTATTGTTTCTCTATCTAAATCTGGCGGCAAAACAATCATGTCAAATATTGTTGCGCGTTCTTTAGCTGGATGAGGACGTAAAACTCGCCCCCGTCGCTGAATAAATTGACGGGGATTACCAGAACTTGATAAAATCACTGCCGTTTTAATTGCCGGAATATCGACACCTTCATCTAAACAACGAATTGCCACTAAACCTTGCAATTCCCCACTTTCAAATTGACGGCGCAATATTTCCCTTTCTTGTAAAGAAGTTTGAGCCGTATAGGTGCTTACCTTATACCCTAAATCTACCCCCAGAATTTTAGCAACAGCTTTAAGTTGACGTAGGGATGAACGTTGCCCATCTTCTTGCGAACCATCACTACAATAAAAAAGAGTGTGAGTAGTTTCGCGGCGAGTTACCATTAAATCTCGTAAAGCATTTAATTTATTTTCTGCTGTACCAATTAACCTTGCCCTTTGCATCAATAACGGCTTTAAATCTTCATTGTCTTCAAAGTCTCCTGCTTGTCCATTTTCTCGTTCTCGAAATAAAAGCGATCGCCCAATTTTTTTAGTTAACTTTAAATAAGCAATACTTTCTGCTTCTGTTAACTCTACCAGCACAGGATAATACAGATAATGTACCAAAGCACCACAAGCGATCGCATCCCTTAAAGTAAACTCTGGCTGAAGAACTGGGCCAAAATAATCAAATAAAGATTGCGTACCAAAATCATCAAAATACCTCTCCGGTGTGGCAGATAAAGCCAGTCTCAACCCCACACGACGCGGTAAACTTTCTTCTAACTTTGGTGCGCCTAAATTATGCGCCTCATCCCCAATAATTAAAGTTTTGGCAGGAAAATATTTAAGTTGAGACCCAAACCCATCTCCAATTAATGTGGAGTTTGTAGTAATTACAGTAACAAACCGTTGAGAACCAGAACGCAGATTATAAATTTGCGTTGACAGTTGACTTTGCCAAGTGCGTAAATTCTCAAAGGCTAAAATGGGTTGCAAATTAAATTTTTCACATTCTCGCGCCCATTGGGTAACAAGATGGCGGTAGGGACACACCACCAACAGCACTTGTAAATTAATCTGCTGATATAATTCACAAGCGATCGCTAATGCCGTAATAGTTTTACCACTACCAGTAGCCATTTTGAGCGTCCCTCTACCATTATTAGCAAACCAGCTAGCGATCGCTTCTCGCTGATATTGCCGCAATTGCAGAGATAAAGGCATTTTTGGGCATCCTGGTAATGGTTGCCGAGTCTGGTAACTGGCCTTACTTTCTCTTGCAAATGGTAATTTTAAGCGGAAAGTGGGCAGTTGCCGTACTGGATTTGGCGTCAGGTACATATTCATTAGTCATTAGTCACTTGTACTGAGCAAAGCCGAGGTATTGGTCATTGGTACTTATCTTTCCCAATTCCCAATTCCCAATCCCCATTACCCCTTATCCCCAGTCCTCATTTATCAGTTGTAACCCCGCCAAACACCAATCAGCGAACCTTGCACCTGTACTTGCATAGCACTGACTTCGATGGGATTGTACTTAGAATTTGCTGGTTTGAGAGTAACGCGATCGCCTTGACGATAAAAACGTTTTAATGTCGTACCGAATCCATCAACTCTCGCGGCGACGATAGTACCATTTTTTAAATGATTTGGTTCTGGTACTGGACGCAAGAATACCACATCGCCATCAGCAATTAAGTCTTCAATCATGCTATCGCCAGCTACTCGCAAAGCGTAGGTTTGAGGAGGTAACGATAAATTAGAAAAGTCTAAATGATCTACAGCATCAGTAAATGGTTCTATTAAACCACCAGCAGCGATCGTGCCCAAAATTGGTACACCTTGCTTCACACCATGCAAAATCCGAATCGTTCGCGCTTGGCCTTCAGTCCATTCTATATATCCTTTAGTGCGTAAATGTTCTAAACGACTTTGAATTGGTGCTGGTGATTTCAAATTCATCGCTTGCATCATTTGCCGAATTGAAGGCGAATGTTGATGCATTCTGATGTATTCTGCTAACCATTCGTAAAGTTCTTGTTGAGCTTCCGTTAGACGTTCCATAAATTTGCGGGAAGTAATTATAAATGTCTCTAGAACATTAGTACTACAAAAAACTCCCCATAGGCAATAGAAAAGTAAAAATATTAAAGGTAAAAGTAAGAATATTTTTTCTTTTGTTTCACCTATTTATTCTTGATTTTTTAGTGATAAATTGTCAAGAGTCAGCCGCACGTCGTTATTCTGACTCTTATATTTTGGAAAGACTTGGGTTAACCCTTGTCTCTACTTCCTTCATTCTGCTGCTAAGATACTAGCAAGCAAAGCCTTTTGGGCGTGGAGGCGATTTTCTGCTTGTTCCCAAACTCGTGATTGAGAACCTTCAATAACTGCCTCAGTGATTTCTTCACCACGATGGGCTGGTAAACAGTGTAAAACAATTGCCTCTGGGTCAGCAAGGCTCAATAACTGCTCGGAAATTTGGTAAGGTTGGAAGATTGGCAGCCGATTATCCGCTTCTGCTTCTTGTCCCATACTTGCCCAAACATCAGTATAAAGTACAGCAGTTCCTTTGGCGGCTAATTCTGGGTCATGAGTGAGTAGAACTTCAGTTTTGTTATTAGCGATCGCTCTTGCTTGTTCTACAATCTTAGAATCTGGCTCAAATCCACTAGGAGTGGCAATTCTCACATTCATTCCTACTAAAGCACAGCCCAACATCAGAGAATTAGCGACATTATTTCCATCACCCACATAGGTTAAAGTTAACCCAGCAAGGGTGCTAAAAGCTTCTTGAATTGTCAATAAATCAGCTAAGACTTGACAGGGATGTTCTGCATCAGTTAGGGCATTAATTACTGGAATCTTGGCATAGTTAGCAAAAATTTCCAACTCCTGCTGTGCAAAAGTACGAATTGCCAAAATATCGAGATATCTATCTAAGACTCGCGCTGTATCCTGCACAGGTTCCCCGCGACTAACTTGAGTGACATTAGGGTTAAGATCGATTACTTGTCCACCCAATTGATACATTGCTACAGTAAAACTTACTCGCGTGCGAGTTGAAGCTTTAGAGAACAACAACCCTAAGACTTTATTACACTGCAACTTCAACTGTTGGGATTTAAGTTGAGTTGCCAATTGCAGGAGTTCTTGAAGTTCGGTTGAACTAATGTCCGCTAGACTTAATAAATCTCGTCCGATCAACGCTGCCATGCTTGTGATGTGTAAAGAACAATTTCTCAATTCTGTTCCTTTACCCAGCCGTGTCAAAAAAGTACAATCTTACAACCGTACTAGATATTTTGGCGTCCAGCCCAGGATTTGAGTTAGCTTTTGCTATGAGTATTAATTTATCAACTTTATGGGAACTCCAAGAAATAAATTATCCGACTTGAAGTTGCTGACTGATGACTGATGGCTGTTAACTGTAAAGTGTGAGCAGGGGGATATTTTTAGCGATCGCCCTAGACAAATACATTAATTATGATAAAATAATAAATCGTGGTTGATATTTTAGAGCGATATCTCTAGCGGGCTACGTGTTTGCCAAACTTGCCAGCATAGCACAGTGGTAGTGCATCCGACTTGTAATCGGAAGGTCATCAGTTCAAATCTGATTGCTGGCTTCAGCCCAAAACCCCTAGTTTTAGGGGTTTTTGCTTTTTAGCGAATCGAGCATTTTTCACGATTTACTGCATTAATATCACCTCAAATTACTCCAAATTATGGTTAATTATGGAGTAAGTTTAGTTCAAAATTAGTTCAATGAAGTGGACTGTTGAAGCAGTCAATGCGCGGCTGAAGGCAGGGAATGTAGGGATAGTGGTGTCTCAAAGAGACGATCGCTTTCAATAACATGATGTTAATCAAAAAAGTGATTTGGGTAAGGGCGATCGCATTATTATATCGCTGACTTTGGATCGCTCCACTTGTGTTTTAAGCAATGGATTGCAAAATTATGATGTAGATCAACTTCCCTTGCCAGGATTATGGGTAGTCTAAAGATGGCAATGTGTCTTGACCAGTAGGAGCAGGTTTTGACAAATACTTCAAGTCCATCAAGGTTTCCTCAGTACGAAGAACCGCCCATTGTTGAGGTGGCTTGTAGTATTCTGTTTGAATCTATCGAAGCACTGCAATCTCCTCACATAGGTTTAGCCTGGCAGATATTTCAACCTGATTATCCATTTTGCAGGGATGTAGCACCTTTGGTAGCAACGATTGAAAGTTTTGATGAGCCTGTTGAAGCACAGTTTCGCTTTACAGACATACCGCCCTTGCCACGGGCATGGTTTCTCAGTCCCGATGAAACAGGCATCATCCAGATTCAGCGTGACCGTTTTATCCATAATTGGAGAAAAATTACTTCTGAAAATGACTACCCAAGGTACGAAACTATAATCAATTCATTCCAGTCCTATTTGTCAAAATTTAATTCATTTTTGCAAGCTGCTGAATTAGGAGAAGTGAAACCAAGGCAATATGAGCTAATTTACATCAACCATATTCCTCAGGGGCAAGGGTGGAGAACTCTTGAAGATATAGGGAATATTTTTCCAGACTTTGCTTGGCGAGCGAATGCACGACGCCTTTTTTCTGAACCCAAAACCATTAACTGGGCAACAGTTTTTGAGCTACCCAATCAACTTGGTAGACTGCACGTAGTAATCAATTCTGTAATAAAGGAGGGTTTACCAGCTCTTTCGTTTGAACTAACTGCGCGAGGGATTGGAAATTATAAATCTCTTGAAACAATGAAAGACTGGTTTTACATAGCTCACAAATCGATATTACAAGCTTTTACTAATTTAACCGATCAAAAGATTCAAAAAGATATTTGGAAGCAAGTGGGGTGATTTTAATGACTGCTACTATACCTCGTCCAATTGATGATAAATCAAGTCTAGAATCTCAAGGAGCAAGCATAACTAATAGAGATAATCAAGGATTTCTTTACCCTGCAATTGCCGCCAAAGTCACTTCAACAGCAAACGGTCATACAAAAAATTCTTTTAGTGAAGAACCTGTGAATTATTGGCAGATTTCTTCCGATAACTCAATTCCATCTAGTCAAAATTATCCATATACAATTACAGTAATTGAAGAGAAACCGGAAAGTTTCAAATCCAACATAGCGGCTAGCCTAGAACAATTTAATGCTGGAAATAGGTTGGGCAAATTTTTCCCAACTTTTAATGCTAGGGCTGGAGCTTTGCCTCGCCAAAAACCAAAGTCCAAGTCTTTATTAGGTGAGCGATTACGTAAGATTCGTGAGGAAATTGTTGCCTCTAACATCCCCCTGCTGGACTGGCAAGGAGTAGAACGTGAAAAAGCCGAACGCAGAGGTGGGTATCAGGAAAATCTTAGATGATTTGCACCTTTATAGACTCAGCAGTTTTGATTGTAGCTGCACGAGCAGAAGATCCTATTTCTGAAATGGCGATGCAAATTCTCGAAGATCCCAGTCGAGAATTTGCGTCAAGTATTTTTTTGAAATTAGAAGTACTTCCTAAGGCAATTTACAATCAGAGAATCGCCGAAGTCCGTTTTTATGAAGAATATTTTAATAGCGTCTTACACTGGGCAACAAATCTGGACGAAATTATTCACAATGCTTATCACATAGAGGCCAGCCAATCAGGGCTAGGGGCAATGGATGCGCTTCATATAGCAGCAGTCTCAGTTGGTGCAGTAGAATTTATTACTGCTGAGAAGGCTAAAAGTTCCATTCCCCGTACTAACAGCATAAGGATTATCTCAATTTCGCCTAATTAATAAAACTTCTAGATTCAATATTAGATGCCATAACAAGAGGCTGCAATAATTCAAAAAAACGGAATACAGCTACCTTTATTCGGTGAAAAACTTTTCACATTCTCGCAGCTGCTACTTGACTGCGAGCAAGTTTATTCATCAGGCTCACCAACAGGACATCCTAACTTGAAACTGGAGTTTAGACTAAAAAAGATATGAGGGAACGCAAGTCAAATGGAGTTACGGATTAAAAATACTCTTAAGTCAGTCTCAAACATCAAAATGCAATTATAGCGCTTTATAATTGCATAGACTAGAGAAAATTTATAGGGTAACACTCTTGTGTAACTTTCTATATATCTTGCTTGTATATTTCTAACAGATTTGGGATGTAATCATAGCCATCCACACCAATAAGTACAATGATTTTAGAACGATGTTGCTGTAATAATTTTTGGAAATCTTCCGTCCCTATTTGTCGCTGTAAAATTGTCAGTAACCCTGCTGGTTGACGCCATTCACGAGAACCAATTTGATTTAAAAGATACATTCCTAAGCTACCTGTATAGATAGTTTTATCGACATTTTGTAGATGATAATAAGCTTCAGCTAAATAAGCTAAATTCCGTCCCTGAAGATATAAATCACCGGAGAATTGTGCTATTTTAAAAGCATCCTCAAGGTATTTAATTGCGGTTTGGTATTGTCCAATTACTAAATAAGCAATTCCTAAGCTGCTGAAACATAAGGCTTTACTTGGAATATCCCCTAATTTTTCTGACAACTTTAAACCTTGTTCCAAATAGTTAATTGCTGATTCATAGGTTTCTGGTTCTAAGTTTTCTAACTGCTGAGCCTGCATAACTTCGCTGTAACCTAAATTTACTAGCGCGTTTGCTTCTCCTGTCCTATCGCCTGCTTGCCGACTCAATATTAATGCTCGTTGACTGTAATTTATTGCTTCAGGATAATTTTGCTGTTGCACGTAGGTACGGCTGAGGTGGTTGAGATTGGCAATTTCACAGGGGCGATCGCCTGCATTCCTAGCTATCTCCAACGCCTGTTGATGAAAGTCTACAGAGCGCTGATATTGTCCCAAGGCACGCTGAGAATAACCTAAGAGTGTCAAAATCCGCGCTTTTTCCTGGGTTCCCTCTACAGTTCGCAGCGGTTCATCTAAATAATCTAGAGTATTCCGGAGATAACTTCCAGAAAACGAGGCGAAAATGCCGCCATAAAGCGGAAAATATGAACGTTGGGCAAAGGTTCGCAGAATTTGCAGCATAATTTGAGAACAAGCATCGCTATATGCTGCACTGATGCTTTGAAAACCACTTGCTAACTGACTCCAAATTACTGCAAAGGTCAAAAAAGTGGAAATGGACAAATTTGGTCCTGCCTTAACATCGTAAGCTTGTTGGTCAAACCAGTTAATTAACCCTCGTTGCAAATATTGTAAAATCAACGCCATTTCTACCCAATCTTTAACGGTGATACCCCGTTGCTGTTCGGCAAATTGAATTGCAGATTCTTCCATCGCTAAAGTGCGAAACAGTGCTTGGGGTAACTCACTATTAAGTTGTTTCGCCCAACTCGCCCAAGGGCCGCGTTCGCCAGGTACACCGCCAAATCCCAAAGATTCTCTTTGCTCGTACATCCAACTGAGCAAATTGTCTTGCAGGCGTTGCCAAGAAGCTAAACCACGGGTAATACCTTCAGAAAATTGTTGTAAATCGGCATCTACCTGGGCAAATTGCTGTAATGATTTTGATAGCTGTTGTAATTGGGGTAAATTTAGCGGATACTTTTGATTCGGGTCAGTAACACGGACAAATGCTGCCAGACGCTCATGAGGAGAAGCTGTAGTAATTTCTGTGACTGCACAAGCTATCGCTTCGGTAGCTTTATTTTGCTCTTGCCAGCGTTGCCATTGAGTTTGAATGGTTTTAATAGCTCTCAAACTGCGAGTCGCTTTAGCTTTTTTAAGTTCGTCTTTTTCGCTATCGACTTGGCTTTGGAGAGCATTCAAGCGCTCGCTCAAAGCTAGCTCAAACACTTCCCCTGTGCCGGAAGTGATACCTTTAACCAGCATTTGATACACCTGTTCCACAGAGCTAATTTTGCCCTTGAGGGTGGTTTCGACAATTTCATTGATTAAGACAAGATAGCGATCGCGCAATGGCAGAGAGTCTGACACTTTAGCTACTCAAAAACGTCACGTCAATTCTAATTTTAGTCCGAGACTGGGGAGGCAGGGGGCAGGGGGAGCAGGGAAAGTAGGCGGAGCAGGGGCACAATAACTAATGACCAATGACTAATTAATTCCTTTTAATAAATAAGTCATCATTTCACCTTTTCCTTTAACTTTAATTAAACCTCGTTCTTCCAATAAATATTTATCTTTTAAAAGTTGATAAGTTACTTCACAAACTTGGATACTACCTGCGATACCATGTGATTCCATTCGACTAGCTGTATTGACTGTATCTCCCCAAAGGTCGTAGGCAAATTTTTTCAAACCAATCACTCCTGCGACTACCGGTCCTGTACTAATGCCAATACGAATGCAAAAAGATTGATTGTTTTCTGCATTAAACTTAGTTACAGCATTTTGCATATCTAACGCCATGTTAGCGATGGCGATCGCATGGTTGTGAGACTGATTTGGCAACCCAGCAACGGCCATATATGCGTCGCCAATTGTTTTGATTTTCTCGACTCCATGACGTTCTGCTAATTGGTCAAACAAACAAAATATTCTATTTAGTAAATCAACTAATTCCGCAGGAGATGTCCGAGTTGAAAGTTCTGTAAAACCAACAATATCAGCAAATAACACCGTTACCTCGTGAAAACTATCAGCAATAGTTGTTGGCTGTTGTTTTAATTGTTCGGCAATCATCTCTGGCAAAATATTTAGTAGCAGCCGTTCTGATTTTTGTTGAGCTACCTCCATCGCTTTCCGGGCGTTGAATTCATTTTTTTGTAAGCGTTCATATAAATAAACCGAAAACACACAAATTATGCAAGTCCAAAAAAAATATATACTGTTTTCAACATAAGCAGCTAATGGATTTTTTAAGGTAGGATTATATAAGATAAATAAAGTTAAGTAACATAAAATTGTCCCAACTTGCGATCCAAAATGCATCCACCATTTTACTGGCACAAGTGTAGCTTGAGTTAAAAACATTAGATTCCAGAGATTGCTTCTAGGTTCGAGATTATTAAATAGCAATGCTATATCAATTTGGATAACACAATTTACAGACCAACATAAACTCAAAAAAATTAAATCTGGATGGCGGCGGCCTATAGAGGTTTTACATAAAGCCCAACAAATAAGAATGAATAATTCTACTACAAAACTAATTTTAAAGGCGTATATTTTGCCTTCTACCTGTGAATTTACCCAAAGGAAAAAAGCGGTTAAAGTCAAACCAGCAATCAGCATAATCTGAGCCTGCAATTGTAGTCGCTTGAGCAGGAAGTGCTGTCGCTGTTCTTTATAGGATTTGTCAAAGCTATTGCTGATTTGCCAATGGGGCATCCCTTGACTCATGAGCGCATCTAGTTGAGTTTTGTCAGAGTTATTTGGATGAATCATGCACTTTTTACGTTATTAGTAATCAAGGGAGTGTTGACTGTTGACTGCTGATTGTTGACTAATTTATTATTCGCCCCTCTGCTTCCCTGCCCAATGCCCAACAATTATGGTTCGTACCCCAACATTAACTTTCGATCGCGGCACGCTAATTTTGCATCCACCACCACGCGGCAAAGCTTGGATGGACTATGCTACATGGGACGATCGAGTTGAAAAATTCCGCATTCCGGCGATTAGATACCGATCGCTCGTGGAAGCACTACAAGCGGAAGATGTCAACTTTCTCGATGAAGCCAAGGAATTTTATCCTCTAGATTTAGTTTCTAGTTTGGAAATGGAACCATATCCTCACCAGAGTGAAGCGCTAGCTGCTTGGAAACTAGCGGGTAGACAGGGGGTAGTTGTGCTTCCCACGGCGGCAGGAAAGACTTATTTGGCACAAATGGCCATGCAGTCAACCCCCCGCACGACGCTGATTGTAGTGCCAACTTTGGATTTAATGCATCAGTGGTATGCACATTTGGAGGCGGCTTTCCCGGATGCTGAGGTGGGATTGCTAGGGGGTGGTTCGCGGGATAAAACAGCTATTCTAGTCGCAACTTACGATAGTGCGGCAATTCACGCGGAAGCGATCGGTAATCAATATGGTTTGATTGTTTTTGATGAGTGTCATCATTTACCGACAGATTTTAATCGGGTAATTGCTGAATATGCGATCGCACCCTATCGTTTAGGACTCTCTGCTACACCAGAACGTACCGATGGCAAACACGCTGACTTAAATATGCTCATTGGTGAAGAAGTATATCGCAAACGCGCTGAAGATTTGGCGGGGAAGGCGTTAGCAGAACACGAAATTGTCCAAATTAAGGTCAAGTTATCGCAGCAAGAAAGGGAAAGATACAACCAATTAATTCAAACTCGCAACGATTTTTTAAAGCAATCTCGAATTTCTTTGGGGAGTCTTCAAGGTTGGCAAATGTTCGTACAAATGAGTGCTAGATCCCAAGCTGGGCGGAGAGCGATGTTAGCGCATCGAGAAGCGAAAGATATTGCTTTGGGTACTGATGGCAAATTACGAATTTTAGCTAATTTATTAGCAGAACATTATCCGGCACGAGTTTTAATTTTTACGGCTGATAATTCTACAGTTTATCGGGTTTCTCAGGATTTATTAATTCCGGCAATTACTCATCAAACTCCGGTGAAAGAACGCCATGAAATATTAACAAAATTTCGTGAGGGTACATATAATACTTTAGTTGCTTCTCATGTGTTAAATGAAGGAGTTGATGTACCTGCGGCTTCTGTAGCAATTATTTTATCAGGAACGGGTTCGGCTAGAGAATATACTCAACGTTTGGGGAGGGTTTTAAGAAAGGGAAATATCGAAAATAAGCAGGCGATTTTGTATGAGGTGGTGGCTGAGGATACGAGTGAAGAAGGGACTTCAGCTAGGCGACGCGGGGATAAGAAAGCAAGGGGAGCAGGGGAAGCACAGGAAGCAGGGGGAGAAAAAGAAAGGAAAGGGAATTTGCGGGTTGTGTATGGAAGTGGGAAAGGAAAAAGTTTGAAGGCGGCGGAACAGTTAGAAATTAATTATTCAATCCAAAATCCAAAATCTAAAATCCAAAATTCAGCAGATGTTACCGACAGAGTTATTGATGCATCGCCAAAACGGAGAGGAGATCGTGCCGAAGAGACTGAAGATTGACAATCAAACTTCAAAGTTGGCAATTGAGTTAATTAATTATTTTCAATCAGCTGTGGGGAAAAGTCAGGGTGTGCTTGAGCGACAACTAACTGATTTTGAAGGAGATTCGACAGATTATCGGCTGAAGCGGGGATTAGCTTATATTCTCAAAAGCAGTTTTTGTACTTTTGAAGTGGTTAGTCCTTTGGAACCACAAATGTTAAGAGAACGGGTATTTTCTTTGGCTGCAAAGTCTGTTTCTAGTCGGGAATCTACACAAGTTACTTTGGGGAAAGTTGCTGATGAGTTAACTCAAGAACTTGAGCGGGAAGTTTTGCCGGAACAGGTTCGCAATGGATTATATGCTGATTTAGCTGAGAATAAGATTTTGACGGTTTTTGATGCACCAATAGCAGCAGATTTGTTAAATCGTTATAACTTATCTCAGGTACAGGGGGTTTTTTATAAGGCGAGTCAGTTGGTGTTAAATGCTCATCGAAATGTTCCGGGAGAATATAAGCTGTTGTTTCGCTATCTAAAGTTGTTTCAATTGATGGCTTATATTGAAGGCGATGCTGACCACGGATTTACAATTACGATAGATGGGCCGACGAGCTTGTTTAACTCTAGTACGCGATATGGATTGGCGATCGCTAAACTCATCCCCGCTTTACTTCACGTTACAAAATGGAGTCTTTCTTCGATTCTCCAAACTCGTGACGCTTATACAGATACTTGGAAAACTGGACGTTTTACTCTCAATTCCGAATGTGGTTTGGTATCTCATTATCCACCCGGAAAGCCCTACGATAGTATGTTAGAAGCATCCTTTGCTGATAAATGGGATGCGTTGAAAAGTGGCTGGGCATTAGAGAGAGAAGTTGATTTGATACCAATTCCCGGTAGCGTGATGATTCCCGATTTTCGCTTAGTGCATCCTGATGGACGTACCTTTTTATTAGAAATTGTTGGTTATTGGCGTCCAGAATATTTACAAAAGAAGTTTTCTCAAGTGCGGCGTGCGGGACGTGATGATTTGATTTTGGCAATTTCCGAGCGACTTAATTTAGAAAAGGCGGGAGTAAAATTAAATGATGTCCCCGCGAGAATTGTTTGGTTTAAAGATAAGTTATTGCCAAAAGCTGTGTTAGCTGTGATGGATTGATAGTGATGCCTAATATTCAAGAACACGTAAACACTCTCTTGACACAATTTGTTCCATCTTATAGATTTATTGGTTTACAAGAACTTACAATTGATAAAAATCATTCTCTGCAAACAGAAATTAATAGTAATTCGATTAAAGTTCTTAATTGGAATATTGCTAAACAAAACTATAACAAGACTTGGTTAAAAGATTTTTCAAATATCATTGAAGATTACCAACCCAACCTGATATTTTTACAAGAGTTTTCTCTGAAGTTAGAAGCAGACCAATTAAATACTTGGCTAAAAATGAATTGGAATTTTGCTCCAAACTTTGTTGATATTCATCATCAAACCTGTTCGGGAATTTTTACAGCAGCTACAATCAGTCCACTTAGAAAAAAAGTTTTGACTACTACACATTATGAACCGATTGTTAGAACTCCTAAAATTTCTTTAGTTAGTGAGTATCTGCTATCTGATAAACGCACAACTCTATTAACAATAAATAGTCATTTGATAAATTTTGTAGATTTAAATAAATTTAAAATCCAACTAAATGAATTAGAGCTAGCATTATCTACACATCGTGGCCCACTCATATTTTCAGGAGATTTCAATACTTGGAGTCAAAAAAGAGCAGTTATCCTCAATCAAGTAACAACTCAATTGGGATTAACGCCAGTAATTTTTGCACCTCATGAGAAGCAGAAAATTAAACGCTTTCTGTTCTCACCTCCTTTAGACCATATTTTTTATCGAAATCTCACTCTGAAGAAAGCTAGTGCTAAAGTACTAGACAAAATTTGTTCATCCGATCACAAGCCATTAATGGCAGAATTTACTTATATCAATACTCAAAAAAATTAAGATGGTTGTAGATGGTGGTATTGTAGCTATTTTTAGTACAGTTACAGTTTTTGTTCATTTCGTAGGAGTTGCACATGCAGCCCATGCAGTGATGAATGTGCGTTCTTCTCAAGGGGCAATTGCTTGGAGTATTTCTCTAATTACCTTTCCCTGGCTAGCTATTCCGTTGTATTGGATTTTAGGAAGAACTAAATTTCATGGATATGCTGAAACACTACGCTTAGTCTATGCAGAACACTACCAGCTTATTCAGCCGATTTATAGTGAACTGATAAAATTTCAAGTTACACCACCAGATAATCTAGTCGAATTGCAACCATTAGCGGAGGCTTTTACAGAAATTTCTTTTACATCAGGGAATGCTGCCGAATTACTGATTGATGGTCAGCAAACCTATGAAGCAATGCTGAAAAAGATTGCATCGGCAACAAATTATATTTTGTTCCAATTCTATACTGTTAACGATGACCAAGCAGGTAATCAGTTTAAAGAAGCATTAATTGCTAAAGCTAAGCAAGGAATAAATATCTATTTTCTCTACGATGAAATTGGTTCCAAGAAACTATCTCGCCCTTATATCCAGTCTCTACAACAGCATGGAATTGCAGTAAGTGCATTTAACACCACCCAAGGTCAGGGTAATCGGCTGCAATATAATTTTCGCAATCATCGGAAAATTTTGGTGGTGGATGGAGAAATAGCATTTATCGGGGGACTAAATATTGGTGACGAATATTTAGGAAAAAATCCTCGCTTGAGTCCCTGGCGCGATACCCATATGATGCTCGAAGGCCCGACTGTACAAAGTCTACAAAACTCCTTTGTGCGAGATTGGTATTGGGCAACTCGAAAACTTCTCGAAGTTAACTGGGACGTAAAAATTAATCAAGAAATTAATCAAACTGCATTCATTCTTCCTACAGGCCCGGCAGATACGCTACCAGCTTGTAAGCTTTTTTTCGTAGAATTAATTAATCAAGCTCAAACTCACCTCTGGATTGCTACTCCGTACTTTGTGCCGGATGAGGCAACATTGTCAGCCTTA
This sequence comes from Nostoc sp. S4, assembly GCA_029379225.1. Taxonomy (GTDB): domain Bacteria; phylum Cyanobacteriota; class Cyanobacteriia; order Cyanobacteriales; family Nostocaceae; genus Nostoc. Next base: position 4,080 of record JAQYWR010000046.1, on the reverse strand, counting down.
AAACTCGCAGCAATGCGAGGTGTAGATGTGCAAATTCTCTTGCCAAATCGACCCGATCATTTATTTGTTTATTTATGTTCCTTCTCTTATTACACCGAAATGGAAAAAATCGGTATCAAGCTGTATCGTTATAAAAATGGGTTTATGCACCAGAAAATTATAGTTGTTGATGAAAATTTAGCAGGGGTAGGAACTGTTAACTTAGATAGTCGCTCTTTTTCCCTCAACTTTGAAGTTATGGGGTTTGTTACCGAGCCTCAGTTTGTCCAAAGTGTGAAAAAAATGTTAGAGGATGATTTAGCTGTCTGTGTTGCTGTGGATCTTAATGAGTACGATAAAAAACCTTTTTGGTTCAAGTTAGCTGTGAGAGTTTCTCGATTGCTGACTCCTTTACTTTAATTACTAATAATTGCCTTTATTTCTAAATTGCAAAATTTCCATATCTGCTAAAAACTTCTCTGCAATCTTACTCATCAACTCCAAATACTTTTGCGTTCCCAATATTCGGCAACTCTTTTTTCCCACTGCTCCCAATAATCTTTTATCAGTGCTGATTCAAACCAAAATACCTCCGCTGGCATCTCTGGAATTGCTACTACCAACAAAGCATGATTTAGTTGAATGCCATAATCTCGATAATAGTTGTTAATTGCTCCAATGTATGCTGTAATTTGCAGTGGATGTTCGTATAAATGCTCTATTGAGCCTTTAGGTTTGTCTGCTGTTTTCCACTCGCAAATACAAGGGATGCCTTGATAACTGGCAATACAATCAACTTTGCCAGAATAGCTCAAATCGTAATGAAAAACGGAGCCTTCTACGAGTCTTACTGTGTCGATTTCTTCTAAAACTGGCTTAATACTTTCCCAGTAAGGGCGACTAGCTTCGGGACAAACAGGATTTTGCCCCAAAAGGTAGCGCTCAATTTGTTTGTGTGTTTGGGTTCCGCGACGACTGGCGTTTGTAGATATGCGGGTGGCTTCTTCTGTACCTACACGCGCTTTCCAATTTAATAATCTGTCTCTGTCTGCTTGGGGTTTGGTGACATTAAGTATTGTAGTGACGCTGGGGAAGCGGTTTCCCTTGCTATCTACATAATATTGTTTACCATTTTCTCTGAGGGATTTACTATTAATTCGAGGTAGCAGTTGGGTATTAAATTGCATTTGTAATTAGTAATGGGCTACGCCCCGCTACGCTAAGGTAATTCGTAATTAAGATGGTTTTATTTCGGGAAATAACGATAAATATCTTTCCGGTGCAGTACTCGCTGAAATAGGACTGTTTCTCCATCAAAAATAAGTCCAATACGATAATCACCGACGCGGATGCGATAAGCATTTTCATCACCCTGAAGTTTTTTGAGGTTAGTAATTTCTTCAAAGGTTAATATTTGTGGTATTTCTTCAAAAGCAAGGGTTCTAATAGTCTCATAGTAAGGTGTACTTTTCAGAGCCTTGAGATCCTTGATAAAGCTGGGTAGATATTGGGTAATCACTCTTGTTCTAGTTGTGCTAATGCTTCATCTATATTTAGAGGTATTTCATGTTTTACTGCCTTCATTGCTAAGATAAGTCCTTCATCTTCAATAACTTCTAGCAAGTGTAGATAGTCATCAAAACCTATGACTACTTTGCGGATATTACCTTCCATATCAGTAATCAGTTCTTGAGCAAAAGGGTATTTATCAGTTTGCATTTGGGTTGTGGTTTTGGTAGTCATACTATGGCTTTAGCGTTATTAGCTGCCCAGATCCCCGACTTCTTCAAGAAGTCGGGGATCTAAATCCAGCTTAAGTAAGCGATATTTCACTCTACATATTACTTTTACTTCAAATTATCCCCCTGTGTCTCCTCTGGTTCCAACAATTCCCAAATTAGAAAGGCAATTTCTATGAAAATACCCGAACCTGGGATTAACCAGTCTGCAATTAAGGGAATTACAAATAGTAAAATTGTCACCAGCTTTTTAATATTGATAGATTTCGTTGCCTTTTGCATTTGTTTCACCTGGAATACTGAAGCAACAGTAGATTTGGGGTAGTCAGTGAAAGCAAATGCAGTTATCTGTTGGCTGTAATGGGTGAATACCCGGAGATTTGAGTTTGGGGATGCTAGATTAAGTTTGGGGATTCCCGAAACTTTGTCCAAATTTCAGCAAAAGTAACTAATGACGCGTGATAGCTATGGTGATGTTGTCGAAGCGCGGGTAAGACTGCTGTTAGAAAGGTTGTTGGCTTATGCCAATGATGAGATAGAGAATGGTGAGCGTTTTAAAATTGACTTTAATTGGCGAACACCAAAGCAATTAGTTGTGAGGACACAGCTAAGAGTTTTAGCGGAACTTGGTGGTTTAGAGAAAGAACAAGTTCGAGAAGCACTAAAAGCACTTGCTGAGTTTTTAAGTATTCTGGAAGATTTGCGCGAACACATACGAGGTTCGGAGGACTGGCATTTTAAGCTGACGCTTTGGTGCGACAAAGGCGACAAAGATGGGAACTTAAAGAGATTTGATGCAGAATGGCAACGCCTTAGAGAACAAAAGCCTGGTGTGCAACGTGATGAAGCGAGAAAAGCTAAACCTAAGCCGACGTTTTACGACAATATTCCCTTAACTGGGGTAATGGAATTTGTTGGGCGTGAAGTGGAATTGCAAAATCTCCACCAGCTTTTGCAGAAAAACGAACAAGTTGCTATAGCTGCTGTTGCTGGTATGGGTGGAGTTGGTAAAACAGAACTTGCCCTACAATATGCCAGGAATCACCGCGAAACTTACAAAGGTGGAATTTGCTGGTTGCTGGCAAAATCTGGTGATATGGGCATTCAAGTTGTGCAGTTTGCCATAACTGTGCTTGATTTAAAGCTACCAGAAGGTTTGGATGTCCTCGCCCAAGTGCAATACTGCTGGCGGCATTGGCGTGAGGGCGATGTGCTGCTAGTGTTAGACGATGTTGGAGAATATCAGCAACTTAAGCCTTATTTACCCTCGTCATCTTCCCGGTTTAAAGTGTTGATTACTACGCGCCAATACTTGGGAGCATCTATTAAGCAATTATCCCTGGATGTATTGCAAGCAGAAGCGGCGCTGGAGTTATTAAAGTCATTTTTTCAAGAAACACCACGGCGAATTGAGCAAGAATTAGCTGTGGCAAATCAGTTGTGTGAGTGGTTGGGATATTTGCCTTTGGGTTTGGAATTAGTGGGGCGATATCTCAAGCGCAAAGTAGACCTTTCTTTAACACAAATGTTGCAAAGGTTGGAGAAAAAGCGACTAGAAAAACCCGCGTGGGATAAACCAGAAGGGGATATGACAGCACAACGGGGTGTGTTAGCAGCCTTTGAGTTGAGTTGGCAGGAATTAAACGACGATGATAAGCAGTTGGGCTGTTTATTGAGTTTATTTGCACCCGCACCTATAGCTTGGGATTTGGTGAAACAGTGTTTACCAGAGTCAGACGGGGAAGAGTTAGAGGAAATTCGGGATGATAAGTTGTTGAATTTGCATTTACTCCAGCGTGAAGATGAGGGAATTTACCAACTACATCCACTGTTGCGCGAGTTTTTCCAATATCAGCTTACAGGTTTAGAACGGTCAGAGGAATTAAAGCGAAGTTTTTGCAAAGTAATGGTAGCAGTTGCTAAAGATATTCCTGACTCGCCTACCCTTGAGCAAATCACCGATGTCACCCCCGCCACACCTCATTTAGTAGAAGTAGCGAAGAATCTCATTCAATATGTTAGTGATGATGATTTAATTTGGGCATTCATCGGCAACGCTCGATTTTATGAGGGTCAAGGATTGTATGATAAAGCAGCACCTTGGGATGAGCAGTGTCTAGAAATCACTAAAAAACGCTTGGGAGAAGAACATCCATCTGTCGCACTTAGCCTCAACAACCTAGCGGCACTCTACAAATCCCAAGGCAGATACAGCGAAGCCGAACCGATTTACATCCAAGCTTTGGCACTCAGGCGCAAGCTGCTGGGAGAAGAACATCCATCTGTCGCACAAAGCCTCAACAACCTCGCGTTACTCTACTACTCCCAAGGCAGATACAGCGAAGCCGAACCCCTGTTACAA
>JAQYWR010000045.1 GCA_029379225.1 Nostoc sp. S4 | reverse complement strand
ATATTCTCCCTCAACTGTTCCCTTTGTCAATACTCTGCTACCTGAATCCTTACATTTTTTTGTTTAAAATTCCTGAGAAAAATTTTTATTTGAGGAAGGAGACGTTTTCTAGCTAATAGTTCTAATTGGTAGAGATATGCCGCAGTTATAATCCAAATTATGAACCAGTCTTTATTTAAAAAATTATTAGTTTCAATACTGTAAAAAATTTCTTTCGCTATACCTCGAGTTAAATACCCAGCACAACTATAGAAGTATTCCGAAATTTTATAATACGATTTACAATCAAAAAAAGCTAATTCGGAAAATACAGTTAAGATGATTAAAAATGATATTCCTATCACAAATGTGCCATAAAACCCTGACCATAAACTCTTCAAACTAGGTATCCATTTTGCCAATTTACGATTTGATTTATCTTTTTGCCAAATAAACCAACAAATATGATAAATGAATGCTAGAAAAAATGATGGTATTAATAAACCAAAGAAAATAGAGAATATTAATAATCCCGGAATATTTACCCAAACTGATATCAATACTCCGAACGATCCAAAGACTATTAAACGTGTACCAGGAAATGCTATCGGAACTAGAACAATAGCCCAGAACCAAGAACTAGGATAAGGAAACCAAATAGGCCATATTTGAGAGAGGGTTCTGGATTTTTTCTGTTTAGTCGCTTCTAAAATACTAGAATGTTTCTTAATCTCGTTATTCTCAGGAATCAAATTGAAATAATCTGTCCAAGCTGCTGAAGATTGTGCGAGTTTTTTTCCATATATCTTTACAGATTTAATAAATGAAATATTTAACTTTATTATTAGTTTACGAATCAAAGTAACTGATGATTCTTGTTCGGGTACTTGAGAAGATTCCAGCATTATCTGTAAACAACCATCTTTAAATAAAACTTTAGCAGTAATACCTTTTGGTTGTAAAAAATAATTGATTATTGAAGCGATTGCTTGAGCATCTCCCTGTTTAGCAAGTTCTAAAAGATTCGGTTGTGTCATAACTAATAAACACGAAAATCTGATAAATTATCATTTATCTTATAATTCCCTATTTACAGGTGAAATCAACACAACATATTCATGAGACTTCTAACTATATGTTTAAAAAATATATAGTTTTATAAAGTTTATTAGAATAAAACACTTTTTTGAAATTTCTGCCAAAAAGCTAAAAATTAACGCGTTTTTGAAATTACACAATTTTCATTACTAATACTTATTTTGTCAATAAAAATATGATGACAAGAGTAGAAAATATCATTTATTATTTTGTTAGCAATACTTTCAAAATCTTGAGCTTTTAATTCACGGGCAATGTCTCCACTTAAATTAATAGAAACAGTTAAATTTTGAGGATTGTTGGCAGACTGTTGATTATCCTCTGAATCTGTGTTTCCTTCTATTATTCCTAAATCAAAATCTTTAATCCAAGCATAAAAATTTTTACCATTTTGCTGTCCATAAACCTTTACTTTTTCAACTGACACAGCCCCTAATTTAGTTAACCCTTTACGGACAAATGCGACCAAGGTTTGCTGATTTGGTACTTCGGTAGATTCTAGTATTACCTCTAAGTAAGCATCCTTGAAGGCGACTTTTGCAGTAATCCCTTTAGGTTGTAGATGGCGGTTCATCATAGATGCGATCGCCTTTACGTCTCCCTGTTTTGCAAGTTCCAGAATATTTAGCTGAGTCATAGCCAGTAAAAGAAAAAACCTAAGAAAATAAACTTATATTCTTAGAATTCCCTTTTAAGGGGCTTAAATAACATTGCCAAAAATTATACAAGATGTTTTAGAGAATGATATATATAGCGTAGTACGAAAAGAAGTCGTCACAACAGAAGAAATAGAAAGAATCTTAAAAGATGCATCATCAGAATTACCAAATATAAAACCATCTCTTCTGAAAAGGCTAGGGATTGATGAAATAGCTTTGATTAAAGCAAAACGAAATAATTGTGCAGTATTAATACATATAGATACATCTAAGCTTCTGGCAATATTCAGCAGACAAACACAAGAAATAATCAGAGAAACCCTTATAAGTAGTTGGACAAAATTAATTTATTTGTAGAGATAGGGAACAGGTAACAGGAAAACAATAACCTGCCTTAAAAATAGGGCAGAAGGCAGAAGGCAGGAGGCAGGAGGGAGAGATATTTTCATTGTTCCTTGTGAGCGCCGCTCATTGAGTCTCTTGCAAAAGTCCCAAATGCATGGGACAAGTTAGGTTAGAGCTGGGTAGCATTGATGACCTACGAACAACTGAAAAGCTTAAAGCCAAAAGACTTAAAACGCTTGTGTGATAAGCATCCGAAGGCTTTTAACCAGATGTTAAAGGTAGTGCGATGTCTACGGCAGGCTATGCCTACACCAAGCCTTGCAAAACAAAAAACAGGACGGCCAACTAAACTCAGCTTAGAAGACCAATTGTTGAATAATTCAGAAGTCAGAATTCAGGAGGAGGCAGTGGGGTGGACGGGTTCCGCAGTCAGACAGCCCTGAGGAGGGTTTCCTTCTGTAGGGCGGTGCCAACAGTCACGAAAGTGGCGTGGAAACCCCCAACAGTGGGCTGCCTCACCAGTCGTTAGAATTCAATTGGAAAATTCTAACGCCTGACGCATGTATTCTGTTTTGATAAAAACTAAATTTTTTACTGTTTATGGATAATCAACTTAAAAATCAATCCCAAATAACGGATGCAAACGCAATTATCCAAGTTATGGAAGAGCTTTTATCACCACAAAGAATTAGTGCGATCGAGATTTTTATTGTCAAGCATTCTTTGCTTGGGTATACATACCACGAAATGGCAAATATTTCTAGTTATACCACTGCCTATATTAAAGAAATTGGTTCGCAACTCTGGCAAGATTTATCAACAGTAATGGGTAGGCGGATAACAAAGAAAAATCTAAATGTACTTCTGAATAAGTATAAATATAGAACAAATCAAGATGATTTTACTCTTGAGCAATTCTCACCTGAAATAAAAGTCAAGTTGCCGCGCTTGAGTGTAGAACTTCTACAATTTCCTGACGGTTCATTGTCCTTGGATTCTCCTTATTACATCAAGCATCCCTCAATCGAAGACCAAATTTTCGCAGAACTTCAACAACCTGGATGTGTAATTCGGATCAAAGCTCCCAGACACTTTGGCAAAACTTCTTTACTTCATCGACTGTCTGTTTTTGCACAAGAGCAAGAGTTTAAATCGGTTTATTTAGATTTTCAAGAAGCTGATGAAACGATTTTTGCTTGTTTAAATCAGTTTCTCCGCTGGTTCTGTAGCAACATTACTCAAAAATTAGCCCTTCCTGTTAACTTAAATGATTATTGGGATGAAGAGATAGGTAGTAAGGTAAGTTGTAGAGTTTATTTTGAGAAGTATCTACTTCCAAAACTTGATTGTCCTTTAGTGCTGCTATTAGATGAAGTCAATCGGATATTTGAACATTCCAATATTGCTTTAGATTTTTTACCAATGCTCCGAGCTTGGCACGAACAAGCAAAAAACGTACGGATATGGCAAAAACTGAGATTAGTAGTTGCTCATGCAACTGAAGTTTATGTGCCTTTAAGGCTGAATCAGTCTCCCTTTAATGTCGGGCTATTAATAACATTGCCGCAGTTTACAATAGCACAGGTGCAAGAATTAGCAGCGTGTTATGCTCTCAATTGGTACAATCATCAACGAATGCAGAACGCGATGTTTTTACGAGCAATGGTAGGCGGGCATCCATATCTGACACATTTAGCACTCCATTATCTATACCTGCAAAAAGGTGAAATAACTTTAGAAAAATTGTTAGAAACTGCACCTACTCAAACCGGAATTTATCGTCATTATTTACAAAATTTATTAGTAATTTTAGAAGATGAGCTTTTCCTCAAAGATGCATTTTGTCAAGTAGTAATGAGAAATGAAGGTGTGCAACTCAATGCACTCACTGCTTACAAGCTCGAAAGTTTAGGCTTAATTCAACTTCAAGGCGATTTAGCTTATGTCAGTTGCCAGTTGTATCGTTTATATTTTCGGCAACAATTGCAATGTTCATAATAGGATCGGGATTTTTGTTAATTGCTAATATAGCAGATATCAGTCCTTATTATCTTCAATTATTTTGAATTTTTAACTTGATTCTGTTGATAATTTTACTAAAAATAAGTTTTTTTAAATGGTTGACTACAAATATCAAGTTGGCGGTAGCTTGGCTGGAACTGCCCTCAGTTATGTCCAACGCCAAGCCGATACAGAACTCTATAATGCTCTGGAAAACGGTGAATTTTGTTATATTTTAGATTCTCGACAAATGGGCAAATCTTCACTCTTGGTGAGAGCTAGGCATCTTTTAGAGCAAGAAAATATGCTTTGTGCCACTTTAGATATGACAAATATTGGCAGCGAAAATATTACTGTCAATCAATGGTATAAAAGTATTGTTACAGAATTATGTTTAGATTTTAATTTATTTGATTGCTTTAATTTAAAAGCTTGGTGGCAAGCACAAGAAGATTTGTCATTACCGCAACGATTGAGCAACTTTGTCTCCCAAGTACTACTCAAAAAATTTGCTGAAAAGAAACTTTTAATTTTTATTGATGAAATTGATAGTATCAGAAGCCTTGATTTCTCAGTTGACGATTTTTTTGCTTTAATTCGCAATTGTTATAATCAACGCACTGTCAATCCAGAATATTGCCGCTTGACGTTTGCGATCGCCGGAGTTGCCACACCCTGTGATTTAATTGCAGATACAAAACGTACACCCTTTAATATTGGACAAGCAATCAAGCTTCAAGGATTTAAATTTTCAGAAGCGATCGCACTACTGCCAGGACTAACTTTAAAGTCGGGCAATCCTCATGCCGTACTGCAAGCAATCCTAAATTGGACAGATGGACAACCGTTTCTCACCCAAAAACTGTTGCAAATAATTTCTCATACCGAGACGATTCCTCAAAATGCAGAAGCATCTTGGGTGGAAAATGTGGTGCGATCGCGCATTCTACACGAATGGGAAAGCCAAGATCATCCAGAACATTTACGCACAATTCGCAATCTGTTACTTGCTGACCCAGAATATACAGGAGCAATACTGGTACTATATCAGCAATTATTGCAAGGCGTAGAAATTCGTACTGATAGCACTAGAGTACAAACAAAACTGCTGTTATCAGGGTTAGCAATCCAAAATGCCGGATTTTTGCAGGTAAAAAACCAGATTTATGCCAACGTATTTAATCTCGATTGGATAGAACAGCAACTAACTTTATTACGTCCTTATTCTCAGACCTATAATGCTTGGCAGGCATCCAATCAACAAGATGAGTCTCGACTTTTGCGGGGACAAGCACTAATTGATGCCCAACAATGGGCGCAGGGAAAAAGTTTAAGCGATGGCGATTATCAGTTTCTCGCCGCCAGTCAAAATCTCAATTGGCGTGAGGAACAGTTAGTTCTCAAAGCCGAACGCGCAAATGCGATTGCACTGCAACTATCACAACAGCAAAAATATACCCAACAAAAAAATTTATTCATTGCGATTCTGATAATTGCACTGATAGCTGTAACTGGATTGAGTACAAGCCTATACTTTCACGGACGCACTATTCTGCTCAATCAAATCAAAACGATCGCGACTTCTTCAGAATTGCTGTTTGCCTCGAATCGTCATTTAGATGCAACAATTGCAGCGATTAATGCCAAACGTCTACTACAAAGTTTTGGCAGCAATCCACCAATTTCGTCTCAAGTAGATCGTGTCCTACTACAAGCAGCCCTTGGTGCAGATGAGTCAAACCGCCTAGTTGGACATCAAGGAGCAGTTAAGAGTGTAGCATTTAGTCCTGATGGTCAAATAATGGCATCCACAAGTAGCGATCAAACTGTCAAACTTTGGAGTCGCAACGGCAAACTTTTACGAACTTTAGTCGGACATAAGAGTTTAATTTGGGATGTTGCCTTTAGCTGGGATGGTAATACAATCGTATCGGGTAGCATGGATGGCAGTGTGAAGCTTTGGAACCTCGATGGTAATTTGCGTCAGCACCTAATTGCACATCAAGGTGGTGTGCTAGCTGTGAGTGTCAGCAATAATTTGATTGCATCTGCTGGAAATGATAAAACTATCAAACTCTGGACTTGGGATGGAAAATTGTTACAAACTCTCGTTGGACATCAAGGGCCTGTGTGGGATGTAGCAATTAGTAAGGACGAAGAGTTAATCGTTTCTGGAAGTGAAGATAACACTGTCAAATTGTGGAGCCGTAACGGAACACTATTAGCAACACTCACCGAACATACTAATCCAGTTAGACGAGTCGCTATTAATCCTCAAGGTACAGTAATTGCAACTGCCAGTGGGGACAACACTGTTAAACTTTGGAACCGGAATGGAGTATTATTAACCACATTATTAGGTCATAAAAATGAAGTTTGGGGAGTGGCATTTAGTCCTGATGGTCAAATGGTTGTAACTGCCGGAAATGACCTAACTATTAAACTTTGGCAACTGGACGGTACTTTACTCACTACCTTTAGAGGACATACCGACTGGCCTAATGACATTAAATTTAGTCCTGATGGCAGTTTAATAGCGTCTGCGGGTCAAGATAAAACAGTTAAATTGTGGCGATGGCAAACGCCATTACTAACTAGCTTCAGTGGTCAAGGTACGGTTGTGTTAGAAGCAGTATTTAGTCCTGATGGTCAAACGATCGCTTCAGCTCATGAAGATGGTAGCGTCGATTTATGGAACTCCAAAGGACAGATGATTAAGCGGTTAAAAAATCCAGGTGCGATTACCTGGGCAGTGGCGTTTAGTCCTGATGGCAAGTTGATTGCCAGTGCAAGTTCAGATGCTAATGTCAGACTATGGAACAATCGCGGCATCTTACTCAGAACCCTCAAAGGTCATCAAGCCGAAGTCTGGGGAGTAGCATTTAGTCCTGATGGTTCGACAATCGCCTCTAGTAGTATGGATAGCACAGTCAATCTTTGGAATGTCAGTGATGGTCGTTTGTACAGAACGCTTAAGGGTCATACTTCACGGGTTAAAGGAGTTGTATTTAGTCCTGATAGCAAATTAGTTGCCAGCGCCAGCGAAGATAGTACTGTTAAAGTGTGGAATGTCAGCAATGGTAAACTCATCAACACCCTTAAAGGACATCAAAGTAGTGTTTGGGGTGTAACGTTCAGTCCTGACGGCAAGCTGATTGCCAGCGCCAGCGAAGATAGTACTGTTAAATTGTGGAACCCGATTAATGGCCTTTTGTTACGAACTCTCAAGGGTCATAGTGGAACTGTCTGGTCAGTTGCTTTTAGTCCTGATAGTCAGTTCATTGCTAGTGCAAGCGCTGATAGAACAGTGAAACTTTGGAGAACAAATAACGGTAGTTATCTAACAACTCTTTATCGCCACAGTGATAAAGTTAATTCAGTTATGTTTAGTCCTAATGGTCAGGCGATCGCATCTGCAAGTTCTGATAGTGCAATTATTATTTGGGATTTACAGCAAATTCTCACTTTTGACCCTTTAGTATATGGCTGTAATTGGGTGCGTGATTATTTACAAACAAATGTAGAAGTCGAAGAAAGCGAGCGCACTTCTCTTTGTCTTTAGAGTAATACCAATTCTCTAAAATTCGGCAACAGATTCAAACCCCTAAACTCAAGATAAAATCTGACTTTCTTAATTACGCATTACGAATTGGGGTTAAAGCTTCCCTTTCACTATGCACATAACCAAAACGTTTCAATTGAGTCCATACCTTTGTCACACTTTCTGTAATTGTTTCACAATCAGTTTGACATTCAACTTCCGGATTTAGTGGTGGTTCGTAGAAATCGTCAATACCTGTAAAGCCTTTGATTTCTCCTGTTCGCGCCTTCTTGTATAATCCTTTAACATCACGCTTCTCACAAACGGATAAAGGGGCGTTAACATAGACTTCCACAAAATCTCTAATTTGCAGTCGTACTTCGTCTCGAATCTGTCGATATGGTGATATAGCAGAAACAATAACAATCACATCATTACGAGTTAGTAGATTTGCTACAAAACCAATGCGACGGATATTTTCCTCACGATTTTCTTTGCTAAAACCCAAATCTTTGCTTAAATTCTGGCGCACTATGTCACCGTCGAGCAGTTCTACTTTGTATTTTTGCTTTCGCAGATCCTTCTCCAAGAATTTGGCAATAGTAGTCTTACCTGCACCGCTTAAGCCAGTAAACCAAATTGTCACACCACGCTGTTCTAAAACCATTTAAGCACCTATATCTACAGTAGAACTAACTGCTTAGACAATTTTGAAGGATTTCTAAGCTTTAAAAAATTGAGATGTCTCTTGGTGAATTTCATTTTTCTGCACTACTAAGGGGAAAAACTCTTGAAGGATTTTCCTGAATTCCTTTTCACAGCCAAAGTATGGATTAATACTGGTATTTCTCACAAATTTGTGGATATGAACGTTGTGATGAAGACATTTGGGCTTAACCGTTTCATCCAAATCAAAATCTGCATTATCATAAATGACAATTATCAGCTGAAACGTTACTTGTTTCCTTTCTAGTAATTGAGTCAATCGGTCAACAGAGTTCCAAAAAAAGTTGCTTCCTTCTTTAGTCTCGCGTGTCGATTTTGAAATACATTTATAAAGAATACATTTTTACTTGAGATCGGATTCATAAATCGTTTAGCCCGTCTTTCAAAGGCTAGAATCTGATTCGCTTCGCTACTCTCCAAGCGATCGCCGTGATTACTACTATTCTTGAGAAGATCGTGATGGCGGAACTTCACATCTGGAAAGTATCCAGAAACCACTTATGCCCTTGCGATTATACTCTAGATTAGAGAGGAAATACTTAAAATTAGTATCGACTAATTTCACAGCATAATCGATGGATAGGTATGATGGAGACAGGAGCCAGTCAAACGGTAGAGATTGCGGTCTCAACCCGAACACCCCTAAATAATAAGCAGGTATACAACTGCGATCTAAAGAAATTGGATAGTAGCCCGTTATATTGTCTTCCACATTCCCAACTCTAGTTAACACTGTTCGCTGGCACAATTAGCGGTTCCGTAATCATCTTAGAGCAGTACGTTTCTATATAGCTATTAATATAAGTGGGCAGACTAGCTCTAGCCTGCATAAGGTTTAAGTGCAATTTTTCCAGAATGTCAAACGAATAACCAGAATCAGCCCATTTTTCATAGGAAATGCCAAATCCCAGATATTCCCACAAAAGCCCATTGTTGTTTTCATAGTCACCATAAGGGGCAAGCCACACTAGTGGAGTTGCTGCACAGAGAGAGTCAATAAGAGTCCCACCACCGGGTTTGCTAATAATTCCTCGACTTTGCCGAATCAAGCTGTAAACTTCAGGATATGGCTGACTGTTTTGAAATCCAATGTTGCCATTATCCTTAACTTCACCAAACGGTGGAAACTGGTGATGTCCTTGTGCATCTTTCTCCCACGGTTTCCATGTTGGATCGATCAGAAAGTATCGGCTATGCTCTGTTTTTTCTATATCTTGCTGTTCGTAAGCAATCACGTCCAGCTTGATTTTCTTATGCACTAACTCTGGAACCTTACTTTTATATGTCCCGACTCCCCACCCTCCACCGTGAATCAGAAAGCGGTCAGAGCGTTGATTGTAGGGTATGGGTTCATCGTCTGAAACACAGAAATTGTACGATAAGCACTTGTCCTCCCAGTTAAAGAACCAAACATGGCGAAACGCCGAATGCGTCGCATCGTACATTTTCCACGAGGTAGAAGCAGATGCATCCATGTGACAAAGATCGATGGCGATGTCTTGATAATCAGTTTCCTGAAGATATCGGTTGGCAATAGGTAGCCAAAATCCTGAGAAAATTATAAATCGTTTGCGTTTTTGGTGCTTCCAGGTCGCCAATAGATTAGACGTTAGCTCGAAATCGAGACTGGGTGTAATGTCCTTGGCTAATTTCTGAGCCATTAAGGCAAGCGAAAAATTCCGATGAAAGGCGAACTTTGTTTCAGGAACGTTATTTCTCTTGTTCTCAAGTAGGATATTTTCTAGCACAACGACATCAGAAGCAATCCCTCTTTTGCTGAGTTGACGACTAGCAATTAATGCAGGAATGTATGCCCCTAATGAGGCCCCTGAGCATAGTATTGTTACGGTTTCTTGTCTCATTTCTCTTGACATCGGTTGATATTACAATGTGATTAATTCAATCTTTGAATATCAAGATCGGCAAAAATATTGTCCATTGTATTGAGAATTCGTTCTTTCTCCTCGTCATTATTAGATACAACAGACCCATAAAGTCTACCTTTATAAGTTCTTTTAGGGTTAGGACTAGCTTTGTGTAACTGCCAATTCACATTCAAGGTGTTCGATGCAAGCGGTAGAATACCGCTTGGTTTATCTTTGAGAAATAGAATTTCGGCTTGCTGCATTCGTTGAAGAATTTCGGAAAACACTACATGATGTGAAAGACCGAGCGAAAAGAACATTAGACTACTCTGGGCAGAAAATTGGGCAAGGAAACGATCGATATAATGGTTGATCGACCCCATTGACTTCCTAGCATTAATTTCCACCACAGGCACGATTTTTCTTGATTGCAGAAGCATTGAATCAAGGCAGATAGAACCCAAATATCCCACTCGATGCAACTGAGCGGCGATCGCCTCAACCTGTTCAAAATATCCCGATCTGTCCAGGAACTCTTGAAACGACGACTCAGCCGTTTGGATACCAGAAAAGGCAAAGCCAGAATTTTGCATCTTTTGAATAGATAAAATTTTGGTTTCACCTGTGGCATCTATCTCAAATTGACAAGAAAAATCGGTTTGCTTATTCAGTAACGGTTCTAGCAAAAATCTTGTGTGTTTCCCCTCACGCTCCTGTTTTGAGATATACGTCACAATTCGTTGCAAGATTTGCTTTGAAGAAATTAGTAGATTTCCCTTCCCAGAAACTCCAAATTCATCCTTAATTAAGAATGGAGAGGACTGAAGAAAACGCTGACCGACTGCATCTAAATCACTAGCACGATAGACAATCTCTCCCATAGTATCTGCAAACAGGTGTTTCGCTAGCTGATGGGAGAATAATTTAGAATTGACCTTCTTGACAATTTCAATATCTAAGTCTGGACATTGAAGACCATATTGCTGGCACAGTTTTTTAGTAAAAGGTTCTATTGAGTAAGGGGAAAGCCTTGATATGGGAGTTAGTAAGTCTTGGTAGTAATCATCGTTCTCAGTGTTAAGAAGCAGTTCGCAAATACCTTTAGGCGATCGCTTCTCTTCCCCTGACGTAAGTTCGATTAGAGGAAATTGATTGTAAGAAAAACAAAAGCCCAGTTCCCACAAATAATCTTTATAGGAACTATCCATAGGTAGGCGTGTAATCAGTACGTCATCAGTCGAATTACAGAAGATAAATTGTAGCTCGTCCATGATGCTGACGATTTTATCAGCTTGTGGATCTGCGATCGCAGGTAACGACGAAATGTCTGCCTCTCTCCAGAATTGCTCTGCATTAAAGCTTCCTAAATATAAACAAGGGCTACCAATTTGCATTTAGGCCTCTTTGCTCAAGCTATGTTTTGCTTTGAGAGAAAATCACACAAGCTACCAACGGACATCAGATTAGAAAAGTCGAGGTTATCAAAATCAATCTGAATATCCAACTCTTCTTCAAGCTTTAACATAAACGTGACCATTTGCAGAGAGTCCAGACCAATGTCGTTGATGATATCCGTATCATCCGATAAGGTCATCACTGCTTCTGGAGTGTCCTTAACTTCACTGAGAACTTTCTTAATTGTTTCTTGCATAAATTCGTTTCCTTTCGTTAGTTTGTCAATTTCAGGCTCTATTAATTTTTACTTAGGAAGCCACTCTGCATCATCGGAATAGAATCTTAATCCAGAAATCGTAAACCCTTTCCTGATTAGCGCAATTTCTTGATTCGACAATTGCTCACACCACTTGTAAGCGACATGCTTTGATATTCTTCTAGTTTGATAATTATCTTGAAATATGTTTTCAGAATAGCAATAATTCTGCACGATCTCTTCATAATTTTTAGGTATATCGAGTTCTAGCAACTGAAATAACCGCCTAAACTGTTCTTGCGGATATAGAGCTAGGTTCTCGTACAGAATGATTTCATGAGCGCAATTTTTTTGAATTATGTCTAGTGCATATTTAATTGTGGAACCGTACGCATATCCAAATTTTTCCCATACGCTGGCATTGAGATCGCCAGTATCTAATTGAGTATCTGGTGACTCAAGCCATCCTTGGCGTGCAAAGCTTAAGGCAACAGCAGCAGGGTGGCGTAATATAAAAAGAATTTTAGGGCAATATCGTTGACAGTAAAACCCTGCGGCTTTTGGATTAACTTCCTTGATTAAGAGATGTCTCGTTCGGCGTTGCAAAAGGGAAAAGTGATGAATATTGTTGATGACATCTGGATATGGGTGAGGGCGACCTCGGAAAGCCTTATCGCTCAGTTCTCTATAAATAGAATATGCTAATGGGTTGTTATCGATATCGATAAGGGTGTATTTCCCCTCCTTTGCTTTTAAATACGGTTGCGTAATTGGTTCCCGAAGATAAGTAACGCTTTCCGATTTTGCTAATATTTCTCCTATCCAAGACGAGCCACTTCTTGGATAGGACAAGAGTAATATGGTGGGTGATTTGAACGGAAGTAAACTTGCCACAAATTTGTTTCTGGAGCAATAGTATGCTTCTGTCAACTCAATAGTTTTCAAAATCTGCTTGGCTTGCTTTAGCATTTCACTCTCAGATACTTACAGGTGATAGTCAAAAGGATTACATATTTTAGGATTTACTATGGATTGATATTATTTAATAGTTAATATTCAATTAACTGAGTTTGCAAGAGAATTCATTCTAGTACACCTTAAACATCTGTACGGATGAGATGCACATAATGGGTTTTCTTTTGTAACTGCATTTGCGATCGCAAACTCTTCTAAAACCGTTACCCATGAATCAGAGATAGAACGGTGTTTAGCAATTGCCAGGATAGGAGAATATTCAGCTAAGAGTTCCCTTTTTAAAACTCTAGCGATTTCTCCATCAGTAACATCATTCTCAAAACATGAGGGTAAACCAAATCCTAAGACTCGAAAAGTTAGAATGGCTTGGACGCATTTTTCACAATATCCACAGTTACGATCTTTTTGTTCTCCTTCCCAACAGACTCTGAGAGTTTGTAAGGCTTCTGGCCAGTCAATAATTTGCATGAGTTTAGCCGGACGGGAAAAGGCTCCACCATCATGGATGATTGGGAAAGTCCTGCTAGACAGTAAGGGATCTGTTAAAGGATTTGAACCCCATCCCCAAGATAAATCGATCGCATGGTAAGGGTCAGAGCTAGGTATTAGCCCCATTGAATAGCCACCTTGCAATAGCATCAAACAGGACGCTACAACTGCTCCATGAGCATCCTCCCAATTTTGCTTGAAAATATTGCGAAAGTTAGTTGCCATAGGGATAGGTTCTAAACCTAGACTGGTAAGAGCCAACTTGGATTTTCGCATTGCTCTATCAAAGGATTCTGGCATAGAAAGGGGAATGTCCAATCCGTGAACCATCAACCCTGCTTGCAGAGGACGCTGACTTCTGCCACACTTTCCTTGACTATGACGAAATGCAGTAAAGCAGCTATCCAAGCCACCTGAAAAAGCAGAAATTGCCTGCTCAGGCCTGTTAGCTACGGAGTGTTCTTGCTCAATATCTGCGGTAATTTCAACCTGCTGGTAGTGCTTTGGCCGCCAGCATGACCATACTGCCTGAAACTCTTGCAGATTTTGCAATAAAGAGGGAGAAACCTCACCATGAACCAGTATATCAGTGCCTTGGCTCATAGTCGGAAAAATGGTAGCTACAACAAATGGGTCGCAGCTTTTAGTGAGTATAGAACTATATTCCGCTTGCACCTGATACCACAAAAGATTTCTTTGTCGATCTGGAGTTTCAATCGTGACACCAACTGTGGCTATGCCATTGCTTTCAACGACCTGTTCTTGCCAAAGATGAGTGCGAGCCATAACTTAATTGACCTATTTTTTTGATTCGAGAGTGGATTTTATAAATTAAGCGTACAAGCAATAAGAGCATTTAATTTGTTCTAAAGGTTTTTTATTCAGGAGGAATATCGTGTGAAATATGGCAAAGTTTTAACTTTGGCAATAATTTTCCATTAATTCATAGGTAAAAGGTAATATTTCTGAGGAATTTTTAACAAATCTACAAAAAGGAACTTGATGAGTCCAGCTTTCATAAAACGACTCATTTTTATGATAAAAATTAGCTAGAAAAATGTGAGGAATACCTAAAATTATACACATAATATGACCATGCAAGCGATTAGTAATAATCATTTTCTGTTGCTTAAATTGATATATTCCACAGTGCATCATACCCAAAGAAGTGCGATGCCTCTTAGGATTATGTAAGCTATTCAGTTTGAATGAATATAAATCAAATGTTTGCTGTAGCTGCTGCAAAATCCACTGCATCAAATCAATCGATCTTATTTGTATGTTATTGGGTGTAAATTGTAAATTATTAAGCGTTGATTCGCAGAACTCCCAATATTCAAATTGCAGGCTAATCCAATCATCTGTAACTACATTGGGTAAAGTAAATATAGGAGCTGATGAAATATCTTTATTTAGTTCTGCATCATGTCGGCAATGATATAAAATAGAAGATTCTCTTTCTATATCATAAGTTTTTAAATATACCGTATTAGCCAAATGAAAAGCCATATCAGTTGTTTTTAATACCTGACAGTTGTCAAAGTATTTTAGGGCAATTTCATAACTATTTTGTTCGCGGACAAATAAAGTTAAATTAGGATGAGAGTTAAAAATCTTAGCAGCACGTTCTAAATTATCTGCATTAGTAAAATAGATGCTTTGTGGCATAATTATGATGGCTCGGTCTTGATATCGAGAAATGATATACTCTCGAAAATTTTGATGATCGGTCCACCAACCCCCTAAACTCCACAAATCTCCTAAATTGCCTCCACCTGTAAGAAAGATAGGAGCGTTACCAACCTGTTTTTCCATTTCCTCAGTAGAAAAATCTGATATACCGCTAGCATACTTAATTTTTGTTTTACAGATATCAGTCAAGTAAAAGACTTCACCTAACCAAATTAAGTGATCGCCAATATTGCGTTCTTCAGGATAATCTAGTAGGGCACACTCGTCAAATTGGCCTATTTTAGCTAAATCTTGATGTAAAGTTTGTTTGATATTTTCGGCAACTGAAGTGTTTTTCATTTTTTTGACGAACCGCTCTTAACCTAACTGCGCCTGGAAAGATAATTGTGTTGCATGAAACAACATCTTTGCCATAGATAATTTATTTATTAAATTAGCCTCCAGAAATACTTTCTCTTGTTCTGTCAGTACAAATTTCTTTAAATAAGCTGTGTGTAGTTGGCTTAACAATATCTCACAACGATGCATTTCATCTGCTGTTGATAAAACTGCCGTTCTTGCGATTTTAAACATGATGTGGGCATCTATAAAAGAAATAGATTCACTTAAAAGTTCAGACATGGCATCACGAATAATTTGCTTGCTTGTTTGATTTTGTGCATCTGCAAACTTTTGTGAAATACCTTCTGGATTTCTATACAAATACCCTCCTATATTTGGTAGCATGGCTAATTGTGTAACTCGACTTAATCGACACCATAAATCATAATCTTCGGCATGAATTCTATCTAGTCGATAACCACCCACCTGCAAGAATAAATCGCGGCGAGCGATAATTGTGTCATGCGAAAAGTATGGATAAAAGAGTAATTCCCAAGGAATTAATGTTGATGGCAAAACAAAACAAGGGTAAATGTTATTGCTGATTGTCTGCTTATGGTTGTCAATCACAAAAACACGCGTGCCAACTAAACCAATATGGGGGTGCTGCTCCAAATAGCTAACTTGTTCCGCTAGTCGGGTCGGGGTACTATGATTATCTGCATCCTGACGTGCAACAAAGGTTCCCTGAGCAATCTCTAACCCTTTGTTGAGTGTGCGAATCAATCCTATATTTTTCGGGTTATCTACAACGACAATGCGTTGGTCTTGCTGTGCATATGCGGCTAGGATATCAGCAGTTCGATCGGTAGACCCATCGTTAAGAACAATTAACTCAAAGTCTTCAAGTGTTTGAGACAAAATGCTGTCTATCGCTCGGCTGATATACATACCCATGTTGAACGTAGGCAGTATGACAGATACTAACGTCTTCAATTTTGAATTTTTATTTGCTGTGTTAATTGACTATAAAAATCTGATTTGATTTTTGAAAGTTCTTTTTAGAACGAATCGCACCAAACGTAGAGTAGCTTACCGTAGGAGAGACAGCAAGCTAATCAAGGAAAGAGATATACAGAGAATTTCCCAAATCAAATAGGATTGCTATTACAGAACACTAGTAAAAACACAATTCACTTGTCAAGCCTTTTCAAGAATTATATTTTCTCAAAAACAAAGATGTAATATTAACTTTTATTAAAAAAGTAGGAAAGTAGGAGCAATCTTGGAATTTTACCAAGCAATCTAAAGATTTATGTACATGACACATTAATATTTGAATTGGTACTTGTTTAAAAATCTTCCCAAAGGTTCGACTATGTATGATTGCTTTAGGTAAGAAAATGTAATCATTTTGTAGTCAATATCCTGTACCCTATTTTGCGATCGCACTTACAGAATGCAAGCTCTAAAGTATTTTCAAAATCTTCTATTCACATAAAAAAGCTCCAAATGTTAAAATTCATTCTTCTTGGATATAGCCGCAGCGGCTCTTCGCTCTTGAATTTTGCTCTGCGCGAACACCCGGAAATAGAGATGTACGGCGAACTCTTTAATATTAATGAGGAAGTGAGACAGAAATTTTTCCACGTCCAAAATATCTCATACCAGGATGGTACAGACGCTGCTTTGTTCCTTAAAGATACAGTTTTTTGTGAGCGCGATCGCGGCGAGAAACAAAAGGCTGTTGGATTTAAAATTTTCTACTACGACCTACGTAACGACAACGAAGCTCGAAAGGCTTGGAACTATCTTTTGTCCCAGAAGGACATTCACGTTATTCACCTGATCAGACGAAACCTGCTAGAGTGCCTGATTTCACACAAAGTAGCTATGCAAACCGAGCAATGGCTTCTAGAAAAAAGTTCAAAGACAAAATCCGTAGAAGTAGCTGCTTTTAGAATCGAGCCGCAAGATTGCAGAGGTTTTTTTGAAAATGTCTTTGCTTGGCAAGAGTGGGCAACTCGCAGCTTTAAAGACCATCCGTTTATCACCGTGGAATATGAGGCTGATATTTGTTTAGCTTTCCAAGAGACGATGAATCGAATCCATAATTTCCTATTAGTGTCACCATACCACGCGCCGATGCTCCTGCAAAAGCAGGCACAGAAAAAGCCTAGAGAGCAAGTTTGCAACTACGATGAGTTGAAAGAGTATTTTCAATACACACTATTTTCAGAATTCTTTGAGTAACCCTACAGCTTATTGATCTATTTGTGGAAAAATAACTGCGCTCGCACGCTCTAAGTCTTGTAAAGCTTTTTAAGTATTAATACAGGATTATCTGTATTAAATATTTGATTTTAATACCAATTGTTAGCTAACGATCGCTTTAGTACTTATTGAAGAAAGTAGGAAAAGTAGGAAAAGTAGGATGTTTTGTATCAACACTTGATTATCCTGTTGATTAAGCTGTAAATTAATTTTTCATCCTTAAATTGATTTCATCGCAAGCGGCTTGGGTAGTAAGTAATAATTATTTATTAATAAATTCCTCGTCCTTCTGTGGTCAAGGAGTTTTAACCTTTTATATCTTTCACTTAATGTGTTATTTTTTTGTCCACAAAATTGTAAAAATACTTATTTAAGCGGAGAGTAAAATAATGACTACTTATTCAATCTGAATAATTTAAACCGATATATAGTAGGCATTTACGTTTCGTAGATAAATCTATAGGTTTAGAAATGAGTCATAGTCATATATGTATTTAAGTTGACTTCATCGTGGTCAACTTGCTTTTTATTTTTCATCAACGAAAACTTTTGTTAATAAAGCAAGAAACATGAAAGTGTCAGGTCAAAACTCATGTATTCTTAAGTTTAAGCGTGGAACTTAGAAGTGAGGAAAAATCTGCTCTCAGATCGGCTTAATTTCTTGTAGTCTGAGATATTTTTCCAGTACTACTTCCAACCAAAAAATATACCCTATAACTTACACACGATAATAAAGCAGCTACCAAAATGCATCCTAAGACTGCGGTTAAGTTCGATCGAGAGACGTTCAACAGAATGAAGCGAGATATCGAGCTTCTATCTAAGACAAATCGAGGCAGACAGAGTTCTCCAAGCTTTGCCACTGAAATTCCAGAAGAGATTGGTATTCAACTCACCTATCGATGCAATTTAAGATGCGAAACGTGTTTTCAATGGAACGACCAAGGCTTTTTCCATCATCTGAATAAGGCTCAATTGAAGGGTGAATTGGACGCTTCTATTTTTGAGAAGATCCTCTATGAAACTAAGTCTGCAAAGTCAAACTTATACCTATGGGGTGGTGAGCCACTAGTTCACCATGACTGGTCTGAACTTTGTCGAATGCTGGAGAAAGACCCTCGTTGGACTGTCATTTGCACCAACGGCCTTCTGATTGAGAAAGAGCTAGATTCCCTGTTGCCAATTTCCTCGAATCTTGTCCTCTTGGTTAGCGTTGATGGATTTCAGGAGGACAACGACGCAATCCGGGGTAAGGGAACTTTTAACCGTGTCCTGCATAATATTGACATCATTCGCTCCCTACAGAAAAAGGGTGAGTTTAAGGGCAAAATCTCAATTAGCGCTGTCTTGAACGGTGAACTCGCACCTCGACTTTATGATTTCGTCGAATACTGCGAAAGTCTTGAAATTGATAGTCTGTACCTTGTCTACCCTTGGTATATTCCAGAAACTGTTGCCAATAAAATGGACGAGTATTTTAAGACCAACTTTGATTGGCTAAACACATTATCAGAGCAAACTAAAGCTAGTTGGCACTCTTATACCTATCATGTTGGCTCCGAGAAGGTGGAACTACTGCGTCAGCAAATTGCGAAGGTCAATACTCGCACTTGGAATATACGTATCAGGTATCAGCCAGCTCTAGAAGCTGATGAGTTCTCTGCTTTTGTGGGTGGTAGTGATGAACCAGGACAGAGACGCACCCGATGTCTGTCGATTTCAAACAGAATGGATGTTCTCGCTGATGGCAGCGTTAGCTCGTGTAAACTGTTCCCTGAATTTAGTATTGGTAACCTTTATGAAAAAGGTGTTTTAGAGATTTGGCAAAGTGATGCCTTTAAAAAAGTGCGGGAAACTATTCACGGCGGGTTAACTCCGATTTGTTCTAAGTGTGTGCTTCTGTATCGACACGGACTGTAAGACAATATTTAGCCGCTAAGTTGCGATCGCTGGAGTATATCTATGAAAATTTTAGGGTTTATTGGGCGTTCTGATGTTCCCTTAGCCCATGACGGTGCTGCTAGCTTAATCATCAATAATAAAATTAAGTTCGCTCTTGAGCAAGAACGCTTGACCCGCACACGATATGCCGAAGGTCAAGGCTGTTTTGATGCCACGAAAGCTTGTTTAGACAGTGCTGGTCTACATCTAAGAGACATAGACTACATTGCTTACGGCTGGCTTGAAGGCCTCAAGTCGGGTACTCAAGTTTCAGACTACGTGGTTGCGTCCAACGAACTTACACCAATACTCTTGCCGCCGGAACTGTTTAAGTATACCGAGCCGCCTGATATTCATTTTGTTCAGCACCACTATGCCCATGCTGCCGTCACATTTTTTACTAGTGGTTTTGACAGCGCTGCCGTCCTGGTGATGGATGGACAAGGCGAGGGGGTTTCAGTTTCTCTATTTCACGCCAAGGGCAACACCATTGAGTTAATTGAAACCTATCCCGTGAATACCTCACTAGGAATGTTCTACGGGGCAGCAGGGGCCCGCGCTGGTCTAGGTTGGCACTCTGGCCCTGGTAAGCTGATGGGGTTAGCGCCCTTCGGTCAAGTTAGAGAGTCAATTGATTTTCATTTCGACCCAGACACCGGACGTTTCACGCTGCCTGCATTCATCCAAAAAGCCATTGATGACTCCCCGACACCTGCAACAGCGAATGACATTGGCACGTTTTGGCTTGACTATTTCAAGAACTATCATTATCCCTATCAGGATACGTGGACACCGGATTGGAAATTGGTTAAGGCTTACCATGTCGCTCATTATGCTGACTTTGCTGCATCCGTTCAGCACACCTTGGAAAACATTGGTCATAATCTGGTACTCCGGATCAAGAAGTTAACGGGGGAGAAGAATTTAGTTCTCAGCGGTGGTTGTGCATTGAACTGCACTATGAACGAGGCATTGAGTCGGCAGAAGATTTTTGATAATATTTACGTTTTTCCTGCTGCCAACGATGCCGGATGCAGCATTGGTGCGGCGTTAGCAGTATCTCATCTATTTGATCCACCAACTTCACCGTTGGAAAGATTGCCCAGTCCCGCTTTTGGTACTACGTACACCAGCGAGGCAATCATCGCAGCGATTAAAGACTACGGCTTTATCCCGGAAAAACTGTCTTCAGAAGAACTGACTGAACGTGTAGCTGAGGATTTAGCTGCCGACAAAATTGTCGCTTGGTTTAGAGGTCAAGACGAATTTGGTCCTCGTGCCTTGGGACGACGCAGTTTTCTAGCTAATCCTTCAAACAGAGAAACTCTAGGGCGGCTCAATAAAATTAAAGGCAGGGAAATGTGGCGACCTTTGGCTCCCAGTCTTCTGAGCGAAAAGGCAGAGATAGTACTGGAAGGCCCGCTAGACCCAGGTTTACATCGCTATATGTTAGGGACAGCCACTATCCGACCAGAATGGCGAACTAAAATTCCGGCTGTTGTCCATATTGATTTTACAACTCGCTCTCATTTGGTGGAAAAAGAGCAAGATGGGATTTATTGGTCTTTAATTGATAAATTTTACCAAAAGACAGGTATTCCTCTAGTTTGCAATACGTCTCTGAACGTGGCTGGTCAACCCCTTGTCCACAAGCCAGAGGAGGTATTGGATATTTACTCTACTAAAGAGGATGTCCAAACTTTAGTAATTGAGGACTTCTACCTCACGAAGCCTGGAACTACTGGCACAGAAATCGTTGATCGTGCCTAGATATATTTAGTTTCTGTCTATCCATCTGAGGTAAGTCATGCGGTTCTCTCTAATTGTGCCTACTATTAATAGAGTCAACGAGTTAGAGCAGCTGTTTCAGTCTCTTGCCACCCAGCATCACAATGATTTTGAGGTGATTGTTGTTGACCAGAATTTGGATAATCGATTGGAAGAGTTGGTGACTTCCTACAGTCAACAATTTTCCATCTTGCACCTGAAGCAAACAAAACGGGGTTTATCCCGTGCTAGGAATCTGGGGAAGTTACATCTTAAAGGCGATATCATCGCTTTTCCTGATGATGACAGTGTGTACCCATCAACAGTGTTATCCCAAGTGGCTGATTTTTTTGAGAATGAAGCTGCTTGGGATGGGGTAATTGCCAGAATCTTTGACTTAAATGATAACAAAAATGCCTTTGAGTTTTGCGGGGGCGATGATGAATCAGGATGTGTTGATTACTGGAAAGGATATACAGTCGGCATATCTCACGCGATGTTCTTTCGCACTTCTGTTGTGAAAAATCTGGAGTTTGATGAAGCGATGGGTGTAGGTTCGGGAACACCTTGGGGCGCTGGGGAAGATGTTGATTATTTATTTCAATGTCTCGATGCAGGCTATCAATTTTACTATGATTCTCAATTATATGTTAGACACCCAACCCCACTTAAAAAAAATAACTTTCGCCAACAAATTCAAAGAGAATATTCCTATGGATTGGGTAATGGCTATTTGCTAGGTAAGCACAATTTACCTGAGCCATTAATCCATTCTGCTACAAATTCATCATACCAACATACTATTTTGGAAGTTACTAAAGGGAACTTGAAACGTGCCGCCTATTTCTTTGCCTATGGTCTGGGAACCTCGATAGGATATTTCCAGAGTATTAATAAATGCCAAATGGTTCATCTACCGAGCGACCAGCTAATTTAGGAGAAATAAAATATTATGCGATTTTCTCTAATTTTAGCAACTAAAAACAGAGTCACAGAAGTTGAGCGTTTTCTGCGATCGCTCACAACTCAAAGTCATACAGATTTTGAAGTGATTGTTGTCGATCAAAATCGAGACGATCGCCTAGTCGAATTAATCGAATTCTATAGTCAAAAGTTTTCTATCTTGCACTTGAAACAACTAGAACCTGGATTGTCGCGTGCCAGAAATCTGGGGCGATCGCACATCAAAGGTAATTTGGTTGCTTTTCCAGATGATGACTGTTTATATCCACCTGAGTTGTTAACCCAAATTGTACATTATTTTGAAAATAGCCAGACAGAGGTTGTCATTGCCAGAGCTTTTGATATAGATGAAGACAAAAACGCATTTTTATATTGTGGCGATGATAATTCAGGTGTCGTGGATTTAGAAAGAGCATTTCGGATTGGCATGACATTTGTGATGTTTTTCCACGCTCATGTGGTAAAAGAAATTACCTTTGATGAAACCATTGGCCCAGGTTCAGGTACGCCCTGGGGATGCGGAGAAGATATGGATTATTTGTTCAAATGTGTTAGGGCAGGATACAACATTTACTACAATGCCAAACTGATTGTGCGGCATCCAAATCCATTCAAAATTTATAACTTCCGTCAACTTTTATGGCGCGAATATAGCTATGGTCGGGGAAATGGATACTTGATGGGTAATAATTTTCCTGCTTCCTTTGTTAGGGCTGAGATTTTGCCCAATTTACCCTATGTAATTACATATATCTTCCAAGGTCGGTTCGATTATTCTGCGTATGTTGCTGCGGTAATTATTGGAATGTCGTTAGGGTATTGGGATAGTTTAAAACAACCCAAAAGTATTCAGACCATGAAAAAATTAACAGGTGGTTCGATCGCATGAAATTTTCACTCGTCGTAGCCACTAAAAATAGAGTCAATGAGGTCGATCGCTTTTTGCGATCGCTAGTGACTCAAAGCTATAGCAACTTCGAGGTGATTATTGTCGATCAAAATTCGGACGATCGCCTGATAAATATAGTCAATTCTTATATTCAGACATTCACTATTACACATATACAAAAGGCTAATCCTGGTACATCGCGCGCTCGGAATCAAGGGCTTTTACTTGCCAAGGGTGACATTATCGCTTATCCCGATGATGACTGTCTTTATCCTCCCGATCTTCTTGCGAAAGTTGCCCACTTTTTTCAGACTAATACAACCTGGGATGGCTTAACTGTCAGAGTCATGGATTTAGATAGTGATAAAGATGCATTTGATTATTGTTTGCAAAAATCAGGAAGAGTTGACCATCTGACAGCATGGAGCTTGGGAATAGGCCCGTCAATGTTTTTCCGGGCGGATCTGGCAAAAAAAGTTGCCTTTGACGAACAAATGGGGCCTGGAGCAACATGGGTTGGCGGAGAAGATACGGATTATTTACTGCACTGTCTCGATCGCAATGCTGCGATTTACTATGATTTTGAGCTATTTGTTAGGCATCCTCAACCTTATGCAATTTATACAATTCGTCAGCTAGCATGGCGAGAATTTACTTATGGTCGAGGGTTTGGATATTTATTGAAAAAACGGAATATTTCTTTATCAATTGTTCTCTATCAACTAGTTGAACCTATTATCCTGATAGGAAAATATATAGCAACTGGTAACTTCCGCTATGCATTGCCTTGTCCAGGCATAGGATTAGGTAGGGTACTTGGATATTGGGAGGGCGTACAAAAATTTAATCAGAGGAAATTTTTATGAGTTTAAAATACGTTCAAATTGAAACAACTAGTGTTTGTAATCATCGCTGCTTTTTTTGTCCTGTATCTATGGATAAACGAGAAAAAAGTGCGCTATCTCTGGAAAATATAGAGAAGATTATTGAAGGACTCCATGACTATCCGATTGAGGCGATCGCTCTTAGCGGCTTTATGGAAGCAACTTATGATAAAGAACTAGTTGAGAAGATTACTGTTATTCGGAATGCAGGTTATAAAGTTTCGCTCTACAGCAATGGTTCGGGGCTGAAGCCCGAATTAACCGACCAACTGCTCAATTTAGGAGTAAGCAGTTTTACATTCAACCTTTCAACGTTGGATGAAGCCCAATATCGCCAAACTCGCGGATCGCGGGATTTACCCAAAGTTTTGTCTAATCTTGATTATCTGTTAGCTCAAGCACCTGTGCAAGCGCGAAAGGTGAAAGTAGATTTGGTAGTAGTTGGAGCTTTGGATCGGCAACATGCTGCAAGCTTTCAAATGATTCAAGACAGATTTGCAGATACAGCAGTCTCTAGTATTTTAATTATTCCGATGGTAGAATTTGCGGGAAAAGCAAATCAGGGATTATTACCCATTAGACCCAATCATCAAAAATTACAAGGTTGCCTTTGGAATCGTGACAAACAGTGGCTACATTTTGATGCTAATGGTGAAGCTATTTTATGCTGCCACGATTACTTCTCTAAATATAAAATGGGCAATATCAGTGATGCCAGTGTGAGCGAGATTTATCAAGGAAATTCCATCCAGCAATGGCGACGTTGGGTTAGCGGTGAAGAGGAAGCGCCAAAAGATTTTATTTGCCGTAACTGTGCTTATGCGATCGCAGATAATCACGTTGAAAATTTACGTAAATCGTTCTGCGATCGCTGTGAGTTACCCAACATATTAGGAGTAGATAATTCTTGCAAGAAATGTGGCGATGTTGGGCTTGTCATTGATGCCATTGAGAAACATCCTCAACTCTTGTCTATAGCATAATTAGGAAATTTAAAGATGCGGTTTTCTCTGATTTTATCAACCAAATATAGAGTACAAGAGTTAAAGCGTTTTCTTCAATCACTTGCAGCCCAAACCTGCACTGATTTTGAGCTAATCCTAATTGACCAAAACGCCGATGACCGATTGGCAGAACTCGTAAAGTTCTACACTCAGAAATTTCCAATTATTCACATAAAACAACTATCACCTGGACTATCTCGCGCCCGTAATCAAGGCTTACAGCATGTCAAGGGTGAGTTATTTGGCTTCCCTGACGATGACTGTATTTACCCTCCCGATTTTTTGGCAAAGGTATCCGAGTTTTTTAACCGTGATTCAGCTTGGGGCGGATTAATTATCAACGTTCTGGATTTAGAGTCAGATAAAGAGGCGATGCTCCATAGTCCTGAAAGTGCTGGAGTGGTTGATTATGACAAGGGATGGATCGTTGGCATGACTGCTGCCTTATTTTACCGCAGCGAATTTGCCAAGGTTGAATTTGACGAAAATATGGGGCCTGGTACGCCCTGGGCAGGAGCGGAAGATGTTGATTACTTATATAGCTGTCTTGATGCCGGAGCCAAGACTTACTTCGATCCAGAGATTGTTATTCGACATCCTACCCCAACTAAACTTTATTCTATTTCTCAGTCAATTAAAAGAGAGTATAACCACGGTCGTGGTGCTGGATTCTTGATGAGGAAATGCAAGTTTCCATTGTCAAAGGTGCTTTGGCTAGTGACTAATCCATTAATCTATACACCTATTTTTATTTTTCAAGGCAAAGCCCGTGCAGCAATTTGTTTTCCTGGCATATCTCTAGGTAGAGTGCAGGGATATTTTGGGAGTTGGAAAATGCCTCAAAAAGCATTGCTACAACGTCAACTGTAAAGGTAAATCAATCGGCAATGGATTTATAAGCATGGCTGGAGGTTTCCGTGGTAGATCGCTCTGAACACAATAAAAAGGCACGCTGGAAAGCCGTTCAATCACTCTTGACGACTTATCGCAAAGGTTGGCCGTTGCAAGCGATCGCTCGGCCAGAGAACCTATCGCTTTCGTTTGGTCAGGAGCGGCTATGGTTGCTTAACCAGTTCGGTGGGGACAATACGGTTTATAATATGCCGTTTGCCTTTTGGATAAATGGCTCTCTAGATATGTATGCACTGGAGAAAAGTATCCAGGAGATTGTTCGTCGTCACCACATTCTCAGAACTACTTTTTTATCAGTCGGCGCACAAGCTGTCCCAGTCATTGCCCCAACTTGTGAGCTGAAGTTACCAGTAACTGATTTACGGCAGCTAGCTTCAGCAGAGCAAGAAGCGCAGTATCAGTGCATTAGCCAGGATGAAATTAGCAAGCCGTTTGATTTAGCCCAAGGGCCACTGTGGCGGTTTCAATTACTCCAGTTTACTGAAGAGAAATACGTGCTACTGATGACTATTCATCACATTATCTATGATGGATGGTCTCAAAGTGTGTTTACCAAAGAACTCTCAATTCTTTATCAGGACTTTTCTAGCGGTCAGCCACCCTCATTACCCGACTTGCCAATCCAGTATGCTGAGTTTGCTCGCTGGCAACGGCAATGGTTAACGGGTGAAATTTTACAATCCCAGAGATCCTATTGGCAACAGCAGCTAGCAGGCGATTTACCGACTCTGCACCTACCGTTTGAACTACCTCAAGCTGTGCAGACATCCAGCACGACGTACAAGGGTGAACGTCAGCTTGTAGAATTCTCCCCCCATCTCACAGTAGCTCTCAAACAACTAGGCGATTGCCAAGGGGTGACGTTGTTTGTGGTTCTGTTAGCAGCATTGAATGTACTGCTATATCAATATACGCAACAAGAGGATATTATTGTTTGTTCTACCCAGGCGGGTCGCAATCTCAGTAAAGTTCAGGGATTGATTGGGTTTTTCAATACAGTTGTTCCAGTACGAACCGATTTATCCGGGAATCCGAGCTTTTTAGATTTAGTGGACAGAATCCATCAGGTTGTTTTAGATGGATTCCAACACCAGGATATGCCGCTACAACTGTTGGCAGACACTTCATATCTTGCCCATAAGCGACTGTATCAGGTGATGTTGGGGTTGGAAAATACGCCTAATGAACTTCTGATGCTTCCGGAAGTACGGATTGAGTCGCAGTTTCTCTCAAATGGCACTGCTAATTTTGACTTATTTTTATCCCTGGTTTCCCTAGAGAAACCTGTCGAGCAACTCACAGGATATTTAGAATATAAAACCGAGCTATTTACGCCCTCGGCAATTGCGAAATTATTAGAAGATTTTCAAGAGTTATTGGCAAATTTAGTTGAGAATCCCCATCAGCAACTCTCAGATTTGCCTCTGTTCGTGACCGACGAGCAGCAATTATCGGTAGTGGCAGTTTCAACGGAATCTAAGCCATTTGTTGCTCCCCGCACCCCAATCGAGCAGCAGTTGGCTCAGATTTGGTCAAACGTATTGGGGCGAGAGCAGATTAGTATTCATGACAATTTCTTTGGGCTAGGGGGACATTCTCTGCTAGCAACTCAGGTGATTTCCCGTGTAAATACAGCGTTCGGTGCAGAGTTACCGATTCTGCCTATCTTTCAATATCCAACCATTGCAGCGCTAGCAGAGGCGATCGCGGCTTGCTTGCAACAGGAGCAACTTGGTACATCGGTCAAAATTGAGCCTGTAGGAAGAGAAAAAAAGCTCCCCCTGTCTTTTGCCCAGCAACAACTGTGGTTTTTAGATCGGTTTGGCAGCAGTGTTGCCTACAATCTGCCGATGGCTTTGGTGTTTACTGGTGCGCTCAAAGTTACAGCACTACACCAAACATTACAGGAAATTGTCGATCGCCATGAAAGTCTGCGGACTACATTTAGCGCCGATGACGGTACTCCCTATCAAGTGATTCACTCTCAAATGGCGATCGCTCTGCCTGTGGTTGACTTGAGTTCCTGGGAAGTAGAAGAACAGAAACGGGAAGTGAAGCGTCTCATTGTTGCTGAAGCAAACTCTCCGTTTGACCTCAGCCAAGACCCGATGCTACGAGCCACTTTGCTGTATCTGGGTCAGTCTCCCTTCTGTGTTGACTCTGTTACAGATTGCGATCGCCTCAATTTCCCACAAACCTGTCACATCCTCCTGCTTACCATCCACCACATTGCTGCCGATGGTTGGTCGCTCAACATCTTACTAGAAGAATTAACAGCGCTGTACTCTGCCTTCAGCCAGGATCGGCCTTCTCCTCTAACTGATTTATCAATTCAGTATGCAGATTTTGCAGTCTGGCAGCGTCAATGGTTGCAAAAAGAGGTACTAGAAGAACAGTTAAGCTATTGGAAGCAGCAACTAGCTGATAGTTCAGTTTTAAATTTGCCAACTGACTATCCGCGTCCAGCAATCCAGACGTTTAACGGCAAAAAGCAGGCGTTGAAATTTACCAAATTTTTGCTTGACGAACTGAAGGCACTGGCGCAGCGCGAAGGTGTGACGCTGTTTATGACGCTACTGGCGGCGTTTCAAGTACTGTTGCATCGCTACAGCCAGCAAGATGATATCGTTGTTGGTTCTCCCATTGCTAGCCGCAACCATCAAGCATTAGAACCATTAATTGGTATGTTTGTCAATACCCTCGTGCTGCGTACTGATTTAGGTGGCAATCCCAGTTTTAGCGAACTGCTGCAACGAGTGCGCGA
Source organism: Nostoc sp. S4 (assembly GCA_029379225.1). Classification (GTDB taxonomy): domain Bacteria; phylum Cyanobacteriota; class Cyanobacteriia; order Cyanobacteriales; family Nostocaceae; genus Nostoc. Next base: position 41,203 of record JAQYWR010000045.1, on the reverse strand, counting down.
AGTAGCAATCTCCGCTTACGCCCATCAAGATTTGCCTTTTGAGAAACTGGTGGAGGAAGTGCGCTCGCAACGCGACACCAGCCGCAACCCACTGTTTCAGGTGATGTTCGCTTTGGAAAATGCATCAACTGCGGCGCTGGAACTGCCATTAAAGTTGGAATTAATGACAGTAGAAACCGAAACTTCAATGTTTGATTTAACGCTGAGTTTAGAGGAAATAGCAAGCGGCATCACTGGCAGCATTGAATACAACACTGACTTATTTGATACCAGCACCATCAAGCGGATGGCGGGACATTTTCAGGTTTTATTAGCAGGTATTATTGCCAGCCCCAAACAAAGGTTGTCAGACTTGCCGTTGTTAACACCAGCCGAAGAAAATCAAATACTGGTGCAGTGGAATTGCACTCAGAGCGAGTTTCCCCAGGATAAATGTCTGCATCAGTTGTTTGAGATGCAAGTGAAGCGCACACCCAACGAGGTGGCTGTGGTGTTTGGCTTTGCAAAACTGACTTATCAGCAGTTGAATACTCAAGCTAATCAGTTAGCGCATTATCTACGCTCTTTAGGTGTAGGAGCTGATGTACTAGTTGGGGTGTGTGTGGAACGTTCTTTAGAGATGCTGGTAGGACTGCTTGGTATTCTCAAGGCAGGTGGGGCTTATGTACCGTTAGACTCGGACTATCCCAAAGAACGCTTGAGCTTTATGTTGAGTGATTCACAAGTGTCAGTACTGTTGACTCAAAATAAGTTAATGAATCAATTGCCCGAACATAGAGCTGATGTAATCTGCTTGGATACAGACTGGGAAAAAATTTCTCACGAAAGCGAGCAAAATCTGGTGAGTGAGACAGTAGCCGAGAACCTGGCTTATGTCATCTACACTTCGGGTTCTACTGGTAGGCCCAAGGGAGTGATGGTCACTCATCGAAATTTGGTTAACGCATATATGGCTTGGGAAGATGCCTATCAACTTCGCTCCTGTACCAGTCATTTACAAATGGCAAGTTTCTCTTTTGATGTTTTTTCTGGAGATATGGTTCGGGCGCTTTGTTCTGGAGCAAAATTAGTCATTTGCCCGCGAGAGTGGCTTTTAGAACCAGACAAGCTATATGCATTGATGCAAAACCACGAAGTTGATTGTGCAGAGTTTGTGCCACCTGTTTTACGGAATTTAATTCAGTATTTGGAGAAAACACAGCAGAACTTGAGCTTCATGAAGTTGTTGATAGTAGGTTCAGATAGTTGGTATGTACAGGAGTATCGGCAATTTCAACATTTTTTAGGTGCAGAGACGCGTTTGATTAATTCTTATGGGGTGAGTGAAGCTACTGTTGACAGTTTATATTTTGAAAATGCTGCAATTAATTTATCTGTTGATGGACTAGTACCAATTGGACGACCGTTTGCTAATACAAAAACTTATATTTTAGACCGAAATCTCCAACCAGTTCCTATTGGTATTCCAGGCGAACTCTATATTAGTAGTATTGGTGTGGCTCGCGGTTATCTCAATCAACCACAGTTGACCGAGCAGAAATTCATCTGTAATCCTTTTGAGGAGGCAGGAGGAAGTAGATTATATAAAACAGGGGATCTGGCTCGCTACTTGAGCGATGGCAATGTTGAGTTGTTAGGACGCCTTGATTATCAAGTTAAAATTCGTGGCTTCCGCATTGAGTTAGGAGAAATTGAATCAGTGCTGGGTCAATATCCCAATGTCCAGAACGTCGTGGTGGTAGCACGGGCAGAAGAGAATGGTAGTCCAGCATTGGTCGCCTACTTGACACCCCAATTTACAGATTGTCAAATCCGGGATTTGCGTAACTACTTAAAACAAAGACTTCCGGGGTATATGATCCCCAGTGCTTTTGTCACCCTAGAACAATTTCCCCAAACTCCGAATGGCAAGGTCGATCAAAAAGCATTACCCAGCCCCCGTTTCTCCTCATCTCTAGTGCCTAATACCCCACCTAGCAATCCAGTAGAAGAAAAAATCGCGGCGGTTTGGCGACAGGTATTAAATCGTGGAAAACTCAGTATCTACGATAACTTTTTTGAAGTTGGCGGTCATTCACTTTTAGTAGTACAGGTTCATCACTTATTATCTTTAGATTACCCTTCCCTGAGGATTGTAGATATATTCACATACCCTAGCATTCATAGTCTGGCAAACTATTTATTGCAGCAAACACCCTCTGGTTTCAATAAAATAGAAACGTCAGTTCCACAGTTATGCTTTCAGGAATCGCAATATTATTTGTAACTTATGCCAATTAAATTAATGATTGTAATACATCCTTGGTTCAATACGCGATTCATCGCGTCTCTACAGATGGTCTATTTGTTATATTCTTTTTTCAAATTGGTATTAATTTCTTTGAGAATTTATTGATAAAATCAAGTGTGTTTCCAAGGTGTTAAATCAAATATTACCGATATTAAATCAAACATTCTGACGGGGTGACAAAGAGGCTAGAGCGCTGATTGAATAAGGGTCATAGCACGTAAACCCTGCTGAAAATAGGGTAGTTTACCGGGCTTGAGACGCACAAGTGCAATCGCCATTGGGTTCTATCAATGGCGAATATCAGTTTTTTACTCCTAGAAGCAGGGCTATTTTTTACCCATCGTTTGAGTATCGGAAACCATAGGTACTGAATTGATAACTGGGGTATTAGTAAAAACCTTTGAATACTCCGTCGTCGGCTTTCAAATTTTATTGGTTGTGGAAATACACATGAGAGCTTCTCTATGGTCACAGTTTTATGAAATTGCAATAACAGAACCAAGATTTCTAGCATCTTGTACTGTGCGGGTGTCAGTAGATTTTGAGCGCAGTTTTGGTAGAATTTAGCGAAGATTATCATTTGATAGGTCTTGTTGAGAATACTTGACCTATCTTTTTTTACCTGAAAACGGCCACACTCCCCTATTTATTCCGTTTCAGCCCCTTTGTCACCCCTTCAGTCAAACATTACCTGCTGTTTATAAAAGCAAAATCAAATTGCGTGGCTAGCGATTCCGTTGGCGTACACTCACCAGAGACAAGATTTACCAAGCTTGCGATCGCTTAGTAGCAGATACCTTTTACATCAACGCTCACTCATATATTTACCAAGCAGCGCAATGGTTGTACAGTCAAGGACTGTATGTCTAAAATTTAGATGCAATTTATAGCTTTTTGTTCCGCAATTAGGACAAATACTGTCTTCATTGGTTAGCTCTATTTGTAAAATTATTCCTATTCCTTAATGTTAGCGTTGTGAAATAACTTTTACTCCTTCTAGATTGAGAAGCTCAGTAAGTACTTTAATTCCTTTCTTAGCAGTCATAGCTCTTAATACACCCTAACTTTGCTCTCAATCTAGATATTTAGTCAACAATAAATAGGCTTAAGAAGTAAACTAAGACAAGGTTTTGAGCAATATTCTTATACAACTTTTTACAGTTATTAATTGGATTTGCTATATTTTTAGCATACTAAATACTGAAGAACCCCAAAAAGTGATACAAGTTGAATAAATAATCTAATTTGTAGATACACCGCTATCACTAACGATTTTGGAAAAAATACTTTTTTATTTCAATTTAAAATATGAAGATTTATCAACATCATGCTTGGCCTTCAACAGTAGACGAAGCCATAGCTATCCAAGAACAGTTGCGAAATCAGGTAATTACATCGGATCGACTGCAAGAACCCGTACAGTATGTTGCTGGAGTGGATATGGGTTTTGAAGCCGACGGCACTATTAGCCGTGCAGCTGTAGCAGTACTGAGTTTTCCTGATTTGCAAATAATTGAGACAAGCCTAGCGCACCGTCCTACAACCTTTCCTTATATTCCTGGTTTTCTTTCATTTCGGGAAATTCCCGCTGTCCTGGATGCTTTAGAGAAGGTTAAAACAATACCAGATCTAATTCTGTGCGACGGCCAGGGAATTGCTCATCCTCGCAGATTTGGTATAGCAAGCCATTTGGGGTTACTTGTGGATATACCGACAATTGGTGTCGCTAAGTCATTGTTGATCGGTAAGCATGAAGAATTGCCAGAAACCAGAGGTAACTGGCGATCGCTAATCCATCAAGGTGAAATAATTGGAGCAGTTTTGCGATCGCGCACAGGAGTAAAACCGTTGTACATCTCCAGCGGTCATCGAATCAGTCTACCTACAGCAATTGACTATGTATTACGCTGCACACCCAAATATCGCCTGCCAGAAACTACACGCATTGCTGATAAATTAGCATCAGCAAGATAAAGGTTATTGAAGTTTTTTTTAAATACTTGCTTGCACCTAGTGAATCATGTTAGGAATCGCACAGAAACAAGTTGAAGTAACTAAATACCAATTAAGAAGTTAGAACAATGAACGCACTAACTTTACAGTGGCACGATGCAGGTGAAGATAAAACTCAGAACATTTACGAGCAACAGCCAAGTAAAAATCCTGGTACTGTCCGCATCGGTCGCGATCCCCAGCGGTGCGATATTGTTCTCAATAATCCGACTGTATCTGGTTTGCATATTGAAATATTTTTTCATACCCTGCAACAGGGCTTTTATGTTAGGAACTTGCGATCGCAAAATCCCCCCCTGGTCGATGGACGGCAACTAGTCCAAGGTGAAATGCCTTTAGCCGACGGCACTAGTATCTCTTTAGGACAAATACAACTTAAAGTTACTAGTGTTTCTACAGGCAACATTCCGGCAACAATTTTGGTGCCACCGCAACCCCCAGCGGTCAACCCCCATTCACCAGTGAATAGCGGACATCACCATCACCACCATCCACCAACACCCCCCACACCACCGCCAGGAGTTTATGGCTTAGAATGTCCCAAATGTCACAAAGTTTCTCCACCAGAGTATCTGCAAATTGGCTGTCCTTGGTGTGGGACATCATTGGCTGCGGCTGTGAGTGTGCTAGTAGCACCGGGTAGTTAGGGAGATGGGGGGATGGGGGGACAAATCCAATGACAAATGACAAATGACCAATGACTAATCACCTACAAATCCAATTAAGTTGGGAAGATCCAGCAACCGGAGAACGGCGAGAACCAATGTTGAGTATACCGATCGCCTTTGGTCGGGAATTCGCCCGGTTACCTGCTGAAGTGGGAGGACAGCGGGTTTCGAGGATGCTGCTCAATAGTAATGAAGTTTCTCGCTACCATGCCCTAGTTGACTGGGAACTCAATCATTTGGTGGTGATTGACCAAGGCAGCGTTAACGGTGTCTATGTCAACGGTATACAACAAAAACGCAGTGTTCTGACTAATGGCGATACGTTGCAAATTGGCCCCTATGTGATTACAGTCAAGTTTGCACCTAGTTTCACCGAACCAGATACCAGCCCCCCTTCAACGATTCGCTTTAACCCAAATACCAATACTCCAGACCCCAGTTTGCCTGTAGTCCAGCCTGGAATCTCCGCAGGTACTAATTTTCCGCCACCAGTTTTTCAAGCAGAAAAGGTTCCCGTGCAAGCGCTTTATGCTACTGGGCTGCCAGTGGATGAATCTGATTATCTAGCGATCGGCGCGGGACTGGGTAACTTTGTTTGGGTTGATTTACTGCGAATTAGTGGTGTGCGTGCTGACAAAATTGTAGCTGTGGGATTAGAAGGCGAACCTTATGCCCGTTATAAGCGCCTGTGTCTGAACTCCCAAATTCCTTTACATGAAAGACTGCGCTCAAATTCTGATTCTTGTCCTGATAATATTTGGGGCTGGCCTAGTTATGCCTTGCGCGAAGCTTGGAGTGATTTCGCCAAAGGACAAATAAATTCAGCATTGAAATATTTATGGCAGGTATTTGCTGAACCAACATTTGCCGAAACTTATACACCACGCGCTGGTAACGTCTTCAATTCCATAGACAGAGAGGCCAAGCGCATTGGCTGGAACCAAATTTATCGCTATGGGCGAGTTCGGGCAATTCGCAAAACCGATGATGGCAGGTATTGCGTAGCCTATTCTCGCGCCCCAGGAAATTATGCTTTTTTAGTTAGTCGTTATTTACATTTAGCTACTGGATATCCGGCAATTCAGTTTCTCCCAGATTTGCAAGCTTATAGAGAAAAATATCAAGACTTTAAATCTGTTGTGAATGCTTACGAAGCACACGATCGCGTTTATCAGCAACTAGAGCAACAAGGTGGTACAGTATTAATTCGGGGACGGGGAATTGTCGCTTCGCGGATAGTACAGCGGATTTATGAAGCCAGAAAGCGAAATCGGAATATTGCAGTTTTGCATTTAATGCGATCGCCTAAACCCCAAGGCAACAAATTTCAAAATGCCCAGCGCCTAGTCAAAAATCATTACGAATTTCAACCCTTTAACTGGCCGAAGGCTTGTTGGGGCGGCGAACTCCGGACAATGTTAGAAAAAGCCAGCCCCGATGAACGCAAAAGCTTACTAGCAGACTGGGGTGGTACCACCACTGCTGATAGACACGATTGGCAGGAGATTACTGCCCAAGGTTTAAGCGAAGGCTGGTATCAAATTACCTTCGGTGAAGTGCTGAATGTAGAACGAGATCCCCAAAACCGGACTATTACCCATATCCGAGAAAAAAGCTTTGGGGAAATGAAGTTGATGGCTGACTTTATTATTGATGCTACTGGATTGGATGCCAAGGTAAATGCTAGTCCTTTACTAGAAGATTTTGTCAAACATTACAACTTGCCACTCAATCACCTGGGGCGATTAACTGTAGCGAACAATTTTGAATTAGTAGAAATGCGTAGCGATAGAGGACAGGTGTATGCAGCAGGGGCGATTACCCTTGGTGGCCCTTATGCCGCAGTTGATAGTTTTTTAGGCTTGCAATACGCCGCATTAGTCGCCGTTGATGGACTCGCCGCCGCCCGTGCGCCTGGAGTTCATCGGTTGAATTTTCTCAGATCCTTTGGGCAATGGTTGAAGTGGGCGTTAAATCAGTCTCCCTAAGGAGGTAGGAGGCAGGGGGCAGAAGGCAGGAGGCAGGGGGCAGGAGGCAGGAAGAATACAGTATTTGTCTAACTGTTTTGAGTACTAAACTTGAAACTTGAGGGGTAAAGGTGCAACTTCGAGAATTAAAGGTGCAACTTTGAGGATTAAAGGTGCAACTTCGAGGTTCAGAGGCTCAACGTTGAGGTTCAAAGGTTCAACGTTCGAGTTCAGAGGTTCAACGTTGGGGTTCAGAGGCTCAACGTTGGAGTTCAGAGGCTCAACGTTGGAGTTCAAAGGTTCAACGTTCGGGTTCAAAGGTTCAACGTTCGGGTTCAGAAGCTCAACGTTGGAGTTCAGAGGTTCGACGTTTGGGTTGAGAGGCTCAAAGGCTCAAATTACAGGCGATACTATCACTCCACCTGCAATTCAAATCGCAGGCTAATAGCAAAAGTCAGTTAAAACTGACTCAAATTAACTAAAATTTAGTCTGTTTGAACGGACTTAGGCTATTAGCCTCGGAATTGATTCCGAGGCGGGATAACAACGAAGTAAAGAATTTGCCTTTGCTAATGCCTCTACTTGGTTTTTTTGCTTGTTGGATGTACTAAAGTTTTAACTAAACCCGTAATTGCGACAATCACAGAGGCAATTCCGGCGATGGATACTGAAGTCAAAATGGCCACTGCAAGGATGATTTCACCTGGACTGTCCCCGTTTCGCATCCAGGTAGATGGATTCTCTACTAAGGTTGGTGATGCGGGGATTAATTGTGAAGTTTGGGTGATTTGATTAGCGTTGACTGGAGTTGTTAAGGCAGTTTTCATGGCTGAACCTCTTCTAAATGTTTCTATGCAAATCGTATTTCTGCCAGAAGAAGAGGAGATTCCATAGAAATCGAGACAAAGTAGAACGAAAGTAGAAATTAAGTAGAATCAAGAAGAAATCTCACAAGCTGTCTATGGAATGGGTTGATTTTTTAGCTAATGAAGCTGCTACTAATAGCTTATCCCCAGAGCAAACGGCAGCTTTTGTAGAGCGTTTGAAAACTAAAAACTTAGGAAAGAGTGAATTCAATCTTGCTATCGAACTAGGTATCGAAGAAGATACTTTCACAAAACGGATGACTGGTGTTTATAAAAAGTTTGCCCAGAGTTATCCTGAGTTAGCCACTTTTAAAGGTCGCGGTAGGCTGGAAAAGTTACGGGCTTGCTTGACAGCAAAATATAATGGTGGGCAAGATATCAACCCCACAAGTAAAGAAATTTATCAAAATATTCCGCCTGCTGTTCCATTTGAAAGATTTGTGGGACGTGAGGCGGAATTAGAAGAACTGCACTCCTCATTACAAATATCTCGGCAAGTTGCCATTGTAGCTGTGGCGGGTATGGGTGGAGTTGGCAAAACTGAACTCGCTACCCAATACGCCAAACAGTATTTGCAGAATTATCAAGGTGGGGTTTGCTGGTTATCTGCACAGGGAATTGATGTCGGAATTCAGATTCTCAGATTTGCCGAATTGAAATTTAAACTCATTGCACCGGATGACTGGGAATTAGCAGATAGGCTGAGATACTGCTGGCAGAATTGGCAACAAGCTGAAGTGCTGCTGGTGTTTGATGATGTCACAGATTACAAAAAACAGGTTCAGCCTTATCTACCGCCAGAATCACCCCGGTTTAAAGTATTGCTGACAACGCGCTTGGGGTTTGATAGAACTTTGCCGCAATTACCTTTGGGTGTTCTCAAACCATTGGCGGCGATGAAATTATTAAAATCGCTGGTTGATAGAGAACGGCTCAAAAGCGAAGCTTGGGTTGCGAGAAAAATTTGTAAATTCTTAGGATATTTGCCTTTAGCGTTAGAGTTGGTGGGGCAATATCTGGATATAATGCCAGATTTGTCTCTGGAAAAACTGCTGAAACGGCTAGAGAAAAAGCGACTGGAACACGAAGCAATAGCTAAGGCTAACCCATTAATGCGTTATGAATATGGTGTGGCTGAAGCTTTTGCATTAAGTTGCGAACAGTTGGATGAAAATGCACAACGCTTAGGCTGTTGGCTGAGTTTATATGCTTTAGCTAACATTCCTTTTTCTGTTAAGTGGATAAAAGATGACGATGAACAAGAACTTTGGGACAAAGCTATAGCTCAGTTGCGGAAAGTGCATTTAATACAATGGCAAAGTAAAGGAATTTATCGTCTACATCCACTGATTCGGCAATTTTTCCAAATGAAGTTGGATGAGTCAAGTGAGGCGGATAAGCTAAAAACAATCTTTGCAGCGCAGATGCTAGAGATAGCAAAGCAAATTCTTCCACAGCCTAACCGTGAAGATATTTTAAACCTCACTCCCTTTATCCCCCATCTTGCAGAAGTTGCAACCCACCTACCCCAATATCTCAGCGACGAGCATTTAGTTGCGCTTTTCAGAGGTTTAGGCTGGTTTTATTACAGTCAAGGACTTTATCAACAAGCAGAACCTTGGTACAAACTATGTAAAGATATAGCTGAAAATGTTCTTGGTTTAGAACATCCTAATGTCGCCGCTAGCCTAAACAATCTTGCAGAACTCTACCGTTATACAGCACGCTACGGCGAAGCTGAACCCTTGTATCAACAAGCTTTAGAACTGACTAAACGCTTGCTGGGAGACGACCATCCCGATATCGCCACTAGCCTGAACAATCTCGCATTACTCTACGAATCTACAGGACGTTACTGCGAAGCTGAACCCTTGTATCAGCAAGCTTTGGAACTGTACAAACGCTTACTGGGAGATAACCATCCCGATGTCACTACTAGCCTGAACAATCTCGCATTACTCTACGACTCTACAGGACGCTACAGCGAAGCTGAACCCTTATATCAGCAAGCTTTGGAACTGTATAAACACTTACTGGGAGACAACCATCCCCATGTCGCCAATACCTTGGACAATATTGCTGGACTCTACAAATCTACAGGACGCTACAGCGAAGCCGAACTCCTGTATCAGCAAGCTTTGAAAGTGAAAAAACGCTTACTAGGAGACAACCATCCCGATGTCGCCATTAGCTTGAACAATCTCGGAGAACTTTATCATTTTACAGGACGCTACAGCGAAGCTGAACCCCTGTATCAGCAAGCTTTACAGTTATGGCAACGCCTGCTGGGAAAAGAACATCCCCTTGTCGCCACTAGCTTGAACAATCTCGCAGCACTCTACAGTTCTACACGACGCGATAACAAAGCTGAACCCATGTATCAGCAAGCTTTGGGAATTTGTGAGCAGACTTTAGGTGTAGGTCATCCTAATACAATGTGGGTTCGGGGAAATTATGCAAGATTTTTAAGAAAACCATATCGCTAACGATCGCCCCCTTTCTCCCAAAATCACACCAAATTGAGGCCACACAATAGTTGTAGTTTAAAGTTTAGGAGCGATCGCCCATTAATTATAACTTCAAAGGGCGGCGCTTTCTTTTGTCTCTTGGTTTGCGTCCTTCGCACTTCGATTCTCATGCCCCCTCATATCCCAAGTACGGTAAAAAATACAGCGTAGGCTAACCCGTGGTAAACATCGCTTAGCCGTTTTGAGTCCCAAATGCCAAATTTGAGGTTCAAAGGCTCAACTTTCACCTTCTGAAGCTCAACTGGCGATGGCTAAAGTTAGTCATTGCTTTTAAATCGTTTCTATGCAATGTATCTTTACCTCAAATAAAAGAAATTTTAAAATCGAGACAAAGTAGAATCAAAAATAAATTACACAAACTAATTATGCAATGGGCTAATTTTCTAGCCAAAGAAGCTGCTACTAATGGCCTATCTCTGGAGCAAACGGCAGCTTTTGTCAGCTATTTTCAAACTGAAAACTTAGGTAAAAGAGAAGCTAAACTTGCCAGCGAATTAAACGTTGATATTACTGCTTTTACAAAGTGGATGGGCGAACTATATGAGAAATTCGCCCAGAATTATCCTGAATTAGCTATTTCCAACAGTCAGGGCAAATTAGAAAAGTTACAAGCTCACCTGAAGGCAAAATATAATAGCGATTTGGATGTTCTCAAACCATTGGCGGCGATGAAATTATTAAAATCGCTGGTGGTTCGGGAACGACTGCAACAAGAAGCTTGGGTTGCCAGAAGAATTTGTAAGTTTTTGGGATATTTGCCTTTAGCGTTAGAGTTAGTGGGGCGATATCTCGATAAAATGCCAAATTTATCTCTGAAAACACTGCTCAAGCGATTAGAAAAAAAGCGAGAGGAACATCAAGCAGTAGTCAATACTAACTCATTGATGCCTGATAAATACGTTGTAGCTGAAGTTTTTGAATTGAGTTGGGAACAGTTGGATAAGAATGCCCAAAGCTTTGGCTGTTTACTAAGTTTGTGTGCTTTAGCTGACATTCCTTTATCTATAGAAACAATAGAAGATGACAAAAAACAAAAACTCAATGAAAAAGCCATAGCCGATTTACTAGAATTGCATTTGCTACAACAAGAAAGTAAAGAATTTTATCGTTTAAATCCTCTAATTCGGCAACTTTTCCTAATAAAGTTGAATCAGTCACCTGAGGCAGATGAAGCAAAAACTAAATTTGCAGCAATGATGTTAGAGGTAGCAAAGCTAATTCCGCAACAGCCTAGCCCTGAAGATATTCTCAACCTCACTCCCCATATTCCACACATTACAGAAGTTGCAAACCACCTATCCCAGTATCTCAGTAATGAAAATCTGATTACTCTGTTTACCAAATTAGCCTGGTTTTATCAAGGTCAAGGACTTTATCAGCAAGCAGAACTTTGGCTGCAACGCTGTGTAAAACTGACTCAAAATCATCTTGGTTTAGAACATTCTGATGTCGCTGTTAGTCTAAACAATTTAGCAGCACTTTACGAATCTACAGGACGGTACAATGAAGCCGAACCCTTGTATCTGCAAGCTTTAGAACTGAGAAAACGCCTGTTGGGAGACAACCATCTTGATGTCGCCACTAGCCTGAACAATTTAGCAGCACTCTACGAATCTACAGGACGCTATAGCGAAGCTGAACCTTTGCTTGAGCAAGCTTTGTCACTGAGAAAACGCCTGCTGGGAGAAGAACATACCGATGTCGCCACTACCCTAAGCTATTTAGCATTAATCTACGAATTTACAGGACGCTATAGCGAAGCCGAATCTTTGTATCAGCAAGCTTTACAACTATGGAAACGCCTAGTGGGCGAAGAACATTCCCATGTCGCCACTAGTCTGAACAATTTAGCAGCATTCTACTGTTATACACAACGCTACCGCGAAGCTGAACCCTTGCTGAAGCAGGCTTTAAAACTGAGAAAACGTTTACTAGGAGCAGAACATACCGATGTTGCTACTAGTCTGAACAATTTAGGACAACTTTACGAGTCAACAGGACGCTATAGCCAAGCCGAACCACTGTATCAGCAAGCTTTGTCAATGAGAAAACGCTTGCTGGGAAACCATCCCGATGTCGCCATTAGTCTGAATAATCTAGCAGCACTCTACCGTCATACAAGACGCTACAAAAAAGCCAAACCTTTGTTTGAGCAAGCTTTGAAAATTTGCGAACGCACTTTAGGTGTCAGTCATCCTACTACTATGACGGTTCGGGCAAATTATGCAAGCTTTTTAAGAGAAGCATATCACTAGCGACTGCCTCCAGCACCCGATAAAAGTGCTTAATTGCTCGAATGCAACTTGGTATGAGTCAACAGACATCAAAACTTCGGCGGGAATCGTAAATGTATTGAAGGCGGCTTCCGAAATAGGCAATTTTAGAGTTGTATCTAAAATCATGCCTAAGTTAATTCTAAAAAACTACACAAATTGTGAAATTTAAGTATTGTCATATTTACTGCTAAAAACAATACTTAAATTTCATTTTGTGAGCGGAATCGATCTGTAATTATCAACGAATTTATTCGTGTAATATCATGTCCGGTTGAATACTTATGATATCTGTGAGGGTCGGTAATGGGTAATGGGTAATCGTCAATTATTTATTCCCTTTTTCCCAATAACCGAAAAGACCAACTCTTTTGTAAGTAATTAGCCAAACTTGATATATAGCCGTAGTCCAACAGCTAGAAAATATCAACTATGATTTGCAGCGATACTAATTTTTTACAAGAAGTCATTGAAGGCTTAGAAGATGGGATTTTAATTTTAAGTAATACTGGAAAACTGCTTCATGCCAATGGTTCGGCTCATCATTTTTTTTGTCAATTTCATCAAGAAAATTGTCACGATAATTTTGTACCGCCACCTATCTGGAATCTTTGCGAATCCCTACTTAGCAATCAATCTTGCTTTTCTGACAAACTGATTATTCTCTCAGATGAAATTGTACTTGACAAATTAAATATTTTTCAGATTCGAGTTAGGCTAATTGATTTGGATGGTTTTGATGTACCTTGTTTATTAGTAACCATACAAAATCAAAGCAAATCTCTTAAACATGTCGTACTCACTGAAGTTCAAAAATTTGAATTGACACAACGAGAAGCAGAAATCTGGTTTCTCTACAGAAACAACTACACCTACAAAGAAATTGCAACTAAGCTTTACATCACTATCAATACAGTGAAAAAGCACATAAAAAATATTCTTGCTAAACGACAAGCATCTGTTATGCCCGAAGAAAAGGATTGAAATCAAAATTAATTTGTTAAATAATTTTAGATTTTGGATCGAAAGATTTTAGATTGAGTTTATAACCTGAAAGTAGGGGCTTAGTCCCAACTCGCCAACTCCTAGCCCCCACTCTCTACTCCCTTGGTGTATAAAAAAATAAGTATGTAGATTTGACTATAATTACTCAAAACATCCATCTTTCCACCATTCGTCTGTGAATCATAATTTAATTAAATTAGCAAGACCCAAAGGTTAAATTAAATGAACAGTTATCAGGCGTATAGTGAATGATTTTAATTGATTACCAGTTCTTGGTGTTCAACGATCGCTGATAACTGCTAACTATGTAGTAGGGGCTTAAACCCAGCGATGAAAATAACAACCGATAACTGATAACTGTTATAGGGGTTGCGTTGATTGTCGGTCAAGTTGAGAATAAATAGGCGAAGCACACGGGGAAACCAACGTGAGTCAAGAATTTGATTACGATTTAGTAATTATCGGCGCTGGTGTAGGCGGACATGGCGCAGCCTTACACGCCGTAAGTTGTGGTTTAAAGACAGCGATTATTGAAGCTGCTGATATGGGAGGAACCTGTGTTAATCGCGGCTGTATTCCTTCTAAAGCGCTGCTAGCAGCATCAGGACGTGTGCGGGAGTTACGCGATGCCCACCACCTCAAGTCACTGGGAATTCAAGTTGGAAGCGTGGAGTTCGATCGCCAAGCGATCGCTAATCATGCCTTAAATCTCGTCTCGAAGATTCAAGGCGACTTAACTAACAGTCTCAAACGTCTAGGAGTTGATATTATTCGGGGTTGGGGAAAAATCGCTGGCACACAAAAAGTCTCCATCACTGGAGACGGCGGTGAAAAAACCATCACAGCCAAAGACATTATCCTTTCCCCTGGTTCAATTCCTTTTGTTCCTCCAGGAATTGAAGTAGACGGTAAAACTGTGTTTACCAGCGACCAAGGTGTGAAGTTGGAATCACTACCGGAGTGGGTAGCAATTATTGGCAGTGGTTACATCGGCTTGGAGTTTTCTGATATTTACTCAGCTTTGGGCTGTGAAATCACCATGATTGAAGCCCTAGACCAATTAATGCCAGGATTTGACCGCGATATTGCCAAACTTGCCGAACGGGTGCTGATTACTCCCCGCGATATTGAAACCAAAGTGGGGATATATGCTAAAAAAGTTATTCCTGGCTCTCCTGTGGTAATTGAGTTAGCAGATTTCAAAACTAAAGAGGATTTAGATGTCATCGAAGTAGATGCTTGCTTGGTGGCTACAGGACGCATCCCAGCAACGCAAAATCTCGGTTTAGAGTCTGTGGGTGTAGAACTTGATCGCCGGAATTTTATTCCAGTTGACGATCGGATGGCAGTATTGTCAGCAGGTGAAGTAGTGCCGCATCTGTGGGCAATTGGTGACGCTAATGGCAAAATGATGTTAGCACATGCCGCTTCTGCTCAAGGCATCATCGCGGTGGAAAACATAGTTGGCAGGGAGAAGATAGTAGACTATCGCAGCATCCCCGCAGCAGCGTTTACCCACCCAGAAGTTAGCTATGTGGGCTTAACAGAAACAGCAGCTAAGGAAATGGGACAAACCGAAGGGTTTGAAATCGCCACCAGTCGGAGTTACTACAAAGGAAATTCCAAAGCGTTGGCAGAAAACGAAGCCGACGGTATTGCCAAGGTGATCTATCGCAAAGACACAGGAGAAGTCTTAGGCGTCCATATTTTCGGACTCCACGCCTCAGACTTGATTCACGAAGCATCAGCCGCGATCGCTCACCGTCAATCTGTCCAAAGTCTCGCCCATCTAGTTCACGCCCACCCAACACTCTCAGAAGTTCTAGACGAAGCTTATAAACGAGCGATCGCAATTTAGTCATTTGTTTTTTGTCATTTGTCCTTTGCTAATAAACAAGGACAAATGACTAATGACTA
This sequence comes from Nostoc sp. S4, assembly GCA_029379225.1. GTDB lineage: Bacteria > Cyanobacteriota > Cyanobacteriia > Cyanobacteriales > Nostocaceae > Nostoc. Next base: position 25,676 of record JAQYWR010000045.1, on the reverse strand, counting down.
ATGACTAATGGCCAATGACCAATGACCAATGAGTAATTATGCAAATCCGTCGCCGTTCACCTAATCCAGCTATTGCTGTATCCACGTTACGTTATCAGGCTGCTGTACCTGATGCAGAGCCAAACAATATTTTGGAGGAAATTGTCTGGCATAAAGAACAAGAAGTAGACCAAATGCGAGAAAGGTTACCTTTACGGGAATTGCAGAAACAGGTACTTTCCGCACCACCAACTCGCGATTTTATAGCGGCTTTGCGTCAAGGTAAAACCAAGCCAGCAGTGATTGCGGAAGTGAAAAAAGCTTCTCCTAGCAAAGGGGTTTTACGAGCAGATTTCGATCCAGTAGCGATCGCCCAATCTTATGAGCAAGGTGGTGCTAGCTGTCTTTCTGTCTTAACAGATGCCAAATTTTTTCAGGGCAGCTTTGACAACTTAGCCAAGGTTCGCGCTGCGGTAGATTTGCCCTTGCTGTGCAAAGATTTTATCATCTATCCGTACCAAATGTACTTAGCACGCATTCAAGGTGCAGATGCGATTTTGTTGATTGCAGCTATCCTCAACGATAGAGATTTGCAATACTTCTTGAAAATTGCCAACAATCTAAAAATGGCAGCCTTGATTGAAGTCCATAGTTTGGCAGAACTAGACCGCGTGTTAGCTTTAGATGGCGTTTCTCTAGTAGGAATTAATAATCGCAATTTGGAAGATTTTTCTGTTGACCTTCAAACTACTTGCCAACTTTTAGCCGCAAGAGGTAGCCAATTGCAACAGAAAAACATCCTTGTTGTTAGCGAGTCAGGACTACACGAACCAGATGACTTGAGCTTAGTAGTGAAAGCAGGTACATCCGCTGTACTCATTGGAGAATCTTTGGTCAAACAACCCGATCCTGGCGCGGCGATTGCCTCTCTATTTGCAGAGAATTTCTGAAAAAACACCCACCCTGTAAAAGGCAGGGTCATTATACATAATAGTTCGGCAATTGGGCATACTATACGTGGATATACAGCAGCTTGCTGCCTAAAATGAGCAATATCTTTGCCAAATCTTTATCGCTAGGCAAATCAAAGCCCTAAACAAATAGTTATTTGTTATGTAACAATTCATTAAAAAGAGAGAAGTCTGAGCGGAAACTTTTTTTGCTTATAACTTTAAAGAGAAACTCTGACTCATAAAAATCCTAAATTTGAAATGAAACTCTAACTTCATGGAGCAAATTCCCCTACCTTCGCCTATTCACTACGAACTTATACTTCAACTTTTAGAAAGACAAACAATGTTAGCAGTCAATGATAATCCAGATTTACGGCATCAAGTGAATCAGTTAATTATTACTCTCCGGAAAGCTGCCGTGCAACAAAAACGACTAGAAGAAGTTTGCCAGTTTTCCTCTCTCGATGTCGATCATCGTTGGTCAATCAACCATCATAACGGTAGTAAAGTTGTTGTTCCTGATTCCAGATGATATTATTTTGGATTTAGGATTTTAGATTGAGAATGTATTTTTTAAAATTGTTCCGTGAACCCATGTGTCGCAGTGATTTTTTCAAGTGGTATTAAATGTTTCAATCTAAAATTTATCATTTTTGTTAGGTTAGCTTACCACTTAACTTTGTTTGCTCTGCAAAATCCGATCTGCTATGGCAAGCTATGCTGAAGGTAAAAACCTTACTTTTCCTGAGATTCACGCTTGTCATTATGTCCTAATCTACCTGGCAACTCCTATATTTGTGAAAATTCTTAGATTGAGATACCCGATATATTAAATATGTCGGGTATCTTGTTGATTGCATAAGTATGGCTATGTATGAAGTTAAAAATCAGCAATCTAAATTGATACAAAAATTATAATTATCAGCTTGAGAATTTATATTTCAATAAATTGATATTGCTTTATAAATAAATATCAATCAGCTAAAATTTTTATAAAATCCGAAATCAAAACATCAGTCATCAGGCAGAATTGAGTTGGGTATTCTCTAGAAGTAATTCCGGAATTCTAAGGCTTTGATGGAGCTTTCCTTGCTTTGATCCTAAATTTCCCAATTATTCTTCAAAAAATTCTCTCTCAAATTTGATGAAAGAATGAAATATAACAGCATTAATCAACTCTTCAGGAATAACCAGGCTTGGGTTACCGAAAAGCTGGCTTTAAACCCGACTTACTTTGAAGAATTATCTAGCGGACAAACACCACCCTTTCTGTATATCGGTTGTTCTGATAGTCGTTTGCCCTTAACAAATTTTACACGTACAGAACCGGGAGAGTTATTTGTACATCGTAATATTGCTAATCAAGTTTCTCTGACAGATATGAACTTTTTAGCAGTTTTAGAATATGCAATTCTACATCTAGAAGTGCAACATATTATTGTTTGTGGTCACTCGGATTGTGGAGGAATTAAGGCAGCTTTAGAATGGAAAACTATCGGAATTATTGATAACTGGGTAAATCCAATTCGGGAATTATATTTACGTAAAAAAGCAGAAATTGATCTCTTACCAACAAGAGAAGAACGTCTGAATCGTTTGGCGGAAATGAATGTTGTCGCGCAAGTAAAAAATCTTTACCAAACTTCCATAATGCGTCAGGTACTTTATACGCAAAAAGCGCCTTTAGTTCATGGCTGGGTACTGAATATAAGCACTGGGTTAATCAAAGATTTGAATGTCTCAACTCTGGAATGGCAATTGCATAACTGCCCCTTGCTTATGGGATGGAATATAGACTAGTACCGATTGGCAAAATTTATAGTTAGTAATTCGTAATTACAGTTGCCTAATGGTTTTAGACATTTTAGATGGGTAACGTGATTTAAGCGAGCTGTAGTAGTTGCCGATACCAAATCCAAGACAACAAAACTTGGGCATTGGGAGTGCTGAGTTAAAAGCGATGAGTTAGAAGTTATTAAATTACTCTTTCCCCACACTCCCCACACTTCCTCATCTGCCACTCTGCATACGGAAAAACTCCATCCCCTTAGGGGTGGAGTTTTTCATTGCCCAATTGACATAGGGTAACAAGACACGATACATCATGATCGAGCCATTAAATTTTTTCAGATGAGAAATTTTTTTAATTCCCAACTTTACCAGTATCAGGAGGGGTGGAAATGGATGTCAGCTTAATAATATCGAACATCCTGAATCCGCCAGTTCTGTTTTTCTTTTTAGGCATGACTGCCGTTTTTGTCAAGTCCGATCTAGAAATTCCTCCACCAGTCCCGAAACTGCTTTCGCTTTATCTGCTATTGGCGATTGGTTTTAAAGGGGGGGTAGAACTGATTAAAAGCGGAATCACTCAGGAAGTAGTTCTCACACTCATTGCAGCCATGTTGATGGCTTGTTTTGTCCCTGTTTACACATTTTTTATCCTCAAACTGAAGCTAGATATTTACGATGCTGCGGCGATCGCGGCAACCTATGGTTCTATCAGTGCTGTCACCTTCATTACCGCTAGCGCTTTTCTAACTGAGCTTGGTATTAATTTTGATGGCTACATGGTAGCAGCTCTTGCCCTGATGGAATCTCCAGCGATCATTGTTGGTCTGATTCTCGTGAATTTGTTCTCTATGGATGAAAAGCGAGAGTTTGCTTGGGGAGAAGTTTTGCAAGAAGCATTTCTTAATAGTTCAGTGTTTCTTTTAGTTGGTAGCCTGATAATAGGCTTCTTAACAGGAGAACACGGCGGGAAGGTTTTAGAACCCTTCACTCAGGGGATGTTTTATGGTGTTCTCAGCTTCTTTCTGCTGGATATGGGACTAGTAGCAGCCAGAAGAATTAAAGACTTACAAAAAACCGGAGTTTTTCTGATTCTCTTTGCCATACTAATTCCAATAGTTAATGCAGGTATTGGGTTGTTAATTGCCAAATTCATCAATATGCCTCAAGGTGATTCGCTCTTGTTTGCGGTGTTGTGTGCCAGTGCCTCTTACATTGCTGTGCCAGCAGCTATGCGGATGACTGTTCCAGAAGCAAACCCTAGCCTGTACGTTTCTACAGCTCTTGCAGTGACATTCCCGTTCAATATTATTGTCGGAATTCCGTTATATCTTTACGGAATTAACATGTTTTGGAGGTAATAACATGCACCTAGTTAAAAGGATAGAAATTATTGCCAACTCTTTTGAACTTGGCAAAATATTAGATAGCTTAGACAAATCTGGTGTACATGGTCATGCTGTAATCCGAAATGTTGCTGGCAAAGGATTACGAGGAACGGCGGAAGATTTAGACATGACGATGCTAGATAATGTCTACATTCTTGCGTTTTGTATGCCAGAAGAAATTAAGCGTGTTGTAGAAAACATTAGACCACTGCTTAACAAATTTGGTGGCACGTGTTACGTCTCGGACGTAATGGAAATTCGCTCAATGAAATGTGTTGCGTCGCTATAAAAAAATCATAAATCTAATGAAGCATTTCATGGAACGTCGTGACTTTTTAAAGTTAGGAGTCACAGGAGCATTTGGGATGATGCTAACTGCCAGTGATTTCTTCTGGCAAGTTGAACAAGTGAAGGCTGCCGAATTGCCTCCTGAAACTCTTAGTCCTGACGACGCATTGCAAAAATTGATAGAGGGAAATCAGCGGTTTGTTCGGCATCAACCCCAATATCCCGATCAATCTGCGGCTCGATTGCAGGAAGTTGCTCAAGCCCAACATCCTTTCGCAACTATCCTCAGTTGTGCGGATTCGCGAGTACCCGCAGAAATTATTTTTGACCAGGGTATCGGAGACATCTTTGATGTTCGCCTCGCCGGAAATATTGCCACACCAGAATCACTCGGCAGTATCGAATATGCCGTTGTTTTATTAGGTACGCCAGTATTGATGGTGCTGGGTCATGAGCGATGTGGAGCCGTAACTGCTGCTGTGAAAAATGAAGCGCTACTCGGTGATATTGGTAGCTTTGTTGAGGCAATTAAGCCTGTTGTCAAAAGTGCCAAGCTTCAGCCAGGAGACGCGGTTGACAATGCTGTAGTTGCCAACGTCCAATATCAAATTGCACGGCTGAAGCGATCGCGGCTCTTAAGCGAGCGGTTACAGTCTGGTAATTTAAAAATTGTCGGAGGTCGTTATGATTTAGATACTGGAGGAGTAACTCTAATTAGTTGATTAACCAACATTAGTAGCGTATTCTCTCAATCAGATATCTGATAATTAATTGCTTGAAGATTGAGAGCATCCGCTAATATTTTGCTTCTCAAATACTTGCCAAATCAAAACAATGGCAAAAAAATCAACTTATGCTCAGTGATTATTTATATTTAATCAATTAATCGAGTAATACTATTTTAGTATTCTCTATTTTAGCTTTTTACTTTTGCCTTATCGATTTCCTAGAGGCAATTTATAAATTACCTCTACGGAAAGATTCTTCCAAATTACTAACACCGAAATTGGTACACCCAAATTACCCTAAAAATAATTATTTCTTAGCAATTATCCAGATTGCATGAATAATCCCAGGAATGTAACCAAAAAGCGTTAAAACTATATTAATCCAAAAGTCTATACCAAAACCTACTTGTAAAAAAACTCCCAACGGTGGTACGAAAATGGCACACAGAATCCGAACTAAATCCATTTGAACCTCCTCTTAATCTCATCTAAGACAGCTTGTTGACTAACTCATTCAGCACTGTTCAAGCATATTTATACTTCTCAAAGATAACATTGACCCTCTCAATCTATATTGCGCTTAAGATGCGGGTAACCGCACATATTCAAGATTAGCCGCCGCTGATTTTGGCTTTATAACTAAGCTTGGTCAAAATCTCGACAATTTTCTGCTTGTGGTCGCCTTGAATTTCAATTTCGTTATCTTTAATTGTCCCACCTGTACCACACTGAGTTTTTAACTGTTTAAGCAAATCTACCAAAGTTTCTGGTTTGGCTTGAAAACCGCTAATCACGGTAACCGTTTTGCCTTTGCGTCCTTTGCGGGAAGCTTGTACTTTTAGATTTTGCTGTTGTGGGGGCAATTCTGGAATTGGTCTTTCTGTGGCGGCGTTATCGTTACCAAATTCGCGGTAGACAAAGTTTTTATCAGAAGATTTGGAATTGGAAGAAGACATAAAATATTTATTAATAAAAATTTCTAAACAGTGGAAACTTCAATCTTAAGGTTCACAGACACAAACAACAACTGCTCAACTGTAGGTCATATAACCATCATATAACGCTGCCTTATCAGCTCTATTCCTCTACCAATGCCAATACTTGATTAGCTCGTACGGTCAGATAAATACATCCTACACAGGTGCATTTGTTCTAAAACTGGACGTGCAGCAAGTATTACCCCTCGTTGTTTGCTAGACTTTCTTATAATAATTAAGTTATTTCCCTCATCAAAATTCAGCCTGTGACTACCACTCCCCTCTCTACAAATTCAACTGCTCAAGTTCCCGATCCGCTAGGTCGCTTTGGACGCTTTGGCGGTAAATATGTACCTGAGACGTTAATGCCTGCTCTTGCTGAATTAGAAGCAGCTTATCAGCAGTACCGCAACGATCCTAGTTTTCAAGCAGAACTACAGCAGTTGTTGCGGGATTATGTAGGACGTGCCACACCATTGTATTTCGCTGAACGCTTGACTGCTCATTATGCGCGTCCCGATCGCACCGGGGCACAAATTTACTTAAAACGTGAAGATTTAAATCATACTGGCGCTCACAAAATTAATAATGCTCTTGGTCAGGTATTGTTAGCAAAGCGTATGGGTAAGCAGCGAATTATTGCCGAAACAGGTGCCGGACAACATGGAGTAGCCACAGCCACAGTTTGCGCTCGTTTTGGACTGCAATGCATAATTTACATGGGCGTTCACGATATGGAACGCCAAGCCTTGAATGTGTTCAGAATGCGGTTAATGGGGGCAGAAGTACGTCCAGTGGAAGCGGGAACGGGAACCCTCAAAGATGCCACTTCCGAAGCAATCCGAGATTGGGTGACGAATGTAGAAACTACTCATTATATCCTGGGTTCCGTAGCAGGGCCTCATCCTTACCCAATGATGGTACGTGATTTCCATGCTGTCATCGGCCAAGAAACTCGCGCTCAAGCAATGGAAAAATGGAATGGATTGCCTGATATCCTCATAGCTTGTGTAGGTGGTGGTTCCAATGCTATGGGACTATTTTTTGAGTTTATCAATGAACCTTCTATACGCTTAATTGGAATTGAAGCAGCCGGAGAAGGAGTCAATACCGAAAAACACGCAGCTACCTTGACAAAAGGACGAGTTGGTGTATTGCACGGGGCAATGAGCTATCTGCTGCAAGATGAGGATGGGCAAATCATTGAGGCACACTCAATTAGTGCAGGGTTAGATTATCCCGGTGTGGGGCCAGAACATAGCTATTTAAAGGATATTGGTCGTGCAGAATATTATAGTGTGACGGATGCAGAAGCTTTAGCGGCGTTCCAACAATTATCAAAATTAGAGGGAATTATTCCAGCATTGGAAACAGCTCATGCGATCGCCTACTTGGAAGTCCTGTGTCCCCAACTAACTGGCAATCCTCGGATTGTGATTAACTGCTCTGGACGCGGTGACAAGGATGTACAAACAGTAGCCAAGTCTTTAATTCCTACGTAAATTAAATATAGGTCAAGCATTACGGAGAAAGCAACGATGGATCGGCAATTCCAACACGCTATGCTACCGAAAACCACTCAAGACGAGTTGGCACGTCAACAGTTTGTCCAAAGTTTAAAACTGCACATTTTTCGCAATCTCTCTCCTGGCAATAAAGTAGTTTATGAAAAACTAGCCAAACCAAAGTTTGAACAACAACATCAGCGTCCTCCCCAGAATCGTTATGAAATTCGGGAAGTCATGCAAGACGAACCTTACTACCGCTGGAATAGTGTCCTGAAACGCATCAGCCAAGAAATGTTATGGGATGCGGTAAATGCCAGCGTTGATAGGCAACTGCCAGAGTTGATTGAGCGTGCTAAAGATAAAGGCAATGAACTGGGTACTTTAACCCTCGACCCTAATTTTTCAGTACCTACTTATCAAAAGGCTGTAGACATTCACTGTATGCCTGGAGGATATCACAGCGAATTTAGTGCTGATGATGTAGCTGCTGGCGCAACTTACGATCGCGGCACTTATGTTTATGGTGTAGGTTGGTTGGGACCACTCAATGATGATATGGGGCTATCTATAGTCCAAAACTACCTTCTAAAAGAGTATCCCGACTTTCGACCGAGAAAAATTCTCGATATGGGATGCTCTGTAGGTCATAGCACATTACCCTACGTAGATGGTTACCCAGATGCAGAAGTCCACGCCATAGATATAAGCGCACCTATGCTGCGTTACGCTCATGCAAGAGCTGAATCTTTGGGCAAACGCGTATACTTCTCTCAGCAAAATGCCGAACAAACTAACTTCCCAGATGAATCTTTTGACTTAGTAGTTTCTCACATTTTGCTACATGAAATTCCTCCCCCAGCCGTCCGGAAAGTGATGCAAGAGTCTTATCGTCTACTGGCTCCTGGTGGGATGATGTTGCATGTGGAAGCACCATTGTATCGTCACATGGATGCTTATACACAGTTTGTTTTTGATTGGGAAACCGCTAACAACAACGAACCCTTCTGGAGTGCTGTACGCGATTTAGATTTGGTAGCGTTAGCTACTGAGGCTGGTTTTGCACCAGATAGAACATTTGAGAAATTTGTCCCTAATGGAGCATGGAAAGCTCTAAATGGTAACTCCAATAGCCAAGGGAGTTGGTTTGTGGTTGCTGCAACTAAATAAGCAGAGTAATTCGTAACTAAGGAAGTCTAATTTTGTCTGGGTTTCCTTATTTTGCGATCTAGCCTTGTTTTGGGAAAATTGGAGTTAGGATGGCAAAAACAGTCAAAGGTAAACACCCAGTTTACTTAGAAAATCCGCAAATCGATAAATTGTTGACGATGGTTATGGCTTTGACTGGTGAGGTATCGGTACTGCGCGATCGCCTGGACACCATCGAACGGTTGTTAGAGGTTAAAGGTATTTTATCGATTGCTGAAATAGAAGGTTATCAACCGGATGCCGGAGTAATTAATCATCGGGAAAAGTGGCGTGCAGAATACATTACGCGGGTCTTGCGCGTCGTGGAAGAAGAGTTACAAGCCCTCAGTCAAGACTAATTATATCCGTAGTCACATAGGTTAGGACATTTTGAAAACGTGAATGTTAGGAATGGTAATAGTTTTACCTCCAGCATAGCTGCCTTCTGCCTCCTGCCTCCTGCTATAAAACCACGCAAAAGTTATAGAGAATAAATTCATACTACTGAGGAGTCATCCAATAGAAATAATCATCCTAATGGGAGAAGATAATTATCTGTGGATATAACAATTTTTCTGTAAGATTGTAAATTTAAAAGTTTACTGGTAGTTTTTGAACGTATAGCGGCATAAGTAGAGGTATATAGACTTATAACCAAGTTGTGCAATCAATAATACTTTGGTTAGATGGTCTGGAACTTTACTTTCAGCAAATGATTAGAACAACAATCTATGGCATTGGTTTAGGGACTCTTGTTCTTGGCAGTGGAGCGATCGCTACTTCTGTAACACAGCCAGCTTTGACGCCGAAGTTTTCACATATATCAAGTGATACTGTTAAGATTGCCCAATCTATCATTAACACTGCTGCTATAGAACAGTCGGTTTTCAACCAAATTAATAATTACAGAGCTTCTAGGGGGCTATCAGCACTAACTCGTAATTCTGCTATCGATAACCAAGCTAGGATTCACAGTCAGAATATGGCTAGTGGTAAAGTGCCTTTTGGACATACTGGAGTTCAACAACGCCTGAAAGCGATCGGTATTACATACAAAGCAGCTGGTGAAAATGTAGCTTACAACCAGGGATATAGCGACCCTGCTACACAAGCTGTTCAAGGGTGGCTCAAAAGTTCAGGGCATCTAGCCAATATCATAGGTAATTATAATTTGACGGGGGTTGGTGTTGCCAGCAATAGTAAAGGGCAAATCTATTTCACACAAATTTTCCTTCGCACATAGGTTAGGCAAAATTTAGACTATTTGAGAATAATTTGCAATTCATATGTAGGGGCGTATAGCTACACGCTCCTAAAAATGTCTAAATCTATTCAAAATCTACAATTCTCAATCAAATTAACGCTGATTTTTCCTCAGCTAGCCTATGGAACTATTGACAATTAGAAATGATTGCTTGTATAGCCTAGAAAGGATGTGGTCAAATTGCCGAAATTCATCAATCCTTAATAGTATTCTCGTATATATTTTCAGAACTATAAGGTAGAGTATAAGTCTTATATCTCAACATATTACGCAATTCTCCATGTTTCGACAAACTGCTTTTGGCATCGCTTTAACTGCGCTTGTCCTTGCTAGTGGATTAACGACTGTTCCAATACCAAATCATACTTCTACAAATACATCCACCCGTAATAAGCTGTTGTCGCTTTTTTCTAGTCAGGTTGCAATATCAACTCCTACCTTTAAACCTACTGAGCTAGAAAAATCTGTTTTTGAGCAAATTAATCGATATCGAGCTTCTAAAGGGCTACCAAAGTTAACCCTAAATGCAAGCATTACACGACAGGCAAGAATTCATAGTCAAAATATGGCTCAAGGGAAAACGCCATTTAGCCATCAGGGATTTGAAGGGCGAGTCAAAGCTATCACCATTCCTTACAACAGTGCAGCGGAAAATGTCGCTTTCAACCTGGGATATAGCAACCCCGCAGCCGAAGCTGTTAGTGGTTGGGTCAAAAGCCCTGGACATTTAAAAAATATTAAAGGAAATTATAACCTCACAGGAATTGGGGTTGCTACTAATAGTCAAGGCGAAGTATATCTAACGCAAATGTTTTTTCACACCAGGTAGATTTAATTTTTGATATTTTTGCACAATAATAATGTATTGTCTGACAAGACTTTTGTCTGCTGGACACTACATTATTTTTGAACCTTTGATGACATTACAAGATTTTCAGGTGAGCGATCGCGACCTCAGTGATGCAGCCTTTAAAGAGTATCTAAAATCGACAGCAATTGCAGTAGATACAGAAACGATGGGATTATTACCGCAGCGCGATCGTTTGTGTCTCGTTCAGTTGTGCAACCTAGAAGGAAAAGTTACCGTAATCCGTATTGCCAAAGGACAGACTGACGCCCCAAATCTACAAAAGCTTTTGTCAGCCGCGAATGTTGTAAAAGTGTTTCACTTTGCTCGTTTTGACCTTGCTACTTTGCGAGCCAATTTAGGAATTCAAGTTCGGCCTGTTTTTTGCACGAAAATCGCTAGTAAGTTAGCTCGTACCTATACAAATCGCCACGGACTCAAAGATGTGGTGCAAGAATTAGAACGAGTGGAACTGGATAAAAGCGCTCAAAGTTCTGATTGGGGTAATGCTGCTAATCTATCTGAGGTTCAATTGAGTTATGCCGCCAATGATGTGCGCTACTTACTTAGCGTGCGAGAGAAACTCACCGAAATGCTCAAACGAGAAGAACGTTGGCAACTTGCTCAAGAATGTTTTGAATTTTTACCAACAGTAGTTTCCTTAGATTTGTTGCAATTTAAAGATTTATTTGAACATTAATTATTTGAAAAAGTAGAATCAATCTTATTTGTAATTAAAAGAATAATGCTAAAATTTTGATTTATTGTTGGCTGCTTTTTTATTCAATTACAGCATCTTTAAACACGCGTTAAGTAGACCGTTTATCTTTGGTAGCTAACCATAGAGCTTATCCTAAATTGAAATTCACCAGTTCTGCAATCTGATTGGAAATTAGAAATTATTTAGTCATTAGTCTATAGTCAGGTTAGATTAAACTTTAGCGTTATCGAACAAAGCCTTTACAATATAGGTTCACGTCAGGTGAACAAGGTATGCTTCTCAAACACCACTTGCTTGTTGGGGAGACACCCTCTCCCCGCAGTGGCTCCCCAACCTACACCTAATGACTATTTTTTCAGACCATTTTTTGCTTCAGATCCAACATTATAATCATCTGAACTTCTAAAAGTTCAAGATTCTTTAATATCTTCCTTGACTTCATTAGCTTTATCTTGAATGCCTTCCTTAACTTCACCAGCTTTCTGTTGAACGCCTTCCTTAACTTCACCAGCTTTTTGCTGAACGCCTTCCTTCACGTCACCAGCTTTCTGTTGGATGTCTTCCTTCACGTCACTAGCTTTGTCTTGAATGCCTTCCTTGAGTTCCCCAGCTTTTTCTTGAATGCCTTCCTTAAGGTTACTGACTCCCTTTTTAATACTTTCAACGGGACTACTACCTCCCTTTGGCTGATTTTCTGCATGATTTTGTAGCCGAGCTACCACATTGTAGTCATCAGCACCAGCGGGAGTTTTTGATTCAATAATGCCTTCGGTGGGACCACCAATCGCCTTCCACGCTTCAAGGCCACCTTGAAGTTGAGAAACATGCTCAAACCCATTAGAACGAAGTTGTTGTGCAGCTTGGGCAGTTTCTTCTTCATTAGCACCGTAAACATAAATATCACGGCTTTTATCCAAAGAGGCTACTGCACGGTCTACCAATTCATCTATTGACATGGGCATCGCTCCCATAATATGACCTTCATTATAGGTTCTGCGATCGCGCACATCCAATATTGTAAAAGCTGGTTCACCCCATTCCAAACGAGACTTCAGCGTATGAGCATCAGATTGTGCTTGTATTGGTGGCTGTGGGGGAATGATGCCGCCTACTAAATTGTTATTCATAACTATTCCTTACTGACGATATTAATAACAATTTAACAAATAAGATATCTTCAATTGCTCTTTCCTGAGGATGAACATATTTAAAGTCTCTCTTCAGATAGACTTAATAATTCAATCAATTTCTACCATTTAATCAATTGCAAATTTAGTCAATTAATACTATGTAAATATAATCTTTACCTTAAAAATAATTATTTTTATGTTTCTAAGATTTGATAATTGAGGGCTATTTAAAAAAGAAGATTAATAATTTTATTAGTTAATTGATAAAACTTTTTATTTGAAAACGCAAATGAGTTACCAAAAAAACGAAATGGAGGATTGAAGTCAGGATCATTGTCTTCAAAAGTGACACCCTTATGTTACAAAGTTGAGCCACTGCATTGGACGACTCTGCTGGCTCTCAAGCAAGTGGCGTCTGGTTCGATAAGGCAACTAAGTCGAGTCTTGTCTGCCGCACGCTCTTGCGTTCGAGCGTCCTCCAAGCCTCCTTTCTCCACCAGACGCACTTGCGTTCACAATCTTACTTTGCGATGTGTCGTTCTAAGCGTTGGCGTCGCCTAAGAACAGAAGCTATGCCGAACGTAAGTGCGTGCTTTGTAAGGAGAAGGCTTTACGCTGTGCTAATATATCACCAAAAGCCGACGCTGGTAACTTTTCGTTATTTCTTGTGGCACTTTCCACTCGAAAAAAGTAATACATTTATTTTTTCTTTTTCTCTACTTCTATTAAAATGCTTTGCTGATTTATATTAGTTGAGCGAAGTCTTTAGTAACGTATTGAGAGATTAAATATATCAATTGTTGCTTTGATTACAGGTTTGGGTTTTATTCTAGATGCACTATTTTTAATCATATTTTTTGGAAAATGGTATAATCCCTAAAGCTTTTGTTAATATTGTGCGACTGCAAGTTTTGTCTGTTAAAGTTCTTTTTGCTGTTCTTATACCTTCTGCTGATGCTCTAAGTCTTTGCCTGCTCCTACTAATTCATAATTTGAACTCATCATTAATTACAGTTAATTTTAAAATATTTATTATTAAATTTTTATATGTTTATTAATTCACTAACTCGTTTGTCCATCAATTACGAATTACTTAAGGCTTCGCCCTTCTCTAGCTGAGATGAGGGGTTACTAATTATTCTGCTCGTAGTCTCAAACTCAAACTTGTAGTATATTATATGCTTAAGAGGATAACTACATATAAATGCACGTTGAGTCAATTTTCCCAGGTCTTCCTCAGCGAATCATATCCCTTGGCTAAAGTACAGTTGAGTAGGTAATTTAGAATCTAGATTGGCTTATAGCTTAGTTTGTGAGCCTAGATAGAAACCTATTAATCAGGCAGTGTGTTCTTTGATAAAGTTACAGCGATCGCTGTTGCCTCTGATGTTTCATTTGAGCTATTTGTGGTGAAGCAGATTGGCTTTAGTGGCACTTCTTGTGTATATATAAGGTTTACAATTTTACCATAAAATCTCAAACTTATACAAAAGTTATACAATACTTATACAAGTTATAAGCATAACGATGGCTGAAGTTTTGCTCAACTTCATGGAGATTTAATTGTAAACAAGTACTACAGTAGCGATCGTAGTTAACAAAAATCAGCGTGAATATACTTTCAACACAAACACGTAAAGCAAAACTAGCACAACAGCTAATTGCCCAACCAACAATAGGCAGCAAGGCAGCATTATGATTACAGTTCCCGATACTACTGCAAAAATTCTCATCGTCGATGACGACTTCGGCGTCCGAAATCTCGTTTATCGTTTTTTAAGTCGGAAATATCAAATAGAATCGGCAGCAGATGGTAAGACTGCTTTATCGTTGTTTGAGCAATTTAACCCAGCCCTAGTGATTTTAGATTGGAATTTACCAGATGTTAATGGCTATAGTCTCTGCCAAGAAATGCAGAGTCGTACTAATGTTTTAGTGATGATATTGACTAGTAGAACCGACGAAGCTGATAAAATTAAAATCTTAGCCGCTGGTGCTGATGATTTCATGACTAAACCGTTTAGTCTCGCAGAAGTAGAAGTGAGAGTAGAAGCTCTTTTGAGGCGAATACGCTACATTAATCCCTCTCCTACACAACGTATCGTCTTCAAGCAGTTAGTAATTAACCCAGAAGGTCGAGAGGTAACACTTAATGATAAACCTCTCACCTTAACAGCCTTAGAATTTAATATCTTGCATTTTTTGGCAAGTCATCCTGGTCAGGCTTGGAGTCGTCCACAACTAATCCAAAAAATCTGGGGTTGTGAATACGTCGGAGATGGACGAGTGGTTGATGTGCATATTGGCCAGCTTCGTAAGAAGATGGAAATCGACGCGAGTGTACCAGAGTTTATTAAAACTGTACGCGGCTACGGCTATAAGTTTGAAGCCTCTGAGGAAAATACTAATTCATAAAGATTGGGCATTATAAGTGCCCAGTGCTAAATCAGGAGTTAAGAGTACCCGGTGCTGAGTGAGGAGTTAAGAGTTATTATTTTCCCTCTGCCCTCTGCTCACTCCCTACTCCCTATATTTCTAGAGGTATGTTTCTTAAAGAATAGATTTAGCGTAGAAAGCTACTAACTAACCACAACAAAATAAAAGTTAGCGCCGTCGAGAACTGATTCGATCCAATATTTATGAATGATATTTGTGGTAACAGCCAGCTAGCAAGTAGACCTCCAGCAATTAAGCCAATTATTAAACTGACCAGAGTAAATAAAACTGCTCTGCCAAACTTGCCTTCTTTGCGATTGAGAAAGTAAATACCGATACTTACCCCAACCACTAATGCTAATTGTAAAACCTGGTCGCCTCCCTCTGGGTAAAACAAACTAATAGCACTCAAACCAAGATACCAGGCTCCTGGTAAAAGAATATCAGCAGGCGTTGGTCTATCTATCATTCGTTGCAGCCATGCAGGCGAATGCTCGCGAGGGGTTTGAGTTTCTTTAGGAGGCGATTGTACTCGCAACTCTGGAAACCGAATACGTTCAGGAACTTTGATTTTACCTTCCTGACGCATCCGTAAACGATCCATTAAAATCGCATCGTAAGCCGCTTCGATCGCTTCTAGATGCTTGGCATCGCCACTATGTTGCTCGAATAGATGATTACGAGCATCCTGAATTTCATCGAAGGAAGCCTCTTCTGATACCCCAAGTTTTTCGTAGGGATTTTGATCGCTCATGGGAGTTTGTTACTTCAGCCTCAGTCAGCGGCAGTCTATTGTCAAAGAAAAAACAAATTTAGCTTTTGCTTAAATCGAAACTTAATATTTCGATTTATGTTTATCGTCTATCAGGATAGTAGCACGAGTTAGTTTGACCGACTTTGAGATTTAGACTATAGTCACTTTAACATATCGCTATAACTCCGTGTATACCCTCATGTCGTTGCCCAGTTCTGGCTCTAATCTAGAATTTGAACTAGATAGTACCTAAAACGCAGAGTTTTTATGAAAAAATTAACTTTACTGTTTCAAATTTGGCAACTTACTGTGCCCTAACAGAATTTTTTTAATTATACTAATGATCGCTTGTGGTGTAGAACCACTTCTCGATTTAAAATTGAAACGTTTTAAGTTACCACCTAACAAGGATAAAAAGTATTTGAGTTTTACAAACCGCTGTGGCTAAGGTTTGAACGTCTTTATGGTAGGCACATTGACAGTTACAAAACCTGCACTCCTTGCAGAGCTAGATTATGGTTTTCCAGAAGTTTCCCGTTCTTATCGCCGATAATCATGATTCCAATATTAATTATTTGAATAATCAAGATTTTCATGCCGTAGCTCTGTAGATTCTTAATAACTCCTCAAGTGGTAACTGTGTTTTTACGCAACTTTCTTGTTAATCTTACGAATATTTGTGCAAAGTGATGGTCATGGCTCCCGCCAAGATTCTTGTTGTTGACGACGACCCTGCGGTTCGGAATTTAATTCAACGCTTCTTGATGAAGCAGAACTATCAGGTTGAGGCTGCCGAAGACGGAAAGACAGCCTTAAATCTATTTGAGCAATTTAACCCTGATTTGGTGATTCTAGATGTGAATCTACCAGATGTAATTGGGTTTAACCTCTGCCAAGAGATGCAAAGTCGTAATGGTGTTTTTGTCCTGATGCTGACTAGTCGTGCTGACGAAGCTGACAAAATTCGCGGTTTTTCTAAAGGTGCTGATGACTATCTCACTAAGCCTTTTGGTTTGGGAGAGCTAGAAGTCAGAGTAGGAGCGATTTTGAGACGCCAGCGAGTCATAACTACTGCCGAGCAGAAACGCTTGGTATTTGAAAAACTGATGATCGACCCTGTACGACGGGAGGTGGCACTTAATAACCAACCAGTACCCTTAACTGCTTTAGAATTCGACTTATTGCATTTTTTAGCCAGTCATCCAGGTCGAGTTTGGCGGCGTGCAGAACTAATTCAAGAGGTATGGGACTATGAATATGTCGGCGACCAGCGGGTTGTAGATGTACATATTGGTCAAATTCGCAAGAAAATTGAAATTGATGCGAGTCAGCCAGCGTTAATTCAAACTGTACGTGGTGTAGGGTATAAGTTTGAATCTCCTGCTCACCCTCAACAGTTGGAAGCCAAGTCCTGAGTGTATAGTCTAGAATTTTTTAACTCTTGACTAAAACAATTTTGGATAAAATTTATTTTGGTTTCAGAACCATCTGGAGGAACTACCAAAGGTTTAGCAAACTTGAGCAAACTGGTGTACCGTTCTGAGGGTAGCACAGCTAACTGTGCTACCCTCAGTGTATATTTAGACAAAAAGCGCTACATAAGGTAACTCCAAGAAATAAATTATTCGGTTTGAAGTTGTTGACTCATGATTGATGACTGTTGACCGTTGATTGGGAAGAGTGGGATGTTTTTTGTCAGTTTCGAACAAGTCACTAACAGTCAGTTGCTAATACTATTTTGAATTTTGTCAAAAGTTTAGCCACTCGCTTGGTGTTAGCGTAGCTGTCTTCGACGTAGCGAAAAGTGACGACTCGGCGTGGCTTGTCGTCAGACATCTGTTAGCGCAGTTCTGTTGGACGTAGCGCAAAGTAAAATTGTGTACTCCTACAGAGAAGCAAACTACGCAAAGCGTCTCTTAGAGAAGCTTGCGAAGCTCGAATGCATCAGTATCTTTGACAGTAGAAGACTCGGCTTAGCTGCGTATCGGAGCGGACGCCACTTGCTTGGCTGTCGGGAGACCCTAGGTAGAGTGGTGACTTAACTTTGCACTAGAAAAGCGTTGGCAGCGCGCAGAACAGGCGGTTCCACGCCGCTTCGTTGAACTTTTAGAACCACTCAATGGCAAAGCAGCTGCTCGCTCTCAAAATCCATTAATGGGGCACAAGTTTGTTGTGCCCATATAAAACATCAGCCAGAATAACGCCCTTCATACCAGTACCTATGGGGTGTCTAGTAGATTAGCTGTTGCTGCGGCAATTTAGAGTATTTTTACTTAGGAATGGTGAAACAAAGTTTCTAGATAAACTCTAGCAGCACGGCGATCGCTCTCTCCATTTTGGAGTAAAAACAATGATAGCGCCGCTGTCAATACTCTGTTTTCATCCCAATCAGGATGGGTTTCTAAGTAGTTTTTTAAGGATTCGTGAAGTGATTCGGGAATTTCTG
Organism: Nostoc sp. S4; assembly: GCA_029379225.1. Taxonomy (GTDB): domain Bacteria; phylum Cyanobacteriota; class Cyanobacteriia; order Cyanobacteriales; family Nostocaceae; genus Nostoc. The sequence goes on along the minus strand of JAQYWR010000045.1, from coordinate 7,284 downwards.
TAAAAATACTAACCGTTGCTTTCATGAGATTTTCCTCCTCTGAGGTCAATCAAGAGGGATAAGTTGCTTGTAGTGAACTAGCTTCGGGCTACCTCACACAATCTTTCGCTTGCTCAACAATCTACGCCAACAACTCAGGTAATTTTACACAGTCGATGTCAACGGTTGAATGGACTACAAAAGCAAGCCGCATCATTGTGCGCTAAGAAGGGGTGGGTTTGTCAATGCTGCGAAATGTTAAAAACGCTTGTATAAAAAATAAATCAGCACGATACAATCAGCCTTTTAGTCTAATTTTTGTTACTTAACTTTACAAAAACTCAGTCCTTAAGTTCGTGACCACTATTAATTAACAATCCCCAGTAGACAGCGACAAGCCCATTAGCTCGTAGAACACCTGTGGAAAACTGCTAAAATCCCTGTGGAAACCCTGTGGAATTAGTGAGGAAAATTCCAGCTAATGATAAGAATTACAAAAATATCAGAAAATGATGACATCTAAGCTGATGAAATTAGCTTCCCAATCCCAGTTATCCTCGTGGTTGCCCTCGATACATCCCCAGGTATGGATTTTGGCGATTGGTAGATTTTTCTCGGAAGTTGGTACCGGCTTTACCTTGTTTTACGCTCCCATCTTTTTTGTTAATGAAGTCGGTTTATCTGCAACCACCGTTGGCGTAGCCTTAGCTTGTGCCTCGATTTCCGGCATTGTCGGACGGATTGTTGGTGGTTCTTTGGCTGATTCTAAGGACTGGGGACGCCGCCGCACTTTGTTGCTGGCGACGGCGATTTCTGCTGTTGCTTCTTTAGTTTTCGCTGCAACCAATAATTTTACTATTTTGGTAATCGGTAACTTGATTAACGGCTTAGGAATAGGTTTCTATTGGCCGGCTGTGGAAGCTATTGTTGCTGACGCCAGCGAGATTGAGAATCGCCGTGAAACTTTTGCCATCAGTCGATTAGCAGATAATCTGGGGTTAGCGATCGGAATTACGCTGGCAGGGTTTTTGATAGCGATAATTGGGAGTTATCGCTGGCTATTTATAATTGATGCCATCTCTTTTTTAATGTTTTTTGGTGTTATCTATGTAGGAGTTAGTGATAGCAAGGGGCAGGAAATTGACCAAGAAAAAACACAATATTTTGCTTCTTGGATGGCAGTATTTAGGGATCGTCGCTTCCTCGTCTACATTGCAGCTAATATCTTCTTTACAATTTACATTTCTCAGATACACAGTATCCTGCCGCTTTACTTCAAAAACTTTGTCATCGAAAGTACCGACCGAGGATTTGCTGAAACTACCATTAGCAGACTATTTGCTTGGCATTTGGTGGTAGCTATTATCTGTCAGTTGCCTGTCACCAGCGCCTTAAAACGCTGCTCTCACACACTCGCGCTCACTGTTTCTGGCATTCTTTGGGCAGTTGGTTTTGGACTGATTTGGGTAAGCGGTACTGCCACATCTCATAATATAGTTTGGGCAGCATTGGCATTGGGAGTATTTGCCTTTGCAATTAGTTCTTATACCCCATCTGCTGCCTCTTTAGTCACTGAGTTAGCGCCGGAAAATCAGCGCGGCGTTTATTTCTCCATTAACGCTTTGTGTTGGGCTGTTGGCTATTCTATTGGTCATCCCTTGGGTGGATGGGCATTAGACCAACCGCGAATCATTGCCGATCGCTTTTGGTTAGGCTTTTCTTTGAGTGTGGCGATCGCTGTGGCAATTTTACAGTACCTAAATCGAATTTTGGCTGATTCATCATTAAAATAGTGTTATGCTCTATACGTAGATATTTCTCAGGAGTTAAATTACAGTGATACGTTGATACAACAAATAACTAAATCATTATCAATCGCTGCGATCGGGCTAATAGTTCGATAAATATTGATTTTTTGTTTGTTGTAATTGTGTCAGGATTCACTGTGAATATTCCTCCTTTGTATCTCAAAAAAATTCGTGCTGTCTATTCCAAAATCTCTATTGACCACCTTGACTTTAATCAAGATGGGATGGTCAACGATGTGGTAATTGTTAATCATCAGCTTGTATGTCGCTTTGCCAAAGACGACTGGGGAAAACAAGTGCTTTGCCATGAAGCTAAGGTGTTGGAAGTAGTGCAAAAATATGTTGAACTGCGGGTTCCGTACTTTGAACATTTAGAAGAAGGCTTTGCTAGCTACAGATTTATTAAAGGTGAACCACTATCCCGTAGCACCCTCCTCAAACTCAGTAAAGCATCACAAGCGCGTATTATCTCTCAATTAGCCACATTTCATCACCAATTGCACAGCATTCCAAATCAAGTTTTAGTTAATGCTGGGGTGTCTTCTTCTGGTGCAGAACGTTCCCGTGAAGATTGGTTGCAGTTGTATCAACAAGTTCAAGAAACTCTTTTTCCTCATTTATGGCGTCATCAGCAAACTTGGATACATGAACTTTTTGCGCCCGTGATTACAGGTGAACTTGACCTCACCTACACACCAGTACTAATCGACGGCGATAAGGCAGTGTATCATATTCTGTTTGATCCCATATTAGAGAGCATCAGCGGTTTGATTGACTTTGGTACAGCTGGTTTGGGCGACCCGGCTTGTGATATTGCCGTGCAGGTGAGTAATTACGGTGAAAGTATTGTGCGGCGTATGGAAAGCGACTATCCCATCTTACCGAGTGTCATCGACCGGGCGCGTTTTTGGGTGGGAACACTTGAACTTCAGTGGGCTTTAGCCGGGATAAAATTTAACGATATCTCATTATCGTTGGCACATATTGGTTTGGCGAGAGAAGTTGAACCCGTAGGTACAAGGTTAAATTAATTCTCTTTCCTACACTGACTATCGCCGACGTTCTTGGAGCTTTTGATACACCGATTTTAAATCAACTTGATGATGAGCCAAGGCGACCAAAGTATGATAAAGCAAATCAGCGACTTCATCGGCGATCGCTTCTGGTTGATCGTCTTTAAAAGCCATTACCACCTCAGCACTTTCCTCACCAATCTTTTTTAAAATTTTATTGTCACCGCCTGCTAATAACTTGCAGGTATAAGAACTTTCAATTGGATTGTCGCGGCGATCGCATATAAGTTGAAATAATTGTGACAACGTGTCCCCTGGTGGAGGAGCTATTTTTCCTTCTATTTGGTGAAAGCAACTCCGTTCTCCTGTATGGCAGGCAATATCTCCTACTTGCTCTACCCCGATTAGCAAGGCATCACTATCACAGTCATAACGGATACTCCGCACTTTTTGAATATGCCCAGAAGTCGCTCCTTTGTGCCACAACTCTTGCCGAGAACGACTCCAAAACCAAGTTTCTTCACTTTCCAAAGTCTTTTGTAACGACTCCTGATTCATCCACGCCATCATCAGGACAGTGCCATCGAGATAATCTTGGACAATTGCAGGCACTAGACCCCGTTCATCGTAGCGAATTTCCTTAATAGGGATGGCGTAATGTAGCAAATGCGAATCGTTAGAATACATACCAGCTACTCTGCTCTAATGAGAATGATTCATGGATTCACGATATCATTCTAAATAGGGCAGCTGGTATGTTTTTTTGAATTCAGTAATCTTAATTCAGCTTTCAACAAGAGCAGTTCGTTCCATAGCAGACTGCATCTTCACAGCACTTCGCGCGACTTGGTGAGCTTTTGAAGCTTCACCATACCAATGAATCGCCGAGTTAAAAGCTGCCCGGTAAAGATCCTGGTATGCCTCAGATAATCGAGTCCGAATATCTAAAGGCAAGTCTTCATTAGACTTGTATAACATATTGTTATTTTCTTGGTTCCGCTAATTTTATACGATAGAAGTTCTAAGCAGCTTTTGACCCTATCCTAAGATAGAGCTTTTTATTGCCCACTGTTAGGAGAGAACCTTGGTAAATACCTCAATTAAAACAACAAAATCACAAGAAGTCTTTGGCGCTGCTCAAAACCTAATGCCAGGAGGAGTCAGTTCTCCAGTTCGTGCTTTTAAATCTGTAGGCGGACAACCCATTGTTTTCGATCGCGTTAAAGATGCTTACATTTGGGATGTAGATGGCAACCGATACATAGATTATGTAGGCACTTGGGGGCCAGCTATTTGCGGTCATGCTCATCCAGAAGTGATTGCAGCGTTACATGATGCCTTGAATAAAGGTACCAGTTTCGGCGCCCCTTCGATACTAGAAAATGTCTTAGCAGAAATGGTCATCGATGCTGTTCCTAGCATCGAGATGGTAAGATTTGTTAACTCGGGAACTGAAGCCTGTATGGGAGTTTTGCGTGTAATGCGGGCTTTTACTAACCGAGACAAAATCATCAAGTTTGAAGGTTGCTACCACGGACACGCCGACACATTTCTAGTAAAGGCGGGTTCTGGTGTTGCCACACTTGGTTTACCAGACTCGCCAGGTGTGCCTAAATCAGCAACTAGCAACACTTTAACTGCACCTTACAATGACCTAGAAGCTGTCAAAGCCTTGTTTGAAGAAAATAAGGACGAAATTGCTGGTGTCATTCTTGAGCCAGTGGTCGGTAATGCTGGGTTTATTGCGCCTGATGCTGGTTTCCTCGAAGGATTACGGGAACTTACTCACGAGCATGGGGCGTTGTTGGTGTTTGACGAAGTGATGACGGGCTTCCGTATCGGTTACGGTGGCGCTCAGGAAAAGTTTGGCATTACTCCTGATTTGACTACTTTAGGCAAAGTAATTGGCGGCGGTTTGCCAGTAGGAGCCTATGGTGGTCGTCGAGATATTATGTCAATGGTTGCCCCTGCTGGCCCTGTATATCAAGCCGGAACTCTTTCAGGTAATCCCTTAGCTATGACTGCTGGTATTAAGACTTTGGAATTGCTGCAAAAGCCCGGTACTTACGAGTATCTTGACCGAATTACTAAGAAGTTAGCAGATGGTTTGCTGCAAGTAGCTAAAGAAACTGGTCATGCGGCTTGTGGTGGTCAAATCAGTGCTATGTTCGGGCTATTCTTTACATCTGGCCCGGTTCACAACTATGAAGATGCGAAAAAGTCTGATACAGTCAAATTCGGACGCTTCCATCGCGGTATGTTGGAGCGCGGTATTTACTTAGCACCTTCTCAATTTGAAGCTGGGTTTACATCTTTGGCTCACACCGAAGAAGACATAGACCAAACTTTAGCAGCTGCACGAGATGTAATGTCTAATTTATGACAAAAAAGTGCTAAGCCTTGAGTCGAGATAGCAGTTTTAAGCTTATCCCACCCCTCAAAGGGATGGGATTTGATGTTGACTGTTAACGGTTGACGGTTAACAGTCATCATTCATAAGTCATCTTTCAAAAACTACAAGTCAGGAGGCAAAATTACGTTATCAATGGCATGGATTACACCATTGGTGGCTGTCATGTCAGCCTGAGTCACTTTAGCATCATTGACAGTCACACCAGTAGCAGGATCGACTTTAACGTTGATTGTCCCTCCTTCAAGACTTTTAACTTCACCAGACTTCAAATCAGCAGACAATACCTTACCAGGCACTACATGGTAAGTTAACAGCTTGAGTAATACTTCTTTGTTTTCTGGTTTCAACAAATCTTGCAATGCGTCTGCTGGCAATTTAGCAAAGGCTGCATCTGTGGGTGCGAAAATCGTCAAGTTATCTTTGCCTTGCAAAGCTTGAGTCAATCCTGCTGCTTTCAAAGCTTTGGTTAAAGTTGTAAAGGAAGCGTTTGATTCTGCCAAAGCTAACAAATTTTTGCCTTGAGTTTCACTTGTGCCAGCAGGTGGTGTAGTAGGAGTAGTAGGTGCGGTAGATGGTACTTCTGTTGGTGGTGTGTTGGGTTGAGTTTCAGGGATAGGGCGTGGAGTGCGGGATGGTGGAGATGGAACATCACTAGGCGGGGTACTACCACCACGGTTATAGGGAGGCTCGTTAAAAATACTTGGTCTGGGATTTAGCGTCCCACCCCCACTACTTTGGGCTACTTGTTGACGCTTGGTATTGCCCTTGTCTACTTCTGAAACAGCCTTAGTAGGTGTGTACTGAGCGTTTGCTTGAAGGCGTTCACCTCGATTATAGGGAGCCTCGTTGAAAATACTGGGGTTAGGATTTAGTACTTCTTTGGCATCAGATGGTAAAGTAATCAAAAGGCTAAAACTACTTAATCCTGCTACGCCTACCAACGCGGTCAGCAATTTACCGTAATTTGTCTTCATAAATTTTGTTTGTTTTTTGTCCACACGTTACATAAAGATTTATAACATTTTGCTATATACAAAATCTAACTTTAGAGGGAAGTAAGATTTTTCAGGGGAAATACTTCCTGCTAATCAGGTTAGATATCTAAAAAATTGTAGCTTATTATACTTTTAAATACTGTTTTTTAACTAGCAGACGTAGTATATATGCTTGATGTATATTCAGCATCTAATAAACGCACAGTTCGAGTTATCAGTTAAATACTCTATTTAACTATTTTGAGTTCGATAAATTGTGTAGCCTTCACTTTTAATGAGGGTGAAATTTGCTATGCGAATCAGAAAGATAGGTATGCAAAAACTGTGGTCCTCAGTGCATGAAAGTTTTTGAAATTTAATAGAAATTGGAGAAAATCATGGTTGTATCGAAAGAATTTTTTATCCATCTTAATATTCCCCATCAAATTTCCGTTCTTGCTTGCACTATTGCTACTGTAATCCTTGGTGTTAAATTTAGTCTAGCGGGACAATCAGCCGATGCTCAGGTTACTGCTCTCGCTTGTCAAGGACAAGAAAATGTTACTTACAGTCCCCCGATAACAAAAAACCCAAACCAACTAGTGCCAACATAAACGGGGAATTGAAGACATGCAATGGTGATGCTAAAATTGTCTCAGGGAAGTATAGCAAAATGCTTTTTTTTCCTAGCAGTTCGTGTAGTGAGATATCTTCATCTCCCGCCACCTTTACATATATTTGGAGTAATAAAACAAATAGCACTGTAAAGTTTGAGAGGGAAGAGATAGTTATGGGTGCAGCTGTAATAAGTGTAACATCTGATGGCGAAGTTACTTCTGGACGCTATCTAAATAGCAGTGTAGTAAAAACTGTTACTCTTGCCGCATCACAATTAGCAGGATGTGCATCGGCAACTGGTGTTCCTGAATCCACGGGTATAGTAACATTAACTTTTGCATATTTATAAAGATTTTATAAAGCTTACTTTTAAAAGACTTGATAAAATAAAATCTCAAAAAAACTTTGTGTGAAAATAATTATTTATGAAAAACAGCAGGAAATGCTGTGGGAAGTAGGACAAATCGAAATTGGGCTAG